>CACZJF010000019.1 GCA_902781455.1 uncultured Lachnospiraceae bacterium | reverse complement strand
CAGCGTTCATCCTGAGCCAGGATCAAACTCTCGAAAAAAATTTGATCAAGGTTCGGAATTGTCTGCTGACTTTTCCTTATCCTTGTTTTTACTGATTTTTAAAGGTCAGTTCCTTAAATAAAACTTTTCAGAACTTTCAAGGTTGTTTCACTGTTCAGTTATCAAAGAACTCTGCCGCCTCTCGGGCGACTCGATTAATCTATCACGCTTAAAGTTAGATGTCAACACTTTTTTTCTGTTTCTCAGAATACTTTTTCTGCTGTCTGCAATCTGATTCAGAAAAGTGCAAAACATTCTTTCCGGCTTCTGTAATCAGCCGCCGTCAAGGGATTCTTTCGGCAGTTTTGCGAAGTATTCGTCATGTGCTTTCTGATACGCATCGTTGTAGGATTCGTCCTCGCCGGCACGGAGAGACTCGAAATAATTGTGCTCCTTCGCAGCAAGCTCCGGTCTGACCCGGATGATGACTGCCTCTCCTACGTTGGTGCATGCACTCACAATATGATCGCATGCGGAAAGCAGGTTCATGAAATTCGTATCTGCATAGAGATTGCACTTCCCGTTTCCCATACGGTTCAGATGATTGACCTTGAACATGGAGATCAGTTCGTCTGCCACTTCTTCCAGTGGCTCGATCTGGTAAGCCGCGTCGATATCCCGGTTGCGAAAAGCCTTGTCCGTGTCTTCCAGAATCTGGAAAACCAGTTCGAACAGTACTTTCAATTCCTCCTGCGCGAGAGGCGAAAAGTTCAGATCGCGCTCAGACAGATCTCTTGCCGCCTTCGAGATCCGGGCAGCCTCGTCGCCGATTCTTTCAAACTCCGATACGACCCTGTAATACTGGTCCAGCGTCTGGATATGATACTCTTCACGCAGATGCGGAAGCAGCTGCACAATATACTGGCTGGCATGGTCCGTCAGCAGGTCGATATTCATCTCTTCTTCATCGACCTGGTCGGCCTTCCTGTCATCGTAATCCTGCAGAAGTGTAACCGCGAGTCTGACATTGGCGCAGGCTGCTTCATACTGCGCAAGCAGCAGATCATAACAGCTCTTAAGCGCGAGCGCCGGAGTCGCGAAGAATGCAGGGTTCAGCCCGTCAAGCTTATCCTTGTACCTGTTCTCGGGAACAGGCTCATTTTTCACAATCCTGCGGCTCATCCTTTCATATGTGTTCAGCAGCGGGAAGAGTATCAGCGCACAGCCGAGGTTAAACGCCGTATTCGTGTTTGCGATGATGCTGGAATTCACCGTTTTATTCCATAAGGTATCCAGCAGGCCCATTCTGTGAATGATGAACATTACAACAAATATCAGTACGGTCTTGCTGAGATTAAACAGAATGTTGATGATGCCGACACGCTTCGCGTCTTCCTTCGCGCCGATGGAGCATACGATTGCTGTTGTAACGCAGTCTCCGAGGTAGACACCGATGATCACCGGGTACACTGCTTCAAATGTCAGAACACCTGACGCGGAAAATGCCTGCAGGATACCGATCGTAGCACTTGAACTCTGCAGCACAAAGGCGACAGCAGCACCGGTTGCATATCCGATGGCAGGATTGCCGCCCAGTCCGGCCAGAAGCTTCTCGAGAACACCTGACTCTGTAAGATTGCTTACCGCATCCGTCATATTCAGCAATCCGGAAAACAGGATGCCGAATCCGATCGCGATATTGCCGATGGAGCGCGAATTCTTGACGCTCTTCGCCATGATCAGGATGATACCGATAATCAGCGCAATCGGGGCCAGCGACGACGGTTTGAAGATCTGAAGCCACGAACCGCCGGAGGCATCCATGTCAAGAAGCCGGATGATCTGTCCCGTGACAGTCGTTCCGACATTCGCGCCAATGATAATTCCAAGTGACTGGTGAAGTGTAAGGATTCCGGCTGCGACCAGTCCGGACGTAATCACGATTGTAGCAGTAGAAGACTGGATCAGCGCCGTAACGCCGAAGCCAAGCAAAAAGGCCTTGAATGGATTGTTGGTTACATGCTCCATTGCCGTCTTCAGCGCGCCGGATGAACTTTCTTTCAGGCCGTCTCCCATCAGACGCATGCCATAAAGAAACATCGCAAGCCCGCCAAACAACGTCAGCAGATCAAAGAAACTCATATTCCCTCCCATTTCGCTCTGCACCAGGCAGAGTCGGCTGTGCCTGAGATGAATACACAGCAAAAGCTATTATACAACAAAATCTTTTTATGTAAATGCTCTGTCGGAGGGATTGCTCCGTGCAGCTTCAGCAGCTTCAGACAGTTCCTGAAGTACCTGTTCCCTGCTCCGGAACAATATGGTGTGAATCCCGTACGCCCTGGCGCCGTCCAGATTCGCCTGCGTATCGTCCACAAACACAGTCTCTTCCGGAATCAGTCCGTACCGGGTCAGAAGATGCGCATAGATCGCCGGATACGGCTTTACCGTATGTACCGTGCAGGACAGGATGCCTTCCGAAATCACACCGTACGCTCCGGTCTTACCGGTTCCGCCCATATTTTCACCCAGAAAGTCCATCGCGTCAGGACAGTCTCTCAGGGCAATCCACGAGAAGTTGGAAAGCACCAGCACGCGGTATCCCAGATTCCGGATTGTCTCGATCCAGTCCTTCGACTCTTTCCTGCGGCTCACAATTCCGGTCTGGCGGCGAAGCGACTTCTCGATCTCATCGGAAAGAGACGGATTCAGCGCTTTCATTTTCCCAAGAATCCAGTCATAGGGCATCAGCCCGATGTCATTCTGGGCCCAGTAAGGTGATTCCATTGTGACCTTTACCAGTTCCCGGGCAGTCTTTTCACTGCACCCTCCGAAAATATAGTAATCCAGCGTATGATAGTTCGCCAGCACACCGCCAATATCTAGAACGACATTCTTAATCATAACATCCTCACATAATCCCCTTGATCGCGCCTGCGGCGCTGTTCAGGAATGGATTTGTATTATAGAGAAAAGAGAGAAAGCCTGAAGCATGAATCTCACGCATCAGCCCGGTGCCGATCTGGGTCGTGGAAAACAATGACAAAAGCAGGAACAGACCCCATATGATCAGGACACCCTGCACAAGTCCAAGGATCAGGCCGAGCAGATGGTCCGCCGTTCCGACAATCGGCAGGTAACGGAATACTGAGAGCGCGCCCAGAATCAGGCGTATGATCAGCCACACAGCAAAGAGCGTTACCGCATAAGCCAGAATATTCATGATCAGGCTCGCTATATAATGAATGATATAGGAACCGAAGTCCGACGCGCCGAGCTTCTGGTATCCATTTTCATTATTAAAGGTTTCCATCTGATCCTTGATGGACTGCGGCAGAGGCAGGTTCTCAATAAACTTCGTCTGCTCTACACGGTCCATCCCTGCAGTCAGCCTGGACAAAATGCTCTCCCCGTCCGTGAGGCCTTCTGCCTGTCCGGAAGGATCCGCCTGCCAGGCGCCGGGCTGTGATTCTTCCAGCAGGAAAATGGAGTCTGACAAGACCAGTCCTGTATCCGCCGCGCCAATCGCAAGCAGACCGGCTGGTCCGATCATGCCGGCGGAAAAACCGGTAAGCTGCTGCGCGTAGCTTTCCAGCTCCGCATCAGACATGGAATCAATGACCGACGCGTCATACCCCATGGCCTGCAGCTGCTCTTTGATCTTGCTGCGGTCAAGCCTGCCGCTCCCGTCGTCTGCTCTCACCGCATCAATCACAGACGCAGCATCTCCCGCGCCGGATACACTTCCCTGTCCTTCCGCCGCGCCCAACGCGCCGGAGATGGAATTCTGAACGAGATTTGTCCCGACCTTCTCACACTGCTCCAGAATAAAAGAATACACAGGGGTCGTGTGAAGCCAGGAAGTGATGGGCGGAAGCAGCGTCGTCACCAGAATCCCTGCCAGGAAAAACGCAGCGATTCCGGAGATCTTCTTCACAAATCCGCGCAGCACGCCGGACAGGATATTCAGTCCAAGAACGACACAAACGATGATCATAACGATCGGAATCGATGTCAGCTGTGTCTGGGCCATGCCGGTCTCCTTCTCCTACCTGGGAACTGTCTGCTACTCAATCCGGATCCGCTCCATGCCGCTGTTCGTCAGAACCGCGTATCTCCGAAATCCGGGAATCTTTACAAACGAGCCAATCTGCTTCTCATAGTCCGTATCCAGACGTCTGACTCCGCCGGGCGTAAAGACCATCATGTGCCCGGAGTCATTTGCCAGAATCTCTCCGGAATCCATCCGGATCCCGGAATAACCGTGGGAAAAGGTCATGTCAGACTTCTTCTTCCCATTCACGCCGTACACCTGCATCCGATATCGCTGTGTCGGAGAATCGCTCGACATTACGAACCCGATGTTGCTGCTGTCATGGAACGCGCTCAGGATCTCAGAGCCAAATGAGACAGACGCCTTCTCTCTGGGATCCTTTCCCGTACTGAAAACAATAAAGCCGGAATCTCCGATGGCTGCTGCAGTACTGTCCGACAGGAAGCAGACAGAAGGAAATACTTCGTCCGTGTATTCGATTGATCCCACAAGATGCGTTTCGTCCGAATTCACGGCAGAAGAAAAATCATAGAACGCAATCACACTGTCAACCGTGCCGGAGCCAATCTTCACACATGACGCGATCAGCTTCTGGGCATTGGACGATAGCGCGATGTCGGTCGGCTGTCCCTGGTCCTCCAGCGTTGTCCTGACCTCAGCCAGCGCAGTGCCGTCAGTACTCACCAGACGGATTCTCACATCTCTGTCGTCTTTCAGCATCAGGGCGGCAACGCCGTTTTTCGCAACCTTTCCCTTCAGGATGGGGAAGTCTGTCTGGTAGGAGCCAATCACCCCTTCGGTATCGACAATCTCAACAAGATACCCCTGCTGCTCATAGATCAGCATGGCTTCCTGGCAGATATCCGTCTTCGGTGTTTCTATCGTGTAAGCAGCACTCCACTGGGTCTCATTCTTTCCATTGACAAATGAAACGCCATCCGAACCGTACTTGATAAAGCCGTTTCCCAGCTTCTCATAACGCGTGCCGGCAATGTCTTCTGCCGGATAGAACGCGGTAACAGAATACCCTGTATAAAGATGAAAACGGCTCATGATCAGATATGCCGCAACGGCGATTACAACAAGCGCTATAATCGCAAGGTAAACAATGCCCGAACCGAGTCCGGCAAGTTTCTTTGTATCGTCCGCATATACCTCTCCGGAAACATAATTGTCCTTCTGATCGTAGTCCTCCCAGTCTTCTTCCTCCTGGTCTTCCCACATCGTGCGAAAGGACAGCATGTCCCACAGATACTTAAGCCGTTCCTTCATTCTTACAGCTCCACTCTTCCGTCAAGCGCGCGCAGCAGCGTCACCTCGTCTATGTATTCCAGATCTCCTCCGACCGGAACACCGCTTGCGATCCGTGTCACCTTGATACCGGTCGGTTTCACAAGCCTGCTGATATACATGGCTGTGGTCTCGCCTTCCAGGCTGGAGCCTGTAGCGATGATCACTTCGTCTACGTCTCCCTGAAGCCGCTGCATCAGTTCCTTCAGCCGTATATCTGACGGGCCGATGCCAAGCTGGGGAGAAATCACTCCCTGCAGCACATGGTAAACACCATGGTAATGCCCTGTCTTCTCATACGCTGCAAGGTCCCTGCTGTTCTCTACAACCATAACCGTACGGTGATCCCGCTTCGGATCCCGGCAGATCGGACAGCGGTCCTGATCCGTCAGCGTACCGCATTCCGCGCAATAGCGCACATGCGTCCTGGCCTGCGTCAGAGCAGAAGCCAGCGCTTCCACCTTCTCCTGCGGCAGGCTGATAATATGAAATGCAAGTCTGAGCGCGGTCTTGTGGCCGATTCCGGGAAGACTGCCCAGCTGTTCGATCAGGTTGCTGATCTGGCTGCCATAGTATTCCATAATATCAGAATCCCAGGCCGCCGAGACCGCCAAGTCCGCCGGCCAGGCCGCCCATCGCGCTGCGGGCATCCTCTTCGGCTGCGCGGAGTGCCTCGTTCGCCGCGGCGATAATCATATCCTGCAGCATCTCCACATCGTCCGGATCAACCGCGTCCGGATCAATTGTCACCTTCGTCAGTTCCTTCTTTCCGCTCACAGTCACTTCGACCGCTCCGCCGCCGGCTTTCGCGGAATACTCCTTCTGCTCCAGCGCTTCCTGCTGCTCAGCCATCTTCTGCTGCATCTTCTGCGCCTGCTTCATCAGGTTGTTCATATTGCCCGGCATCATACCGCCCGGGAATCCGCCTCTCTTTGCCATATCTGTCCTCCTGTCTGATCTCCGTTTTATCTGAAAAACTGTCTTTACTCCACATCGATGGGAAACATGATTCCTTCCTTCTGCAGAGCCTGTACCTTGGATCCGATCTGTGTCATAGAGCCCTGACCGCCCTGGGAGGCATTGATAAACCGGATCTTCGGGCAAACGCCATATTTGGCGGCAATCGCGTCTGAAACGCTTTCCATCAGTTTCTTATCTCCTGAGAGCGACCGGTACCAGTTGTCGTCCAGCGTGATGAACAATGTATCCGGCTCTTCTTTGGAAAATGAGATCGTGCTGCAGTTGGCAAGCACTTCTCCTCTTCCCCTGTTCGGAAGTGCACTCATGGTCTGCTTCCACTGTGAGGCGATCCGGGAAAACAGTTCCGGAACGACCACCTGCGATAATTCCTGACCACCCCGGCCGGACACCGGGCCATCTGCTCCGGTCACGGACGCAGTCCTTCCGCCGGGAGAATCCGGCTCTGTCTCAGATGCAGTCCTGCCGGACCCTGCCACTTCAGCAGGAACTGACATACTGCCGCCGGGCACCAGACCCTGCACTGTCACAACGCCATGTTCCAGCTGAGCCTCGATTCTCGACAGTCTGGCTTCCAGCGCACCCGTTAGTTCCTTTTTTGTCTCAGGCCTGCACAGATTGATCAATCCAATCTCCGCCAGTACCCTGGTATTCGATGAGCTGTGCAGGGACCAGGAAAGTTCCGACAGCACTTCAATCTCATACATGATCTGCCGTTCGTCAAGCTTCGCCGCATCCTGCAGCAGTGTCTGGCGGTCTTCCTCAAGAAGGCTGTCTGTCTCGTCAGAACCGCCTGATGCCTTGAAGATCAGCAGGTCTCTCAGATACCACGTATAATCCGAGATCACCTGCCTGACGTCCTTGCCGTCCATCAGCAGATCGTCGAACTGTCTGATCAAAGCTGCAGCGTCCCCGTCCAGCGTGTGCTGCAGCATGCTTCTCCATACACTTGTATCCGAAGTGCCCAGTACTTCCAGGACATGTGCGCCTGTCAGCTTCTCTCCCGGGAAAAAGGAAACGCATCGGTCTGCAATGCTCAGTGCGTCCCGAAGTCCGCCCTCTGCACGCCTGGCAATGGAACGGACCGCTTCTTCGTCCGCCTGGACATCCTCCGCGGCAAAAACCTCTTTCAGCCGGTCCACGATCACACCGGCAGGAATTCTCCTGAAATCATACCTCTGGCACCTGGACAACACTGTCGGCAGGAGCTTCTGCGGATCCGTCGTCGCCAGAATAAATACCGCGTAATCCGGCGGTTCCTCCAGCGTTTTCAGAAATGCGTTAAAGGCGGCGGAGGAAAGCATGTGAACCTCGTCGATGATATAGACCTTCTTCCTGCCTTCTCCGGGGGGATATGCAATCTCTTCAATGATCCTGCGGAAATCTTCGACTCCGTTTCTGGACGCCGCGTCCATCTCGATCACATTCAGGCTGCTGCCTTCTCTGATCGCGCGGCAGGATTCACATTCCCCGCATGGATTCCCATCCACCGGATGCAGACAATTGACCGCCTCGGCCAGAATTTTGGCGCAGGTCGTCTTGCCCGTTCCGCGGCTTCCGCAGAACAGGTACGCGTGCGCGATCCTCCCGGTCTTTACCTGATTCCGGAGTGTGCGGACAATCACGTCCTGTCCCTTGACATCGTCAAAGGTCCTTGGGCGGTAGGTTCTGTATAATGCCTGATACTTCACGTATCTCCCCCGGTCAATTCATTCATAAACGATGCTGCCCCGGTAAGAGCCGGTGCAGCATCTGACGTTACCTGTTCACTTATCATACCCCATCAGGGGAAAAGTTTCAACGCTGAGCGGCTGTCAGCTCAGTCTCCCTCAGTCTCCGAAGCTGATGCCGAGCATCTTCGCTTCCTGAATAAACTGGTCGTCCTTCTCCACAACCTTCAGCTTGCCGGCGGTATCTTTCAGCTTGACGCGGACGGTCTTGTTGTTCTTGATGCCGATCATCTTGCCGAAATCTCCGTCCATGAACGCCTGCGCCGCAGCTGCTCCAAGTCTGGTGGAAAGCGCTCTGTCATACGGACACGGCGCGCCGCCCCTCTGCGTATGTCCGGGAACCGTGATACGGACTTCGTTTCCGCTCTTCTTCAGAATCTGGTCTGCGAGCTCATACGCGACGGACGGATAGTTGTTCTTCTCCATCTTCTTCTTGTATTCCTTCTTGGAGAGCTTCAGATCTTCCGCGCATACCGCGCCTTCCGCGACTGCAATCACCGTAAAGCCCTTGCCGCTCCTGGTTCTGGCATCAATTGCCTCTATGACCTTATCAATATGATACGGAATCTCCGGAAGCAGAATGACATCCGCGCCGCCGGCAATTCCGGCGTACAGGGTCAGCCAGCCAACCTTGTGTCCCATGATTTCAACGATGAAAACACGGTTGTGCGATGCAGCCGTCGTATGGATACAGTCGATGGCATCCGTCGCGATATTGACCGCGCTGTAGAATCCGAATGTCATATCTGTTCCCCAGATATCATTGTCAATCGTCTTGGGAAGATGAATGACATTCAAGCCTTCTTCACTGAGCAGATGCGCTGTCTTCTGGCTGCCGTTTCCGCCGAGAACAAACAGGCAGTCCAGACGAAGCTTATAATAATTCTGCATCATCGCCTCAACCTTGTCCACGCCATTCGCGTCCGGCTTGCGGATATCCTTGAACGGCGTTCTGGAAGAACCCAGCATCGTTCCGCCTTTGGTAAGGATTCCTGAGAAATCTTTCCCGGTCAGAAGACGGTAGTCTCCGTAGATCATGCCATGATAACCATTGATGAAACCATATACTTCCAGATCCTGGATATTATGGCCCAGTGCCTTGACAATACCTCTCATTGTTGCGTTCAGCGCCTGGCAATCGCCTCCGCTTGTGAGCAGTCCGACTCTTTTCATGCATTCACCCTGCCTTTCGTGCGATATTCACTGCTTCTCCCTCGATACTCTTAGAAGCGTCCCGATACATCTTCAGTATATTCCGATTTCGCACTGCAGGCAAGTGTCATTTAAACAAGTATTGCGTATTTATCCATAAATAAACAGAAACAGCCCCGGCTTGGAAAATACCAGGGCTGCGGAAGATCATCTTCCCGCCGCGGAGCATGCGCAATGCTCCAGCGATGTTCAGTCAGTTAAATAAGACAACGTCCTCCGCGGGCGGCTCTGTACTCTTCAGATGCCTCGCATACAGGACCGGACCTTCCCCATTGTACTCAGGAACAAATTCATAGCGTACCTGGGCGGTAACCTCCAGCCACTGTTTCTGCGTAAGACGGTCGGTATATTTGGAATGGCAGACAAACCCGATGAACCGGATATCGTTGACGCAGCATGTCATCGCGTTGCGTCCCGGGATAAACGCGCCCTGCGGGAACTTTCTCGGAATCATCACCTTTCCCTTGAACCGGACATTTTTCCCTTCATACCGTTCGCGGGAATCCATGGCATCCAGATACCACAGTCCGAATTCTTCATCCGGGATCACAATCGGGTCCGCGCTCAGATCAAAGGGCGGCTGTGCTTTTCCGATGTCGATCTGCTGTCCCTTGTCATCCTCAAACGCGCACACCACCTGATTGTTGACTGCCTTTACGGTCCTTCGGAACATCTGCAGATCCATCTGGGTCGTGCAGCGGTTAAAGATCACGAGCTCCGTATCCATAAAGATGTTGCTCATCATCTGCCGCATATTCTGCAGATAGATTTCAAATGTAGAGCCGTCCACCAGTGTGATGATCTGTGCCAGTTCCCAGCGTTTTGCCATCGGTCCGGTGGTAAACTTCATGGAATCCCACGTACCGTTGAATTCCACGAAAACGCGTTTTGGCTTATGACGTCTGTGAAGGACCTCGAGGCTGGAAGGGGCAAGGTCTTCTTCCTTCTCTATCCGCTCCAGATAGATATTGTGCCGGCTCAGTTCATGCTCATCGTATTCCTCTTCACCTTCTTCGCACAGAAGAACCAGCGTCTTCTCTCCATCAGCGAAGTCGGGACTCTGAAGCACATCACGGATAAAAGAAGTTTTTCCACTCTCCAGGAAGCCGGTGATCACGTATACCGGAACCTCTAACATAATTCATCTCTCCTCTCATCTATAAACGCACGTTTATATCTGATGCAGTACGGCCTGACGCGCATTCCATCAAAGCCCGAACAGCTTCTGGATCTTATCTTCCTTCAGCCCGGCGCCGATGACCACGATACGGCCGGTATAATCGGCAGCTCCGGTTCTGATCTGGGTTTCCTCGGGAACCATGTCAAAGTGAATCCAGGTTCCATCTGCGCGCGGTACCATACCTTTTGAGCGGAGAATCACACCATAGTTGTCTTCCGTCGATTCGGAAAGGGCTTTCAGGATACGCGTAATCTCTTCATCTGTGAAAGTCTTCGGTGATTCCGCTCCCCAGCTCTGGAATACCTCGTCCGCGTCATGACCGCCGTGATGATGATGGTGGTGATGCGCGTGGTCATGAGAATGGTAGATCACCGTCCCGTTCTCATCCGGCTGGTGTTCCTGTTCATGGTCGTGATGATGATGCTCATGATCATGGTCGTGGTCCTCGTCATGGTCGTGATGATGCTCGTGATCGTGGTCATGGTCCTCGTCATGATCGTGATGATGATGCTCGTGATCATGGTCATGGTCATCGTCATGGTCGTGATGATGATGCTCGTGATCGTGGTCATGGTTCTCGTCATGATCGTGATGATGCTCGTGATCTTCGTCATGATCATGATGATGCTCATGTTCGTGCTCTGCCATCTCCGCCAGCAGCTGGTCAGCCAGCGATACCGACTGTTCCATCGCGTCGTGGATCGTCTTTCCGCTCAGCTCATCCCAGGGCGTCGTGATGATGGTCGCATCCGGATTCTTCCCGCGGATCATCGAGATCGCCTCATCGATCTTCTCCTTGGACGCGTCCTGTGTTCTGGATAAAATGATCGTCCCGGCACTCTCTATCTGATTGTTATAGAACTCACCGAAGTTCTTCATATACATCTTCGCCTTCTTCACATCGGCGACCGTGACCAGCGATCCGATCTCCAGATCGCAATCCTTCGATGTGTTCTCGATGGCACTCCGGATGTCAGACAGCTTGCCCACACCCGACGGCTCGATGATGATGTGGTCCGGATGAAACTCTTCGACAACCTTCTTCAAAGCCTCAGAAAAATCCCCTACAAGGCTGCAGCAGATGCAGCCGGAATTCATCTCGGTGATATTGATGCCGGCCTCCTTCAGGAAACCACCGTCAATGCCGATCTCGCCGAATTCATTTTCAATCAGTACCACCTTCTGGCCTGCGAACACATCACTGATCAGCTTCTTGATCAGCGTCGTTTTGCCTGCTCCGAGAAAACCTGAGATAATATCGATCTTTGCCATATTTTCAACCTTCTTTCCACTCATAACTCTTTCACACGCACGCCGCGCGAAACGTACAGCATGCATGCTTTCAGGTGCCTCGCACCATGTTCAGATTGCTTCGCATTATAGTACAGCGCATGCAAAAAAACAAGCCGCCCGAAGGCGGCCTGTACGTGTATCCGTGTTCCGGATCCGTATAAAAATCTGCGGTCGGAAAGACAGTGCAATGCACAGAGAAATACCGCGGCAGCGTCAATGCGCAAGCTTTCCCAGGAAGGCCTGCATCCGCTCATGGTCTGCCTCGAATACATCCTGCGCGCTTCCTTCCACCTCAACCACACCCTTGTCCATAAAGATGATATGATCTGAGATTTCCTTCGCGAAACTCATCTCATGCGTGACAATGACCATCGCGATATGCAGGTCCGCGAGCGAGCGGATCACTTTCAGCACTTCGCCCGTCAGCTCCGGATCCAGCGCGCTGGTCGGCTCATCGAAAAACAGGATCTTCGGATTCAACGCGAGGGCCCTGGCGATCGCGACACGCTGCGACTGGCCGCCGGACAGCTGGCACGGATAAGCATCCGCCTTGTCCTTCAGCCCCATTCTGCCGAGCAGTTCCATGGCCTCATTCACCGCTTCCGTCTTGTTCCTCTTCTGATTGTGCACCATGGGATCCACAATGTTCTTCAGGACAGAGTAGTGCGGAAACAGATTGAAACTCTGAAACACAAGCCCGAAACAGGAACACACCTTTCTGAGCTGGTCTTTTTTCGGATACTGTCTTGTCCCGTCCGGCTCCACCCACGCAACTCTCTCATCGAGATACCTGATTTCTCCTGCATCGATTGTCTCAAGGAATGTCGCGCAGCGCAGAAGCGTCGACTTTCCGGAACCCGACGGACCGATGATTGACAGCACTTCTCCCTGTTCCACTTTCAGGGATATATCCTGGATGACCTCCAGACTGTCAAATGACTTTTTGATGTGATTCATCTCCAGAATCGCCATAATGTTCCCTCCGTCAGGTATAGTAATTCAACGCGCTCTCGATCCGCTCCATCAAAAATGCGACGATCGCATTGAATACATAATAGAATAAAGCGGCCGCGAGGAACGGCATGAAACTCGTCTCCTTCGCCGCGATCTGTTTGGCAATCGTGAACATCTCCGCGTAAGCCAGCGAGAATGCAAGAGAAGTGTCCTTTACCAGCGTAATGACTTCATTGGTTACGGAAGGCAGGATCCGCTTGACCACCTGTGGGAAAATGATCCTGAAAAATGTGCTGGTCTTTGAGTAGCCCAGAATCCTTGCCGCTTCATACTGTCCGGGCGGCATGGATTCGATGCCCGACCGGTAGATCTCTGCGAAGTAGGCAGCGTAATTCACCGAGAAGGCAATGATGATCGCCATGAAGCGCCACGCCCTGCCCAGCTTCATGCCCCAGATATAATAAGGACCGAAGTAAACCGCAAGCAGCTGGAGCATCAGCGGGGTTCCTCTCATAACGGAGATATAAAACCAGACCAGACTGCGAATCACCCGGTTCTTCCCCATACGTCCGAAGGAGACCAGCAGTCCCAGCGGAAGAGAGAAAATCAGGGTCAGGGCAAAGATCTCAATCGACTTCACCAGTCCCCCGGCCAGCTGTCCCATGATAACCTGAAAACTCATATTTCCTCCGATGATTTCAATAAAGAAGACCGGTATGGCCCTATCTCCCACCACATCAGCGGGCCATACCAGTCCCTGCATCAATGCCGTGCGTCATTCACGGCTTTTCTTCATTCTGCCTCTGTCTCAGGTGTCAGGCTGAAGCTGTCCGCAAGGCACAGCATATCCGGCTCAATACCGAGCTCTGCATACTTTTCGGCGATCTCATCAAACACACCGCTTGTCAGAAGCACCATCAGATCCGCGTTGATAATGTCGCACAGTTCGTTGTTGCCCTTCTTGAATCCGACTGCATACTGTTCGGAATTCAGATACTCATCAAGAATGATATATCCTTCTCTTCCGGCAATCTGATAATTCGCAACACCGACATCAATCGCGACCGCGTCCAGAGAGCCGGCCTGCAGTTCGGCAAACGCAGTATTGTAATCCGCGAACTGCTGCAGTTCGGCAAACGAAGCACCCAGTTCTTCCTGGTCTCCGCCCTCGTCCAGAAGCGCAAGTGCCGCAGAATCCGCCTGCACGCCGACGATCTTTCCTTCCAGGTCATCCAGAGTGGAGATTCCCGCGTCCTCGGAGGTAACGATTACCTGGCTGTTGTCCACATACGGAACCGAGAAAGTGTAGTCATCTTCTCTTCCGTTTACCGTGAAGCCATTCCAGATACAGTCAATGTTTCCGGAATCAAGTTCCATATCCTTGGAGTCCCAGTCAATCGGCGTCGCGACAAGTTCCCAGCCCTCAAGCTCGCAGACCGCCGCGGCCAGCTCCAGGTCAAAGCCCGTGTAATTGCCGTCATCATCCATATAGCCGTACGGCGGATACTCAGCGTCAAAACCGACAACAAACTTTCCTTCTGTCGCAAGGCCGCCTGCCGCCGCTTCCGTCTCATCCGCAAATGAGATCATCCCCAGCGAGGATATCACCATTGCCGTACAAAGAACCCCAGCAAGAATCTTCTTCATAATCTCTCCATTCCTCCTTTGTGATATCACTTTAATGCGATAAAGCATTAAGATGGTAACATGGTGCAGAAGGAATGTCAAGACATGCGCAGACCAGTGTACGGTTCCATACACTGGCCTGCGTATCAGTCTGATCTGCTGCTTCTGTTCTGCGCTTAAGAATGGATTCCCGCGACCTTCTCAATCGCGTTGAGAATATTCTCATAACCGGTACAGCGGCACAGGTGTCCCGCGATCAGCTTTCTGAGTTCTTCCCTTGTATACTTTCTGCCGGTTCCGACAATCTCAACGGCTGTCATGATCAGTCCGGGCGTACAGAATCCGCACTGAACCGCCGCTTCGTCGATAAATGCCTGCTGAATCGGGTTCAACTCTCCGTTCGGTCCCTTCAGGCCTTCAGTCGTCAGGATATGTTTGCTGTCTGCCCACATGGTCAGATAGAGACAGGTATCCACCGCAACACCATCAATCAGTACGGTGCACGCACCGCACTCCCCGACGCCGCATCCTTTCTTGACGGAAGTCAGGTTCAGCTTTTCCCTGAGTGTCTCCAAGAGGCTCTCCCGGGGATCCACCGCCAGTTCAACCTCTTTGCCATTGACCCACATATGTACAATATTCAGCATAACGGATCACCGCCTTTCTTCATCAGGAGCAGCAAGGCCGGGAGCTTCATGATTCAGGGACCGCCGGATTGCTTCCCGAAGCGAGCGCTTCGCAAGCTCTGAGATCAGCTGGAGACGAAACTCTTTGGATGCTCTCCAGGAAGATCTTGGATTGACCTCATCCAGCACCCCGGTTCCGATCAGTTCATAGATGCCCTCGTCTGTCACACTCTTACCGACAAGCGCCGCCTCGGTATTCGGGCAGCGTATGGGCGTCGGCGCGGCAACGCCGTACCCGATTCTCGCTTCCTCGATCGTGCTCAGGCTCTGATCCAGCCTGACTCTGACGCAGCAGCCAAGGGTCGCGATCTCCATGGCAGCGCGCTTGCCGTACTTCATATAACAGCCCGTGAAGCCGACATAATCCTCCGGATGAATCTCAAATGCCCTGCACACCTCGTCATGGCGCCGCACGGTTCTGCCGGGTCCGGTATAGAACTCTGTGACAGGAACTCTCCGCACACCGTCCACACCCTGCAGGACCACAACCGCATTCAGCGTCTGCATCGTCGCGGCCGAGTCAGCTGAGGTAGCGCCATTGCAGATATTTCCGCCGATGGTTCCCTGATTGCGCACCTGCGGGCCGCCGACCGTATCGACCGCCTCTCCCAGATACGGAACATACTTCTGAATCAAGGGGTGGTAAGTCAGATCCGTAAAACAGGTTGCCGGGCGAATCTCCAGGGTTCCATCCGGCTGCACATACACGCCGTGAAGGGAAGGAATCTCATGAATACTCACCAGTGTGCCACCCGCGCCCTTTCCATCTCTGAGCTTCACCAGCACGTCCGTGCCGCCGCTGATGATCTCGGCATCCTCATGCTCACTGAGCAGGCGGACGGCATCCTCTACCGACTTCGCTTCATAATAATGCTCTATATCAAACATATATCTATCTCCTCAGATGAGTCCGGCTTCCTTGAACGCCGCTACCAGTTTCTGCTGTGTCATCGGGATCTCTTTCATGGAAACACCCGTCGCGTGCAGGATCGCGTTGCGGATCGCGGGCGCGACCGGAATCGCAGGCGGCTCACCGAGCGCCTTGTTTCCATAGGGTCCCATCGGGTCGTCCATCTCCAGGAATTCAACATGATAATCCGGAACGTCCATCGCCGTCGGGATCTTGAAATCGAGCAGGTTTGCATTCAGCGGACGCCCCTTCTCGTTATACAGAATCTCTTCCGTCAGCGCATATCCGATTCCCATCGACATCCCGCCGTGTACCTGGGCTTCGGCCAGCTTCGGATTCAGGAGCGTTCCGGAATCGTGTACATTGATGATATTGTTCACCTTAACCTTGCCGAGCGGCATGTCAACCTCGATGTCGACAAAACAGCAGCCGGAGGCAAAGGTGTTTTCCTTACACTGGTTCGTAACCTCCGCAGTGATGTGTTCCGAACGGTCCAGCGAGTAAAATGCGTTCATCGCAAGCTCTTCCATGCTCAGGAGCACCTCACCCGGCTGAATGTCCTTCTCGACTCCGGTATCTCTTAGGATCGCGGCCTCTCCGTTCGGAAGATCATGGATGTCATATTCCTTCACCTTCCCGTCCAGCCAGGCACTGTACTTCGCGGATTCACCCACCGATCCATCATTTCGACTGTTATCGATATAAGACCCTCCAAGCGCCAGCTTCTTCGTATTCTGTTCCGCCGGCTTCTCCTCAGCCTGATCCCGCGCCGGGCGTTCAGGCACCGGATCACCGGTGTGAATCTTCTCACAGATATTGTTCCGCCAGATCATCAGCTCCTCAGCCGGACGGTTCAGCATATAGGAAGCATAATCCAGAATACGGGCTCTCAGTTCCAGAGCGCACTTCTTGACGGCCTTGCCTGTTACAAAACTCTGGCGGGAGGCGTAAGCACCGGTATCAAACGGCGCCACGTCCGTATCCTGCGTTGAGATAATATACACCTTGTCCATGGTAATTCCGGTGGTTTCGGAAGCCATCTGCGAAAAGACCGTGTCTGCGCCCTGTCCGATCTCAGTCGCGCTCAGTTCGACCTGGATCGATCCGTCCTGGTTCAGGATCATGCGGGCACTCGATGTTTCGAGGGAGATCGGATATACACCGACCTTGTACATGAAGATGCCCATTCCGACGCCGCGCCGGATCGGCCCTGTCTGGTTCGCGTACTCCCTGCGCTTTTCATCCCAGTGGATAAATTCTGCGCCACGCTTCATGCACTCCTTCAGGCTGTAGGAATAGTACGTGATCCCATTGCTCGCCACGAATCCGGGCGGGACACAGTTCTCCATACGGAACTTCAAAGGATCGAATCCGCCTGCATAGCAGATGTCATCTGTCAGGCTGTCCGCAAGGAATGCCGCCTGCGGAACGCCGTAAGCGCGCATGGCACCGGACACGGCAGAGGACGTATACACGGAATAGCCGTCTGAACGGCACCCGTACTCATCATGCATGATATCCTTGAAATTCGTCGTAATTCCGCCTGTGATCGCGTGGCCATGGGACGCGTACGCACCCTTGTTGGTATAGATATCGCCCTCCCTGGCCAGGAGTTTTCCGTCCTTTGTCGCCAGCCCCCTGAGAACACCCTTGCAGGCATGACGGGTTCTGGTCTGAGAGATACATTCCTCCCTGCTCAGTTCCAGGCACACCGGCCTTCCGCCGCAGACAATTGACAGATAGGCATTCAATGGTTCATAGAGGACATCCTGTTTGTTGCCGAAGCCGCCGCCGATATAAGGCTTGATCACACGCACCTTTCCGATCGGCCAGCCCAGTGCCTGACCGATGACCCTTCGCGTGATATGCGGAATCTGGGTGGATGAGATGACGGTCACCTTCCCGTTCGTGTCAACGTATGCCCAGCTCGTACAGACCTCGATGTGGCAGTGGGAAATCCGGGGTGTCCGGTAAACACCTTCCACTTCGATCAGGTTTTCTTCTCCATATTCTTCAATCGCTCTCTCCTTCGCTTTGTCATAGTCAAAGTCCGGAGAGGTCCTGAAGGAAGTATGGACAAAGATATTGTCCTTGCGGATGTCCGGGTGCAGCGGCGTCGCTCCCGGCGCAAGTGCCTCTTCAACCGTCACGATGGGATCATACTCTTCATATTCCACCCTGATCAGGCTTGCCGCTCTCTCCGCAGCAACATTGTCCACAGCGACTACAGCGGCGATATCGTCGCCCCACTGACGCACCCTTGTGTTGAGCAGCTTCCGGTCAGGAACATCCTGATGTGCCGCCTCTACAGACCACGGGTGGCCGGCAGTCGGAAACTGGATATCCGGAACATCGAAGCAGGTGACAATTTTCACGACACCCGGAACCTTCTCCGCCTCACTGATATCGATCGACTTCACAACACCGTTGGCAATCGTGGAGCGGACAACCTTCGCCTGGAGACAGTCCTTCGGCATAAGGTCATTCGCGTACTTCGCTTCCCCTGTGACCTTGCCGCGGGCGTCAACCCTGACAAAACTCTTACCTACTGATTCCATACGCAGTATCCCTTCCATTTTGAAATGTTTTCAGGTAATACGATTACCGGACGACAGTTACTTCTGTAATTCTTTCTATCATTCAACTCTCATGTCTCATCCACAGCCCTGCGGGCACAGAAACCGGTCAGTTCCATGACCACAGCCGTGCCGATCGACCGTGCTTTGTCAGAGATCGTAAAGCAGTTCTGAAACTCGGATTCTCTGGGATCAATGTCCGCAATCTTGAATCCTTCCGTCACCGGGAACCCATCCCGGATCAGGCCGCGCAGCAGTCCCTTGATCGTCGCCTGCACCGGAACTAAAGCTGCAGCGTCTGATGATTCGATCTCGCAGATCACCTGTCCCTTTTCAACAAGATCGCCGATTCTGGCCTTTGCGCGGAGTATCCCCGCCGCCGGACTGTGCAGCACCCTCTCTTCGGAAAACCCCGCGATCAGACCCGGAACACCGGTATTCGGAAGCGCGCTTCCGTCTGTAATGGGTCTTGCAAGAGAATGCCCCCTCATGGTCTCGATGACCACATCGCAGTCAACGCCTGCGGTGAATCCCGGTCCCAGCGCGATCACAAAGGGGGCCATATCCTTCGTCGTCCCGAGATTTCTCTTGGCCAGAACCGCATCCACAACCGCCGTCAGAAACAGATGTCTGCCTCCGCCTTCCATGGTGGTAAGACCGGTATCCCATTCGCTGTATCTTGATTCGGTATCGATGATGTCCCTGATCGCATGACCCTGGGGATCTGCCATCAGCGCGATCTGGTCCTCAAACAGAAAATACTGCGCTTCATCCAGATTGTGCGCAAGCCGGACCGTCAGATCCTCGACCGACGCGCTTCCCTCATAGACAGCTTCCGACAGAGATACCGTTCTGCGGATCGCGCTCGGACTCTCGCTCTCAAGAATCAGCACGGGATATCCTGCTCTCCTGAGCGCCCAGATGGTCCCGGTCGCAATATCACCGCCTCCGCGGACAATCACAAGCTGGTCTGTTACCACTTCTGCCTCCTGCCTTCAACGGCCTCTTCCGGCCTGCACTGCGCTTCTGTCAGAAATACTCCGGCAGACCGCGCTTCACATACTTTCCCTGATTCTCACACACAATCTGCCCGTCCCGGGCAACCAGAGTTCCCCTCAGATAGACCTCATCGATCGCACAGGAAAGTTCCAGCCCCTCCAGCGGCGCATAGTCACATGCGGATACCTGCGTCTTCGCGCTGATGGTCCGCTTCCCGGAAGGATCCAGGATGACGATATCCGCGTCTGATCCGACCAGCAGCGTTCCCTTCTGCGGATACATCCCATAGAGCCTTGCCGGATTCTCACACAGAACCTCGCACATCTTCTCCTGAGAGATCCGCCCTTTCGCGACTCCCTCCGAGTAGATCACCGCGCCGCGGGTCTCTACGCCGGGCATGCCGCCGGGGATCTTCCGGAAATCTTCCTGTCCGAGTTTCTTCTGCTCCACGGTGAAGGAGCAATGGTCTGTAGAGATCGTCTGGATCTCCCCGTCCCTAAGCGCTGCCCACAGAGCCTCCTGGTCCGTCTTCTTTCTCAGCGGAGGCGCGCAGACATACTTCGACGCCTCTTCAAACGGTTCTCTCTCATAGAGTGAATCATCCATCACAAGGTACTGGGGGCAAGTCTCCGCATACACCTTCTGTCCGCGCCGCCTTGCCGCGCGGATCTCCTCGAGTCCTTCCTCACAGGTCAGATGCACATCAATTACCGGTTCGTCCGCGACCTCGGCGAGATGACAGTACCTGCCGATCGCTTCCGCCTCCGCGGCGGCCGGCCTTGTCAGGTAATGGGAACTCACTGCCTTCTTCCGGTCAGGATCCGCAGCATACTCCTCGCGGAGCGCGTCAATCATGCCGCTGTTCTCACAGTGGCAGCCCGTGGTTGTCCCACACTCCTTCAGCCGCTGAAGTACTTTGAACACAGTCTCATCATCGATCTGCGTATCGTAAGTCATATAAATCTTAAATGTGCTTGCGCCGCGCTCGATCATGTCCGGGATCTGGGCTGACACCGTCTCGTTCCACTCTGTTATGGTCTGGTGGAATCCATAGTCGCAGGAACACCCTGCGTCTGCCTTCCGGAACCAGTTGTCGAGCCCTTCATTCAGGGTCTCACCGGGATAGGCTGTCCCGAAATCGATGATCGTGGTCGTCCCGCCGGCAGCTGCTGCCTTCGTCCCGGAAGCAAAGTCATCAATCGTCACAGTTCCGGCGACATGAAGGTCAAAATGTGTATGGGCATCAATAAACCCCGGAAAAACAAGTTTCCCGGACGCATCCACAACCGTACAGCCTTCCGGCACCTCAAGATCTGCCCCGATGCGGGCAATCTTCTCACCGTCAATCAGAAGGTCTTCCTTCCGGCTTCCGCCGGGGAAGACAAGTGTTCCGTTCTGAATCAGAATCATAGCAAGTCTCCCATTCTGTCCTTTCTTTCTCTCTTTCAGGACTTATCCTGTTTAAAACAGTTTATCACCCGCATATTTCTTTTGCAACATCAACAAAAATACTTGTCTGCACTTCTTTCGTGTTGTAGAATCTGATTATAAATCAATTGTTATCTATGACAGAATCCCAATACCTGCCGCAATTCAGCACCCCTGACGAGGGATGCTCAATTTATATACAGGAATGATTTCAGAACAGGAGGAGAGCGCATGGAACATATGGATAAGCGGACTCTGAGCCGCATGATTGACGCAGCCATGCACCGGATCCCGGCGGATCTGGTCATATATAACTGTAATATCGTGGATGTCTATACGGGAACCATCCGCAAGGACTCCATCGCCATTACGGACGGACACATAGTCGGATTCGGCGATGACTACCGCGGGCAGGAAGAATACGACGCGAAGGGTGCCTATGCTTCCCCGGGCCTGATTGACGCGCACATCCACATAGAGTCTTCCTATACCTCTCCGGAGGAATTCGGCCGTATGGTTGTCCCCTGCGGAACAACGACGGTCATCGCGGACCCGCATGAGATCGTGAACGTATATGGTCTGGAAGGGTTCAACTACATGATCCGCGCTGCGGAGAAGACGGAGCTTTCGGTACGGTATATGATTCCGAGCTGCGTACCTGCAACTCCCCTGGAGGATTCCGGCGCAATCGTGAATGCATTTGACATGCAGTGGCCAATGGGGGACCGGCATGTCCCGGGACTGGGAGAATTCATGAATTATCCCGGTGTCTACAACAAGGAAGAGGAAGCGCTGAACAAGATCCTGGTCGCCCTGAATATGAATAAGGTCATCGACGGCCATTCACCCGGTCTGACCGGAGCCGAACTGAACGCCTACAGCGCGGCCGGCATCAAGACAGATCATGAGTGCTCCACCATCAAAGAGATGGAAGAGCGTCTGCAGCGCGGCATGTATGTCCAGATGCGGGACGGATCCGCCTGCCATGACCTGCAGTATCTGATTCCGGCAATCACGCCGTTCAATTACAAGCGCTGCCTCCTGTGCTCGGATGACCGGCAGCCGAAGACCATATTCGAAGACGGACATATCGACAATCATCTGCGAATGCTTGTGAAGGCATGCATTGATCCTGTCATGGCCATCTGCATGGCGTCGCTGAACACCGCAGAGTGCTATAAGCTCGAAGACCGGGGAGGCCTCGCGCCAGGCAAGAGGGCTGACATTGTTCTGTTCAACAATCTGGAGGAATTCCGTGCCCAGGCTGTGTTTATCGAAGGACACAAGGTCGCCGAGAACGGTGTTTATCTTCGTTCCTATGAGAAGGCCGCTATCTTCTCGGTCCGCGGCTCCATGCATGTCAGACCTTTTACGGTTGACCAGCTGAAGATGCATCTGACCAGCGACCGGGTTAAGGCCATTGAGCTCGTGAAGGACGGCGTCACGACAAAAGAAGCAATCGTCACAGTCAGAAGAGATGAAGACGGAGATTTCATCTTTGATCCTGCGCAGCCGGTCGTGAAGATCGCAGTGCTTGAGCGCCATCACAACACCGGCAAGATCGGTCTCGGGTTCCTGAAGGACTACGGGATTCAGAGAGGCGCTGTCGCGCTGTCCGTCGCACATGATTCCCACAACATCATCTGTGTCGGCGTAAGCAACGAAGAGATGTATGCCGCAGTCCAGGCTTTGATCGACCAGGAAGGCGGTTTCGTCCTGGTGGAGAATGGAGAGGTGATCGCTTCCCTTCCGCTTCCGATCGCCGGCCTGATGAGTGACCTGCCCGGAGAGGAAGTAGCGAAGTATCTGAAGAATCTGCATGAAACAGCTTATGAACGGCTTGGTGTCAGCCACGAAGTCGAGCCTGTCATGACACTCTGCTTCATGAGCCTGCTTGTTATCCCCGATCTCAAGATCACTACGGGCGGCCTCTTTGATGTAAGAAAGTTTGACTTTGTACCGCCGGAAGCAGACTGAGAAGACACGATCAGCGCCCTGGAATCAGGGCGCTGATTCATCTACGCCTGCACGATCAGGCTCTTTGATCGATATCCACGGCGCATTCCGGCGCAATCTGATAATAATAGATATTCCATGGCTCCTGCTTCATGATCCGCATCGCACCGCGATCGCCGCTCAGCTGCAGGAGCTTATCAGCGCCTGTCTCCAGGCGGAACGCGCCGGGGTTCGTGCATGTATGCGCTTTCCCGAATTCCATGCACCCGAAGGGCTTCTGGCTGTCGATGAACTGTCTGGCGTAGAGGCGAATCTCCTCTGCCGGCAGATAAGGCATATCCGCCGCGAAAAACATGACCGCGTCCGCGCCGCGGCGCATCGCCCTCTTCGTTCCAAAACGGATCGAAGCAGCGATTCCCTCCGCTGCCTGTTCGTTCCGGACCACATCGATGCCCCTCTGCCGCATCTGCTCCAGAATCTCCTCATACTGCGTGACCACGATGATGTTCTCTTTCCCCAGCGCCTGCGTCATATGATCCAGCGCGTGGAGATACAAAGCCTTTCCATAATACGGATCCACCAGCTTGTTGCCCCCGTATCTTCTTCCGAACCCTGATGCCATCAAAACGCCTGTCACCCGATCCGCGGACCGCGGCATGGTACTCAGTTCAAAGAAGATCTCTGCCTTCGGAAACTGTTTCCGAAGCGGACCAAGATAGTGCTCCTCTGCGATCCCGCGCAGCGTCTGCTCTGTTATCTTCTCCCGGCTGCCTCCTTCATAGCGCTGGCAGACAACATCCAGCCGGCGTCCGATTGCGTGCGCTCCCATGACCACGACAATTTCATCGGTATGATCCGGAATCACAGGCTCTGACGCGGAAGGAATCTTTGCCGGCATGCAGTGGCTTCCGTCCCCCTCCACCAGCACAACATCAAACTCCCGGCAGATCCGGTCATATTCCTTTTTCGAAGGCGCACTTAACTTGCCGGAACTCTCCAGGGTTCCGACATAGTGCAGACTGTGTGTGGAATCAACCAGATCGATGTCCTCCACTGTATTCCGGGTCGGAAAAATGAAACTGCCGGAAAGCAGCCTGCCGGGATCGGGCGGCCAGATATGTGTTGTCGTTGTAATCGCGGCACGTTTCCCCTGCCGGAGATACTCCATTGCCCGCTTCTTCAGATAGGAAGTTTTTCCGCCGGCTCCTACGGCCGTAATGATATAAGCCATCTCTTTATGATCAGTATTCAATCCCGCTTCTCGCGTGAAGCCCCCTGTCATAGGGATGCTTCTCCTTCACGATCCGGGAAACATAATCCGCTCTCTTCCTGACTTCCTCAGAAAGATCATTGCCGGTCAGAATCACTTCAAGTCCTTCCGGCTTCGTGTCCAGAAAATCAGTCAGTATCGATTCCTGCAGAAGATGACAGGAGACCGCATACAGGACCTCGTCCAGAAACAGGACATCCCACGATTCCTGCCGCACCCGGTCAAAGACCCGTTCCAGCTCCCTCCGGTAGCGATCCCTCTCTATGTCTTTTTCTTCGCTGCTCATCCGAAAGCTGAAGGAAACGTCTCTCACCGCATTCGCACAGCACACATTCGGAAGGTTTTCCAGAATCCTTCTCTCATGGCCTCGTCCGTCCTTCATGAACTGGTAGACCAACACCTTGCATCCCGCGCCGGCCGCCCTGATGCACAGTCCCATCCCACAGGTCGTCTTTCCTTTGCCGTCTCCATAATAGACATGAATCAGTCCGGTTTCCCTCATCCATCTGTTCCTCTTTGATCGCTCTGCGCCTTATAGATCAGTTCACCAAGTGTCTGATACAAAAGATCCGAATCCACCGGTTTGGACAGGTGCGCGTTCATGCCAGCCTGCAGGGAACGCTGTACATCCTCATCAAATGCATTTGCCGTCAGCGCTATGATCGGAATCTTTCTCGCGTCCGGCCTGTCAAGCGCACGGATGGCACAGGCAGCTTCCAGTCCGTCCATCTCCGGCATGCGAATATCCATGAGGATGGCATCGTACGTTCCGACTTCGCTCTGCGCAAACAGGCTGACAGCGATTCTCCCGTTCTTTGCATGGTCCGCCTCCACGTCCTCTATGGAAAGGAGGTCCATCATGATTTCCGCATTGACCTCCGTATCCTCTGCCAGAAGAATCCTCCGGCCGGCCAGCGGTACGCGGGGCACTTCATCAGACCGCGGTCTTGTCCCTTCGCCAAAGATACCGCCCTCTGTGCCATGACCGTCTTCGTTCAGCAGGACAGTCTCTTTCTGCTCTCCTCTTTTCAATGTGACAGTCACAGTGAACTCCGATCCAACGCCCTTTTCGGATTCTACACTGATGGATCCGTTCATCATCTCCACGATGTTTCTGGTAATGGCCATGCCAAGACCGGTGGAGCCGTACTTGTTTTTCCTGCTGCTGTCTTCCTGTGAAAATGGTTCAAAAATCTTCGGGATGTATTCCGGGTCCATGCCGATGCCCGTATCCCGGATACAGAACTTCAGTGTCGACTGATCCTGGAAGGACGCGGTCTTCTCCACTGTCAGGGTAATGCTGCCCGGCGCGTCCGTAAACTTGACGGCATTGGAGAGAATATTGATGAGCACCTCTTTCAGTTTCGTCTCATCTCCGATGTAGCAGTCTTCCATCTGATTCAGCAGACGGCATTCATAGGTCAGCCCCTTGTCCGAACACTGGGACATAACCATCGTATTAATCTGCTCCAGCACTTTGCTTAACAGGAACGCTTCCTTGTTCAGTACGATGCGTCCGGACTCGATCCGGCTCATATCAAGAATATCGTTGATCAGCGCGAGAAGGTGCCGGGCGCTTCCATTTATTTTCTCCAGGTAATCACGTGTCTGTGCCGACAGTGTTTCATCCTTCAGGGCAAGCGTATCCAGGCCGATGATTGCGTTCATCGGTGTCCTGATCTCATGACTCATGCTGGAAAGGAATGCTGTCTTCGCCTTGCTCGCTTCCTCCGCTACGGTAAGAGCCTCCGCCAGCGCCTCATTCTTCGCCATGGATTCCCGCATCTCCGCGTCAATCACAGTCAGGCCAAGACCTACGGCATGTACCATATGGTCGTCGCGCTCTTCCGCGCGGCGCACCCCGGCCATGCGGATCATCTCATAGTATTCCTGATCCCTGCGCTTCACCAGATAGCGATAGGCAATAATGGGCTCGGCCGCCAGCCGCTTCCTGACATTGTCGGGATCGATAAAGGCAAGAAACCCTTCCCGGTACAGATCGCTCACTTTATTTTCCGCGTACCAGGTAAAGCGTTCCAGATAGGGAAAATGCTCTCCTGCCGGCGTCTGTTCCGGATCATCATGATCCTCGCGGTAACACACAGCGTCGTTTTCATCAAAATTGACATAATAAACACAGCGATAGTCAGAAGCCATCGCTGTAATCATACTGTTTGCCTGAGTTGTGGTATGTGTGATGTAATTACGCACATTGGTTTTTAATTCGGAGATATGCGTACCCAGAGACTGGATATCGTATGCATCCAGATCAGATGTAATCATGGCCACGGTGTCCCCGCCGTGCTCATTGGTCAGAGCATCCAGATCCTGTGCCAGCTCACGCACATTATCCTTGATTCCACCGATCTGCCTGGAGAACTGACTGACCAGCAAAACGGTAATCAGAATGCTGAGAAGAACGGACAGACTGGAGCCGATGATAACCGTCCACTGCGCCTGGTCAACCCGGTCCTCATACCACTGCGCCTTGAAGTCAGCCGCGACGATTCCTGCCACTTTCCCGTCCGAAGTAAACACGGGACTGAAGGCACTGTAGAACCTGCCCCAGGCGTCCTCATAAGGCACTTCATCCACGGAAGGTGTCCCCTTGCCTGCCGCATACAGTGCATCGGTACAGACACACGGGGAACCGAATTCAGCCGGCTTGACCGGATCCGGATCAATGCCGAACACAAAGGTCCCATCCCCCTTATCCATCACATAATAGATCGCGTACAGGCCGATGTTCTCCAGAAAGCAGGACAGCGTATCGTATGCCATCTGGTACTTCTGCGTTCCGATGTCCGCTTCCGTCAGCCCTTCAAGGGCGTCTCCATCCAGCATGTCGGCTGCCGTATTCGCAACATCCAGCATACGCTCATTGATCTGTGTTTTTGTCGATTGATGCGCCTGTTTTGTCAGAACAATGCCGAGCGCCAGATTTGTGGCAAGCATAAAAAGAGAAACAAGCAGGATCGATCTTGTTCTAAGGCTCAGTCGCTTTCTGCCCATACGCTTCCCTCCGGCTATCCCTGTTTTTTGACAAATTATTTATAGCTTGTCCCCAGCAGTGAATAACCGTCTTTTCCTCTTGCCTTTGTCCGATAAAGATACTGGTCTGCAGCTGTGTACAAAGACTCGTAATTCGGATAGCTGCCATCATTGATCGCCCCGCCGATGCTGACAGTCACATAACGGCCATCCTTCTTGCTGATCATGATGGTCCGGATCGCTTTGTTCAGTTCCTCCAGTCTCCTGCAGCTCACGGTGTAGTCCACCATGCCCAGTACATAGACTGCGAACTCATCTCCGCCCATCCGCATCACGATATCCGATTTCATAAAGGAGGACTGCAGTATCTTTGAAACATCCTTCAGCACTTCATCTCCCATCTGGTGGCCATACTGATCATTGACCATCTTGAAATCATCGATATCAATAATCAGAAATGCGCCGGATTCATGCCGTTCCACGTATCTGCGGATCAGCATAACACCACCGCCCCGGTTGTACAGTCCGGTCAGAGGATCATGTTCCGCTTCCACCTGCGTGGACTGCCGCATCTGAAGCGAACGTATTCTTGAGAAGGAAAAATAACCCGTAAACACGGAAGAAAGAAAAGTGACGAGTATAATCCGAAGAATATTCTGCGTCCGGACGGCTTCGTCCAGCACCATTCGGTTAAAGACCAATGCGATCATACCGGCAGCCAGAACAATGGCCAGCAGCTTCCATGGCTTGTCAAAAACCATAGGCGGAAGAATCACCAGCAAAAGCAGGAACAGAAACGCAGAAACAGAGACACTGGGATAGTAATCAAAAAACGCGACCGCAAGGAGAATGCACAGAATCGCCATCTTCACCAGAGCGGTGCTGAATCTTTTCAGGTCGTACCAGTTTACAGAACAGAAGACCAGAAGAAAACCGAAAACGCCGCAGCAGATCATCGCTTCATACAACGGCTGTCCATACAGTATCTTCTCCAGCGCAATTCGCAGAAGGCTGCTCAGAAGGCCAAACAAAAGGATCAGTTTCGCAATTTTGAAGTTCTCCGCTCTGGCTATCTCCGGATCAGGTTCTATATTCAAAAACCCGATGATCCTGTTCCAAATCGTCTTCATGTCTCCACACCCACATAAGATAGAAACCACCACAGTTCTTTGCTTATCATACCATACAAGACCGAAGAGTGAAACAGCCAGTAAGGCAAAACAGGTATAAAACCAAAACATGGAAGCAGGATTCCGGATCACCGGAATCCTGCCTGTATTCAATGCAAACACCAGTCTATTCTGTGCAGACTACCAGTCTGTTCTGTGCAGCCTGCCAGTCTGTTCTGGCTGCTCAGCCGGAAGGCCTTATTCAGTAAACAGCGCGGTGGAATAATACCTGTCGCCGCTGTCAGGGAGAAGCGCAACGATCACCTTCCCTTTGTTTTCCGGCCTCTTTGCAAGCTCAATCGCTCCGTAAAGAGCAGCTCCGGACGATATGCCGACGGATATGCCTTCCTTCCTCGCAAGAAGCTTCGCCGTCTCAAAGGCTGCCTGGTTCGGTGCCTTGAAAACCTCATCATAGACCTTTGTATTCAGTACGTCCGGAACGAACCCTGCTCCGATTCCCTGGATCTTGTGGCTTCCTGCCCTGCCCTCTGACAGTACAGGAGAATCTTCCGGTTCCAGAGCCACAACCTTAATTTCCGGATTCTGCTCTTTCAGGTATTCCCCGGTTCCGGTTACCGTACCGCCGGTTCCCACACCTGCAATAAAAATATCAACCTTTCCGTCGGTATCCTTCCAGATCTCCGGACCTGTCGTTGCCTTGTGCACCGCAGGGTTTGCAGGATTGACAAACTGTCCCGGAATAAAGCCGCCGGGAATTTCCTGTGCAAGTTCCTGGGCTTTGGCGATAGCGCCTTTCATGCCCTTCGAGCCATCCGTGAGCACCAGTTCCGCTCCGTATGCCTTCAGGATATTTCTTCTCTCTACGCTCATCGTCTCCGGCATGGTAAGAATAATCCGGTATCCCTTTGCCGCGGCGATGGATGCCAGCCCGATCCCGGTATTGCCGCTCGTCGGCTCTATAATCACAGAACCTTCCTTCAGAAGGCCCTTCTCTTCCGCATCTTCAATCATTGCCTTCGCGATGCGGTCCTTCACGCTCCCTGCCGGATTAAAGTACTCCAGCTTGGCCAAAACCGTCGCTTCCAGGCCCAGTTCTTTCTCGATGTTCACAACTTCCACCAGCGGCGTACCGCCAATCAGTCCCAGTGTTCCCTTGTAAATATTTGCCATGATGTTCTTTATTCCTTTCTCGTTTCTTCCGGCTTCCTTATGCCTCTGATCGCTGCTTTCCGTCTCCTTCGCTTTTGCCGGCATCAGATCTGATTGCCAGTCCTCTTCTGGTAATCCTCCAGTGCAGACTGTATCGCCTCCTCCGCCAGCACACTACAGTGCATCTTGTAATCCGGAAGCCCATCCAGGGCCTCTGCCACCGCTTTGTTTGTAAGCTTTTTCACTTCGCTCACCGGCTGTCCCTTGATCAGCTCCGTTGCCATGGAACTGGAAGCAATGGCACTGCCGCACCCGAAGGTTTCAAACTTCACATCCTCAACGATGCCATTCTCGATCTTCAGGTACATCTTCATGATATCCCCGCACTTCGCATTGCCGACTTCCCCGATCCCGTTGGCATCTTCGATCACGCCGACGTTGCGCGGATTGCGGAAATGCTCCATCACTTTTTCACTGTATAATGCCATGTTTTCCGCCTCCTCACAGAATAAACTCTTTTTTTCCTGCCATCAGGTCTCTCCAGATCGGAGAGAATCCCCTCAGATATCCGACAACCTCTGTCACTGATTGAATCATGTAGTCCACTTCTTTCTCTGAGATCTCTTCTCCGATGCTCAGGCGAAGAGAACCGTGAGCGACGTCATGCACCCTCCCGATCGCAAGAAGAACGTGGCTGGGGTCAAGTGACCCCGATGTACAGGCACTTCCGGATGAAGCACAGATTCCTCTGTCATCCAGAAGCAGCAGCAAAGATTCTCCCTCGATTCCCTCAAAACAGAAGTTTACATTTCCCGGCAGCCTGTGTACAGCGTCCCCGTTCAGCGCGCAATGCGGAATCCGCTGAAGTCCCGCGATCAGCCTGTCCCGCATCACTGTCTGATGCTCTGTGTTTTCCTGCATCTTCGAAACCGCTTCCTTCAGCGCCGTCGCCATGGAAGCAATCCCGGGCACATTTTCCGTACCGGCACGCTTCCCGCGTTCCTGCGCGCCGCCCTCAATCAGATTCGAAAGCCTGACACCCTTCTTTGCGTAGAGGAATCCGACTCCCTTCGGTCCATGGAACTTATGCGCGGAAGCAGACAGCATGTCAATATTGTCTTCCGCTACATTGACCGGAATATGGCCGACTGCCTGTACAGCATCCACATGAAACAGCACGCCCTTCTCCCTGCAGACCGCACCGATCTTTCGTATGGGCTGGATCGTACCGATCTCATTGTTCGCGTACATGACAGTCACCAGACAGGTATCGTCCCGGATGGCTTCTGCCGCCTCCTCAGGAACAATCAGTCCATCCTCATGCACATTCAGAAGGGTGATCTCAAAGCCCTCCTTCTCCAGCTTTGACAGCGTGTGCAGCACGGCATGGTGCTCGAAAGCGGAAGAAACAATATGCATCTTCCCATTCTTTCTGCCAAGTGCGGCCGCAGACAGAATCGCCTGGTTGTCTGCCTCGCTGCCCCCTGAAGTAAAGTAGATCTCACGCGGAGCAGCACTGATGATCTCAGCGATTTCCTCCCGTGCTTTTTCCAGAATCTCCTTCGCCTTCTGGCCATGTACATAAAGACTGGATGGATTCCCCCAGCCTTCCTTCATCAGCTCAGTCATCGTATTGATTGCCGCTTCACTCATTCTGGTTGTGGCGGCATTGTCAGCATAAATCACATTAATACACTCCTTTCTTCTGAAGCTGATGTGATTATATTTCTATTCGCCTACCATGTCAATAGGTTTTTATGCTCCTGCTCAAAAAGAGCCCCGGAACAGACCGGGACTCCTTCTATTCCTGCTCTCCTGTTCCGGCTGGTTCTTCATCCTGCCGGCTCTTCGTCCGCCGCTATACCAGATCCGTAAAGTCACACCCCACCGTCCGTGCCAGGTCCGCAGGATCCAGTTCAATCTGGGCACCGACCTTTCCTGCGCTCACGTAGATCTCTTCACAGTTCTGTGCTGTCTCATGGATAAATGTCGGAAACCGCTTCTTCATACCGACCGGTGAACAGCCGCCGTGTACATATCCGGTCAGCGGAAGCAGCTCTTTCTGTTTGATCATGCTGACAGCCTTCTCTCCGGATGCCCTGGCTGCTTTCTTCAGATCCAGTTCCTCCGCCACCGGAATGACGAACACGTAATATTGACCGGACTTTCCCTGTGTGACAAGCGTTTTGAATACCTTGCCGGCGTCCTCTTTCAGAATCCCGGCAATCTCCTCACCGCTCAGGCTCGCGTCAGGCTGATACAAGTGCGCGGTATAGGGGATCTTCTTCTGATCCAGTACACGCATCACATTCGTTTTTTCATTTTTCTTCATAAACAGGTTTCCACCAAATCAAATGATCGTCTCACACGCTGATAAAGCGGTCAGTCAAATGACTCCGTATCATAAAACCATTTGGAAATCGTCTTTTTCTTCCCTCTGAGCTTGTACGTGACAGTGATTTTATCATCTGTTCCATCGTCAAAGAGATATCTTCCCTTACTGGTCTTTCTGTACAGAACCCATTTTGTCTTACCCGGTTTGATTTTGACGGTTTTTCTTGCTTTATATTTTATGGTACAGGGAAGAAAGTACTCATCAAAATCTTCGCGGTCATAATCATACGAGTCAATCACATCAGATTCGCTTCCGAGGTATTCATACCCTTCCGTTCTGCACTTTGCCGCTCCGGTAACCGTAATGGTCTGCTTCAGGGAATTCTTGATCTTAACCTTCAGGCTTGCCCCGAACCCATAGCAAACGTAATCCTTTATCATTACCTTACTCTTTGCCATGGCGGGCATACTGACGAACGCAATTGAACATAACACCATCAAAAGACAGAAAGAAAAACGTCTGACGTCTCTGATTCTCCGATGCATAAAAGTACTCCTTTCCAGCTGTGAGGCATGCGTTACTTGTTTAATTAAGGAATAGTTTAACTGATTGCCTTCCAAAATACAATATACACCCTGCATCGTTTATTCCCAAAACCTGTGCTTGCTTTTTCTTACAAAAAACCTTATTCTATTCCTGATGCGGACGATGATCCGCAGTTTTTTTCTCAGGTATTACTGAAAGGAGATGTCACATGAAGAAAAGAATTGCTATGATTATGACGGCAATGCTGACTGCAGCTGCGATTGCTCCGTGCGCGTACGCAGAAGCAGAAACAGAGGCTGTCCCGGGATCCTCTCTGGATAATCCGATCATGTTTGATTATCATGATATGGACCCGGACGTCTATGAAGGTGCATGGGTTTCCACCGGCCTTGGCTTCGACCTGTATCTGCCGGCTGACTGGGTGCTCACCGATATTTCCGAAGAAGAAGCGGCGGCAGGGCTTGTCTTCAGAGCCGGCGAAGAAGGCGGCGGAGCGAATGTCTGCCTTACCTGCACGGCAATTCCGGAAGAAGTTGCTGATACCCTCGATTATGATATGCTGAAAGCAGAGCTTGATGCGAACGTTTCCGAGTCATTCTTCCTCGATCTGAACGGAATTCCTGCGATCGGATACGACAGTGAGGAATCCAAGACGTCCGGATTCTCCATTCTTCCCGGCGACGGCACGCTGATTTCCGGCGTGGTTGCTCCCCCGAGCGATGAGGAATACGAAGACTTCGCGCCGTACTTCCAGAACATTTTCATGTCTGTCAGCCCGACAGAAACAGCTGAGACAGAAGCGGCCGAGTAAGGGAAATTAGGAAAAACAGAACAACGTCTGGAAAGACAGCTCTCAGCCGGCGCTGAGAGCTGTTTTCATATCAAAGATAGAACCGGTTTCCGGAATGCCGCCACGGCGGGGAGAAATGTCCCGCCGTCATTTTTTAAACAGTACCAGGGAATACGCGATCAGAAACTGTCCGGAATAGTAGAACAGATAATTGCTGATAATATCAACCGGCCGATCCTTTCCGGTGCCGAAGAAGGTACCGCTCAGGATCAAGTCAGATACTGCGAACAATACACTTCCGATGAATATCAGGCAAAGCGCCGGTTCTCTGTGTTCAAGCCATAACAGTCCTGATACAGACACCGTCGAGAATAAGCAGAATCCGTATATCAGTACAATCAGCCGCATACGTCCGTATGACAGTTTCATCGGCTTTTCCAGTATCAGGACAAGTCCTGCAGCTGCAGCGGCAAGAAGAAAGGAACCTGCTGTATCAATCCTGACGCCATACTGCGTCAGAAGTCCCGCCACATAGATCACATGTCCAATGCCGAATACGAGAAAGCCCGCATATGTGAATACATCGTCCTGAGAGGGAAAGACATATTTCAGATCAAGCCAGATATCCCCCAGCAATCCAAACAGCAGACCCATGATGAGAAAAGGTGCAATCACAGCGGAAGAATCTGCCGTAACCGCGATTGAAACAAAAACGACAGAGACTGCAGTCTTCAGGAAAACGCCTTTCATGGTATACCCGCGAACTTTTTCATTGATATAAAGCACGAGTATGGCCATTCCGATGAATAACAGCACCAGACTCATATTCATTCCTCCTTCCCTGAATGAGGTAGTGTCAAACACACCACCTGTTTTTTGTCCAAAAACCTTGATTCTACGGGAGGTTGCAGCAAAAAGAGCATTGCCTCCCCTTTTTTGGTATAATGT
>CACZJF010000018.1 GCA_902781455.1 uncultured Lachnospiraceae bacterium | reverse complement strand
GTTCTGGAATATCTGCAGGTGCTGGGCGTGGTTCAGATCTCGATCAGGGAAAAAGAGGATGACATCTTCCAAAAGACGGATATGTCAAAGACACAGCAGGTCTTCCTCAAGAACAGTGAGAAAGCAGAGGACGCACTTGCGGTACTGAAGCGGTACGCGCCGGAAAAAACCGGCCTTCTGTCCAGCTTCGAGGGGAGGAAGGAACTGACCCGGGAAGAGTATGACGCAAGGGCGGTCAATACGGTAGAGACGATCCGTGTCTGTACGGAAATCCTGGAAGAAGAAAGACAGTACGCGGATCTGGTTTCAAGGATCCCGAAGCTGGAAGACCAGAAGACGGCGCTTGCGCCGTGGCTGAAGTTTGACCTTCCGCTGGAGCTGTCTGAGACAAGGACAACAGCGATATTCACAGGTACGCTTCAGGGAGAGTACACACTGGAGACGCTCTATGCCCAGCTGAAGAAGCTGTCAAACGTCGAAACATTCCACGGCGAGATCATTTCCACGGATGCCACCCAGACCTGCATTTTCCTGGTATGCGAGAAGAAGGATCAGGCAGCGGTAAGGGAAGCGCTCAGGCGCATGAACTTCGCGGCTCCGCCGCTGACGGATATGAATCCGGAGCAGCGGGTGAAAGAGATCGATGAAGAGATTGCCCTCACGACGAAGCAGAGTGAGGAAACGCTGGAGCGGATTCGCTCCTACGCGCCGGCGAGAGAAGATATCCGTTTTGCGTCTGACTATTATACGGCCAGGGCAGAGAAGTATGGTGTGCTCTCGCAGCTGCTCCAGTCGAAGAGAGTTTTCTATCTGGAAGGCTTTATCCCGGCCCCGGGCGCGCAGAGCGTAGCGGAAAGCATCGAGAGCAAGTTCAACGCAGCGGCGGAGATAGAAGATCCGGGCAAGAAGGAAACACCGCCTGTCCTGCTGACGAACAACGGTTTCTCGGCGCCGCTCGAGGGAGTCACGGAGAGCTATTCGCTCCCCGGAAAGAAGGAGATTGACCCGACATTCCTGTCTTCTCTCTTCTATTATATCCTGTTCGGCATTATGCTGTCGGACGCCGGGTACGGCATCCTGATGTTCCTCGGCACCGGTTTTATCCTGTGGAAGTACGGGAAGACGATGGAAACCGGCATGAAGAAGACGATGCGGATGTTCTTCCTGTGCGGCATCGCGACCACCTTCTGGGGCTTTATGTTCGGTTCCTTCTTCGGAGACGCGGTCTCGGTGATCGGGCAGACGTTCCTGGGGAAGGGAGAAAACTTCGGCCTGAAGCCGCTGTGGTTCGCGCCGCTCGATGAGCCGATGCGGATGCTGACCTTCTGCTTCATCATCGCCCTGATCCACATGTTTGTCGGACTGGGCGCGAAGGCGTACATGCAGATCAGGCAGAAGAAGTACCTGGACATGGTCTATGACGTGGTTCTGTGGTATGTGCTTCTGATCAGCTGCATCGTATATCTGCTGACGGTTCCGACGATGGCGGAGATGCTCTCTGTGAGCCCGCTCTCCATCTCCCTGCAGAAACCGATGATGGTCCTGATGATCATCTCGGCGGTGGGGATCATCCTGACCGGCGGCAGGGAGTCGAAGAACTGGGTCAAGCGGATCCTCAAGGGACTGTATGCGCTGTACGGCATCTCAGGCTGGCTGAGTGACATCCTGTCCTATTCGAGGCTTCTGGCACTGGGACTTGCAACCGGCGTTATCGCGCAGGTGTTCAATTCCATGGGAAGCATGGGCGGAAAATCGATCCCCGGCGCTCTGATGTTCATCGTCGTGTTCCTGGTCGGCAATGTCCTGAACCTGGCGATCAACGCGCTTGGCGCCTATGTTCATACGAACCGTCTTACCTACGTTGAGTTTTTCGGGAAGTTTTACGACGGAGGCGGAAAGAAGTTCCGTCCCTTCGCTGCAAATACTAAGTACTATAAGTTTAAGGAGGAAATGTAATTATGAGTTTAGGACTGGTCTTCGCTCTTACCGGAGCAGCACTTGCGGCAGCAACTTCCGGACTTGGCAGCGCGCGCGGCGTCGGCATTGCCGGCCAGGCGGCAGCGGGTTCCTGCACGGACAACCCTGATCTGTTCTCGAAGGTTCTGATCCTTCAGCTGCTCCCCGGCACACAGGGCATCTACGGTCTTCTGATCGCGTTCATCTGCCTGTCCCAGATCGGACTTCTCGGCGGCGGCGCGGATCCGAACATGTCTCTGTCCACCGGCCTTCTGTATCTTGCAGCCTGCGTTCCGGTGATTATTGTTGAGCCGATCTCCGCGATCAACCAGGGCAAGACTTCGGTTGCTTCCATCGCGATGGTAACCAAGAAGCAGGAAACCTTTGGTAAGTCCATGATCTTCCCGGCCATGGTCGAGACCTACGCGATCCTGGCCCTTCTGATCTCCATCCTGGCGATCTTCGGCGTTTCCGCGATGAAATAACGCCGGAAAGAGACGAACCATCGTTTGATAGAGGAGACTGATCAATGGCAGGTTTAGATAAGATCTTAGAAGATATCCGTGCTGAGGGCGCCAAAGCGGTCGAGTCCGTGAAGAGTGGGGCACAGGCCACATACGACGCGGAGATGGAGAAGGCCCGGAAGGAAGCCAACGCCCAGGCGCAGAAGATCCTGTCGAAGGCACAGCTTCAGGCAGATGACCTGATTGCCAGGGCAGACGCGGCTGCGGCGCTCGAGGAAAAGCGTATGCTTCTGAGCGCGAAGCAGGGGCTGATCTCGGATGTGATCGCCCAGGCAAAGGATGCGTTTGTGAATCTTCCCACAGAGCAGTATTTTGAGCTGATCCTGAAGCTGATCGGCCAGAACGCGCTGAAGAGGGAAGGTGAGATCTGCTTCAGCAGACGGGATTTTGAGCGGCTGCCCAAGGACTTTGCCGCGAAGCTTGTCGCGGCGCTTCCGGAGGGGGCTGCCCTGAATGTGTCCAAGGAGGACGCGAAAATCGAAGGCGGCTTCATCCTGAAGTATGATGGACTGGAGCAGAACCTTTCCGTGGAAGAGATCTTCGAGGAGAAGAGAGACCAGATGACAGACGCGGCAGGGAAGGTCCTGTTTCCCTGAGGAAAAGGAGTAAAGCAATGGCCGAACAGTATATTTACGCGGTCGCGCGAGTCCGTTCCCGTGAGCTGTCCCTGTTAAATGAATCCGTGATTGCGCAGCTGTGTGCCGCTCCGAATGAGGAAGACTGTCTCAGGATCCTCTCCGAGAGAGGATGGGGCAGCCAGGAACTTTCGAGTGAGGCGATGTTCGCGCAGGAAGAGGAGAAAACCTGGGAGTTTATCCGGGAGCTGGTTCCGGACAGAATGCAGGTGTTTGATGTATTCCGTCTGGCGGATGACTATCACAACCTGAAGGCGGCGGTCAAGGACAGCTGTATCGACGGCGAGCATCCGGGCATCTATCTCAGAAGCGGAACACTGGATCCGGAGAAGATCGCGCAGGCACTGGAAGAATCAGACTATGAGCTTCTGCCGGAGCCGATGCGCGAGGTCGCGAGGGAGGCAAAGGAAGTCCTGCTGCAGACCCGTGACGGACAGCTGTGCGACGCGATCATAGACCGGGCAGCGCTGGAGGCGGTCCGGAAGGCCGGGGAAGCCACAGGAGAGAAGCTGCTGGCGGATTACGGTGAGTTGATCTGTGCGACCGGCGACATCAAGACGGCGATCCGCAGCGCAAAAAACGGAAAGGACAGACAGTTCCTGGCAAAGGCACTCGCTCCCTGCAGGACTCTGGATACAGAGCTTCTGGCAGACGCGGCCGCTGCGGGAACCGAGGCGGTTCTGGCGTACCTGGAGCATACGGATTACGCAGACGCGGTGGATGAACTGAAGCAGTCCGTAGCTTCCTTTGAACGCTGGTGTGATAACCGTATGATCGAGACGATCCGGCCCGAGATTCATAATCCGTTCGGGATCGGACCGGTCGCGGCATACATTCTTGCCCGTGAGAATGAGATAAAGACGGTGCGCATTATCCTTGCGGCGAAGAGGAACAATCTGCCGGAGGAGATGCTCACGGAAAGGGTAAGGGTGATGTATGTATAAGGCAGCAGTGATGGGTGACTGGGATTCCATCTATGGATTCTCCGCGCTGGGGCTGGATACTTTCCGTGTAGAGGCGGAGGATTCGGACCAGGAGGCGGCGGAGCTTCTGAAGAGGCTGGCCCACAGCAATTATGAGGTGATCTATATTACGGAGTCGCTGATGAAGCGCATATCCGACGAGGTTGACCGGTACCGCCTGCAGGCAAGCCCGGCGGTGATTCCCATTCCGGGGATCTCCGGCAACACAGGAGACGGAATCCGGGCCGTGAAGAAGGCGGTGGAACAGGCAGTCGGCAGCGACATCGTGTTTGGAAAGGACTGAATACCTCCATGAAACGCCGTCAGGCGTGAGGTTATGTCCGGACTGCGTCAGATATCAACTGACAGATATAAAGTAGAAGGAGCAGGACAGATATGGCAAAGGGAACAATTAAGAAGGTGTCCGGACCGCTTGTCGTTGCGACAGGCATGCGCGACGCGAACATGTTCGATGTGTGCCGTGTCTCGGACAGGAGACTGATCGGAGAGGTCATCGAGATCCATGGGGACGAGGCTTCCGTTCAGGTCTATGAGGAGACGGCAGGACTGGCCCCGGGAGAACCGGTGGAGTCGACAGGAGCGCCGCTTTCCGTGGAACTTGGCCCGGGACTGATGGGAAGTATCTATGATGGAATTCAGAGACCTCTGGCAGAGATCATGAAGCAGACGAACTCCAATCTGCTGGCCAGAGGAATTGAGGTTCCGGCACTCAGCCGTGAGAAGGTATGGCACTTCGTTCCGACGGCAAAGGCCGGCGACCATCTTGTCGGCGGCGATATCCTGGGTACGGTACAGGAGACGCACATTATCACACAGAAAATCATGGTTCCGCCGAATACAGAAGGCGACCTGAAGTCGATCCAGGAAGGAGACTTCAAGGCAACGGATACGGTAGCGGTTCTGAAACTGGCCGATGGGACGGAGAAAGAACTGACCCTGATCCAGAAGTGGCCGGTCCGCCGTGAGAGACCCTATGTGAAGAAGATTGCGCCGGACAAGCCGCTGATCACCGGACAGAGAGTCATCGACACCCTGTTCCCGATTGCCATGGGCGGTGTCGCCGCAATTCCGGGCCCGTTCGGCTCCGGCAAGACCGTCGTGCAGCACCAGCTGGCGAAGTGGGCAGAGGCGGATGTCGTTGTCTACATCGGCTGCGGTGAGCGCGGCAACGAGATGACGGACGTTCTGAACGAGTTCCCGGCCCTGAAGGACCCGAAGACAGGATACTCCCTGATGGAGCGTACCGTTCTGATCGCGAATACCTCCGACATGCCGGTTGCGGCCCGCGAGGCGTCCATTTATACCGGTATTACCATCGCGGAGTACTTCCGTGACATGGGCTACTCGGTCGCGCTGATGGCGGACTCCACCTCCCGCTGGGCAGAAGCCCTCAGAGAGATGAGCGGACGTCTGGAGGAGATGCCCGGTGAGGAAGGCTACCCCGCGTATCTGTCCTCCCGTCTGGCTCAGTTCTATGAGAGAGCCGGACACGTGGTGACGCTGGGCTCGGAAGGCAGGGAAGGAACCCTGAGCGCGATCGGCGCGGTTTCGCCTGCCGGCGGTGATATCTCCGAGCCGGTTTCCCAGGCAACGCTGCGTATCGTCAAGGTCTTCTGGAGACTGGATTCGGAGCTCGCGTACCAGAGACATTTCCCCGCGATCAACTGGCTGAGTTCCTATTCGCTGTACCTGGATTCCCTCGGCAAATGGTTTGACAGCCAGACCGACGGCGAGTGGATGAAGCTCAGGGGACAGATGATGAGAATCCTGCAGCAGGAGAGCGAGCTCAACGAGATGGTGCAGCTGGTCGGTATGGACGCGCTGTCCGCGCCGGACCGTCTGACCATGGAAGCGGCGCGCTCGATCCGTGAGGACTACCTGAACCAGAACGCGTTCATGGATTCCGATACCTATACGACCCTGGAGAAGCAGCACCTGATGATGAAGCTGATCCTGGCTTACTTTGACAAGGGAAATGAAGCGCTGAAGAACGGTGCCACGATCGATTCCCTGGTGAAGCTGGACTGCCGTGAAGACATCGGCCGTTACAAGTACACGGATATCGAGAAGATCCATGAAGAGTACGACAGGATTATGAAGAACCTGGAAAGCGGGATCCGTGAGGCTCTCGACAAGAGCCAGGAGTAAGGGGGCACAGTTATGGCAAAGGAATACAGAACGATTCAGGAAGTTGCCGGCCCTCTGATGATGGTGCGCGGCGTGGAAGGCGTTGCGTACGACGAGCTTGGCGAGATCGAGCTGGAGAGCGGCGAGAAGAGAAGATGCAGAGTTCTCGAGATCAACGGCGGCAATGCACTGGTGCAGCTGTTCGAGAATTCTACCGGTATCAATGTAGAGTCTTCGAAGGTGCGGTTCCTTGGCAGGTCCATGGAGCTCGGCGTATCGGAGGACATGCTCTCGAGAGTCTTCGACGGACTGGGACGTCCGATCGATGACGGCCCGGAGATTCTGCCGGATGAGAGAAGAGACATCAACGGACTGCCGATGAACCCGGCTGCCCGCGCGTATCCGGAGGAATTCATCCAGACAGGTGTGTCTGCGATTGACGGTCTGAACACACTGGTCAGAGGCCAGAAGCTCCCGATCTTCTCCGCGTCCGGACTGCCGCACGCACAGCTGGCGGCGCAGATCGCCCGTCAGGCGAAGGTTGTCGGAACCCAGGAGCCGTTCGCGGTTGTATTTGCCGCGATGGGCATCACATTCGAGGAATCGAATTATTTCATCGAGTCCTTCCGCGAGACCGGCGCGATCGACCGTGCGGTCCTGTTCATGAACCTGGCAAATGACCCTGCCGTCGAGCGTATCGCGACTCCGCGTATGGCGCTGACCGCCGCGGAGTATCTTGCATTTGAAAAAGGCATGCACGTCCTGGTCATCATGACCGATATTACGAACTATGCCGACGCGCTGCGTGAGATTTCCGCAGCCCGCAAGGAGGTTCCGGGACGCCGCGGCTATCCGGGTTACATGTATACGGACCTTGCCTCCCTGTATGAGAGAGCAGGACGCCAGATCGGCAGAAAGGGATCCATCACCATGATTCCGATCCTGACCATGCCGGAAGATGACAAGACCCACCCGATCCCGGACCTGACCGGATATATCACGGAAGGCCAGATCATTCTGAGCCGTGACCTGTACCGCAAGGGTCTCGAGCCGCCGATCGACGTGCTTCCGTCCCTGTCCCGTCTGAAGGATAAGGGAATCGGCGAAGGCAAGACGAGAGAAGACCACGCCAACACCATGAACCAGCTGTTCGCGGCCTACGCAAGAGGCAAGGACGCGAAGGAACTCATGGTCATTCTCGGCGAGGCTGCCCTGACCGATATTGACAAGCTGTACGCGAAGTTCTCCGATGAATTCGAAGAAAAGTACGTCAATCAGGGATACCGGACCGACCGGTCGATCCAGGAAACCCTGGATCTTGGCTGGGAGCTTCTGCGCATCCTGCCCAGAGGCGAGCTGAAGAGAATCAAGGACGAGTATCTGGACAAGTACTTCGAGAAGAAATAAGGGGGTGACCTCTTTTGGCAAGTTCAACCATCATACCGACCAGAATGGAGCTCACCCGCCTGAAGCGGAAGCTTGTGACAGCCCGCAAGGGGCATAAGCTTCTCAAGGACAAGCGGGATGAGCTGATGCGCCAGTTCCTGATCATGGTTCGTGAGAACAGGGAACTGAGAGAGGCTGTCGAGAAGAGCATCATGGAGGCAAACCGCGGTTTCGCGCTTGCCAGAAGCTCCATGTCCGACGAGGCAGTGCGTGTCGCGTTTATGGCGCCCAAGCAGAGGATATCCATCGATGTTTCCTACCGGAATATCATGAGCGTCAATGTGCCTGAGTACACCTATGAGACCAGGACGGGCAATGAGTCGGATATGTTTTCCTACGGCTTCGCGTTTACCTCCGCCGATCTTGATGACGCGGTGGAGCAGCTGTCCGGCGTCTTTGACCAGATGCTGAAGCTCGCCCAGACAGAGAAGGGCTGCCAGCTGATGGCTGCTGAGATCGAGAAGACAAGACGCCGCGTGAACGCGCTGGAGCATGTCATGATCCCGCAGCTGGAGGAAGACATCAAGTACATTGCGATGAAGCTGGACGAAAATGAGCGTTCGAGCCAGATCCGCCTGATGAAGGTGAAGGATATGATGCTCGAGCAGGCGCACCATTACGAAGAACGCCAGGCGGAAAGAGCAAGGGAAAAAGAAAAAGCCGCAAACGGGGCGTGACAGCACGCTTTGTCGTGCGCAGCGAAACTGACAGTACCATACAGAATGAGGCCGGAAGGCCTCGTTCTTTTTGTGGAGGCGATTGACCCGTCCTCAGCCGCACAGGACTCCTTCGCGTCGGTCTCCGCTCCGCTCCGGTCGGCGCTTAACGAGCGTCCACTGGACGCTCAGCGCCCCCAAAAGTCTCTGCTCAGGAGTCCTGTGTGGCCTCGGACGGGCGAAGCAAGGTTGCTGAGCATCCTGCCAAAACAGCTACGGATCCCTGAACACAAACTAATGGGAACTGTAACGAACACCCCACCAAAACGACAGGGGGCTTGTTTCTCATCTTCTTTCGTCAATAAAAAAACGATAAAGAAGCCCCTTTACAATCCCATATTTTGTGTTATTATAGTTTGTGCACCGCTATATGTGGAAACACCGATGATTATCGATATGAAAAGCAAATATCGCCGCGGAAACGGTGGGCTGCGGCGGACATTGTGAGGGAGAGGGATATGCTGAACGTTAGAAAGAGGAACGGATCGATCGTCCCATTTGACGGAGACAAGATCCAGGCTGCGATGGAGAAGGCGTTTAAGGCGACAGGAACGCCAGTGCCGGCAGAGTATATCATGAACAAGATGCTCATGAACATCTATGCTCTGATGCGCACGGAGGATAATGTCGTTGATATCGAGTCGATCCAGGACGCTGTGGAGCAGGTGCTTTCCGAGTCCGGTTTCTTCCGTGTATCCAAGGCTTATGTTCTGTACCGCAGCCAGCGCAAGAGCGTCCGTGAGGCGGCTTCCAGCGTGCTGGATTATTCGAAGCTGGTACATGGATACCTGGATCGCCTTGACTGGAGAGTGAAGGAGAATTCCACGGTCCAGTACACGCTGGGCGGACTGATTCTGTCCAATTCCGGCGCGGTGACAGCGAATTACTGGCTCAATGAGATCTATGACAATGAGATTGCGCAGCTGCACAAGAAGGCGGCAATTCATCTTCATGATCTGTCCATGCTGGCTCCGTACTGTGCCGGATGGAACCTGAAGCAGCTGATCTGCGAGGGAATCAAGGGTGTGTCCGGAAGGATCGCCTCCAGTCCCGCGAAGCACCTGTCCACACTCTGCAATCAGATGGTCAACTTCCTGGGCATCATGCAGAATGAGTGGGCCGGCGCGCAGGCATTTTCCTCTTTCGACACGTATCTTGCGCCGTTCGTACGCGTGGACAAGCTTGACTACGCAGGCGTAAAGCAGTGCGTGCAGAGCTTCATCTATGGTGTGAATACGCCGTCCAGATGGGGCTGCCAGTCTCCGTTTACGAACGTTACGCTGGACTGGACCGTTCCGGCTGACCTGAAGGATCAGAAGGCGGTCGTCGGCGGCCGTGAGATGGACTTCACCTACGGCGACTGCAAGAAAGAGATGGACATGATCAACAAGGCGTTCATCGAGATCATGACCGAGGGTGACGCACAGGGACGCGGATTCCAGTACCCGATTCCGACCTATTCCATCACGAAGGACTTCGACTGGGGGGAGAGCGAGAACAACAAGCTGCTCTTCGGGATGACCGCGAAGTATGGAACACCTTATTTCTCCAACTATGTGAACAGCGACATGAAGCCCTCCGATATCCGCTCCATGTGCTGCAGGCTTCGCCTGGATCTGCGCGAGCTGAAGCGCAGGAACGGCGGATTCTTCGGCGCCGGCGAATCGACCGGTTCCATCGGCGTTGTGACGATCAATCTGCCGCAGCTGGCTTACCTGTGCGAGACGGAAGAGGAGTTCTGGAAGAAGCTGGACTGGATGATGGACGTCTGCGCCCGTTCGCTTCACACCAAGAGAGAGGTTGTCTCGAACCTGCTTGACGCCGGACTGTATCCGTACACTCAGGCATACCTTGGCACTTTTGAGAATCACTTCTCGACGATCGGAATCTGCGGCGGCAATGAGATGTGCCTGAACGCGAGATGGCTCGGCAAGGACCTGACCCACAAGGAGAGCCAGGACTTCGTGGAGAGAATGCTGAACCATATGAGAGAGCGCCTGTCCGACTATCAGGAGAAGTATGCGCCTGAGCTGTTCAACCTGGAGGCGACACCGGCAGAGTCCACGGCTTACCGTTTCGCGAAGCATGACCTGAGCCGCTTCCCGGATATCCATACGGCGAACGACAACGGAACACCGTATTACACCAACTCCACCAACCTCCCGGTCGGCACGACGGAGGATGTGTTTGAAGCACTGGACGTACAGGACCGTTTCCAGCCGCTGTATACGTCCGGAACCGTATTCCACACCTTCCTGGGCGAAAAGCTTCCGGACTGGAAGAGTGCGGCGATGCTGGTGAAGACCATCACGGATACCTATAAGCTGCCGTACGTGTCCATCAGCCCGACCTATTCCGTCTGCCAGGATCACGGATACATTGACGGAGAGCATTTTACATGTCCGATCTGCGGGAAAGAGGCAGAGGTGTATTCGAGGATTACCGGATACTACAGGCCGGTTAAGAACTGGAATGACGGCAAGTCGCAGGAATTCCGTGACAGGAAGGTCTATGACGCGGCGAGGTCCGTCCCGAAAAAGCGCAGGATGGTCTATGCAGCCCAGCCTTGCTGCGGAGCGGACGATCCGACTTCCTATCTCACGGAAGAGCTCACGGAGCAGAAGACAGCCGGCGCGACCCCGGTTCTCATCACGACCAAGACCTGCCCGAAGTGTAAGATCATCCGCAGCTATATGGATGAGCACGGAATCGGCTATCGTGTGGTTGTAGCCGGTGAGGAAGAAGCGGACAGACTGATCTCGCAGTTCCGCGTCACCGCTGCGCCGACGCTGATCGGCATGGAGAGCGGACAACAGAAGGCATATACCGATATCCCTGCGATCCGTGCGTATCTGGATTCTGTGTATACCGGCCGGGAACCGGCAAAGGCTGCGTCCGGGATGTAATCCCGGACAGGAACCAGCGGTTGGAGGATGAGACGTGCGTCTTGCTGGACTACAGAAACTGACATTACTTGATTTTCCAGGGCAGATTGCGTGTACGGTGTTTACACCGGGCTGCAATCTGCGCTGCCCTTTTTGCCACAATCCGGATCTGGTACTGCCGCCTCTTCTGTCAGAAGAAGATCTTCTGCCGGAAGAGACCTTTTTTGACTTTCTGCAAAAGCGGAAAGGAAAGCTGACAGGTGTGGCGGTAACCGGAGGAGAGCCCACCCTGCAGCCGGATCTTCCGCGGTTTTTGGCGCGGATCCGGGAGATGGGGTTTGGCGTGAAGCTGGACACCAACGGCTTTCGTCCGCAGATCCTGAAGGAGATCGTGAACGCCGGCCTTGTGGACTATGTGGCGATGGACGTGAAGAACTGCCCCGGGAAGTATGCCCTGACAACCGGCATTCCGGTAAAGCGGGCAGGAGAACTGTGGAATACGGTACTGGAAAGTATCTTCTTCCTGATGGAGAGGCATGTTGCCTATGAATTCCGTACGACAGTCGTCGGCGGCCTGCACACAACGGACGACATCCTGCAGCTGGCGCAGCTGTTGAGAGGGGCAGACCAGTGGTTTCTGCAGCAGTATCATCCCGCGGATGATGTTGTGGGAGACTTCCTGCCGAACGGGGGACTGGGCGGTTTCGTGGGAGACGTTCTATCGAATGCGGGATCAGGTGATGCCATGGGAGATTTCTCGCCGAACGCGGGATCAAACGGTGTCCAGGGGGATCCTCTGCCACCATCAGAGACAGGGTCGGAACCCGGCAGCGTACAAGGTCTGTATGAGCCGTCCGTTCAGATGCTGGAAGAGATGCGCAGGGAGGCTTCTGTATATGTTCCTTCTGTGCGGACACGGGGGATATGAGGAGGAGAAAGGTATGGATCAGCAGGATCCAGCCAAAAACGCCAGCAGCCGGAGAGGGAGATCTCGCTGAAAGCTGCTGGCGTTTCTTTGGGAGGTTGCAACACGAAGAGTGGACGGTTCTTATTCGCCCACGGAATCTTCTATGTAATCCGAGGGTTCCACGCTGAAGCGGGAACTCACGGCATCAGCATCTTCTCCGGGCATGACTGAAATCATGAAATATGCGTTCGGTCCGACAGAGAAGAAATAGTCGGTGGATCCGTCTTCTTCTGTATAGGAGAAGCTCCGCGCAAATTCTCTGTAGTTTTCCTGGGAAGGGGCGCCTGCGACGTACTCATCAAACACTTCCTTCTCGAGCGTCACACCGAGTGCATTTGCCGGTGCGTTCTCGTCAACCTTGCCGTCATAGAGATACACGGCACCATGAGCGAATTCAGCTGACCAGCCTCCGGTCAGGTCTACGGTTACCCGGACTTCATTTTCCCCCTGATCCAGCCATGCCGAGGCTGTCTGTTCATAGGTGGGAAACCATTCTGACTCTGTCTCGGAACCAAATCCGACGGTTGCAAGTCCTAAAGTGAATGTGGCGGCGCCTATCAGCGCGATTGCTGCTTTTTTCATAAGAACCTCCTTTTTGTCCGGATGTACAGGCATCGGGATGTTTTGTTTTGCCTGGAAAAGTTGTATCAGTCTGCTTATTGATACGAGGCTTTTTCAGGAAGAGCCAGAAAATACGCTTTTCTGCAGAGAATGGCTAAGAATAAAGTGCTCCGGGTATGCTGTCAAAATTGCAAGAGCCTGAGGCGTCTGCTATAATCGGTGAAGAGATTCATCTAAGACAGACCCGTCAGATCAAACGATCGTTGATAAAGGAGGATGGTTATGGCGATATTCAAGGGTGCCGGAGTTGCGATTGTCACTCCTATGAATGCGGACGAGAGTGTAAATTATGAGAAACTGCAGCAGCTTCTGGAGGAGCAGATTGCCGGCGGAACCGACGCGGTGATTATCTGCGGAACGACCGGTGAGTCTTCCTGCCTGACGGTGGAGGAGCATCTGGATGTCATCAAGGCCTGCATCGAATATGTTGACCATCGGATTCCTGTGATCGCGGGTACCGGGTCCAACTGTACGAGAGATGCGATCCATATGTCGAAGGAAGCGGAGCAGATGGGTGCGGACGGTCTTCTGTGCGTTACGCCGTATTACAACAAGGCGACCCAGAAGGGCCTGATTGAACATTATACAAAGATTTCGGATGCGGTGCACACGCCGATTATCCTTTACAATGTACCGAGCCGTACCGGCTGCAACCTTCAGCCGGAGACGATCGCCTATCTTGCGAAGAATACGGAAAATGTGCGCGCGGTCAAGGCGGCAAGCGGGAATATTTCCCAGATCGCGAAGGTCAAGGCGCTGGCAGGAGACAAGATCGACCTGTACTCCGGCAATGACGACCAGATCGTTCCGATCCTTTCACTGGGCGGTATCGGTGTGATCTCTGTTCTGTCGAATGTCGCACCGCGCCAGACACACGAGATCTGCCAGGCGTGGTTTGATGGAGAGGTGGAAAAGAGTGCACGTCTCCAGCTGGAGGCACTCGATATGATTGAAGCGCTGTTCTGCGAGGTGAACCCGATTCCGGTCAAGACGGCGATGAACCTGATGGGCAAGGAGGTCGGACCGCTGCGCGCGCCGCTGTGCGAGATGGAACCGAAGAATCTGGAGAGACTGAAGAAGTCTCTGCAGGGATATGGGCTTCTGTAAATGACACCGTCTGCCTGTCCTGGCCCGTGCGGGTGGTTCAGACACCAGCGGCGTTCCTGACAGCAGAAAAGAAGAATGGAAAGAAGAGGCTTTGCATGACAAAGATACTGTTGACCGGCTGCTGCGGCCGGATGGGAAAAGTGATTACCGAACTGGCAAAGGCTGATCCGGACGTGGAAATCATCGCCGGTATCGATGTGGTGAAGGAGAGTGGCTGCAGCTATCCGGTATATGACGGCTTTGGCGAGATTCAGGAAGAGGCTGATGTGATTGTCGACTTCAGCTCCCCGAAGGCATTTGACGCGATGATGGACTATGCGCTGGAGCACCGGATTCCTGCCGTGGTCTGCACCACGGGATTGTCTGAGGAGCAGATCAGCAGGCTGGAAGAGGATGCGAAGCAGATTGCGGTTCTTCGCTCCGCGAACATGTCTCTCGGCGTCAACCTGCTTTTGAAGCTGGTGCGCGAGGCAGCGGAAAAGCTTGCGCCGGAAGGGTACGACATTGAGATCGTAGAGCGCCATCACAACCAGAAGAAGGACGCACCCAGCGGTACGGCGCTGGCGCTGGCGGACAGTATCAACGAGGGCCTGAACAAGGCTTATGAATATACATTTGACCGTTCTGGGCGGCTGGAGAAGCGCCGGGAGAAGGAGATCGGCATCAGCGCGGTCCGCGGAGGTAACATTCCCGGAACGCATGAGGTGATTTTCGCAGGAACGGATGAGCTTGTCGAATTCCATCATATCGCTTATTCCAGGAGCATTTTCGGAAAGGGCGCCCTGACAGCGGCGAAGTTCCTTGCGGGAAAGAGCGCGAAGATGTATAGTATGGCGGATGTGATCGGATCTTCCGGTCCGGAATCGTCATAACATATGGAAAGGGGTATCACTTCATGATATCCCGGAAGTACTTCTGATCAACGGGAACACTTGGGGGAGACAGGACAGATTATGCTGAAGGTAACCAAATTCGGCGGCAGCTCGCTTGCCAGCGCGGAGCAGATGGCAAAGGTCGGAGAGATCATACGATCCGATCCGGACAGGAGATTTATCATTCCTTCCGCACCCGGCAAGCGGTATTCTGACGACACAAAGGTCACGGATATGCTGTACCGGTGCTATGACAAGGCATCGGAGGGAAAGGATATCAGCGAGGATATCCGCCGGATTGCGTCCCGGTATCAGGAAATCATAGACGGACTGGGACTGAATCTGTCGCTGGATGAAGAGTTCGACGTGATCGAGGATTATTTCCGGAGACGGGCAGGACGTGATTATGCGGCCAGCCGTGGAGAGTACCTGAATGGAATCGTTCTGGCGAATTACCTGGGCTGCAGGTTCATAGACGCCAGGGAAGTGATCCTGTTTGACGCGCACGGGAACTTTGACGCCGCGCTTACCAATGATGTCTGCCGTGAGCGGCTGAGGAACGTCGGCACAGCCGTCATTCCCGGATTTTACGGGGCGATGCCGGACGGAAGCATCAAAACCTTTTCCAGGGGCGGCTCCGATATCACGGGATCTATCATTTCCCGCGCCGTGCGGGCCAATGTCTACGAGAACTGGACGGACGTGTCGGGCTGTCTTGCCTGCGATCCGCACATTATCGAGAACCCGGAAGTCATCGAGACGGTTACCTACCGGGAGCTGAGGGAGCTTTCCTACATGGGCGCGTCTGTGCTGCATGAGGATGCGATCTTCCCGGTCCGCGCGGAGGGAATCCCGATCAACATCCGCAACACCAACCGGCCGGATGATCACGGGACCCTGATCGTAGAGTCCACCGTGCGCAGCCCGCGCCATGTCATCACTGGCATCGCCGGCAGGACGGGCTTCTGCTCGGTTACGATTGACAAAGCGATGATGAACTCCGAGATTGGCTTCGGCCGCCGCGTGCTCCAGGTTTTTGAGGAAAATGAAATTTCCTTCGAGCATACACCGTCTGGAATTGATACCTTCTCGGTACTGGTGCACCAGGAGGAATTTGCCGATAAAGAACAGGATGTGATCGCAGGACTGCACAGGGCAGTGAATCCGGATAACATATATCTGGAGTCAGACCTTGCGCTTGTGGCCATCGTGGGACGCGGCATGAAGAATGCCCGTGGTACCGCAGGAAGGCTGTGTACGGCGCTTGCCGAGGCCGGCATCAACATCAAGATGATCGACCAGGGCTCCAGTGAGCTGAACATCATCGTCGGCATCGCGAATGAAGATTTCAAACATGCGATCCGCGCGATCTACCATGAATTCATAGAGAAGGATCAGTAAACATACAGTGAGCGTTTCACGAAAACAGGGAGTCCTGGCCGGTCAAGGCCAGGACTCCCTGTTTGTATATATGGTTATGTATCTGATCCGGCCGCGGAAAGGAACCGGTTCCTGACCGCGGCGCGGTGAAGCACCGACCGTCTTATGATGCCGGATCCATGATCTTTGCCAGTGTCGCCGCGACAACGTTTGCTGTGTCTGCGACCAGCTCAGCATCTACAACAGGATAATCGGAAGGAACTACATTCACATCCATCCCGGGCAGGTCAGCGCCTGCTTCCGCGCTGCCTTCCAGCGTTGATGCATCTTCCAGCTCGACAAACTCGTCAGCTGCGCCGGTCAGATTCGATGCCTCCAGCTCGACGACGCCGGGTGCGCCTGCGTCAGCGGTCATTTGCTCCGGTGCCGGGGCCAGACCGAGTGCGATCGTCTCCTCGAAGCTTGCACTGTCAAGGGAAGGGATATACTGGCTCAGAGTGACAGAGTTAATCGATGCATTCGCGAAGCTGTTCATGGTTGGCGTACTTCCCTTGAGATAGCTCCAGGCAGCGGGCAGAGGAACCTGAATGGCTTCTGCGCCCTCATCGAAACCGTCCTCTTCGTCCAGATAATCGTCGGTATCAATCTCTAGCGCATTGTCATCAGACAGTTCTCCTGCCTGCGCGGCCGCGATCTGCGCGGCTGTCTTTTCATCGATGTATCCGTCGGAACTCTGGCCTACCTCCACCCAGGTTCCATCATCGTCGTCCTCGTAACTGCTGTTCTCGAGCTGGGAAGTCAGTATGTCATTATTCAGACCAAGCTGCTGGACCATGTCACCCAGAGAATTGCTTTCACCTGTCAGTGTCTTAAGCACATAAGGCGTCTCCGAATCATAGCCGACACGCTCAACACTCAGAACGCCGGTAATGCGCGAACGGTTCTCGTCACTCAAGGAAGAAATGAAATTCTGCGCGCCGTATCCGCCGTCTTCTTCGCCGGAGAGGAAGAGGAAGCAGATGTCCGTATCCGTCACGACTTCGGACAGGATCCGTGCCGTTTCCATCAGGGCGGCAGCGCCGGACTTGTCATTGGCAAAAGGATCATCCTCGGAAGGGGAGCGCTTTGAGTCAAAGTGTGTCACGATCAGTACGATATCCCTCTTCCTGTTGTTCCTGGAATTCGCCCCGCGTTCGGCAAGCACATTGACGCCGGGAGCATCCACACCGTCTTCATTCAGCACACCCTCATGGAACGCCTGCTCCTGGATGGTATAACCCATGGAGCCAAGTCTGGATTCAATGTAAGCAGCAACGGTCAATTCTCCGTCGGAACCGGTCGGGCTGTCCACCTCACTCATCGCGTCAAGATACTCCTGCACCCGGTCCGCGTTGGCAGCGATCAGTCGTCCGGGACTCTCCGAGGGTGCCTCTGTCTCAACTTCGTCCGCATCTCCTTCATCCAGCTGCAGGTCGTAGTATTCCTCGTCGTCTACCTCTTCCCCATCCTCATCGCCGCGGTAGGCACCGCTTCCGCCGATGCCGGTACCCGGCTTGCCGGAAGAATTCCTTCCTGTCAGGGCGCCAAGGCTCGCGATCTTGTCGAGGACCTTTGTATTGCCGGATTCCATGGCATCCTGCAGCGTATCCATCGGTACGCCGGCATTGTACTGGACATCCTCATTCATATCTTCGAAAAGATCAGCGCCATCATCCGTGTCGTATCCGCTGTCGACATAGGAACCGGAATCGGAATCGTCCGAATAATAATCACCGCCATCGACAATGTCGCCGTCGTCCGCGGATACTGCTGTGCTGCAGGCCAGGAGTGACACTGCACAGGCAATTGCGGCCGCTGATTTTCGTATGCGTATCAGTTCTTTTCTCTGCATTTGATTATCCACTCCCCCAAAATGTAACATGAAACAAGACTGCGAATAGCATACTATTCCTTATACATCCTTACTATACGGCAAAACAGGAAGAAACGCAAATGTGCAGGCATTATTGACGGAAAAAAACCGTGGTGATAAACTCAAAAGAAATAACGCAGCAGGGCGCAGTGTGCCTGCCTGCGTACAGTTTCCGGCGATGATGCATGGGTGACTTCGGACCGGGCATTGTAAGGCGGGAGAATTCATCAGCTTGAGAAAGGCGGGGTTGGACTATGGAAAACAAGAAACAGATTGACTGGTCGTCACTTGGCTTTGGCTATATGAAGACGGACTACCGGTTTGTTGCCAACTACAAGAATGGCAGCTGGGACGAAGGAAAGCTGACGGAAGATGAGAATGTCGTCATGAATGAATGCGCAGGCGTTCTTCAGTATTCGCAGTCCTGCTTTGAAGGTCTGAAGGCTTACACGACCGAGGACGGCCATATTGTGACATTCCGTCCGGATCTGAACGCGCAGCGCATGAAGGATTCCTGCGAGCGGCTGGAGATGCCGGTCTTCCCGGTAGACAAGTGGGTTGAGGCGGTTCGTATGACTGTTAAGGCAGACGCAGCCTGGGTCGCCCCGTACGGGAGCGGTGCCACGCTTTACATCCGTCCTTATATGTTTGGCTGCAACGCAGTCATCGGCGTGAAGCCGGCGGACGAGTATCAGTTCCGGATCATTACCATGCCGGTGGGCCCGTACTTTAAGGGCGGTGTGAAACCGATCACAATCAGGATCTCTGACTTCGACCGCGCCGCGCCGCATGGAACCGGACACATCAAGGCTGGCCTGAACTATGCCATGAGTCTGCACGCGATCATGGATGCCCACAGGAACGGGTTCGACGAGAACCTGTATCTTGATCCGGCCACCCGCACCAAGATTGAAGAGACGGGCGGAGCGAATGTCCTTCTGGTCAAGAAAGACGGTACCATTGTGGTCCCGAAGAGCTCCAGCATCCTTCCGTCCATCACACGCAGAAGCCTTGTCTACATCGCGAAAGAAATCCTTGGCATGAAGGTAGAGGAGAGAGAGGTTCTGTTTGACGAGGTGAGAAAGGGCGAGTTTGCAGAGTGCGGCCTGTGCGGTACCGCGGCGGTCATTTCCCCGGTTGGCAGAATCTACGACCACGGAACTTACTATGAGATGCCGGATGGCCTGCATGACATCGGCCCGGTGATGAAGAAGCTGTACGATACCCTGACCGGAATCCAGATGGGACGCCTTGAGGCACCCGAAGGTTGGATCTATGTGATCGAGTGATGTCATTTCCCCGTAAGCGAAGTTGCTGATGCTTCGCTGCTGACGGGGAAAAGGGAAGATAGTTGAAACGCTCCCCGTAAGTTTGCCGCTGATCCGTCGCGGCAGACGGGGAAGAGTGAAGACAGATATAACAATCCCCGTATCAGGGCCTGCAGCAGGCCCGCGTGATACGGGGGTTTCTATTTGTTTTGGAACAAGCCCACGTAAGAGGCTGCCTTCGGTAAACGACCGGGCTGCCTTCGGTTTTTACTCCGGGCTGTCTTCGATCTGCCGCAGGCCCATCTCCTCGAGCAGATCTGTCTTGATCCGGAACAGACGGTCGGACAGATCGACATACATCTCGTGTGGATTGACGAAGCGTTTGGTCTCGTCCCACAGAGACTCTTTCTCTTTCGTGCAGATATCACGGATCTCCATGACAGACGGTGAGGTGTAGACACATTCTCCGCCCAGGAAGACCGGCTGCAGGAGCTCACGCATCTCATAGGTACCGCCCTTGAGCTTCGTCTTCTTCCAGGTTTCCCTTGGATCGAACAGGAGCAGATCCTGGGAAGGATCGTATGTCTCGTCTTCCAGACAGATCAGGTCAGCGCGGATCTTGTGGAACTGTTTGTCATAGATGCGGTAGATCTTCTTGCTGCCAGGGTTGGTTACCTTTTCGCTGTTGTCCGAGAGCTTGATCTTCGGAACCAGATTGCCGTTTTCATCTTCGATCGCAGCGAGCTTGTAGACACCGCCGAAGGCGGGCGTATCCTTCGAGGTAATCAGGTTGGTCCCGACTCCCCAGGAATTGATCGCTGCCCTCTGCGCCATCAGGGACTGGATCAGAAATTCATCCAGATCCGAACTGGCGGTGATCGTCGCGTTCGGGAAGCCGGCCTCGTCCAGCATGGCCCGGGCTTTCTTTGACATATATGCCAGGTCGCCGGAATCAAGGCGGATGCCATACTTCTTCAGCTCGATTCCCTGCTCCTTCATATAACGGAATGTCCGGATCGCGTTCGGAACACCCGAACGGAGTGTATCGTAGGTATCGACCAGAAGGGTACAGTTGTCCGGGTAGAGCTTCGCGTAGGTGCAGAAAGCTTCGAATTCACTCGGGAAACTCATGATCCAGCTGTGCGCGTGGGTGCCCAGCACCGGCACATCGAACAGCTGGCCCGTCAGCACATTGGAAGTACCCATGCAGCCGCCGATCATCGCGGCCCTTGCGCCATAGGTGCCCGCGTCCGGCCCCTGCGCCCGGCGCAGACCAAACTCCATAACCGCGCCGCCCTGCGCGGCATAGCAGACACGCGCCGCCTTCGTGGCAATCAGGGACTGGTGGTTAATGATATTGAGAATCGCAGTCTCCATCAGCTGCGCTTCCATGATCGGAGCAATCACTTTAACCAGAGGCTCCTTGGGAAAGACGACCGTCCCCTCCGGAATCGCCCAGATATCCCCGGAGAAACGGAAGTTCAGAAGATACTCCAGAAAGTCTTCGTCAAATGTTCCTGTGGAACGCAGATAGTCAATGTCGTCCTGGTCAAAGGTCAGTCTCTTTACATAGTCGATGACCTGATCCAGTCCGGCGCAGACCGCGTAGCCGCCGCCATCCGGGTTGGAACGGTAGAATGCGTCAAACACAACCTTCGGATTGCGCCCGGTCTTAAAGTAGCCCTGCATCATGGTCAGTTCATAGAAGTCTGTAAGCAGTGTAAGCTTCATTGTACTCATGGAATCGGAACCCTCCTTCATCCGGCATTATAGAAGATATGGCAGGAAAACACCACCCGAAGAGTGGAAAAATCCTTCTTCCGGAGACATTTTCCTTATGTTTCGGCAGCATATGCTTACGTTTCTGATGAAAAGCAATTGGGCATCGGATGAAAAACAATTGGGCATCTGTGAAAAAATGTACTTGCATTGATGGTGAGATACGGTTATAATGACTTTCGTCGCAAGAGAGTGACAAATCGAACAAAGGGGTATAGCCAAACGGTAAGGCAGCGGACTCTGACTCCGTCATTTCAAGGTTCGAATCCTTGTACCCCTGTCCATGAAGAAAAGGTACTGCGTGTGCAGTACCTTTTCTTCATGGTGTTCTTCAAGACTTTTCCGGTATTATTCATACCTCTTCCGGTATCTCACGATTCTTCCGTTTTTTATGAATCCTCCGGATCGGAAGGCGGTATTTTTTCCTTCAAAGAACGTATGAGACGGATGGTCTGGCTGGCATTGAGCATATGACGGGACAAAACCTCAAACTCCGTCTCATCAGCATCCTGAAAGAGTTTCACGACGTAGGACGGAACGGTTTGAAGATCGGAAGCGTCAAAATCACGCAGAAGGTAATCGAGACTCACATTGAAGCGATCACAGATGAGGATCAGACGCCAGTACTTAACGCTCTGTACGCCTCGTTCCATTTTTTGGATGGTTTCTTCTGAGCAGCCCAAATACTCAGCGAGCTGTTCCTGGGAACAGTCATACTGCTCCCTGAGCTGCCTGAGTTTCCTTCCGAAAACGGTGGTGATTTCCCTTTCTTTTTCGTTCATTAACTTACTCATACACAGAATTATAAAAGAAAGACAGGTCATTGAACACGAACTGACGGGACGTGTTTGCAAGTCCCAATAGGACGTATTGCGGCTGCAGTTTTCCTTCCATTCCGTTTGTGATATGATGTTATGATGTAGAAGTTGAAAGGCCTGCATCCGAACTGGAATGAGCCAGAAGCCTGACTTCTGTGTTTGTCTGCCTGTGGCAGACTTGAACTGAAAGGATCGTAATGACATCATGAGTGGAATTGACTGGAAGAGATATGCGCAGATATGCGACGATCTGAATGCGCCGGCAATGGGACGGTTCACGGAAACGCTGCGTAAGTCGGCAGGCGTGGCAACGCTTCAGTCCATGCCGGCCTATACGGGAGCGATGAAGGCAAGCCTGGCCACCATGCTGCGGCAGATGACAGAACTGCTGAAACAGATGAGCGAGACTGAGCTGAGGGAAGAGGACCAGGAAAAGATTCATTGGAACAAGGTAAAAACGCAGATGCGGGAGGCCTGGTTCGAAAGACTGTGCGGAATTGAGAATCTTCCGATCGTCGTTGATTACAGGAATACACGGATTCAAAACAGGCCGTCGGACATGGAGGGCCTGTACCGATGGGTGAATTCATTTCAGGGAAATGAAAAAGAGATTGCGCGGATTGCGCGCAGGATCCGGGAGGAAACGGCTCTGTTCGAAAAGGAGGACGTGCCGGCGATCATGGAACTGGCCAGGCTGGGTGTGCGCGCGCCGAAGCCGCTGCGGCTGACCTGAACGCAGTGACAGAACCGTCAGAGGAGAGAACAACACATGGGAGAATATCAGTTTCCATCCAGAATCCGCTACTCGGAGTGCGGGGAAGACTGCCGGCTTCACCTTGTAGGAGCGGTAAACTACTTTCAGGACGCCGCAACCTTCCAGGGAGAAGATCTGGGAATCGGGATTCCCTGGATGAAGGAGCGCCATCTGGCCTGGATCCTGGTCTTCTGGCAGATCATTTCGGACCATATGCCCAGACTCGGCGAGCAGGTCACAGTCCGGACCTGGCCTTACAGCTTCAACAGCTTCTACGGCCTTCGAAATCTTGTGCTTGAGGACGGACAGGGTAAAAAAGCGGTCTGGGCCAACAGTGTCTGGGTTCTGATGGATACACAGAACCAGCGTCCTGTCAAAGTGCCGGAAGAGATGATTGAGCGATATGGCCTGGCAGAGAAGCTGGAGATGGACTATGCTCCGCGCCGCATTCGTTTCCCCGACGGCGGCAGCCAGATGGATCCTTTCACGATCCACCGGGGGCATCTGGATTCCAATCATCACGTCAACAATGGCCAGTATATTCAGATGGCGCAGGATTATCTGCCCGGAGGTTTCCGGGTTGGCGAGACCAGAGTCGAATACAAGGAACAGACATTTCTGGGAGAGGTGATCACGCCACTGGTTGTAAAGACGCAGGACACGGTCACGGTCAGCCTGCAGAAAGAAACCGGAAAAACCTGTGCCGTCGTCCAGTTTTTGCGCGCCCTGAAACAGTGAGAACGTGGGCGGCGTGAGGCGCTGTCAGAGAGGCAGGGCAATGCAGAACGTTGTAACAGAAAGAGGACAGCATGAAATTAGGAGAGATCCAGACACTTACCATTGACCGGATGAAAGAATTCGGCGTTTACCTGACAGATGAAAGAGGTGAATCTGTATTGCTGCCGAAGAAGGAGGTGCCTTCCGGCGCAAAAATCGGGGACAAGGTGGAGGTGTTCCTGTACAAGGATTCCTCTGACCGCCTGATCGCGACGGTGAAACGACCGCTGCTGGTACTTCATCAGGTCGGACTCCTGAAGGTAACGCAGACCGGAAAGATCGGCGCATTTCTCGACTGGGGACTGCCGAAAGAGCTTCTCCTGCCGTTCCACGAGCAGACGAAACGGGTGAAGACCTCAGAAGAAGTCCTGGTGGCACCTTACATCGACAAGACTGGCCGTCTGGCGGCAACCATGAATGTATATCCCTATCTGGAACAGGACGCGCCCTATCAGAAGGATGCAAAGGTCAAGGCGCGGATTTACGAGACCAGTGACAACTTCGGCCTGTTTGCCGCAGTGGATGACCGGTACAGCGCATTGATCCCGAAACAGGAGGCGCAGGCATCTTACCGGATCGGTGATGTCGTGGAGGCACGGGTTACCTCAGTGCGCCCGGACGGACGGCTGAATCTGTCTGTGAGGGAGAAAGCGTATCTGCAGATGGACAAGGACGCAGAGGGGATTCTGAAGGTGATCGGAGAGTACGAAGGCGTGCTGCCTTTTGATGACAGAGTATCGCCCGAGATCATCCAGCGGGAATTCGGTCTGAGCAAAAATGCATTCAAGCGGGCGGTCGGACACCTGATGAAGGAAGGAAAGGTGGAGATCCGGGACAGGAGGATCTATCTGCTGCAGGAGGATTGACAGCTGCATACTGCAGGGAAATCGATTTGAAGCAACAAGAGGGCTGCGCCTGACGGCGCAGCCCTCTTAATGATTCCGGATTCCGGAAACAGCATCGACCTTCCGCTTTCATCAAAGCCAGTCAGCTGATCCTGAAATCTTATCTGTATACGCGGGTCCAGTAAAAGTTATTTATGTAGGCGTTTTCACAGAAAACACCATCTTTTAATACAGGCGCAGCCTTTAAATAATAGGTCTTGGAAGATGCAAATTTCTTCCCTTTGAATTTTTTGATCTTCTTACTTTTCTTGCCCGGCTTTACGGAAGCAACCTTCTTAAAGCCGGTCTTATTTGCAGTAGACATCATGAGATTCACGGTCTTGACAACCTTGGGCAGCTTTGGACACTTGACTTTGAAAGAGCGGCCGGATGACTTTTTCAGTTTCAGAACGATCGTGGAGAATGCTTTATATTTCGTCCAGGGACCATAGATCTGCGCTCCTGTGGAGTCCACGTAGAACGGTCTGACACGGTAATAATATACCGAATTATCACTGATTTTGCAGGAGAAATAAGCACTTTGGGGAGCTGTTTTTACCTGCATGACTTTCTTGCCGGAATTGCATAACTGCACTTCACCCTTTACACCGTCGTACCCCGTGTCGAAAGCGACTGTAACATAGTTACTACTGACATATGTGACCCCGAACTTATTATAGGCGATCGCGGGTGGGGTATCTGCTGCTTTGGCACTGAATCCATACAGCGCGATACTGGCAAAGCATGCAACCAGTGCAAGCACCAGTACTTTAAAACTGTTTATAGCTGCTCCTTTTTTCATACTGTTCTCCTTTCGGCATGAAGCGGTCCCGGCATAATCGGCGACGCAGCTTAGGTGCCACTGTGATATAGATGTGCTTTCGCAGGATGTGGTCGAGCGAAAACGTTATCGTTGTCTTTTTTATTGTACGGTATTTTCCGCTTTAAAGCAATCGAATTTTGACGAAAATAGGAGAAGGGGAATTGGTCAGAATGAACAATTTCGCTGTGTTGGTTTCGTGAAAAGGATACAAAAAAGGGAAAATCCGGAAATCGCTTGCATTTCAAAAAGATCGTGCTATATTGGGGGGCGTAAAGAGAAAACAGAAGAAATCAAGGGAAGCCCCACGCAGAAGATACCGGGGCGGAAAGGAGAGTATGTTATGAAATTACAGAATGTTAAGGATCCGGAGAAGCTTTTTGAAGTGATCGATTCCTGCCAGGGAAAGGTCGAACTGGTCACAGGGGAAGGCGACAGACTGAACCTGAAGAGCAAGCTCAGCCAGTTCCTGTCTCTCGCAAACATCTTCTCCGTCAAGGAGCAGATCCCGGAGCTTGAGCTCGTAGCGTACGATCCGGCTGATGTCAAGAAGCTGATCGACTTCATGCTCAACGAGTAATCCTGCATTGTAGAGATAAGCAAGAAACAGAATAAGAAACCGTGAAAAGGCGCTTTCGGTATTTTCCGAAGGCGCTTTTCGTGTTAAGATAAATGCAGGCTTTTCGGGAGATTGGCCGCTGTGTTGAGATCCGGTGTGACGGAGGGAAAGACCTATGCAGAATCGAAGCAGATTAGCCGGCATTCAATATCTGGTCATGATGATCGTGTGGATTATCACAGGACTTCTGATCAGCGTTGCCGGACTGGACCGCTTTTTGAATTATTACAGTGCGCATTCACTGGTGGAGCTGGAACTGCTGGTTCCGGTTGTGGTGCTCCTGATCATGGACCGTTTTGAGGTGATGCGGGGCACGCGGATGAAGGTCATCAATATTAAGGCGATCCTCTGGACGATGCTTTTGGCTCTGATTCTGCTGCCGGTCATGACATTTTTGAATCTGCTGAGCCAGCTGATGGTGCCGAACCATGTCGTTGTGCAGATTGAGCGTTACGCCATGCTGACCGGCTCGTCGGTCTGGGACAAGCCAATCTGGCTGAATCTGCTCTATATGGCGATTCTTCCGGCAGTAGTGGAGGAGTTCCTGTTCCGCGGAGTGCTGTTCCAGGGATTCCGCAGCTGCGGACTGTTCAAGACGGCGGTGATTACGTCTTTGATGTTTGCGCTCGCGCACGGCAACCTGAACCAGTTTCTGTATGCATTTGCCATCGGAATGTTCTTTGCCTATCTGGTGGAGGCGTCGGGATCGGTCTATGCGTCCATGGTTGCCCATATGATTCTGAATACCGTTACCGTGGTGATTGTCTATCTGGAACGGATTCTGCCTGAGAATATTACAAGTGCGATTGTGGAAGCGGAGAATACCTCTGTCCGGGACCTGAGCCTGGTTTACTGGATTGTCTGCGGTGTCATCGCGCTCGCCTGCCTGATTCTGGCGATTATTGTTGTGCGCACGATTGCGAAGACAACAGAGCGTGAGCTGATCTACCGGGAAGCCAGGAAGGGACACGACCGTATCAAGGGCAAGGAAGGTAGAATCTTCTCCGTGGAGCTTCTGATCGGTCTGATGATTCCGACCGTTTATATTGCGTTCATGCTTCTGGGAGAACTGATCCGGAAATAGAGGAATCCTGAATCGGTCATGACGCTTCGAAAGGAAGTCAGGCAAACCGGGTTGTTTGCCCGGCTTCCTTTCGAAGTGAAGTGACCGTTTCTTTTACGGTGCACGGACATCAAAACGGATATCAAAACAGACAGGAAAGACAGTCAGACAGGATAACTGCGATCATAACAGCCAAAGGAGAAGCGCGTGAGTTTCGTTCATTTGCACACACATACCGAATACAGTCTGCTGGACGGGTCCAACAAGATCAAGGACTATGTCAGCCGCGTGAAGGAGCTGGGCATGGACAGCGCGGCGATTACCGATCACGGCGTCATGTACGGCGTGGTGGACTTCTATGAGGAGTGCAGAAAACAGGGGATTCACCCGGTTCTGGGCTGTGAGGTCTATGTCGCGCCGGGCTCCAGGCTTGACCGGGAAGCAGTGAGCGGGGAAGACCGTTACTATCATCTGATTCTGCTGGCGGAGAACAACACCGGCTACCAGAACCTGGTCAAAATTGTCTCAAAGGGCTTCACGGAAGGATTCTACTACAGGCCGCGTGTCGATAAGGAAGTGCTCCGTCAGTATCATGAAGGACTGATCTGTACTTCCGCGTGTCTCGCGGGAGAGCTTGCCCGGCTTCTGGTGCGCGGCTTCTATGAGGAGGCAAAGGAAGCGGCGCTGGAATATCAGGAGATCTTCGGAGAGGGAAATTATTATCTGGAGCTGCAGGATCATGGTCTTGCGGACCAGAGGAAGGTCAACCAGATGCTGCTCAGGCTGTCCGCGGAGACAGGGATTCCGCTGGTCGCCACGAACGACTGCCATTATACCCGCGCGGAGGACGCGGAAGCGCATGATGTCCTGCTCTGCCTGCAGACGGGGAAGAAGCTTTCCGATGAGAACCGGCTGCGCTATGAGGGCGGGCAGTATTATGTAAAGAGTCCCGAAGAGATGGAAGCGCTGTTTCCCTATGCACAGCAGGCGCTGGAGAATACGGGAAAGATTGCAAAGCGCTGCGATGTGACGATTGCGTTCGGGCAGTATAAGCTTCCGCGTTTTGCTGTCCCGGACGGAAAGACTTCCTGGGAATATCTGCAGGAGCTGTGCTGGCAGGGATTGTCCGAGCGCTATGACCCGGTGACGGATGAAGCGAAGGAGCGCATGGAGAGTGAGCTGAATATCATTCACTCCATGGGCTTCGTCGATTATTTCCTGATCGTGTGGGACTATGTGCGGTATGCAAGAAGCCAGAAGATCGCGGTTGGCCCGGGAAGAGGCTCCGCTGCGGGAAGCATCGTTTCCTACGCGCTGGGCATCACACAGCTCGACCCGATCCGGTACAGCCTGCTGTTCGAGCGCTTCCTGAATCCGGAGCGTATCTCCATGCCCGATATTGATATTGACTTCGAGCCGGAACGCCGCTCGGAAGTGTTCGACTATGTCGTACGCAAGTACGGCAAGGAGAATGTCGCCCAGATTATCACCTTCGGCACGCTTCAGCCGCGCGGCGTGGTCCGTGATGTCGGGCGGGTGATGGACCTTCCTTACGCACTGTGTGATTCGATCGCGAAGATGATTCCGCAGCGCAATCCGATCAATCCTGCAGTCAGCATGACCATCGATATCGCGCTTCAGGTCAGTCAGGAGCTGCGGGAGATGGCAGCGGGGGACGAGAAGATCAAAACGCTGATTGAGATGGCACGGAAGCTGGAAGGCCTGCCGCGCAATGTCGGCACCCACGCTGCCGGTGTTGTGATCTGCCAGGAAGCGGTGGATGATTTCGTTCCGCTGGCACTGACGTCCGAGGGCAATCTCGTGACCCAGTTTACGAAGGATACCGTCGAGCATCTCGGCCTGCTGAAAATGGATTTTCTGGGGCTCAGGAATCTGACGGTCATCAAGGAAGCGGTGAAGATGATCTCTCTGCGGGAGAAGCGGCGGTGTGCGCTGTATGGCAGGGGAAGCGAGATCTGGGAGCAAAGTCCGAAGGACGAGAACGGCGACCTGGACATCGACCGTGTCAGGACGGACGACAGGAAGGTGTTTGAGTATATCTCCACGGGAAGGTGCGAGGGCATCTTCCAGCTGGAGTCTGCCGGCATGAAGAGCTTCATGAAAGAACTCAAGCCCGGAAACCTGGAGGATGTCATCGCCGGAATCGCTCTGTACCGTCCGGGCCCGATGAGCTTTATCCCCATGTACATCCGCGGCAAGGAAAATGCTTCCGCCATCCGTTATGACACGCCGCTGATCGAACCGATCCTGAAGACGACCTACGGGTGTATCGTCTACCAGGAGCAGGTGATGCAGATCGTCCGTGATCTGGGCGGGTATTCCTATGGCCGGAGTGACCTAGTGCGCAGGGCCATGTCCAAGAAGAAGGCGGACGTCATGGCGAAGGAGCGGAGGAACTTTGTCGAAGGCAATCCGGAAGAAGACGTGCCGGGGTGTGTATCCCGCGGGATTGACCAGGCAACCGCGAATAAGATCTTTGACAACATGATGAGCTTCGCGGAGTACGCATTTAACAAGGCGCACTCTACCTCATACGCTGTCGTGACCTATCAGACCGCATGGCTGAAATATCATTACCCGGTTGAATTCATGGCCGCCCTGATGACGTCGGTGATCGACAGCCCGCAGAAGGTGGCAGAGTATATCGTGTCGAGCCGGAGTATGGGGATCGGGATTCTTCCGCCGGACGTCAATGAGAGTGTGGAAGGGTTTTCCGTGACGGGAGGCCTGGGCAAGGAGACTGCTTCCGGTGCGGGAACCGCATTAGGCGGGAAGACTGCATCCGGAGCGGAGGCTGCTTCCGATTCTGCAGTGCATGCCAAATCATCAGATTCGGAGAAAGCTGCCATCCGTTATGCGCTGGGGGCGATCAAGAGTGTCGGCCGCCCGGTGATCCGTGCGATTCTGGAGAACAGAGAAGCGGAAGGACGGTTCCCGGACCTGAATGCATTTGCCCGCAGGGTATCCTCCGAGGTCAACAAAAAGGCAGCGGAAAACTTTATCAAGGCGGGCGCGTTTGACAGCCTGGGCGCAAACCGCCGCCAGATGATGCTGATGTATGAGCAGATCTGGGATTCGGCCGCACGGGAGCGAAAGGTGCAGATCACCGGACAGATGTCGCTGTTTGACTACTTTGGCCAGGGTGCGGGAGGTCCGGATCCCGGTGTGGCGATGCCCGATGTCGCGGAGTTTGAAAAAGAGCAGCTGCTTGCGTACGAAAAAGAGGTGCTTGGCATCTACGCGAGCGGGCACCCGCTGGAGCAGTATGAGGCGCTCTGGAGAAAGAATATCACAGCCCTCTCCAGCGACTTCGCGGTCGATGATGAGACCGGACAGGCCGATAAGCTGATGGACCAGTCTGTGGTGCGGATCGGCGGAATCGTGGAAAATGTCACATCGAAGTACACGAAGAACGGCAAGCCGATGGCATTTCTGCAGGTAGAGGATCTGGTGGGAAGCGTGGAGGTTCTGGTCTTCCCGCGAGTCTTCGAACAGTATCGTGCCTGCTGTGCCAAGGACGCGAGAATCTTTGTTTCAGGAAAGGTGTCCCTGGAGGACAATAAAGACGCGAAGCTTCTGGCGGACAGGCTTTGTTCCTTTGCGGAGGTACCCCGCGACCTGTGGCTGCGGTTTCCGTCTGTGGACGCGTACCTTGCAGGAGAGAAGCAGGTTCTCGATATTCTGCAGCAGGGGCAGCAGGCGTACGAAAGCACCGTTCCGGGAGACGATTATGCCTCGTCCGGAGCGCCGGTGCCAGGAGCGGCCTATGCAGGGGATATGGGAGAGACACAGGATATGGCCGCAGGTGCTGCGCCTCCGGCCGGGAAAATTATCATATTTGTTCAGAATCCCCGCTCCGTCAAAGAGCTGAGTTTTCGGAGAAAAATGTACCTGCCGCCGTCGATGATCAGCGCGCTGGAAGAGGCTTTCGGCAAGGAAAACGTGTCGCTTTCCGCAGGGCGCGCGCCGGTGTGACAGATCTGCTTCCGGAATCCGATCCTGTGGCTTCCGGAATCTGATCCGATGCTGCGGCTGCCGGAATCGGGTGCTGACAGGTCCGCTTCCGGAATGCCCGGTGTCATGACAGCTGGAACTTGTAGCCGACGCCCCATACGGTCTCGATGGTCCACAGATCAGAGATGAGCTTGCGGCGAAGCCGCTTGATATGGACATCGATGGTCCGTGAGTCAACGACATAATTGTAGCCCCAGATGTGGGTGAGCAGGTGCTCGCGTGTCAGAACCCTGCCCGGCTGGGAGGCGAGACAGTATAAAAGCTCGATCTCTTTCGGCGGCATGGATACCTTCTCCCCGTGGAAGGTAACGGCATATCTGTTCAGATCGACGGTCAGGTCCGGATACGAAATTGCCTTAGGAGGTTCCGGTTTGAGCGGCTCGCTGCTGAGCGCACTTCTTCGCAGGACTGCGTGTACGCGGGCGGCCAGTTCACGATGGTCAAACGGCTTGCTCAGATAATCATCAGCACCGGCTTCCAGCCAGTGAACCTTGGCGGAAATGTCCGATGCGCTGCTGATGATAATGACAGGGATATGTGTTCTTTCCTGGAATTCTCTGAGTGAGCTGCCTGCGGCAGATCCGTCCGGCGACGGATCCATGATAACCAGGTCCGGATAACAGGACCGGATCGGATAGGTGAAATCAGAGATTTTAGGGATAGCAGCAATTTGGCAGTGCTTTTTTCTAAGGGTGTTCGAGATCTCTTCTGTCAGTTCAGGATTGATTCCTGCAAGCAGGATCCTATAATCTTCTGTCATTCCCGGGATGCCCTCCTTGTGCTGATGTCTGTACTGATCCTGATAACGCTATTATAACACTTAACAGGAAGATTTCACGAATTCATTGGAATCATAAGAGATAAAGAGGAAACATATGACAGATGAAGTGATTCAATATATCAGAGTTGTCCTGCAGGAGAAGAGTTTTTCCAAAGCGGCGAAGAAGCTGTCGATCTCACAGCCTGCGATCTCCTCGCAGATCAGGAACGCGGAGAAAGAGCTCAGGATCACGATTTTTGACAGGAAGACCCGGCCGCTGAGCCTGACACAGGAAGGCAAGCTGCTTCTGGATTATCTGAACCGGCGGGATCTTTTGGAGAAGGACTTCAAGGAGAAGCTGAGATCTCTGAGCAGCCTGGAAGGCGGGATGCTCCGGATCGGCGGAACAAGCGCATTTAACATCGCGTATGTCCCGAACATGGTTTCCAGGTATTCCAGGCGCTATCCCGGTATCGACATCCATGTCATGGAGGGGACGCCGGAACGGCTCAGAAGAGAGCTTCTGGACGGGAATCTGGATCTGTTTATCTCCTCTCCGACTGATATGCAGGGCGGCCTTCATTTTGAACCGCTGACAGAGACGAAGATCTACTACTGTCTGCCGCCGGAAGCGAAGCTGACACCGCAGCTGCAGCGCATGGAGATCCCGTTTGACAGGCTTGACGCGCCGGAAGACGATCCGGAAGTCACCCTTCCGATGTTCCGCAGTCTGGCTGAGATCAACGGATGGGATCTGTCGGAGGGACTGCCGATTATCCGCCTGTCCCCGGAGCGCAATCTGGGTCAGATGCTGGATATTCTGATGAAGCGGGATCATGTGACAGGCAGGGTTCCGGTTATGGCGGACCAGGCGGTGACAGCCTATATTATGACGATGAAGGGGGCAGGCACCTGCCTGATGAGCGGAATTGATATCCGGAATTTCCCGTTGAAGGAGCGCCCGCACTGCTTCATGCTGAGCAACCGGATCTGCCGGCGCATGATGTATCTGGTGTGGAAGGAAGGAACCGTGCTGCCTCCCGCGGTGCAGGCCTGCGTGGAGATGCTGATGGAAAGCGCCCGGAACGGAGAACTGTGACTGTCTTTTATTCACGATGACAACGTGGTAAGATATAGAAAGAGTGAATTCAGAGACAGGCATTAGGAAGGACAGGAAATGAAACTGATCGAAACACTGCGCGAAGGGGATCATGTCGGAGACGTGTATCTGTGCAAGACACGTCAGCAGGCAACTTCGAAGGCGGGAAAGGAGTATGAGAATGTCACGCTCCAGGACAGCAGCGGGACCATCGACTGCAAGATCTGGGAGCCCAATGCAAGCGGGATCGAGGAATTCGCTCCCTTTGACTATATCTATGTCGTCGGGGAAGTGACTACCTTCCAGAATAATCTGCAGCTGAACATCAAGCGTGTCCGGATCGCGAGGCAGGGGGAATACCGTCCGGAGGACTACCTTCCGGTCAGTGAACATGACATGCCTTCGATGTATCAGGAGCTGAAGACGATTCTTCAGAGCGTGAAGAATCAGTGGCTCAGGGCGCTGATTGACAGATATTTTGAAGACCCTGCGTTCGAGGAGGCATTCTGCAGGCATTCCGCGGCCAAGACCATTCATCACAGCTTTGTCGGCGGCCTGTGCGAGCATACCCTGAGTGTAGTGAAGATGTGCGAGTTTTACTGTGGCCTGTACCCTTATCTGAATCATGATCTGCTGATTACGGCAGCCGCATTTCATGATGTCGGAAAGCTGAAGGAGATCTCCAATTTTCCGGCCAATGACTATACGGATGACGGACAGCTGCTTGGCCATATCGTGATGGGGAGTGAGCTGATCGGCTCGGCGGCCAGAAGGATTCCGGGTTTCCCGCACCGCCTGCTGAGCGAGCTGCAGCACTGCATCCTTGCCCATCATGGCGAATATGAATACGGAAGCCCGAAGAAGCCGGCGCTGGCCGAAGCCATGGCGCTGAATCTGGCGGACAATGCAGACGCGAAACTCGAGACCATGAAGGAGATTCTGTCTGCGGCGAAGAACAGGGGATCGGACGAGTGGCTCGGATTCAACCGGCTGCTGGATTCCAACCTGCGCAAGACAGGAGAATGGTAAAGCGAAATCAGGAAGAAGCTTGTGAAGAAGAATGACCTGCTGGAAATCATAATTGAAGACATGTCCACAGAAGGACTTGGGATCGGCCATGCCGCAGGCATGGCCGTCTTTGTCAAGGATGCCGTGATCGGGGACAGGGTCAGGGCGAAGGTGGTGAAGGTGAAGAAGACCTGCGCCTATGCCCGGCTGGAGGAGATTCTTTCTCCCGGCAAGGACCGCGTTCCGCCGGTATGTACTGCCGCGCGCCGCTGCGGAGGCTGCCAGATCCAGGAGATGAGTTATCCGGCCCAGCTTCGGATGAAAGAACGCAAGATCCGCGAGAACCTTGCACGGATTGGCGGACTGTCTCTGCCGGACGAAGTTTTCTGCCCGATCATTGGTATGAAGAATCCCTGGCACTACAGAAACAAAGCCCAGTTCCCGGTCGGAGAGGACAGGGATGGGAATATCATCGCAGGCTTCTATGCCGGGCGGACACATACAATTATCGATAATCATCGATGCGAAATTGGAATCGATGAGAATCAATTTGTTCTGGGAGCAGTGATATCCTGGATGAAGGAATACGGCGTACGCCCGTACCGTGAAGCGGACGGGAGCGGGATCATCCGGCATGTCTGCACCCGCGCCGGGTTCTCTACAGGGGACCTGATGGTTGTGATCGTCGCGGCAGCTGACAGGCTGAAAGAAGAGCAGGTTCTGGTATCCCGGATCCGGGAGGCTGTGAAGGTCAGAAGTATCGTCCTGAACACCAACCGGGAGCAGACGAATGTGATCCTTGGCAGGAAGAGCCGCGTTCTTTACGGCACAGACTATATTGAAGACCGGATCGGGCCATTGACTTACCGCATATCCGCCGGCTCATTTTACCAGGTCAATCCGGTACAGACACAGGTACTGTACAGTACAGCGCTGGAATACGCGGGTCTGACAGGGCAGGAAACCGTATGGGACCTGTACTGCGGGACTGGAACGATCTCTCTGTTCCTTGCGCAGCGTGCCGGGCGCGTGTTCGGGATCGAGATTGTTGAGGAGGCGGTCAGGAAAGCGCGGGAGAACGCGAAACTGAATCATATCGACAATTGTGAATTTATCGCAGGCAGGGCTGAGGACCTGGCAGGGGATCTGCCGGACGCTGATGTGATTGTGGTTGATCCGCCGCGGAAAGGACTCGACCGTACATTGATTGAAACCATATTGCGTGTCAGCCCGGACCGGGTCGTATATGTCAGCTGCGACAGCGCGACGCTCGCGCGTGATCTGGCGGTCTTTGATAAGGGCGGGTACACGGTCCGGAAAGTGCAGCCGGTAGACCAGTTTTGCCACACTGTACACGTCGAGACGGTAGTTTTGCTATCAAGAAATACATAAGACAGGGCTGGAAAAGCCTGAAATAAAGGGATTTCCACGCCTCGGGGTCATCACGCTCCGGGTTGCGGAAATCCCTTTGTCACGTTCACGGGAACTTATCGAGGTACCGCTATGGGCGAGGGTTGTGGCTACTATATTGCTTTTCGGTAGGTTGTGGACACGATATTGTTATTTCATAGGTCGTGGATATGATTTTGCTTTTTTAGTACCAGACACGCTTGTCTACTTCAAAAACACGGCATTTCTCACTTTGTGTCGTGTAAAAATCCCGCGTAATCCATTATCCTCACGATGAAAGGAGGACCACGTATGGACCAGAGAAAGATAGGAGCATTCCTGAAAGAACTTCGCAAAGAGAAAGGAATTACTCAGGAGCAGATGGCTGAAGAACTGGGAGTGTCTGGCCGAACTATATCTCGATGGGAGACCGGGAGCAATATGCCTGATATCGGTATGCTGGTCGAGATCGCCGAGTTCTATGACGTAAGCATACCGGAAATCATCAATGGAGAAAGGAAAAGCGAGAACATG
>CACZJF010000017.1 GCA_902781455.1 uncultured Lachnospiraceae bacterium | reverse complement strand
GAGAACTCCCTTCCTTCCTAAAACTCCGGTTTGAGACCCTGAGCTTTATCATAGGTTGGAGTTCTCTTTTTTTCAATCCGATGAAATCTTTACGCTAGCGGAGATTTGTCAGCACTCGCTGAAGTCCATGGAGCTGCACGAACATCGCCAGGAGACCGGACTTCTGAGCGAAGACTTTTGGGGGTCGCAGCGAAGAAGTCCGGTCTCCTGGCAACATTATGTCCGTTCATCTGGTCAGCTTCTTCGCCCAGTGCCCGTAATTGCACTTGATGAAGGCTGGCACAGCCTTAAAGATCTGGTCCGCGTTCAGCAGCCAGACAACCGTGACCGGTGATGCGTGAAACACAAAAGCTGCCGCCCAGGAAACGGGGATAACGATACACCAGATGCTCACGATATCCAGCGTAAATGCATACCGGATGTCTCCGCCGCCCCGTATGATTCCGGCATTCACCGGCATCTGGTAAGACATGGTGACGATGATCACGGACAGGATCAGCAGGAAGGTATCAGCCATCTGGCGGGTTTCCGGTTCAAGCCGGTAGACAGAGAGAATGGGAATGCGCAGGAAGAACAGCGCGATGCCGGACAGAATCCCGATCCCGATAAACAGTACCTGCCAGGTGCGGGCATACAGCCTGAGCTTTTCGAAGTCTCCCTCCCCAATCGTTTTTCCCGTGTAGAAAGAAGCCGTCGCCGCGGATCCCTGCGCGGTGGACTTGCAGAGCAGAAACAGTGTGGAAGCCACCGAGTTGGCAGCGATGGCTCTGGCTGTCATATGGCCAAGAATCGCATTCTGCGCCGCATTGTTCAGGCCCCACAGCGCATTGACGATCATCATCGGAATCATCACCCGCACATAGTCGCCCGCCAGGGAAGGCATCGAAGAGGGCTGCGGCAGCAGATAGTCCCTCCAGCCCAGCCGAAGTTTCTTCTCGCGCAGCACGATATATCCGATCAGAACAGCCAGCTCCACGACCCGGGAGATCAGCGTCGCGATCGCGGCACCCTTCGTTCCCAGGGACGGCATGCCGAACCGCCCGTAGATCAGCGTATAGTTCCAGAAGCAATTGACCGCCAGGGCTGTCAGGGAAAGATACAGAGAGATCCGCACCGATCCGACAATCCGCAGTGTGTAAAGCAGGACCTGCGCTATGGCAAAGACCAGATAAGTGTAACGGATCGTCTCAAGATAGATCATCCCCTGCGTGATGATCGCTTCGTCTGTTGTAAAGATCAGCATCAGCTGCCGCGGAATCAGGCTTGCCGCCAGAAAGAGCGCCGCTGACAGAATCACCCCTGTCACCATCGCGTACTTCGCAAGGCGCTTCACCGGTTCCATCTGCTGTTTGCCGTAATACTGGGTTCCCAGGATGACCGCAGCTTCCCCGAAGGAGATCAGCAGCTGCTGGTAGACAAACTGAATCTGGTTGACAGCCGTCCCCGAAGGAGATCAGCAGCTGCTGGTAGACAAACTGAATCTGGTTGACAGCCGCCACGCCTGCAAGAGCCGTCTCGCTGTAGGCACCCAGCATCATGTTGTCAGCCAGGTTGACACTCAGCGTGATCACATTCTGCAGCACCAGCACGATCCACATGACGAAAAAGTCACGGTAGAATTGCCTGTCGCGTACCATATAACATTTCCTTTCCTGCCAGTTTTCAATCACAGCCTTCCTGCTAAAACAACAGAGCAGAGAAGATGTCATTCTCCCCTGCCCAATCAAAACTGCTCTTCTTATTCCATTCATCCAGGGTACATGACCCCTCGGAAATCACTTCTTCGCATTTGCCATCTTGCGGGCATTTGCTTCCATCTTTCCACGGAACACGTCGATTGTAACCGCACCAATGATGACCAGACCGATGACGATATACTGGATATCGTTGCCGGCGCTGAACAGGTTCAGTCCGTTACGGATCGTTGCGATCAGCATTGCTCCGATCATGCAGCCCCAGATCGTTCCTTTGCCGCCGCGGAACGACGCGCCGCCGATGATGCAGGCGGCAATGGCGTCTGTATCAAATGTACCGGCAGATGCGGTATTTGCCGTATTCAGACGGCCGGCAAGCACGATGCCTGAGACACCACACATGAAACCGGAGATCGTATATACGATCGTCAGCACATCCTTGGAACGGATACCGGACATCCTGGCCGCTTCCGGATTGCCGCCGACGCAGTAGATCTGGCGTCCAAGCGGAGTGTGGTTCAGGAAGATATGGAACAGGATGTAGAATATGACAACCAGAATAAAGCAGACCGGGAATCCGATCGGGAAAATCGTCGCCTTGCCGATCCAAAGAACCGCGTCAATTCCCTTATTGGCAAATCCGATCGTCTGGGAATGCGTGATCAGAAGCGCAAGACCCCAGAGGACGAACTTCATGCCCAGCGTTGAAACAAACGGATGGGGAAGGTCCAGTCTCGTAAGCAGAGTACCGTTCATGAACCCGCAGAACGTCGAGACCAGGATCGCGCAGATAATCAGGAGGAACGGATTCGTGATGCCTGACTGCATCATAACGCCGATCAGGCAGGTTGCCAGAATCGCATTGTACCCCACAGACAGATCAATACCGGCTGTGATCAACGCAAGCAGCATACCTGACGCGATCAGACAGTTCACACTCGTCTGCTTCAGAATGTTCATCAGATTCGGAACCTGCAGGAACCTGCCCGGCAGGGTAATCGTGAAAATGATAAATAGCAACGCCAGAACCAGCAGCGGTCCAAGCTTCATTAGAATATCGCCAATGCCTGTTTTCTTCTCATTGCTCTTCATGCGATTCTTCCTCCCCATGCTGCTCTCATGATATCTTCCTGATTGAACTGATCACTGTCCCGCTCCAGTTCACCCATAATCTCGCCTTCCCGCATTACGATGACGCGGTCAGCCATTCCCAGTACCTCGGGCAGTTCGGAGGACACCATGATCACGCATTTTCCTTCCTTCACCAGCTTGTTCATAACGTTATACACTTCAACTTTGGCACCAACGTCGATTCCTCTGGTTGGTTCATCAAAGATATAGATCTGGGCGTCACAGTTGATCCACTTTCCGATAACTACCTTCTGCTGGTTTCCGCCGGAAAGCTGGGCCGTTATCTCATCGGCACTCGGTGTTTTAATCCGTAGCGTTCCAATCATATCCTGACTGTTTTCCGCGATCTTTCCATGATCCAGAAGGAACCTGCGGGTAAACTTTTTCATGTTTGCCAGGATCAGGTTCATCTTTATACTCTCGGAAAGAACCAGGCCCTGCCCCTTTCTGTCTTCTGTCAGAAATGCGATTCCGTTCCTGATCGCCTGTCCGGGAGACCCGTTCTTTACTTTTTTACCCTGGATATATATCTCTCCGGAATCGATCTTATCCGCGCCGAACAGCGCTCTCATCGTCTCCGTTCGTCCTGCACCGACAAGGCCCGCGAACGCAAGGATCTCACCGCCGTAAGCCTTGAAGCTGACATTCTTGAGCACACCCAGTTCATTGAGGTTCTTCACCTCCAGCATACATTCTCCTCTGGTTCCGAATTCTTTCGGGAACTGATTTTCCAGAGATCTGCCGACCATTGCCTGGATCAGCTTGTCGTTTGTCATATTCGACATATCCTCTGTCAGGATATGTTCTCCGTCACGCATGACCGTGACACGGTCACACAGTTCAAACAGTTCTTCCAGTTTATGAGAGACAAACAAAATCGCGATTCCCTCAGCTTTCAGCTTGCGGACAGTCAACATCAGCTGCTTTACTTCCTGCTCACCCAAAGAAGAAGTCGGCTCATCCATGATCAGCAGCTTTGCCTTCACGGAAACTGCCTTTGCAATCTCAACCATCTGCTGAAGACCCATACCAAGTTTGCCGCATTCTATATGGGTATCGACCTCAGGATGTCCCAGGAGAGTCAGCGCCTCATGCGCTTCCTTATGCATACGGGGATAATCCAGAAGTCCGGAAGACTTTGTGACTTTTCTTCCCATAAATACATTGTCCACGACCGGAAGCATCGGAACAATATTCAGTTCCTGGTAAACACACGCAATTCCCGCCTCACGGGCATGAACCGGATTTGAAAAAGACACCTTCTGCCCGTCTACAAAGATCTCGCCTTCTTCCGGGATATGAACACCGGTCAGTACCTTGATCAGAGTCGACTTCCCGGCTCCGTTCTCTCCGATCAGGCCATGGATTTCTCCGGGCCGGATCTGAATATGCATGTCGTGCATGGCTATGACACCCGGGAACCGTTTTGTAACATTCTTCAGCTCCACCACATAATCGGCCACTGGTGCATCACGCTCCTTTCATTATGTCTGAGGGCTGTGCTCAGATGACTGAATCACCAGTCCTGAAAAGTTGGACGGTCCAGGAAAGACCCAGACCGTCCAACCGGTAAAAATTACTTATGTATGATGATTATATTGAATCTCCAGGCCGCTTTCACAATTACTCCGCAAGATAATCCTTGCAGTTCTCGGCATCGATGATGACGGTGTCAACAGACACATTCTCTTCGACTTCCTCGCCCTTGAGCGCAGCAACAGCGGTCATGACTGACTCATATCCCATCAGTGCCGGCTGCTGAGCGATTGTCGCAGTGATGTCGCCGGCATCGATCAGCTCGATCGCGGACTGATTGCCGTCGAAGCCGATGATGGAGATGCCTTCTGCTCCTGCCGCCTGAATCGCGTTCAGGGCGCCGATTGCAGTATCATCATTGTGGCAGAGTACCAGGTTGATGCCATCCGGATATGCGTTCAGCATATCTTCCATCGTCTTGGTCGCGCCATCAGTCGTATTCTGTCCGGACATCTCAGCAACCGGCTCCAGGCCTGCTTCCTTCAGAGCCTTCTCATATCCGCTCTTACGAAGGTTGGAAGTATTGTCACCTTCCTGGCCATAGATAATCAGAGCCTTGGTATCATCGCCGTTGATCTTCGCGCCGTAGACGCCGCCGCTGTAAGCCGCATCCTCGTTGGAAGTTCCGACAAAGGAAACCTTATTCTCATAATCGCAGTCTGTATCGCAGAAAATAACCTTTCCGGTATATCCGGAACTCTCGATCGCACCGATTACCGCATCGCCATCCAACGGAGCAATGATGATTGCATCCGGGTTCGCAGCCAGCATGGTTTCAAGCTGCTGTACCTGCTCCGCAATCTCTGTCTCGGCTGCCGCGCCCTGTACGTCAATTGTCAGGCCGAGCTCTTCCGCCGCCTTGTCAATACCGGACTTCACGTTCTGCCAGTACTCACTGGACAGAGTCTTCAGATTTACCGCGATGGTGTAGTCGTCTTCTGCCATTGCCGGAATGCTCAGGGCTCCTGCCAGAAAAACTCCTGCAAACAATGCTGCCAATTTCCTTTTCATTCTAAAATCCTCCTTTTCTTATCCGGGCTGACGCCCAATTATTCCGGAACCTTCTCCGGATGAAGCACAGTGTTATCTCTGAATGATTCTTCAAACTCATTCAAACAGCCTACTTGTTTAAATAATATCATATTTTGCATTTTTGTAAATTGTTTTTTCCTGTCAGGCTCTTAATTCCCGGACCACCCGTGCGATATGATCACAGGTCAGGTCAAACCTCTCTCGCAGATAATCCAGCGGGCCGACCTCGCCCCAGGTATCTTCCACAGCGACATGGCCGAACTTCAGCGGCATGCCGATCAGTGCATCCTCAACCGCGCTGGTCAGACCGCCGATCCTGTTGTGATTCTCGGCTGTCACGACGACACCGGTCTTCTGTGCCCACTCGCGGACCAGATCCACATCCAGCGGCTTGACTGTTATGGGATCGATCACGGCACACTCGATGCCTTCTTGAGCCAGTGCTTTCGCAGCTTCCAGTGCTTCCTTCACCATGATGCCGCTCGCGACGATCAGGGCGTCTGTCCCTTCGCGCAGGACAACTCCCTTACCGGGCGTGAAGGAGGAACCATCCGCGTAGATCTGGAAGGATCCGGCTCTGGGTACACGGATGTACTTCACACCCGGCATATCCTTCGCCTTTTTCAGTGTATCGATGAGCATCGGTACGTCGGTGATGTCGTAGACAGTCGCTTCCGGCATCGCACGGTACAGAGCCATATCTTCAAAAGGCATATGCGTGCCGCCGTTGAAGGCAGCCGTGATGCCGGGGTCCGTTCCGATGATCGTCACTGCGTTGCCTGCGTAGCCTGCTGCCAGAAATGCCTGGTCATAAGCTCTTCTGGAGGCGAACGGACCAAAGGAATGTGCATAGGGCTTCATGCCGGACGCTGACAGGCCTGCGGCGATACCGATCATGTTAGCCTCGGCGATTCCGCAGTTGATATAGCGGTCACCCTCTTTTCCGGCCGTTCCGCTGCAGCCTCTCAGGTCTGCGTCCAGCCAGACAACCTTTTCGTCTTCTTTCATCAGCGCGTCGATGGTCTCACCGATCACGGCCTTATACAATCTGGAATCCTGATTGCCGTTATATACGATTTCCATTCCGCACCTCCTTACGCCTTCATGGCAGCCTGCTTCTCACGAAGCTCAGCAAGCCATCCGTCAAACTCACGAAGCTCAGCAAGCCATCCGTCAAACATTTCCTGTCCGCCCTTCATGGAATGATTCGCCATCGTCTGCTCGACAGCGGTCACGCCCTTGCCCTTTACGGAATCCATGATGATGGCGATGGGCTTGTCCTCCGCCTTCTTCGTCAGCGCTTCATAGAGCTTTTCGACATCATGGCCGTCGACCGTCACAGCATCAAAGCCAAAGGCTTCGAACTTCGCACGGTAGTCACCCGGGTCGTTGACATCCTTGATATACCCGTCAAGCTGCTTCTTGTTCCAGTCGATAATCCAGACCAGATTGGTCAGCTTCTTGGCAGCGGTAAACATTGCCGCTTCCCATACCTGTCCTTCTTCCGCTTCTCCGTCGCCGACGATCAGGAAGGTCCGGCAGTCTCTGCCCTGAAGCCTGTCACCCAGCGCCAGTCCGACAGCGGTCGATGTTCCCTGTCCAAGGGAGCCCGTCGTCATATCGATACCCGGCGTCTTCTTCCTGTCACAGTGGGACGGGAGGTCCGTACCCGGCTGATTGAGGGTAAACAGCTTCTCGTAGGGGAAATACCCCTTCAGCGCCAGTGTTGCGTACACCGCAGGGCCTGCATGTCCCTTGGAGCACACCAGCTTGTCACGGTCTTCCTTCTTCGGGTTGGAAGGATCCACATTCATGACTTCTCCATAAAGTACCGCCAGAAGATCCGCTACGGAAAGAGAGCCGCCGACATGGCCGAAACCGCGGGACTTGATACACTCCACCGTACCGATCCGGATCTCCAGGGCAAACTCCTGGAGTTTTTTGACCTGTTCCTTTGTCATCTTTTTCCTCCTTTGAATACTGCATGATGAGCGGATTGCTTTGCTTCTGTAAAGCTTCCGCAATCATCAGATCCGCGCTACGCCGCTCTTCCTTGCCGCTTCGGCAACTGCCTTTGCCACTGCCGGGCCGACTCTCGGGTCAAATGCCTTCGGGATAATGTAATCTGCGTTCAGCTCTTCGTCAGAGATCAGATCCGCGAGCGCCATGGCCGCAGCCATCTTCATCTCTTCATTGATATCGCTTGCGCGTACATCGAAGGTGCCGCGGAAGATGCCCGGGAATGCCAGCACGTTGTTGATCTGGTTCGGGAAGTCGCTGCGTCCCGTCGAGATGACAGCAGCGCCGCCGGCTTTCGCGTCATCCGGGAAGATCTCCGGCGTCGGATTCGCACAGGCAAACACGATGGCGTCCTTGTTCATCGTCTTTACCATCTCAGTCGTCACAGTTCCCGGTGCGGAAACACCGATGAAGACATCCGCTCCGGCGAGCACGTCCGCCAGGCTTCCGCTCTTCTTTTCCCTGTTCGTGACAAGCGCCATCTCTTCCTTGATCCAGTTCAGGCCTTCCCTGCCTTCATAGATCGCGCCCTTTCTGTCACACATGGTGACATCCGTAAATCCGGCGGAAAGCAGAAGCTTCACGATCGCGATCGCTGCAGCACCCGCGCCGGAAGTCACGATTCTGACGTCTTCTTTCTTCTTGCCTACAACCTTCAGCGCATTCAGAAGGCCTGCCAGTGTGATGACGGCAGTTCCATGCTGGTCATCGTGGAAGATCGGAATATCGCACTTTTCCTTCAGTTTCCGCTCAATCTCGAAGCAGCGCGGTGCCGCGATGTCCTCGAGGTTGATGCCGCCGAAGGATCCGGATATATTGTAGACGGTCTCGACGAATTCATCCACGTCTTTTGTCTTCACGCACAGCGGAAAAGCATCTACATCGCCAAAGGACTTGAAGAGTACGCACTTTCCTTCCATGACCGGCATGCCTGCTTCCGGCCCGATGTCGCCCAGGCCCAGAACAGCCGTACCATCCGTAATGACCGCGCACATATTGTGACGTCTGGTCAGCTCATATGACTTGATCGGATCTTTCTGGATCTCCAGGCAGGGCTGCGCGACTCCCGGCGTATACGCCAGAGACAGGTCATCCTTCGTCGCGACCGGAACAGTCGCCACTACCTCAATCTTGCCCTTCCATTCCTCATGCAGACGCAGAGACTCTTTTGCATAATCCATAAAGCTGTTTTCTCCTTCCTTTTCCTGCGGTATTCCATACCATGTACGGATCAGTCGATCCGGATTTCAGTCAATTGTCATATCTTATCGTCTGCGGTCTTCAAAAATTCCGCGTACGGTGCGATCCGGTCGGTCTTCCCTTCCTTTTTATGCCGGCGGCATCGGGAGTGTTGCCCCGCCGAACGGCATGGCGATGACCGTCGCATCCGCGCCGTAGCGCTCCATTGCCTCGTTGAACGCAGTCTGCGCGTCCGGCTGCGGGTTCAGGAAGATGCTTCTGACGAAGTCATCGTCCATCTCACTGACCAGATCAATCTGCGCGTTCTCCAGCACCATGGCAATCGCGGCAGCCTTGTGTCCTCCAAGCTGGAAATCCTTCGCGATCCGTTCAACCATGGAATGCGACGTCGGCGCATTGACCAGCCATTCCTCGAAGCGCGCGCTTCCCAGGCCTTCGTTGCAGGCACCGATCACGATCATGGTTCCGCCCTTTTTGACCGCATGCTTGGCGTTGTCCAGTGCCTTCTGTGTCTGGTAGAGATTGGCATCCTTCGGCGCCCCTCCCTGCGAGACGAGCACGATATCCGCCCGCTCCGGAATCGGTTTGCGGTACATCTGGTCCAGATACCTGCACCCTGCACGGTGCGCCTCAATCACGTCGCCTGCCACCGCGTATACGATGTGCTTGTGTTCATCGAGCACGGCGTTCACGATATAGTGAATCGGGCAGTACTGAAGCGCTTCCTCCAGATCCTGCCGCACGGGGTTTCCCTCCAGTTTTCCTGCGCACGCGTTCTCCGATACCATCAGGGAATGATTGCACTGGATCGCAGCCGGTGTGGAGACACCGGGCATCAGCGCCTTGACGCCGCCGGAATATCCCGCGAAATAATGAAATTCGATATTGCCGAGCGCGACACGCAGATCCGCCTCCACCACACTTCTTGAGAAATCAAACGGCGTTCCGTTGGAGGAAGTACCGGTATGGATGCAGTCCTCCGGATCCGAATCAACGCAGCGGACTCTTTCAAAGATCTCATCGCCCGCCAGGTGCCGCCTTTCTTCTTCCGTATGATGTCTGTGGGATCCCAGCGCAAACACGACCGTGATATCTTCGTCCGGCACGCCTGCCGCATTCAGTTCCCTGATGACAGAAGGCAGGACATCATAGCTGGGAAGCGGCCTGGAGATATCGCTGGTGATTACGGCAACCTTCTGTCCTTTCTTCGCGACCTCTCTAAGCTTCGGCGCGCCGATCGGATGCTCCAGCGCATAATCAACCGCGTCCGCGCCTCTTCTTGCATGTTCCATCTCATTGGCTGTAAGCACAGCCATCAGGTTCCTGTCGGGAATCTCAACAATCTGTGTCCCTTTTCCGTAGCCGAATTCCATCCGCATAACAGGCTGTCCTCATCTTTCCCGGATTCTTTCCGGTTTTCTCTGGTTTTTTCCTGCAGTATGTTCACCCGGAAGGCAGTCTTGCCTGCCTCCTGGGTTTTCCCTCTGATGCTTTCAGGATACCGGAAATGCCTTCGCGGCATGTCTCAGCGCCTTGACGACCGGCAGCTCTTCTCCGGTCAGGAAGCGGATCAATGCTCCGCCGCCCGTGCAGACATAGCCAAGCTTATCCGTGACCTTGTACTTCTTTGCGGCTGTTACGGAGTCGCCTCCGCCGACGACCGTGTAACCGTCAGTCTCACCCAGTGCCTCGAAGATTTTCTTTGTTCCCGCTTCGCTCAGGCTCTCTTCAAAGATACCCATGGGACCGTTGACGAATACCGTCTTCGCGTTCGCGATCATGTCACAGTAAAGAGCGATCGTCTTCTCCCCGATGTCGATCGCCGAGAAATCATCCGGCACATTCTCCGGTGTGTACTCGACACGCTTTCCGTCCTCTACGCCTCCAAGATCCACCGGAAGGACAATCCTGTCACCGTATTTCTCGACGAGCGCTGCCGCCTTCGGTATGTATTCTTCGTAATTCTTCGCATAGATGAAGTCGATGCTCTTCTGTCCGATCTTCTGTCCCACAGCGTGCAGCAGAATATTGCCTGCCAGACCGCCGGTCAGAACCTTGTCCGCGCTGCCGCTCTTCAGGACAGTCTCCATCATAATGAAGGCGTCGCTGATCTTCGATCCGCCCAGGACAAACACACAGGGTTTCTCCGGGCTTTCCATCAGCTCGGAAATGACGCAGTATTCCTTCTCAAACAGCCTGCCCATCGCGGAAGGAAGTACCTGCTCGAATCCGCACAGGGTCGGCTGGTCTCTGTGGCTTGCAGCGAAGGCGTCACATACATACAGATCCGCCAGCGGAGCCAGCTTCGTGACCACCTGTGTCTTCGCCTGTTCCTCATGGGACAGTTTCAGCTTCAGTTCGAACAGAGTCTGCTCCTCTGAGCAGAAACGCACGTTATCCAGAAGCAGAAGATCCCCGTCCTTCATCGCGCGGATCGCCTCCCTTGCGGTCGGCCCGCACACGTCCTCTACCCACTTCACTTCCTTCCCGATCAGGGAGGAAAGTACTTTCGCGTGCGGTCTGGTGCAGTAGAAATTCTGGTATTCGATGTCGCTGCCCTGATGGCACAGCACCACGACCTTCGCTCCTTTGTCAGACAGCTCTTTCAGCGTCGGCGCGCAGGCTTCGATCCTCTGTGTGCTTTTCAGGGTATCCGTGGCCTTGTCCACCGGCTGGTTCATATCCACCCGGCACAGGACCGTCTTTCCTGCCAGTTCAAATTCGTCAATCGTGTTGATTCCAAATCTCATGTCTGTTCTCCCGGTCTTGATTCCATATCCGCAATGTCCTCCGGCGCGCCCGGATATTCCGGGCGGCGGAGGACAAAACAAGTATTACTTCTTAAACTTTCCGATTCCCAGATACTTGTTGGTCTCAGCGGTACCCTCTTCACGGGTCAGCTGCATCTTCATGGAAGCGCGGATCGCGTCCATGGTCTCCGGAATCGTTACGCTCTCCTGCGGGATATTGATCGCGTACATGATGTCATTGCCGGACTCGACGATGGAATCCTCCCACAGTCCGATCTCGTACATGTCGCCGCGGCGGTTGCCCAGATCTCTCGCATACTTGAACAGGGAAGCGTTGCCCTTGAAGCCCTCGTCGATGGAGACGACGCGGATACGCGGATGCTTCTGGAAAGCTGCCAGTGCTTCTTCTTTCGTGATCTTGCGTCCATCCTTCGCGGTCGCAAGCACAGTGATGATGTGGCCGTGGGTCACCGGCGTGTGTACCAGGATACCGGTCGCATGCACATGCGGCATGATCGTCATCAGGTCGACCGCCTGATGGGACGGAGCCTTGTCCATCTGCAGCGCATTGGTCAGTCCGCGGTGATAGTCGCCCGGGTCTGCCACGCGGCGGATGATGGTGATCGCAACCTTCTCGATGCCGAATTCACGATCCAGGCAGTCCACGCTGCGGATCAGGCCGGTGGTGTTGCAGGAGGTCAGCTTCAGGTAGTTCTGGCCGACACCCTTCTCGAAGTTGGCATAGCCATGGAAGAAGACATCAGCAACCGAGTTCTTCTCACCGCCCTGGAAGATTGCCTTCACGCCGTACTTGTCATAGTAGTTCTCTTTGTTCTTCGCGCCGACGCCGCCCGGAGCGGAGTCCAGCATGATATCGACCTTCTGGCAAAGATCCGCGAAGGTTCCCTCTACCGGGATATCCTTTGCCGCGAACGCTGCTTCGTCCGCGCCGTCAACCAGATACAGATTGTACTTCACACCATTGGCGCCGATCATGTCTCTCTCTCTGAGCGCCTGAAGGGAAAGGGTCGGGGCCAGATCAGCAATTCCAACCAGCTCCATGTCTCCCTGCATGGCAACGCCATCAGCCAGACGCTGTCCGATCGTTCCGTAGCCTGCTACACCAACTTTGATTTTTGCCATGATTTCCTCCTTTTTGCCCTCCCCGGGCAGCTGAAATAATATGATAAAACCAGATGTTATATATGAATCTGTTTTTTACTGTGAAACGGTTCCTCACTCAAACTTCGCATCGTGCATCCAGACATAACGCTCGTCTTCGCAGCGGTCTGTCTGCAGCCACGGATTGCCGTCCAGGTGGCGGATCATCCAGCAGGTGTACATCTGGAAGCCCGGCGCCACAGACTGCGGGTGCAGCTCTCCGCCCGGAATCGCCGAGAAACTGCCGTCCGTGCTCTTGAAAACCTGATCGCCGACGAAGCTGGCGCCGAATCCTTCCGGACGGTCAAACATAAAGTAGTAGGTCTCCGGCTGTGGATGCCTGTGCGGAAGATAGCCCGACCAGTTACCGCGGTCATTCAGAACCTCACCGAGGACCATGTTGGACGCAGGCTGAATGTCGTGATCAAAGATCGTATTGACTCTTCTCTTTGCGACATTGCCGAACTTGCCGACACTTGAGTAGCCCCAGGGAGCATCCTTCGGTTCATAGAGCCTTGCAGCGAACGCCTTGTCATTGTGCGTGCACTGCACCAGAATCTCACTGTCCGCAGCGGCCTCCACCGTTACCTCTGTCCCGGAGGAAACATGCAGGGCATACGGTCCTTCTGTCCATACGTCCTTTCTGGATACCGTCTCACTGTTTCCTTCCCAGGAAAAAGTGATCTTTCCGGAGAGCAGAAGAACTGCCGTCTCTTCCCCTTCCCTCAGGAAGGTCCGCTTCTGGCCGCTCTTCAACCGGTACACGCGGATGTCCATCAGCATATCCCTGTATTCATTGTCATAGGTGGTCAGAATCTTTTCTCCGTTCTCGTCAAATGTGGGATAACCGAATACTTTTTTCTCCATGCTTTTTCCGTTCTCCTTAGTCAAAACCTTTTTCACATCTGAATCAGTCCGTCCGGCCGATGATCAGTACTTTCTTGCCTGTTCTCTGTGTTCCATGACTTCCGCTGCAGCAGCGCGGACGCTTTCTTTCTCAGAAGTGGCGGCGATTCCCACATTCCACCAGGCTCCGTAACCGTCGGTCATGGTCTTCGGAAGCACCTTCAGGTCAAACAGGCAGGCGACTGTCTGCTTTTTGGAATCCTTCAGCGCTTCAGCAAGCTCTTCCACGGACCGGCAGGTATAGGACTTCATGCCGTAGGCTTCGCCGATCTTCGCGTAATCCATCGGGATCAGGTCTCCGCAGGGCTTCTTTCCGTCCGTATAGCGGAACTCTGTCGCCAGGGAGCCGATGCCGTGGGTCATCTCCAGATTGTTGATGCAGCCGAATCCGCAGTTGTCAAAGACAAGGATGTTCGTCTTGACCTTCTCCTGCATGATGGTTCCCAGCTCACTGCTGAGCATCTGGAAGCCGGCGTCTCCGACTACCGTATATTCTTCCACTTCCGGCTGGGCCATCTTCACGCCCATGGAAGCACCGATCTCATATCCCATGCACGAGTAGCCATACTCAACGTGATATCCGCCGCGCTTATCCGTTTTCCAGACACGCTGAAGATCACTGGGAAGGGAGCCGCCCGCACATACCACATTGTCGTCCGGTCCCATCACGGCACGCAGTGTCGCAAGCGCAGCCGTCTGGGTCAGGGACGTCCCGTACAGTTTCACGAATTCCGGGATGGTGCGCTCATCTCTCGCCTTGATGATCGGCTCGAAGTCAGGTCCCTCGCAGACGATTCCGCCAAGACGCTCCAGCTCCTCGTCCCATTCCTTCTTCGCTTCTTCAATCTCTGTCGTATATCCGGAATGATATCCTGCTTCCCGAAGGAGCACGCCCAGTGCCTTCACCGTCTCTCTTGCGTCGCCGACTGCCTTGACCGCGTCAAACTTGTACGCGTGGAAGCGGCTGATATTGATCGCGGCAAAACGTACCTCTTCATTGTGGAAGAGCCACTTGGAGCTTGTCGTAAAGTCCGTCATGCGGGTGCCGATCCCGATCACGCAGTCTGCTGCCTTCGCAATCTTGTTGGAAGCAGAGGTGCCTGTGACGCCGATGCCGCCCAGGCAGTACGGGTGGCTGGACTTCAGCGCGCTCTTTCCTCCCTGAGACTCGCCGAAGGGAATGCCGAACTCTTCGCAGAACTTCTCAACCTCTTCCCCGGCCTCAGAGTAACGCACACCGCCGCCGATGATGACAATCGGCTTTTTGGAAGCCTTGATCACTTCCGCAACATCCGCAACCTCTTCCGGCACCGCCACCGGCCTGGTGATACGGTGTACACGCTTTACAAAGAAGCTTTCCGGATAATCATAAGCCTCGCCCTCGACATCCTGCGGAAGAGCAATGGCAACCGCGCCGGTCTCAGCCGGGTCGGTCAGCACGCGCATCGCGTTGATCAGGGCACTCATCAGCTGCTCCGGCCGCTGGATGCGGTCCCAGTACTTGCAGACGGGCTTAAACGCATCGTTCGTTGTCAGCGCCAGGGAACTGCTGATCTCAATCTGCTGCAGAACCGGGTCCGGCTGTCTGGACGCGTAGGTGTCTGACGGGAATACCAGCAGCGGAATGTTGTTGACCGTCGCGGTTCCGCACGCGGTTACCATATTGGCCGCGCCGGGGCCGATGGAAGACGCGCAGGGAATAATTTTCTTCCTGTCATGCTGTTTCGCGTAGGCAATCGCGCAGTGGCACATGCCCTGTTCATTTCTGCCCTGCATGACCTTGATGCTTCCGGGGTTTGTATCAAGGGCTTCTCCGAGTCCCACCGCGATTCCGTGGCCGAACAGTGTGAAGAACGCCTCAACAAACTTTGTCTCTTCTCCATCTCTCGACACATACTGCTGATCCAGGAATTTCACGATCGCCTGTGCCGTTGTCAGTCTGACTGTTTTGCTCATCAGCCGTCTCCTTTCGTTTTCTTTCCGGTTCTTTCCGGACACTGCCAGGCTTCAGGCAGCTTCTCTCCGGCTTTTTCCTGTCCTCTGTTTTGCGGTCTTGCGTGCAGTTTAAAAAAATGCACGCAGCTCCGCGTCTTTTCTTACTGATCATCAGTTTAGAGGATTATTTCCCTCCTGTCCATTGACGGAACCTCCAATAAATTGCGTTCAGAATTGTGCATTTTGTATGTTTTGCGTTCATTGAAATCACCATGAACGCCAACGCGTGCTTTTTTGGAGGTCAGGATATGTGCCCGGCCCCGCTCAGAGGCGGGAAACATGGATCATGATCAGCCTTTCCTCAGAGGTTATATTTCGTCCGGATGCTGATCTCTGTGTGCTCTTCCTGCGATTCCGGAAGAATTCCCTTCCCGATCGCATTTGCCAGAATATGCAGCGGCCGGTACCCCTGCTCATATCCGCTCTGGTCAATCAGAAAGTCCGCCAGATTGTCTCTGAGCAGCTTTTCATTCTTCGGTGTCTGATCGTAGATCACAACAGCAGGGCGCTTTTCCGGATACAGAGAAGAAAACGCGTCCCGGATGCCTGTCTGCCCGCTGGACACCACAAAGATCCCGTTGATACCGGGTATGCTCTGCATGGAATCTTCAATGATCCGCTGCACTTCACGCGCGCTGTCGAAAGAGCTTTGCACGGCTACAACAGAAAGGTCCGGGAAAGAATCTTTGATCTCTTTCGTAAACCCATCCACCCGCGCATTGATCAACTGATTGCCGAAGCTGCCCGTAATGACCAGGATTCTGCCTGCCCCGCCGGTCAGTATACTCATCAGGCCCGCAGCCGCCCGGCCGCTCTGATAATTGTCCATCCCGACATAACTCAGTCTGGGAATTCCGGACAGTTTTGAATTGAACATGACCAGGGGAAGCCCTTTCTCCGAAAGCGCGTAAAGCTTCTTGCGGATCGCACCGGTGTCAATGGGCATGACCGCCAGTCCGTCCACGCCCATCTGCTCCAGTTCCTCCAGATACGCAAGCTGCTCCTGTCCATTGACAGCCTCGCTTTCCTTCAGAATGATCCTGACGCCCCTGTCTTTCAGTTCTTCCTGCGCTTCGGCGATTCCCCGGTTGATCTCCCGCATGAATCCGGCATTGCAAAGATAGGTAATCACACCGATCCGAATCTCTTTCTTCAGACCGGCCGTACCCGCATTTCCATCTTCTGCAGCAGGAAGGGTGTAACCCATCGATCTTGCCGCATCAAAGATACGTGTTTCGACCTCCTGGTCAATCCTTCCTCTGTGATGAAGGGCACGGTCTACCGTCCCGCGGGAGACACCGACTGCCTCTGCAATCATCTGCATTGTCACTTTCATGATCTGAGCTCCGTTACCGCCTTATCTGCTTCATATCAGAAACATCAGGGGCAAATGTTTTTTCTCCCTGACAAGAATCCAGCACCCCCGGCACGCAGTACTGCATTCTGGACCAGGAGGTGCTGATCAATGTCTTATTTATACAGTTCAGGCTTCTCGATGGTCTTCACCGGAAGGAATTCCGAGGTGCCTCTGGAAGCATTCAGCGCGTCGCCGGCAACACAGGCTACATAGCCATCCCAGGAGGACGGGCCGGTCAGCTGTCCTGCGTGCACAGACTTCACCCACTCGCACATCTCAATGTCATATGCCTCGATGAAGCGCTCCTTCCAGTCTGTCATGATCGGCATGGTCTCACCCGGATCCTTCGTGACATCCGGACGGGAGCGGCGGACAACCGCGTACGGATCCGGCAGCTTCACGGTACCGTTCTCACAGACCACTTCACACTGAATGTCATAGCCATATCCGTCGGCAACCTGCACTTCCACATCGATGAAGCAGTCATTCTGCGTACGCATCAGCATGACCTGCGGGTTGTCATAACCCTTGTTGGAATTCGCGCTCTGGCGGACTCTGACACACTGCACATCCTTATATTCTTCACCCAGCAGCCAGCGGCAGATATCCAGTTCATGGATCGCAACATTCGTCACGCCGTTCTCTGTCTTGAATCCGGGGCCCTGGGAGACATTGCGGTGCGCTGCCTTAATCAGAATCGGGCGGCCGATCTCTCCGGACTCGATGATCCGCTTCATCTCCGCGTATCCTCTGTCATATCTGCGCATGAAGCCGACCTGGACCATCTTCTTTCCGATCTCCAGCTCCTTCGCCATGATCTCCTCACAGTCCTTCGCGTTCTGGGAAAGCGGCTTCTCACAGAAGCACCACTTCTTCTCCGCGAGCACCTTCATCACATAGTCATGGTGCGTCGGGTCGATCGATGTGATCACAACCGCTTCCACTTCCGGGTCCTTGATCATCCCGTCGCAGTCATTTCCGAAGGAACGGATCCCGTACAGCGCAGCCGTCTCGTCCGCTGCCGCCGCCGCATAGTCACTGACCGCCACAACCGTCGCGCCCGGTACCGTCTGAATGATTCTCCTGCAGTGATCCTTGCCGATCGCGCCGCATCCGATGATTCCAATCTTAAGATCCTGTGCCATAATATCCTCCTGTCTTCTCTCTTTTCTTTATGGTTATGATGTTCTGTTCTCAATGTGTCAGATGCGGCCCTCCGATGTGCCCTCCGGGCACATGCGGCAAGGCCGCACTTTTATCCCATTAAAGTCCGGTATGCTCCTTGATATACTTTCTTCCCTTGATGGCGTACTCGAGCGGTTCTGCCTTTGCCGGATCCTGCTCTGCTTCGACCAGCAGCCAGCCGGTGTATCCGCCCTTGGCGAGAAGATCAAAGATCGGGTCAAAGTCCACGCCGCCGTCTCCCGGTACCGTGAAGGCGCCGTTCCTGACAGCCTGCAGGAAGCTCCAGTTGTTCTTCCGTGCTTCTTCCACCACATCAAGCCGCATATCCTTCAGATGGACATGGCCGACTCTGTCGACATACTTTTTGAGCATGGCCAGCGGATCTTCTCCCGCAAATGTAAAGTGGCCGGTGTCATAGCACAGGAAAACCAGATCCGGATCGGTATTGCTCATCATGCGGTCTGTCTCTTCGCTGGTCTGTACCACGGTTCCCATGTGATGATGGAAGCAGAGCTTGAATCCATGATCCTTCGCGATCTTTCCAAGATGGTTCAGTCCCCTGGTGAATCTGTCCCATTCCTCATCGTTCATGACATGCTTGTGAGCGCCTGTCAGGATCGGCACATCCATCTTGCCCTGGATGGAATAGCTCTGCTCACTGACATTGATCCGGTTTGCGCCGACCGCCGCGAGGAACTCGAGGTTGGCGATGAAATCCTTCTCTTCCTCTTCGATCGGGCGGGTCAGCAGGAAGGAAGAGTACCAGCGGCTTGCGATTCTCATACCGCGAAGGTCCAGCGCCTTCTTCAGTTCTGCCGGATCGGAAGGATACTTGTTTCCGATCTCGCAGCCGGTAAATCCGGCAAGAGCCATCTCACTGACAATCTGCTTGAAGGTATTTTCCGCGCCCAGCTCGGGCATGTCATCGTTGCACCAGCCGATCGGGGCGATTCCAAGGAACACTTTGCTCTCGTCAAACATTTTTTCTCCTCCTGCTGTAATATGAGATCTTCAGTAAAAAAGGGATTCCGGATGGATGATGCTGTTATATCAACCCCCTCGAAACCCCGCCTGTTTAAAGAATAGCACAATGCACGCATTTGTAAATAGAAAATATTACAAAATGAACATCTTTTTTACTTGTTTCGCACATTCTGTGTGCATTATTTGAAATACGCACGCATTGTGCACATTCATTTCTCCGGTTCTGTCAGCAGCCGGCTCGCGGCAGCCGTAAAAAAGGACAGGGAACGAATTCCCTGTCCTGAACCAGCGTCCTGTGTATCTGGCACACGGCGCCGCGGCCGGAACGCTGGCTGCGTTCCTTTTCTTTCGAATCAGTTTTCTGCTTACATCGCTGTATATCCGCCGTCCACCGGAAGGTTCACGCCGGTGACGTAGCTGGAGCTGGGAGATGCCAGGAAGATCGCGGCAGAGTCCAGCTCTCCCGTCTCGCCGTAGCGCTCTTCCGGAATCATCGTCTTCGCGTTCTGCTGGAAGAAATCACTGTTCAGCGTGTCGCGGGTCAGATCTGTGTAGAAGTAACCCGGGCAGATGGAATTGACGGTGATGTTGTACTTGCCCCATTCCGCCGCAAGCGCGCGGGTCATATTCACGACGCCGCCCTTGGCTGCGTGATAAGGTGCGGAGCCGGCGATCTTGTTGCCGACCAGGCCGTACATGGAAGCGATATTGATGATGCGGCCGTACTTCGCGCCGATCATCGCCTTCTTCGCGACAGCACGGGCAACACGGAAGGACCCGAACAGGTCGATGTTCATCTCATTGCCGAACTGCTCGTCCGTGATATCCTCAGCCGGGGCCACCGCGCCGGTTCCTGCGTTGTTGATCAGGATATCGATCCGTCCGAACTCCTTCAGGACGGTGTCGACCATATCCTCGACCGCCTGCGTATCGGTGATGTCGCAGCGGACCGCCAGTGTCTTCACGCCAAACTCCTCGGCGATCTCCTTCGCCACGGCGTCAATCATGTTCTGTCTGCGCGCGACCGCCACGATCGAAGCACCCTGGTTCGCCAGCGCCTTCGCCATCTGTACGCCAAGGCCTGTGGAGCACCCTGTCACAATCGCCACCTGTCCGTTCAGGTCAAAATAATTCTTCAAATCAATTCTCCTTTCTGTCAAGTCAGTCTGCCCCGCAGGAGGGGCCAGGTGTCTTCTGCATTTCTTTTCTGCTACACTATAGCATGTATTTTTCAATTTGACAAAAAAAACACAAAAAATACAATTCCTTTCTTCCGAACATCCAATCACGCACCGTGTGTGGTAAGATGAAGCAACAGTCCATTTTCCATAAGGAGGACTCCATATGAACCGGATATCAAAGATCGTTATTACAGGCGGACCGTGCGCCGGCAAGTCCACTGCCATGAGCTGGATCAGGAACGCATTTTCCCACAGAGGCTATACCGTCCTGATCGTCCCGGAAACCGCCACGGAGCTGATCACCGGCGGCGTCGCGCCATGGACCTGCCAAACCAACGCTGACTATCAGAAGTGCCAGGTTGAGCTGCAGCTGACCAAAGAGCGTCTCTTTGAGCAGGCCGCTTCCGGCATGGCGTCGGAGAAAATCCTGATTGTGTGTGACAGAGGCGTCATGGACAACCGGGCCTACATGAACGAGGAAGAGTTCGAGGATGTGCTGCGCGCCCTGGACGGCGATCTGATCGACTGGCGGGACCGGTATGACGCGGTCTTTCACCTGGTCACGGCAGCCAACGGCGCAGAGGAGTTCTACACGAAGGCGAACAACGCGGCCCGCTATGAATCGGTGGAGGAAGCCGTCGCGCTGGATGACCGTCTGCTTTCCGGCTGGACCGGACACCGCTATCTCAGAGTCATCGACAATTCCACGGACTTTGAAGGGAAGATGCGCCGGCTGGAGAAGGAGATTGCCGCTTTCCTGCAGGTGAACCATCCTTATGAGATCGAGCGGAAGTTCCTGATCGCGTATCCTGACGTTTCCTGGCTGGAGAGCAATCCGCTCAGCAGGAAGGTCGAGATCGAGCAGGTCTATCTGACGTCAGCGCCCGGTGAGGAGATCCGGATCCGCAAGCGCGGTGAGAACGGTCATTTCGTCTACTATGAGACGCACAAAAAACCTCTGAACGGACTGAAGCGGATCAGCACGGAGCGGCGGCTGTCCAGTTCAGAATACCGCCATCTGATGAAAAACGCGGATCCTTCCCGCCATACCATCCGGAAAACCCGGTACTGCCTGGCCTACGAGCATCAGTATTTTGAGATTGACCTCTATCCTTTCTGGACCGACCAGGCCATCCTCGAAATCGAGCTGATGGACGGCAATGAAAAGATCTGCTTCCCGCCGCAGATCGATGTCATCCGCGAAGTAACCGATGATCCTGCCTATAAGAATGCGGCGCTCGCGAAAAACGCCGCCAGGCAGTCCCGTTGAAACGATCGTTCAGAAATGCCGCCGGTCTTTTTACCGCAGACAAAGCGGATATGCCCTGACCAGGCTGTATAACTGTATAAAAGGAAAGAAAGGAGCCGGAATGGCCGAAGAAAAGAAAAGGCTGCAGTATATCGACGTTGTGAAGGGAATCGCGATCGTGTGGATTGTCTTCTATCACCTGCTGGCGCCCTGCCTGGTCAAAAACAGGATCATCAATCACCTGATGGATGCATTCCTGGTTTCCTTCTTCTTCTTTTCCGGATACTTTTACCGGCCCGGAAAAAGAAGCATCAAAGAAAGCATCAAAAACAGGGCGAAGGCTCTGATCGTTCCGTTCTTCCGCTATTCCCTGTTCTTCTGGCTCGTTGGTACGATTTATCTTGTCGCGACGAAAGCGGAGCCTCTTGTGGAGGCCTTCCTGTGCCTGAGGAACTTTCTGGGCGGCTGCATCTGGAACCGTGTCATCCAGGGATGGTTTGGCTGGGAATACTATTCTCTCGGAAAGCGGTACTTCTATCTGGCTGACTTCTGGTTTCTGATTGCCATGCTCTTTGCCAGCATTCTTTTCTTCCTGATCGCGGACGCCGTGCTGCGCTCTAAGGGCAGGACCCTGCTGACAACGATTGTCCTGTTTGCCCTGACCGGCTGTCTCGTGCAGACTGGCATCTCGCTGCCCTATAACCTGCAGCTGGTTCCCCACTGGACCGCGTTCATGCTGCTTGGCGCATATGCCGGACAGCAGAAGCTGTTTGATCTTCCCGCTCTTTCCGGGGGTTCCCGGTGGGGGCTTGGCATCGCGCTGCTTGTCATCGGCACAGCGCTCTCCCTGTGGAAGATGCCCTCACCAAACCAGTTCCGCGGCAGCTTCGGCGAGCAGGAGCTTGTGTCCATGCTCCTTTGCATTGTGGCAGCCATCCCCTTCATCTGGGGGCTCGGACTGGTCTGCGCGCAGGCAGAGAAGGCCGGTGTGCGGACGAAGGAGCTTGCCTGGCTGGGCTCCCACTCGCTGATCATCTACCTGTATCACATGTTCCTTGCATGGATCATCGGCATCATCACCGGATTCTCCGTCTTCTATGAGGATCCTTCGGACGGCAGGACCATTGCCCTGAGCGTGCTCCTGACACTGGCCTGTCTGGCACTTGCCATCGGGCGGAACATTCTGGAAGACAGGCTGCAGGCACGCAAGTCAGTATAATTCTTTTATCACCAATACTGTCATCCCCGGATTGTCCCCGGGGATGATTCTTTTTACCTTCGGATGAAAGCTGTATTCCTGCTGAATCATGGACCGCAGGCTGGTGCCGCGGTGATACCCGTGGATCAGCTGGATCTGATAAGTCGAAGCATCCACCGACGCGAGTGCCCGGTCGATCACCCGGATCGCTTCCTCCTGCCTGAGTCCGTGCAGGTCTATCTTGACAAATGCGCTCACGTTTTGGCCCTCTCTTCTTTGTGCGAACTGCGCTCATGCTTTGTCTTTTCTTCCTTCCCTCGCGCAGTCGGGATTCTCAGTTGATATCCGCCAGCACATACGGATTGAAATTGTTTGCCGCCATGATAAACCAGGCTGTCGGCGCGATATGCGGATCTGTGGAATATTCCCACGGCGATCCGTCGAACAGTTCCATGCCGGTGGAGAGATTGTCAACCGTCGCAGCCGGGAAAAGGCCGCCAGGCAGCTGGATCGAGGACAGCGCCTGCATGGCAGCGTCGTACTGTTCCATACCCCCGATCCCACGGTACATGAGCGCTGTGTAAGCCGTTCCCTCAGCCCACCAGCCTCCGTTCCGGTTTTCCAGGCAGAAGGGATATCCGCCCTCTTCTGTCTTCATCTGCTCCACAAGCGCAAGCGAGCGTTCATACGGCCGGAAGGAATCCCCCAGTGCCATGGCGCACCAGACCTGCGCGTCCAGGACAACCACGCCGGTGTTCGGCGTCACCCCGTCGTCCAGCGTTCCCGTCATAAAGTATCCCCGGTCTTCATCATACATCGACGCAATCAGCCGCAGCGCGCTCTGTACCGCTTCGTCATACTTCGCCTGGCCGGTTGCCGCGTACAGCATGCCGAAGGCCGCATACGCGTCGATGTTATGCTCGATCGATTTATAGGGAAAGGGATAGACAACCGGCGGATTGCCTTCCGCCCAGCCGTCGAAGCCGCCCGTGAACCCGTCGCCGCCGTCGGAGCAGGTCTCGATCACCCAGTCCATCAAAGACTGCGCCGTCTTGAGGTATTCTTCCCCGCCGTAACGGTTGTAGTACTGCATCAGGGCAAGCGCCGCGTAGGACGTGTTGCCCACGTTGCTTCCCACCTGGTAGCGGTCTTCGTACCACTTGCCGCTTTCCCTGTCATACCAGCCGGGAAGCCTGGCGCCGCTCTCCCAGCCGGGCGGAGCTGAAATATCCCCTGCCGCGTACGCATTTCTCACACGAAGCGGCCCGGACACGTCAGCTTCTGATGCCCTGTCATGGTGTACCGCGTACACGAACGCGTCCACGAGCTGTTTTGCTTCCTCCTGCCTTCCATCCGAGAGAAATGCCATGGCCGCGAGCGCATTGTCATAGGTGAAGCCTGTGTTCCTGATATAGAGATTCTCCGTATCGTAGGAAGGCAGTATGACCGGTGCGTTCTGCGCGGCTGCGATCTCCCCGGTAAAGCGGATCTCGTCCAGATAGAAGACATTGTCCGAATTGCCGTCCATCACATCATTCAGGACATAGCCAAAGCCGCACACGATATAGCTCAGGTCCGCGTCCGTCAGATCGATCTCATACGCCTGCCAGTCCTGCGTCAGCGTCACCCGCCCCAGGGATTGTCTGGTGCAGCTGTCCGGCCTGTCCACCGTCCGGAATCCGGTCTCGCCGCTGTACCCGAAGCCGCAGGTAAAAAACTCCACCGTCTCTGTGCCGGTTTCTCCTCTCGCGTAAAAGCGCAGCGCGTTGGCTCCTGTCAGGTCCAGACCCTGTCCGCCCACGATCCCGTCGTTCAGGTGCGGTACACTCTCTCCCTTCGGAAGGAAGCCATTCAAAAACAGCCAGCCGCCCCAGTCCCCCTCACGCGTGATCTGCTCGCAGCGGATGCAGCTTTCTCCGGCATAAGGATTCTCCTGCCAGTTCTCGTCCATATTCAGCACAAGGTCCAGGTTGTGTCCCGCCATCTTCGCCTTCTGCGTATAGTGATTCTGCGTCAGCCCGAAATCCTTGTAGACATAGACCGCTTCCCTTTCCTTCTGAAGACGGGCCGAAAGCGCTGACAGCGCGGCTTCCTTCTGCGTCTGATACGCCCCTGCGGTGGCAGGACCGCTCGCCTCCTGCGCTGTTTCCGTGCCGGCATCTGCAGGACCGCTCGCCTCCTGTGCTGTTTCCGTGCCGGCGTCTGCAGCATGGAAAAACGCACCGCCTGCAGGCACACCACGCATCAGTCCTGCTTCCATCAAAAGAAGAATCACCGCACCTGTCATCACGCGCGTCAGAACACGCGTCCTGTCAGTATCTCTTTTCCTGAACTGATTCTTCACAGATCCACCTTCTTTCCACTTTTCCAATCCTGGCCGGACCACCGCACCCGGCGGGGTGCTGAACAGTTACGTCCATATTACGATGGATCCCTGTGCTGCACAAGGAAAACCCGGCTCCCCCCTCCCTGCACCCGCCTGCGCAGCGAAGTCCGGAAGTCCTTTCTAAAACAGTCTCCGCGCGGTATACTGTCTGTGAAAACCTGGTGGAAAATGATTTGGAAAGGACGTTCTCATGAGCAAGCCGTTGTCGTTTCAGAAGCTTCACAACATCAGAGATTTAGGCGGGATGGAAACCTGCGATGGCAGACACATCAAGCCTGGCCTGTTACTGCGTTCCGGGCACCTGTCCGGGCTGGAGCGTTCTGACCGGGAAGCGCTGGAGAAGCTTGTCGGCATGGTCATCGATTTCAGGACAGAGAAGGAACGGCAGGAAAACCCCGACGATTCACTGGCCGGCACCGCTTATCAGAGCATCTCGATTCTGGACCGTCTGACGGAAGGAATCACACGCGAGGAAGAGGCTGACCAGAAGATCTTCGCAAAGTTCCTGACGCAGCCCGCCCAGGCAAAGGCATATATGATCGGTATGTACAGTGCCTTCGCTTCTGAAAACGCGGTAGAGGGATATGCTGCATTTATGCACTGCCTGCTGCAGAACACCCAGAAGGCAGTCCTGTGGCACTGCACTGCCGGCAAAGACCGCGCCGGTATCGCGGCTGCTCTGATCGAAGAGATCCTGGGCGTCTCCAGGAAAGACATCGTCACCGATTATCTGAAGACAAATGAGTATCTGAAAGGGGATATCGAATTCCTGACCCGTTTCATCAAGAAGCAGGCCGGAACAGAAAGCAGCGTCGCGGACGAATCCCTGCATTTCCTGCTGGGCGCGGATGAGGCGTATATCAACGCCTACTACGCGGCGGTGGAAGAGCACTACGGATCATTTGATCAGATGGTCCGGAAGGGCCTGCGCCTGACCGATGAGGAGACAGACGCATTAAAGAACCGGTATCTTTCCTGATTCCATCCTGCCTGCCGCCCTCTCAGGCCTGGCCCCTGCTCACACTTTGGTTTTCAGCAGTTCCCTCCTGGCGAGCGTGTGCACCAGAGGATTCGGGCAGAAGCGCTCCCCTTTTCGCAGTATGTCTGTGCCTTGCCGGTAGTCATAGACGGCTTTGGCAACGGCGGCAGATCTTGAGCTGCCTTCCCAGCAGTGAACGATCAGATGCCCGCAGGCAAGGCTGTCCACGAATTCTTTCAGACCTTCAAAGTCTTTCTGCGCCGGGACCGGCTCTCCGTATGGAATGCCCTCTTCATCCGTCTCATCCGTCAGATCATTGAACCTCAGGTGAAGGACAGACTGAAGGTTCGGATTCTTTGCAAAGACCACATCTGCCTCATCGGTTGAGACGATGGAGATCACCGATGTGGGATCCTTCGCTTCCGCGGCAAGTTCAACTGCCCTGCTCTGGCTGCATACTTCGATGGTCATGCCTGTCTCCTGTCCGGTCCTTTCTGCCGGCTGGGCTTCCACTGCCCGGCGGGTCTTCGCGCTGCCTGCGCTGTCAGATCACCCGATATACTTTCCTGCCTTGTCCCGGTACTTCGCGTACGACGGATCCATGCCGCTCAGCTCCTCCCAGAGTTCATAAGCCTTGCGCATATAATCCCTGTCTTCGAAAAATGCGCCTGCGTTGAAGTACGCCGCTGCCAGGGCGTGCGCCGTGGAAACCGTCTTCTCCATCTCATACAGATCCTCCCGCAGCGCGATGCCCTCCCGGTAGAGTGCTCCCGCTTCCTGCGCATTTCCGATCCTCTTCTTCACACCCGCCATCTTCTCACAGCTTCCGGCGTAATGATCCCGGAAGAGACGGGATCTGGTTTTCTCCATGTTTTTCCGGAAGATGCCGGAGGCTTCCTCATAGCATGCGGCGGCTTCCTCATATCTGCCCTGCGCCTTGTGAATGTCGCCGGTCTTCACCAGGCTGACAGCATAGTCATCCCAGGCCTGCGCGGACTTGACCTCTTCGGCCAGGACTTTGTCCATGTCAAGTGCCTGCAGATAGAATTGTCCGGCCTCATCGTACCGCTTCTCTGATTTCCGGACATTGCCAAGCTTGGTCAGGATCGCGGACAGATCCCGCCTGCTGCCGGCGCCGGGGACAGCCTCGTTCAGCTGCTCACGGATCTGTCTGGCCTTCTGGTAATATGTTTCCGCTCCGTCCAGGTCTCCCCGCTTCCTGCACAGATCCCCCAGCCGTTCCTGGCTGATGGACAGGTCCCGCCTGGCCCTGTGCGTTCCGATCTCCGCAGCCTGCGCTTCATAGATTCCGCAGGCCTGTTCGAAGCATGCCTGCGCGGCAGTCAGGTCTCCCCTCTCCCGGTAGAGGCTGCCAAGCTGGTTCAGAACCAGGGCTCTGTCCCGCATCTGTTCCCGGACACCGACCTCCTGCTCCAGTTCATCGCAATAGTCCAGCGCCTGGTGCGCGGTGTCAAGGGCGCTGTCAGAGTCTCCGCCGTCCCGGTACATATCGGACAGCTTCCGCAGCGCTTTGAAAGCTGCCGTTCCATATCCTCTGTGCGCGTCCGGATCGTGGTTTTTCCCGTAAGCATCCTGATACTGGGAGACCAGAAGCTCCTGCCAGCGGATCGCCTCTGCCCGGTCTGCCTCGACGCCATCCGCATTCAGGTACATGTCCGCCAGCTTCGCCGTCGCTTCCATGCATGGCTCCGGATCCGTCGCGGCGCTGGTCAGAAGCTCCAGTGCCTTCTGCGGACTGATCTCCGTATCAATCCCGTTCAGGTAGGCAAGACCGATGAAAAACCGGTGCCACGAAGAGCCGTCATTTTCCTTCTTCGCGATTCTTCCCAGCGCTTCCAGGAAAGAACGGTCCAGTTCCGCCCTGCGGTGTTCATTCTTCAGCCCTTCGATCCTCCGGTACCTGAATTCATCATGGTCTGCCAGATGGTCCTGATTGATCCTCCATTCCGTTCCGTCCGCAGCATCTTCTGCCCCATACATCTCCACCGGCACGATCTCAAATCGACTGTTCTCAATCTGTCGATCTCTGGCCATAGGATACTCCACGCGCATGACATAGTTCTTCTCTTCCTCCAGGTGCGGCGTGACCGCCATGGCGAAGAGAGAACTTTTCTGAAATGCATCCTTGATGGCTTCCGTGAAGCTTTCCCCGGGCACAAGAAACGCATCGTACCAGATGGCAATATCCTGATATTCCGGATTCTCGTGAATCAGACGCATCAGCCGCTGCGCATGTCTGCGGTCCTTCTTCCGGTAACTCAGGAAGACATAGGCATCGAACGCGTCCCGCACCTGCTGCGCAAGGGTATCTCCCACCAGCACACTGTCCAGGTAGGTCTGCAGCACCTCGTCGTAGGGGATGGCGGTAGAATCCGTCTCGAACCGCTTCACAACCTGGATCCTCGCGCAGGTCCTGCTGAACCGGTAGCCCAGGCCGCTCTCGAGCATGACCGGCAGCACCGGAATGTGCATGGAAAGCGCCAGGGGCAGTTCCAGGCATCTGGCCCGGTTTCTCTCGTCCAGAAAACGGGAAGTGACCGCGACAACCACAAGCTGCATCTGGGACAGCGCCGTCAGCAGCACATTTTCCTTCACCGCATCCTCCGGAGGAATCTCCCCTGTCCTGCCTTTCCGGCCCGGCTTCTTCTCTCCGGACTGTGCATCTTCGGCGGCATCCCGGCTCCCGTCGGCATCCCGGCTTCCGGCATCGTCCTGCTCTTTGGCAGTGCCGTCTGAACCGGCAGCCATCGCGGCAATTTCCGTATCGTACCAGACCGCGCAGTTCGCATGCGCGAGAAGATCTTCCGAAAGCAGCTGCCATGCCGTCTTAAAGTCATCCGGATGGCAGGTAAAATACACCTTCGGCTTTCCCTTCGGATCACTCATGCCTCTGGTCCTGTACTGCAGCTGCATCTTTCCCCTCCCCTGGTGAACCAGTCACGAGAATGCGCCAGCCAGTTTTCAAAAGTGCCAATGGCACTCTTGCCCGCCGCGCCCGGTGCGGGGCGCCTGCCTTGGAGCGCGGCTGAGATAAACTGCTCCTTCTTTGTCAGTTCAGCTTATAGATCCTGAGCCCGTCGAATTTCTTCAGAAGCTGGAGCATACTGTTGAACGGTTTCCAGTCTTTGCCCTGGTCTTCTTCTGAAAGCCCGTTGTAATGTTCCCGGATCTCTTCCGAGGTGATCGTGCCTTCCATCGCCAGCTTATGGCAGCGCATCTGCTCGCGCATCGCGCGCCGCATCTCTTTTCCTTCCGGCGAATCGTTCTTCACATCTTTATCCGGAAGCGGAAGATTCTCATAGTCCTTTCCATAGACCCAGCCCATCATCTGATGCTCCCGGATCCAGCGCTCATGCTCCATCGGGGCAAAGATGGCCGCCTGTTCCGGCGTGAACTCCGTCACCATCTCATAATCGACCGGCTTGTCGGTGTAGAAGCAGTTGATGGCATCCAGGTATCTGCTGAAATGCTTCGCCCGTCCCAGCGTGGAAAGCTGGTACTCCAGAGAGAGGGCTTCGAACTGCTTCTCCAGATCCTTGATGGGTGTATCCTTGCCCTTGTTCCTTCCATGCAGGGAAACGGCAAAATCATACAAGTGCAGGAAATTGCTGCTGGAAAGGAAGATATGCTTGCTCCTGCGGTCATTTTTCCTGGTATCCGGAACGATATGAAGCGGAATGTCAGTCGTGTCCACGATCTTCTCGATGTCTGCCGTAAACCGCTGTTCCTTCTCCGCCATGTCGCTGTATGCCTTCAGCCGGGGAGCCGGTCCCTTCTCGCCGCCCTTCTCCCAGTCTTTGTATTCTTTCTCGAAGGATTCGATCTTTTCCGTCTCGGCGCTGTCATAGTAGTAGCAGGCATGAATCCCGCTGCCGCCGAAGTCAAAGTCCACTGCCATCGGGTGCAGCTCTTTTCTGGAGTTCCGGCCGTATGCCGTGCGGTCCCAGCACTGCAGCTCATCGCAGATCATCAGCAGGTACGCAAGCGGATGGTCCTCCATGCGAAGCGGCGGTTTCCGCTTTTCTTTCTTCTTGTCCTTGTAAAAGGAAATCGCGAACTTGAACAGGCTGTTGTGGAGCATGATCGCAGACAATGCGTCCACGTGCATCCTGCAGATCTTAGCAGATCCGAGTGACGTCTCCATCTCCCGGTACAGGCGGCAGGCGCTGAAAAATGCATGGTCCATAAAGCATCCGAAGTCATCCGGCCTGACCGGCTTGCGCTCCAGTACATCCAGCATGTATGCCTCTGAAAAACCGTACCGTTCTCCCAGCTTTTCGGTGATATCATACGCAAGAAGCTGCACCACGCTGTCGAAGTCTTTTTTGTAGAGTTTTTTGAACTGCTTCTTCGCGTCTTCCCCGATCCTGGTAATGATGTCCAGGTCACGGTAGGCAATCAGCACACTTTCCTTGCCGCGCTCACGCTTGTTGACTTCGAAGTAGGACATCACCTGCTCAAAGGGAAGCTCGAAAGGATAGCCGATATCATGGAACAGGGAGGTAAGCCCCCAGTACTCCAGGAACAGGTTGGCTGCCTTCTTCGCCTGCGGCAGCTTCGTATCATCCGGTACAATCCCGTAGAACTCCTTGAATTTCCTGCGGTAGGTCTCATTGGTCTCATAGATCGCAAGGCCCAGGGCAAAGACATAGACCGAGTGAGAATAATGGTCACGGTGTTTCAACAGAAGAGAACTGCCGTTGGCCTCAAACTCGGAGAGCAGCTCGACCATCTTTTTGGACTTTCCGTAATGGCCGAAGAAAATCTCCAGGTAACAGTAATATACGTCGTAGGCGTCCTCCGCGACGCCGGAATCGATAAAACGCTCCAGTGCTTTCTCCAGGCACAGACGGTTGATGTCCATCTGCATATTGTAGGGAATCTGGTGCGCCTTCAGGCTGGTTCCCTGAAGTTCTCCGGTCTTCTTCTCTTCCTTCTCGATGGATGCGTCAAACTTCAGTTCCTCGCAGCGCTCATGCAGGAAACGGAGCGCGGCCGATTTCAGGTCCGAGCGTTCCAGTCCTCCTCCGAAGAGGGCTGGCTGGCAGGGGCCAACATCTCTTTTGTATGTCTTCCGGTTTTTCTCTCTCATCTGCTCCAACGCGGTATATGCCATCGTGCACCTCCTCATCCATCACGCTTTGATCCGCTCCCTTTTTTCCTCAGGCAGGAAAGCCTTCCCGGCTGCAGGGCATCTGGTCCTGACATCATTATAACTGTACCTTACCAGGAAGGAAAGAAAACAGCTCTGACAATTCTCCTGCGATGTCAGAGCTGTTCCTGCGTTTCGTCAATTTATCCGTTTATTTTTATGATTCTCAGCCAGCCGCATATGATTACATCAGCGGCGCGATAAACTGAGCAAGCTGTCCGAGGATCTTGTACTTTAACTTCTCATGCTTGATCGTCTCCAGCGTAACCTCACGGCACTTTGCCAGCGTCTCCTGGAAATCCTGCTCAATGTCCTTTATGCAGGAAGTCTGATACAGGTATGCCGCGCACTCATAGTGATGATACAGACTGCGGTAGTCCAGGTTGATGGTGCCGACCACCGCCTTGCAGTCATCGCTGGTAAAGATCTTCGCATGAACGAATCCCGGTGTGTACTCGTAGATCTTCACGCCTGCCTCCACCAGTCTTTTATAATGCGCTTTCGCCAGAGAATAGGCCAGAGTCTTGTCCGGGATGCCCGGCAGGATCAGCTTCACATCCAGTCCGCGCTGCGCCGCGTACTTGATGGCGGTTTCCAGTTCACCGTCCAGAATTAGGTAAGGCGTCATCACATGGACGTACTGAGTCGCGCGGTTGAAGATATCCATGTACACCATCTCGCCGACCTTGTCGCCGTCCAGCGGACAGTCGCAGTACGGAATGACATAACCGTCAGATGCCTCTTCCTTCTGCGGCCCGGCGCTGATCCACGGCTCAAACTGCGGTTCTTTCTCATCGATGTTCCACATCTGCAGGAACATCAGCGTGAAGCTCTTCACCGCGTCGCCCTTCAGCATCAGTCCGGTATCCTTCCAGTGGCCGAACCGCTGCTCCCGGTTGATGTACTCATCTCCCAGGTTGACGCCGCCCGTATAGCCCACCTTGCCGTCAATCACCAGGATCTTGCGGTGATCACGGTAATTGTAGTGCGAAGAAATCAAAGGCCTGATCGGCGAAAACTCCTTCGCCTTGATCCCATGCTTCTGCAGCAGCTTGCAGTAATCGGGAGGAAGCGTGGATACCTCCAGCATGCCGTCATACATGACGCGGACGTCTACTCCCTGCGCGGCCTTCTCTGCAAGGATCTTCAGAATGCTTCCCCACATATAGCCTTCCTTGATGATGAAGAATTCCATGAAAATAAACTTTTCCGCCTTCTTCAGTTCCTCAAGCATGGAAGCAAACATCTCCTCCCCGATGGGAAAGAAGGTCGTCTGCGTTTTCTCATAGACAGGGAAGCAGCCACTGCGGCAGATATAACGATCCAGATCATCCGTCGAGGATCCGTCTTTCGCCAGCTTTTCCAGGACCCCTTCCGGCTGCTTCAGGGCATGCATGGTCCCTTCTATCAATTCCTGCACCCGCTCTTTGATCTTGCGGTTTCCGAAGTTCATCTGCGTAAAAGCAAGAATGGCTACGCCGGAAATCGGCAGCATGGAAATAATCAGCATCCAGGTCAGCCTGGCGGAATTGTCCATACCGCAGTTGAACAGATAGATGACACCGCCGATCAGAAACAGCAGGAGCACCAGAGAAAAATGCGGCAGGTATTGATACAGTTTCACATATATGGTGATTACCATAGCGATCTGCACCGCCAGCAGAATCACGATGACAAAGAAGCGGCTGAAGATCAGGTGAATCAGTCCCGATTTTCTCGGCTTCGCAAGAGTTAAAACTTCGTTTTCCATAATAACCTTTCCCGTACAGATCTGTTGATTCAGATATCAGAGGCAGGCTTACTCAAGCCTGCCCCGGAAGTCGCCTGTTATTTCTTCTTCGTCAGATTCTGGATGGTATAGACCGCCAGGGCAACCGAGAAGATCAGACCGATCGCCGCGATCGCCGGCATGCCGCCGGGTGCCTTGGGGGTGATATCCGCCAGGCACAGGACACAGGATCCGATGAACATAATGCAGGCAAACAGGGCAAGCACGATATTCCGGATCGAATCGCTGCCCTTATTCAGCAGCTCTTCATACCCGGTCAGTTCCAGGTTGATCTTCGTCCTGCCTCTGGCCACTCCCTTGAGGACATCCGAAACCTGTGCCGGGATCTTTGCCGCCTTCTTGCTGATCTCCAGCGCGTCCTTCCCGACGGAGAGCAGCTCCTGCTCCAGGTCGAAATTCTGCTTCGCGCGGTCCATCAGCTTCCCGGAGATAATCTCAAACAGGTTCAGCGACGGGCACAGCTCCTCGATCACGCCCTCGATGGTCGCAAGCGATCTGACCAGCATGGTGAAGCGGCCGGGCATCTTGATGTGGTGCTTGTCCGCCAGCGTGCAGATCTCTTCAAACAGCATCGAGATGTCCAGGTCATCTATGCTTGTCACGTTGACATACTGATCCATGAAGACGTCCAGGTCCTCGATCAGGCGGTCCCTGTTGGTCTTCGGGGACGCCGCGCCCAGGCCCATGACCGCGCCTGCGATCGTCTCCACGTCCTTCTCCAGCACTGCCAGGACCAGCTGCTGGATGACCTTGATGTCACTCTCCGTGATGCGCCCGATCATGCCGAAGTCAATCCATTCCGGCACGCCGTTCTCTCTCTGGACCATGAGGTTGCCCTGGTGCGGATCCGCGTGGAAGGTTCCCACATCCAGCACCTGGTGTACATAGCTGTCCACGATGTTCCGGCCGATCTCCTCCACGTCGAAGCCGTCCGCGATAATCTGATCCCGCTTGGAGATCGAATAGCCGTCGACAAAGGTCATCGTGAAGATCCGCTCCGTCGTCAGCTCATCAATGACTTCCGGACAGGTGATCTTCGACTCGTCCTCAATGACGTTCTCCTTGAAGTAGCGGGTGTTCGCCGCCTCCACACGGAAGTCCAGCTCTTCCTCCGTCACCTTCTCGAACTCTTCGATGACCTCGACCAGATCCATCTGGTTGTCATCGTCCGAACTGCCTCCTACGCTGCTTACACCCTTCGCCAGCTTCTTGAGCATGACAAAGTCTTCCCGCATCATGTCAGCGATGAACGGGCGCTGCACCTTCGTCACAACCTTCCGGCCATCCTTGAGTACAGCATAGTGCGCCTGTCCGACAGAAGCCGAACCAAGCGGTTTGTCGCGGAACTCTGAATAGATCTCGTCGATCTTCTTCCCGGTCTCCTGCTCAATCACGGCACGGGCAAGCGCCGGATCCAGCTCCTGCACGTTCTGGCGCAGCTTCTCAAGCTCCTTGCAGTAGCTCTCCGGCAGCAGGTCCAGACGGCTGGACATGATCTGTCCGATCTTGACATAAGTCGGTCCCAGGTCCTCCAGTGTGGTTCTCAACTCTTCCGGCGTCAGTCCGTTCGCGTAGAAGTTATGCTTTGCGAAAACACCGAAGATTTCAAGACCGCGGCCCTTCTTCTTCCCTTCCTTTTCCAGCCTGCGCAAGGTATCCACATTTCCGGCGGCAGCTGCTTTCAGCTCCTGCGCCGTTTCCTGAGTCTCCTCTTTCAGTTCCTGGGCCTTATCCTCCAGCTCACGGGCTGCATCTTTCAGTTCCCCGGCTGTATTCTCCAGTTCCTGGGCGGCCTTGTTCTGGTTCACGGAAGACTGGCTGCTTTTGTTCTGATTCTTATTGTTGTTTTTCTTCTTATTTTTCGCCATGGCTCTATCCTCCTCTTACACACTCTTGAACGGCCAGGTCATGATAACCCTGATAATGCTGACCGCAGAGGCGAACAGCATCATAAAGCCGACCACCCGCTTCAGCACAAAGGGCGTATCCCACCACGGATTGGCCAGAAGGATCACACCGAGCGAGATCGTTATCAGAGATAAAAATGCAAGGAACCACCAGGCTGCCTTCCCTGCGCGGCGCGCGTAGACAAAGGCATTGAACAGGTCACTGAGCCCTTCGAAGACCAGAAACAGTCCGAACAAAAGCCCCATGATCGGAAGGACATCTCTCCGGTGTACAAGCACAAACATTCCAAGCAGTCCGACGAACAGTGCGCCTGTCAATGTGACATAATTCATCAAAGTCTTCTTGCTTGCCAGATAGTTCAGGCCCAGCACCGTCGCCCACACGAGGAGCACATATCCCAGCGCGGAGACCATCATCCCCATGTACCGGACCGGGCACATCATCATCACGATACCGATCGCGATCAGGATCAGAGATGTCATGATCCAGGTCCGTTTCACCTTTCCGAGTTCCTGAAATAGCATTGCAAAAACCTCTCTTTCTGCAGAATGAAAAGATTCAGCAGCTTCCGCCGCGAAGAGACGACACTGCTGATACAATATACTATCATACAATTCACTGAAGCGCATCAAAGAATTGAGCCCTGCAGGAAGGAATCGCCTCAGTCTACCCTTGTCCTGCGGAACTGCGTCGGCGAACAGCCCTTAATTCTGCGAAATGCCCGGTTGAAGGAAGAGATGCTGGAAAACCCGGAATCATACGCAGCGTCCACGATATGGATCTTCGGGTCAGAAAAGAAGGCTTCCGCAATCAACGCCATGTTCTTCGTAGAAAGAAGCACAGCTGTCTGCCCAGTAGTCGAGGTAATCCTCCCTCAGAAAGGGGGCACAGCTTGAGTGAAACACAACATTCTCCGCGCCCAGAGACACCGCCTGCGCGCAGCTTTCATGGCACCTCTTCCGGGACAGCTGCGTCAGTTCCTTATCTCCGTCGGATGGATCAACACTGATAAATGCGCCGTGCACGGACTTGACACGGCCGCTCTTCCGATACCAGCTCAGGCAGGACTCAGCCGCATGGCGGTCGTTCAGGCACCGCGGCAGAGACAGCTCCAGGATTTCATGAACAGTCCCTCCTGACTGGCAAGTGCCTCCCACTGATCACGCAAAGCATACACGGGCTGGATCTGGAATGTATTTTTCAGTGTCTGATCAGTCATATAAATCTCCATTCCGCCTTCTCAAAGGCGATCACCTTCCCCAGTCAGTTCTGCTTCATGTCCGCAAGCAGTGCAATCAGGGGAGAATTCCAGTACACTGCTACCTCGTTGGTGGAGTAGCTCTGTTCATTGTCCGCGTAGCACAGAGCCGGTGCCAGACCTGACAGGACGTTCTGCGCGTAAGGATCCTCCAGATGACTGTTGGGGCCGCCCACCAGCATGCCCGGCATCGCGCTGTCAGCCGCCTGCGAAGGCCTGTGATGCGGGTGCTCCGGCGCGGTTGTGCCCCATCCGGTCACATAGCAGTATCCTGTCGGATTCGCGCCGAGAAGATCATCAAGGTTTCGCTTCGCAGACCGTGCGCAGCTGTCCTCTCCGGTCAGCAGGTTTTCCACTGCCAGTATCACCGCGTGATTGGCCACAGACATGTTCGAGCCCCAGGGGAAGTCCTGGCCGAGCGTCAGGCAGAAGCCATCGCTTTCGGCCTGCTCCACGAGCTGGCTGCAGTACTGTGTGAGGCAGGACTGTGCCTGCTCCCCGTAAGCCTTCAGCTGCGCGAAAGCTTCGCCGTCTGCCACATGATGGGCACTCCAGGCCAGATCAATCAGGGCGTAATCCGACACACACTGCCAGCCAAGGCCGTGCGCCCCAAAGGAATTCAGTCCGGAAGATACCGCTTCCTCCCCAATCTGTTCCACCCCAGCCATGTCTTTGCCTTCTGCCGGCAGACCGGCAAGATACAGCTCCGTCCCTGCCCAGAGCAGTTCGTCCGACGCGTCGGTATCCGGGTACTCACCGGTACTGATCTCAGGCGGGTTGTGGAAGCCCTCCCCGACCGGAGTCTGACTGCCGTACAGCCATGCTTTGTGGGCCGCCTCCATCGCCGTCTTCGCAAAGTCCGGATCATAGGGCGCATACAGAACCGAGGCTTTCGCCATTACCGCCGCGAAGTCCAGGCTGGCCGTCACGCTCACTGGGCAGATCACCAGCTCATCGGTCTCCTCCTCCGGCTTCACCTCACCCGGAAAGCTGCGGCAGGTCACCTTGTGGAAGACACCGCCGCTCTCCTCGTCCTGCATCTTCAGCATCCAGTCCAGTTCCCACCGGGCTTCGTCGAGCACATCCGGGATACCGTTCCCGCTCTCTGGTATGCCAAGGTCGTCCGACGCCAGGCCGAACTGCTCAAAGCACATCATCAGGTCTGCGGCCGCCTTCGCGCCGGACACAACATACCGTCCGTAATCCCCTGCGTCGTGCCAGCCGCCGGATACGTCCTTCGTCTGGTCCGTCCCGTAGATCAGCGCCGGCGTATCGTGGCAGACGCCATGCAGAAATGGGCCCGCGTCCGGGCTTTCCGGAAGAGAGGTCTGCACGCCGCATCGCTGCAGGGAAAGCATCCGGAGCGTACTTTTCAGAATATCGTCATATCTATTATCATCGATTTCAAATGGGGCTGACAGGATTTCCTCCCCGCTCGCCACGGCACGGATCTGCCAGGTCCCGGGCTGTGTCAGCGCGCTGAAATCCACCCGCTGCATCCGGCATCCGGCAGATGCGTCATCAAACGGTTCCCCTGCTGTCAGCTCCAGCACAGACGAACCGGATGCATCCACAACACACAGCTCACTGACCGCTGCGTCGCCTAAGCACAAAAACGCGGTCTTTTCGTCCGACGGCCTGTATCCCACCTGATTGACGGCAATCAGGCTTCCGGCACTGCTGCCTGCTTCACTTCCGCCTTCGCTGCTGTTTGCAGCGGCACCGGCATCATCTTTCACCGTCAGGCTGATCTGATCGATCCAGACCGTATGCGGGCCGGGATCCTGCGTCATGTCATCCTGACAGCCCATATTGAAGCAAAGTCTCGGCGCCGGATCACTCTCCTCCGTCATCGTCCAGTCGACACTGACATGCGTCTGCTCCGGGGAGACATGGATCCGGTCTCCCACATAGGCATGGTAGTCCCCGCCGTTCAGCTGAAGCCGGTACTCCACCTGGCGGTCGATGCTGCAGGATATGTCAAAGCTGTACTGATAGGTCACACCCTGCACCAGGGAAAAACCGTCCCAGTAAGCCTGGTTCGCGTAATCGAGGCTTCCGCAGCTGGTAATATCCACCGCCAGCATGCCGTCTTCATTGCGAAGTTCACAGGCACCGCCCTCGATATAGGTTTCGAAGCCGCACACGGTTCCATCATCAAAGTCCAGATGGACGATCTCGTCCCCTGCTTCAGCACACACTGTGCCGGCAGCCATGGCAGACAGAATGAGAGCAGCTGTCACACCTGCCAGAATCTTCTTTATGATCATGGAGTCACTCCTTTCTCTTCCTGCCCGGAATCCATAAAAGTCCTTTTCGGAATTTTCAGGTCCCGCCCTTCGTTTCCAGGTATACCGGCGGCGTTCTTTCTGCAGTATAACAGTGAATCCCGGAGCAAACAAGATTTCGCGGCCAGGGGAAATGACCGGATCCGGCCAGGGCTACAGTATACTCCCCGCTAAGCCGCTGGCGAAGAGCCCCCTGCCGAGCACCATGAGCAGGAGCGTCGACGGGATCCACTGCTTACGAAGACTTGGCAGCCGGGGTATGAAGGAATCGTTCGCTGAATACCCCGGCTGCTTAGTCGTAGTTGGCAGTTAGCCCGGCGGGAGCGGGCTTTGGTGTCTCGCAGGGCTCTTCGCCGGAGGCTTACCGAGGAGTAAACCGTAACGGTCAGGCTTCAGATCCCCGGAGGCCACCCCTCCTGCCGGCGGATCCTGGCGTAGATGATGTACGAAACAATGACCGTACAGAAGTCCGCGATGGCCTGCGTCCACACGATTCCCATCATTCCGTACAGCCGGTTCAGAAGAAACAGCATCGGGATATTAAACACCAGCTGCCGGATCACCGCAAGCCAGAAAGACTCCTTTCCCCGCCCGATCGCCTGTGTAAAATGCACCATGGAAAAGCACCCGAACATAAGCGGCGTGGCGAAGCATCTCGCGCGCAGAAACTGTGTTCCGAACCGCACCGTGTCAGCGTCCGCGATAAATGCATGCATGATCTGCGGCGCAAAAACATAATAAAGAATCACACTGACGATCCCGATCAGAAGGCCGACGCCTCTTCCAAAACGGAACACCGTGTCCATACGTCTGATGTTCCCGGAAGAATAGCTGTATGCCAGAAGCGGCACCATACCAAGGCAGATCCCGATGCCGATGTTCAGAGGCAGCCGTTCTGTCTTCAGGACTATGCCGATCGCCGCCAGCTCGATATCCCCATGTCCGGCCGACAGCCGGTTGATCACGGTCATGCATGCGTCGAACAGAAGAAGTGACGTAGCCGCGGGAAGCCCGACGCTGAAGATGGCATGCAGAGAGCCGGAAGACAGCTTCTGCCCCCGCAGGCGGAACCGCAGAATCGTCCTGGTGCATTCTTTCCGGTAAATGATGACAAAATACACCAGCGCGGCCATATTGCTGAGCATGGTGGCAATCGCTGCGCCCATCACCTGCTGCCCATCCGGAAGGATGACAAACATGAACAATGGATCCAGCGCAATATTCAAAACACCGCCCATGCTCAGTCCGAAAGACGCCTCTGAGGAAAGTCCGATGCTGCGCAGCATCGAAGAAAGTGTATTATTCAGAAGGACCGGGATTCCGCCGATCACAACCACGAAGAACATATACTGCTTCGCGTATCCCAGCACCGCGTCACTGGCGCCCAGAAGGCGCAGTACCGGCGTCATCGCCGCAAAGCACAGCACTGAGTACACAGCGCTGCCAATCAGAGACATGCGGACGCAGACAGCCGATACTTTGGAGGCTTCTGCATCCTCTCCTCTCCCGATCAGCCGGGCAATCAGAGTTCCGCCGCCTACACCGAACACATTTGAAATCACGACGGTCAGCATATACATCGGAAGCACCAGGGAGCAGGACGCAACCATATAGGGATTGTTCGTCCGTCCGATAAACCAGGTATCCGCCAGATTGTAGATCAGCGTGATCAGCTGGCTGACAATCGCAGGCAGCGCCATGACAGCCAGCGCGCGTGGGACACTGGCTTCCTCAAACAGATATTTCTCATTCTTTTTCTGCGTTTTCATCGTTAAGGTCTTCTTCCGTCTTCTGATCTGCTGCCGCTTTCTGATCTGCTTCTGTCTTACGATCTGCTTCCGCTTTCAAGCCGGCAACCGAGGTTATTCCGCGGCACAAAGCCGATCCTTCAGGACGGGTAAAGCCGGTCCTTCAGTGCGGTTCTCTTTCCCCGTATTATACACTTGTTCGTCGAAACCAGAGAAGCATATCCGGACAGGATGCCGTGCATTTCCTGCGTTTTTTCTTCCTTTTGTTCCTGTGTTTCCAACGCGTTTCGTTTTGTTCAGACATGTCTTGCGGTACAGTGCATTTTCCGATAAAATCAGAAGGACATTCAGGTTTTCAACACAAGGAAGGGACTTATCATGACACAGAATATCACGATTCACGAATCCGGCCTGTCTGTTCAGTTTACCATACTGGATGATGGCGTCGTAGAGCTGTCACGTTTTTCTCCATGTGCCGGTTCGCCGATAGGACAGACCGGCGGGAAGGAATCCGGAACAGACCTCACCAACGCAGATCCGGGCTGCGCGGATCCTGCCGCCCCGAAGCTGCCTCCCACTCCCATCATCGAGCTGCAGATCACCGGCAAGTCGACCCGCGAACTGCATGGATACAAGCACAATTCCTCCAGCGCTTCCCTGGACCTTCGCTATGTCCGGCACGAATTCATTTCCTCCGAAGAAGGCCGTGAGCTGGTCATCGACCTGCTGAGCGATTACGGGCTGAAGGCAAGCTATCACATGCAGTTCTTCCACGGCGTCCCCATGGTACACGTCTGGACCGAACTGAATAATACAGGAGCCGAGGCGCTTCCTGTAGAGTACGTCTCTTCATTTATCTATCAGAATCTGTGCGGTGACGGGCAGCTTCCCTATTATGAGAAAACCGATGTCTACGTGCCGCGCAGCAGCTGGTACTGTGAGACGCGCTGGCAGAAGGAAGACATCGAGCTGTTGAATCTGACCCGCATGTTGGGGGATGGATTCAGCAGTCCGGGGTTCGGGAATAACCGGTTTGCCTACTCCGGCCTGAGCTCCTGGTCTTCCGTAGAGTACCTCCCCATGGGCCTTGCGCACGACAGGGAGACAGACGAAACATACTGCTTCCAGGTCGAGAGTTCCGGGCAGTGGCTGGTCGAATATGACACCGAGCCGGGACGCCGCCTGACCCTTGCGCTCAGCGGGCCGACCGAACAGGAGCATGGCTGGTGGCTGAATCTCAGGCCAGGACAGACCTTCCAGACCGTTCCGGCCGCGTTCGGCGTGGTGAAGGGCGGCATCAACGAAGGCATCGGTGCCCTGACGAATCTGCGCCGGGCGATCCGCAGACCAAACAGGGACGACGAGGTGCTTCACGTTGTCTTCAATGACTATATGAACTGCCTGAGTGGTGATCCGACGGAAGAAAAGGAAAAACAGATCATCGACAAGGCCGCGGAGCTGGGCTGTGAATACTACTGTATGGATGCCGGCTGGTATGACGACGGCTTCTGGTGGGACCGTGTCGGCGAATGGAAGGAATCCTCCGCGCGCTTCCCGCATGGTATGAAGTCAGTCTGCGACTATGCCAGGAGCAAAGGCCTGGTCATGGGCCTGTGGGTGGAAATTGAAGTGATGGGCGTGCAGTGCAAACTGGCAGACACCCTGCCTGACAGCTGGTTCATTTGCCGCCATGGCCGCAGACATATCGATCATGGACGATATCTTCTCGACTTCCGCAATCCTGACGTGCGCAGGTACTGCACGGACGTGATCGAGCGGCTCATCCATGACTACGGCGTCGGCTTTTTCAAGATCGATTACAATGTCACCATGGGCTGCGGGAGCGACCTGGACACGGACAGCTGTTCCGGCGCCATCCTCGATCACTGGCGCGCGCTGCATCAGTGGTATGAAGACCTCTTCCGCGCGCACCCGGACCTCGTGATTGAAAACTGCGGCTCCGGTGCCATGCGCATGGATTATGGCATGCTGCGCGTGCTGAGTCTTCAGTCGACCAGCGACCAGACTGACTGTTACTACAATTCCTACATTGCCTCCAGCATTGCCAGCGGCGTCACGCCGGAGCAGGGCGGCATGTGGGTCTATCCCTATGAAGACGACAGAGAACATGTCATCTACAACATGGTAAATGGTCTCCTGCTTCGTCCGTACATGAGCGGCATGGTCTGGAAGCTTGGTGAAGAAAGCATGGACCTGCTGAAGGAAGGGATCGCTCTCTATAAGAGAATCCGTCCGGAAGTCCGGCAGGCGCTTCCATTCTTCCCGCTGGGATTCAATACGATCCACGATCAGGTTCTTTCCTGGGGACTTCGTCTGGAGGATCATGTGTATCTGGCCGTCTTTACACCGAAGACCGATACCGCCGTCATCCCGCTCGATTTCGGCGAAAAAAAGGTCTGCGGCGCGCAGGTGCTGTATCCTGCTGCCGCAGACTGTACGTATCATCTTGAGAACGGCACTCTTCAGGTGAAGATGCCGCAGGAAAAAGCCGCAAGACTCTTCCGGCTGGAATTCTCCTCGTGAATCTGTTACCCCCGCCTGTAGAGGCGGGGCACCCCCACTGAGATGTTTTTGTTCTGCCGTTGATATCACCGCCCCGGCATACGAGCCTTTCGTCATGCCGGGACGGCAGCGTTTTGCAGTCTGCGTTTTACATCGGCTGGTGTGAAACACACCTTCCCTGCGGCAGGCTCAGAACGATGCCTTTGCTTTCTCCAGAACATCGATCACCTTATCACACCAGCTGTCAAACGCAGGATCTTCCTTCTGTTCTTCGGGGTGTGACAGGATGTAATCCAGGCAGCGTCTGACCCCCTGGTCAAACCGGACCGTAGTCTTCATATCAGGGACTGCCCTCTTCAGCTTGGTGTTGTCAAACACCACGGAAGCTGCCTTATCTCCCGTCAGGTTCCCTTCAAAGTCATAACCGCACTTTTTCCCGGCCGCGCTCAGAAAATCAGAAGAGACATGATATGCCTTCAGCTCTACGCCCAGCGCGTCCGCGATCGTCTGATAGATCTGGTTCCAGGTCAGCGTCTCATCTCCCGTGATCTGGAAGGCCTCTCCAATCGCGTGCCGGTTTCCCATCAGGCCGGCATATCCCGTCGCGAAGTCAGTGTTGAAGGTGAGCGTCCACAGAGAAGTTCCGTCCCCATGAACGAGCACAGGCTTTCCTTCCATCATTCTTTTCAGAACCTGATAAGAGCCGTTTTCTCCGTGAATACCGATCGGAACCTTCCTCTCATCGTAGGTATGGCTTGGTCTGACAATTGTCACCGGGAAGCCTTCCGTCCGGTACATCTCCATCAGGTAATCTTCGCAGGCAATCTTCTTTCTGGAATACTCCCAGTACGGATTCGCCAGCGATGTGCCTTCTGTAATGCGGTAGTCCGCGCACGGCTTATGGTAAGCCGAGGCAGAGCTGGTATAGAGATACTGTCTGCATCTGCCCCTGAATAACCGGACATCACGCTCCACCTGGCTTCTTTCAAATCCGATGAATTCGCAGACCGAATCGAACACCCTGTCTCCAAGCTTTTCAAGTACCGTCTCTTCGTCGTTGATATCCGCAATGATGGTATGGACACCCTCCGGCAGAACGTCCACCCTGTTTCCACGATTCAGCACCCATACCTCCCATTCGCCGGAAGAGACAAGCTTCTTCACGATAGCTGTACTGATGGTTCCTGTCCCGCCGATGAACAATGCACTTTTCTTCATATTCTGTCCTTTCTGTCCTGCACAGCTTCGGCCGATGCGAAACCGGTGCGGCCTGAATCAATACGTCGCTGACGCTCATCATGCTTCTTCTTCATTATAGCATGACGATCTGTTTTCACTCATGCAGATAGCAGGAAAAGGCAGGGCAAAAACTGCAAAAGGACCGGTTGGGAACAGAGTGAGCCCTGCACTTTCTCACATCGACAGAAAAGCAGGAACCATGAGGATGATAAGTACTACGCCAAACATCAGCACCATGGGCAGGAGCATTTTCACACTGGCCTTCTCGCCGAGCCGGCGGACAGCCATCTTATGCTGTTCCATGGAAAGGACCGCCTCGTGTTCCAGCAGTGCGGTCAGACCTTTGGAACCCTTTTTCAGATTCTGTGACAGCAAGGATCCAAGCTTGATATACGCAGGCAGGCAGCATCTGCGGCCGAAGTTTTCATATGCGCCTGCCTCCGGTACGCCGCTGCGCATCTCACGCAGGGTCAGGATCATCTCCTCATACACATACCGTCTGGCAGTGTGCTCCGCCTCATACTGCTCCGTAATCCTTGTAAATGCGCCTCTGATGGTAAGTCCGGCAGACAGCAGCATGGTCAGTTTCCACAGCAGCTGTGAGTAATCAAGTTCAAGCTGCGTCAGACGTTCCCTGGCGGCATCATGGATCTTCGAGTCTTCTCTTGCCCAGAATCCGACGGGGAGAATCAGCACAAGCACGATGATCAGTGTCAGAGAAGAATCTTTCGGATAAGACCAGCGCAGCGTGCGGCCATCGACTGAGTCAGGCAGCCGGATCTTTGCGTCTGTCGGGTCACTGCTGCTGGCCTCCTCCACCGCGCTTTTGATATTCTCACGCAGCTGCGCTTCCGGAGTAAGGACCGGAGGAAAGATCCTTGCAGCACATTCATAGGTACTGGTTCTGTCCTGACAGGTCAGCGTGGCATTGATTGTCACAAGTGTGCCATCCGGGTCCGGATCCTGACAGATGCTTCCGTCCTCTTCGATGATCCCCATCGGCGAGATGTAATACTCTACACTGACCGCGCCGTCCTCCAGGGAAGCCGGCAGGCGCAGCGGAAGGCGCACCTCATCAAGCGTCTGGTTCTCGCCCGGCAGCTGTGCCTCGAGCCGGGCAGCCGCGTCCTTGAGCAAAGAGGTAACCTGCGCGGAAGTATAGGTACGCGCATTCAGGTTCACATCGAAAGACTCTGACTCTGCCTCTCTGTCCGGTGCCGCCCTGTCCCGGCCGATGGTCAGGATCAGACTCTGTTCCATCGCTCCCTCCCCGTAGCCGGGACGCTCCAGCACACCGCCTTCAATCCTGCGGTCCTGACGGTACTGAACGATGAGTACAACGGCCAGGACTGCAAGACACAAAGCCGCAATCTCCAGGAATTTCGCGATCTTATTTACATAATAGCTCTCGATGCAGTTTTTCTTTCCTCCGCCAAGTTCCATGAGCTCCCGGCTGAGCTTTTCATTGCTGCCGGGTATGCGGACGCGGGATGAACGGGATGCGGTGCCGGAACTGATGCCCGGTCCGAAACGGCGGACGATCAGGCACGCAAGAGAAGTGAAAGGGCTCTTCATGTCGGTGCGTTCCTTTCTGCATTGAAAATAGTATTTAAACTAGGGAGCAAAAGACAGATCTGTACCATGCGACATATTTCAGGCGCAGTAAGACGATTGAGATTATTGATATGGATAGTAATCAAAGATGTCCTGAACGGCATCTGATATGTTTTGGATCTGTTCGAAGCTGATTTTACAAATTACAATGAGATTCCGGGCAGGTGCAGAACGGTTCCCTGCCGGATCCTTTCCATTACCATACCTCACGTCCGACCAGATCACCCCAGTCTGTTTCTCCTTCGTAAGACACCAGTTTTCCGTCATGTTCCAAGGCACGTTCTTCCAAAGTCTTATGCCGGAATGCTTTCTGAATGATCAGCTTTCCTCTGACCAATGACAGGTCCACATGGTCTCCGACAGCAATATCCATTCCAGTCAGAATGCTTTTCGGGATACGGATTCCTTGTCCGTTCCCCCACTTTACGATCTGTGTATGCATAACCGCCCTCCCATCTGTCATAATATAGCTACTACTTTACCTGATCGTTTGCGGTTCTGCAAAGGAATTCCAATGTTTCGAACTCTTCTTCTGCTCTTACATCTCAATCTGCATAATCCTGCGCCCCCACAGATAGGCTGCGGCATAGATCAGCAGGCTGCCTGTCATGATCGCGATGCCAAGTGTGTTGTGGTAACAGACATCCAGAAAGCCAGGAGATGTCAAAGACGTGTAGGCAATAAGAAGGATCGGCGCGGCAGACATGATCTTCTGTTCGGACGCCTTTCCGGACAGATTCGTCTCGATCTCCTCTCTCGTCTCCCGCTTCACCTGAATACTCGTAACCGCGTTCCTTATGATGGCGATCAGATCGCCGCCTGTCCGCTTCGCAGTCTGAAAGACCTCCGCGAAATTTCGAATATCTTCGATATGAGTACGGTGTCCAAGATCAAGGAGAAGCGTCTCGATGGGAACATTCAGCGCGTTCTGCGTCAGAATATAGCGGAATTCGGTGATGATAAAAGAATCGTCCGGATAAATCTTGCGCAGTTCACTGATCGATTCCCGAAAAGAGTTTTCAATCGCGTATCCCGCCTGGAGCGAAGCGTTCACCATCTGCATCCCTGTCGTAAACTCAGCGAGGATCTGTCTGCTGCGGCGGGTGTTCAGATCTTTTCTGCGTGTTTTCAGAAATGGTACGACGATCGGAAAGAACACGAGAAATGCAATGACAGAGCGGTAGAATAGATACGCGATCGTGGCGTCCAGAGCGGCAAAGATCAGTATGTTTTCGATCAGTTCGCGCCGTGAGAACTGATAGCCGCCATAGTCCGGCGGCTTTCCCCGGCCATGATGAACCGGATCAGGCCGGACTGCTCCTGCTTTTCTTCTGCGTTTCGAATGAAATCTTTTTCTGTTCATCTCAGTTTCACTCCTGCCCGCTCCAGCTTCTGCCGGTGGTTCAGTTCACCGGTCTTCTTCAGTTCGCCGATCAGCCTGCCTTTCTGATCCTCGCCCTGTACTTCGTACTCATAGAGCGTGTGTGTCATGATCTCACCGGTCGGAATGTCATATCCGTCGATCTCCAAAATCTCCAGCACCTTCCTTGACTTGTCACGCATCCTGGAAAGATGGACCATGATGTCAATGCCGGACGCGATCTGGCGGCGGATCGCCGAGACGGGAATCTCCAGACCCATCAGCACCATTGTTTCCAGACGTGAAAGCATATCCTTCGGGCTGTTTCCATGCCCGGTGCTCAGACTCCCGTCATGCCCGGTGTTGAGGCTCTGCAGCATGTCAATGGTCTCTTCTCCTCTGACCTCGCCGACGATGATTCTGTCAGGACGCATCCGGAGCGATGACCGGATCAGGTCCCGGATCGTTACTTCGCCGTCTCCCTCTGCGTTCGGGCGGCGGGCTTCAAGACGCACCAGGTTTCGGACGCCCTGAATCTGCAGCTCGGCATTGTCCTCAATTGTGATGATCCTCTCATCCTTCGGAATGAAATTCGAGAGCGCGTTCAGGAATGTCGTCTTTCCGCTTCCGGTTCCGCCGGAGATAAAGATGTTGTATCCTGCCTGGACCAGTGCTTTCAGGAAATCTGCTGCCTCCTGCCGAAGCACAAATTGAAAAACGGGCAATTTCGTACTTTTTCGTAACCTGAAAGAGTCGTTTTACTATGTTTTGTCCCAAAACGCTACGTGAAATGCACAAAACTGGAACAAACGTACAACTTGACGTCCATCCTCATACTTTCCTTTCAAACCTTGTTCCGAATAAACAAACGCCGGCGGGAGTTTTCCCGCCGTTTTAGTTTGAATCGACTTTCGATTTCGTTCTCGAAACAATTCCGTTCAGTTCGCATATCGGGCAATCTCTCCCTATGATAGTTATGCTCAGCACTGTCAACCAAAATGACATCTACCATTTAGAAAGACCCTGCCATATTGTTTTGAAAACGTCCTCTTCTGGAACTAAATGGATTCTTTCAGAGTTAATAATTAGTACTGCATGTATGTCTTCATTTCAGAAGCCCCGCTTCCCGCTTGTACCTTATCATCGTAGACTTGCTGATTCCCGTCATCCGCTCGACCTGACTATACGAATGGGTCGCCAGCAGTTCGAGAGCGTGGGCTTTCTGTGCCTGCCCGTAG
>CACZJF010000016.1 GCA_902781455.1 uncultured Lachnospiraceae bacterium | reverse complement strand
TCGCCAATCGATGCCAGTCTGGGATATTTACTACTTTTCAAGGTTCATCTGAGCCTTATTTTTTTGCTCAGGGTTTTCATACGTCACTTGACACTACCTACTGTCTGTCTTCGTCCGACAGGTCCAGACCGTCAAGGCCCGGGTCCTGCTTCCAGTCATCCTGGCTGCGTTTCTCGTCCTCCATTGCCATCGCCTGGCGTAGTTCCTCTTCGATCTCCGCCATCGACTTTGCTTCAATCTCTTCTTCCAGCCTCTGCGCTTCTTTCCTCGCCGCGCGCAGCTTCTTTTTGGACCGGTAATCTCTCGTCGAACGCAGCAGCACCATCAGAAGAAGGAGAAGCAGAACGATGACAAGAAGGCCGACAATCAGTATCAGCGCCTTTCGGTTTTCCTCGATAAATGTGCCCGCTTCCCCGGCCATTCTGGTGGCGAAATCTCCGACATCCTGCCAGACGATATCGCTGGTATCCTGGATGCTCACTTCCTTGTCTCCCGTCTCTCCCTCCGCCCTGACACGGACGACCGTCTGCCACGGGTAAGACAGATTCAGGGTAACAGGCTCCACTGCCAGCGTCATACTGCCGACCTGCCAGTCATGGAAAAGGTACGGAATCACCACGGCATCACCGGTGTTTTCCGGCGGACTGCCTGCAGCAATCTGTATCTCCGATTCCTCCGCGTCCGCAGGAATCGATACCAGGCGGACGCCGCCCGTATGCGATACGATCTGGTTCAGCTCCGGCGCGCTGAGCGAAGCCGCACGTCCGAGGTAGTTCACCTTCATCAGAGCGCCAAGCGACTTGTCATCCTTTCCCTGCAGCATGGAAACATGCCGGAACCGGTCAAATCCATAGTTCATCAGATCGATGGTTTCCAGATAATTCTGGTCCGCGCCGTTTCCGTGCATGAGCACGCACACCAGCCGCTTCCCGTCCTTTTCCCCGTAGGTGACCAGTGTATTCCACGCCATCTGGGTGAAGCCGGTTTTTCCGCCGGTGCACCAGCTGGTATAAAACTCCGAATCGGACTTCATCATCTGATGATGATTGCCCAGATACCGGACCTCCTCATACATGTTGGTGGGATCTACTTCATATTCCACCGTTCCGCAGATGGTGCGGAAGGTTTCATTCTGATAAGCGGCCTGCGCAATCAGCGCCATATCATGCGCGGTCGTATAGTGATCATCCGCGGAAAGTCCTGACGGGTTGGAGAAATGCGTGCCTGTGCAGCCCAAAGAAGCGGCTTTGTCATTCATCATCTTCGCAAAGCCTTCCAGAGAACCGCCCACATACTCCGCCAGCGCATTGGCCGTGTCATTGGCCGACTCCAGCATGAGCGTGTACAGCGCGTCACGAATGCTCATCTGCTCCCCTTCCGAGAGCCCCGTGTTTGAAGCATTCTCGTCCAGTTCATAGACGATGGAAGAACAGGTCATGACAGCGTCCAGATCCGCGTTCTCGATCGTCAGAAGAGCCGTCATGATCTTCGTGATCGACGCCGGATACAGCTGCCTGTCACAATTCTTGGAATAGAGCCACGTGCCTGTATCCATATCAAGCACGACGCCCGCAGCCGCCTGAATTGCCTGACCCTCCGGCCAGCCCGCGACAGAGTTGGACTGAACCGGTTCATAATATTCCTCAGGGATAAATTCTTCCTCTTCTTCCCCATCTTCGGCCCATGTGACAGACACAGCGCCAAGCAGAAGAAGAGCTGTCATCAGAATGCATGACAATGCACGATAAAAGAAAGGATGTTTGAATTTCATGATACGCCCCTTACTCCTTATTCTGCTCCCCAGCAGATGTTTACATCGGGGCTATTGTATCATTTTCGGAGAAGAAATGCAACATATCATGGTCAATGTTGCGTTTATTTTACTTCACAAACCGCTTCACGATATACGCGTTCGCTTCCTTCTCCTGGGTGTCGTCCAGCTCCTGCAGGGGAGCTGTGACGCCGCGCCGCTGGAGCGCATTTTTCAGGAGATAGTCACAGACATGGGGATTCTTCGGAAGCAGCGGGCCGTGCAGATAGGTGCCGACCACGTTTTTGTAGAGAACGCCTTCCTGATGGTCCTCCCCATTGTTTCCGTATCCGTATACAACGTTTCCGAAGGGTTTCACGCCTTCGCCCAGGTACGTCCTTCCGCCATGGTTCTCAAACCCGGTGACGGGATAGGGGAAAATGGAATTCTCCAGAACGATGTTCGAGATCAGGCGCGGGCTGCCCTGCTTAGTCGTAAGATCAACGAGATGCAGCCCTTCCATGTCTCCATCCGGCGTGCTGTATTCGTGTCCGAGCAGCTGATAGCCGCCGCACACGGCAATCACGACGCCGCAGTCTTCCACATAGGCGAGAAATTCTTTCTGAATCTCCTGCAGCCTTCTGCACACGATCATCTGCTCCCGGTCGCTTCCGCCGCCCAGAAGGACGATGTCCGCTTTTGTAAAGTCGACAGGGTCACCCAGATTGTATTCGATTACCTGCGTCTCATACCCGCGCCATTCCAGGCGCATTTTCATGCACTGGATGTTTCCGCGGTCTCCGTACAGATTCAGAAGATCCGGGTACAGATGAGCGATGGTGATTTTCATGTTCAGCCCTTTTCCATGTTTTTCAGGATGATATGTGTCGAATACAGTGCCGTGTAGTTCACCAGCACATACAGGTTGCCGCACCCATCCGCAAGGCGTTTTTCGATCGCGGTCTTTACGTCCTCGATCAGATCGGCATAGATCGATACGTACTTCAGGCGCAGCCGCATGTCCTGGCAGCGAAGTCCGCTCACGGTAATGGAACGGATGCTTTCATCCTGCAGCCGGTCAAAGTCCACGTCCCACAGCCAGGAGATATCCCTTCCATCCTGCGCGTTGTCATTGATCACGATGATCAGGTCCTTCTCGTCCGGATCCTCCATCACGGAAGAAATGTTCTGGTTAAATCCTGCCGGATTCTTTGCGAGATTCAGAAGGACCTTCGTCCTGCCGATCCGGAACAGCTCATTTCTCCCATTCTCAGGATTGTACTGGTCCAGCATCTGGTCAAAGTGCTCTGTTCCGACTCCGGCCGTGCGCACGGCTGCCCAGCAGGCCAGAATGTTGTAGATGTTATAGAATCCGCGGTAATTCGCGTGAATCCGCTTCAGTGTCCGGCCTTGTTCCTTCACGTCAAAGGTCAGGCCGTCTTTCAGATCGATATTGCATGCGTCAAAATCGATCTCAGGACGGTGGAATCCGCACTGCGGGCAGCGGTAGACGCCCAGCTGGCTGTAATGGTAGAAGCTGTATTCCAGCCTGGTCCCGCACTTTTTGCAGAACTGGCCCTCGCGGATCTCCCGTTTGCTGCCATCCGCGCTGCCCTGCGCGCCCTTCACCTGCTCACTGATGCCGTAGGTGATTACCTCATGTCCGCTTTCCTGTGCCAGGTAAGTGCTCAGGGAATCGTCTCCGTTCACGATGATCTTCATGTCCGGCGCCATGTCAAATGCGCGCCGCAGAAGATCCATGGTGATGTCAATCTCTCCATAGCGGTCCAGCTGGTCCCGGAACAGATTCGTCATCACACAGTAATCCGGTTTGAAGAAAGGAAAAACCCGTACGGTCGATGCCTCATCGATCTCAATCACCGCATTGTCCGCATCCAGCCTGCCGCCGATCCCGGCATTCAGCACAAATGCAGCCGCCACACCCATCAGCATGTTGGAGCCGGTGTGGTTGCAGATCACCTTTCTGCCATCCGCTTCCAGCGCGGAGCAGATCAGATTATTTGTCGTGGTTTTCCCGTTCGTTCCGCAGGTGACGATGATTTCTCCTCTCACCTGCGAAGCGAGCTTTTTCAGAATCTGCGGATCCACTTTCATGGCAAGCTTCCCTGCCATTGTCACACCCTGTTTTCCCGCGATTTTGCAGGCAAAGCTGAGTGCCCTCGCCAGGAGGATCGCAGTAGTCGTTCGAATTCCCATACCCTGTCTCAGACCTGCGCAATTGCCTCGATTTCACAAAGAACGCCCTTCGGAAGCGCTTTTACCGCGACACAGGAGCGGGCCGGCTTTGAAGTGAAATACTTCTCATAGACTGCGTTGAACGCGGCAAAGTCTGCCATGTCCGCCAGGAAGCACGTGGTCTTGAACACATGGTCAAAGTCCGTTCCTGCCGCCTCAAGGAGCGCTCCGACATTCTTGCAGCTCTGCTCGGCCTGAACCTCGATTGTATCACCCGGGACCTGTCCGGTCGCCGGATCCACCGGGATCTGCCCCGAACAATACGCAATTCCGTTCACGATGATTCCCTGGGAATACGGCCCGATCGCCGCAGGTGCCTTATCTGTTGAAATATAGTTCATCATTAACTCCTTTCTATCTCCGTGTTCTGTTCCGTGCTCTGCTCTGTTTTCTGCTCCGTATACCACTGCGCCACCATCGACGAAGCCTGTACAATCGTACGGATCGCTTCATCGTTTCTTCCGCCGAGATCATTGCTCATGACCGTAAGGATGTATCCTTCGCCCATACCCTCCGGCGCCAGCACAATCGCCGAGTCATTTTCGATACAGCCAAGCCCGTATCCTTCCGGCATCTCTCCGGTCTTGTTTCCGCTCGTAAATCCTGCGGGAAGTCCTGCGGGGATCTTGTTCTTCCGGGTCTGGCCCATCACGATCTGAAGCATCTTTTCCGAAGCTTCTTCATTGATCAGCTTCCCATGATACAGATCAGACAGGAATTTCCTGGTATCCGCCGCGGTGGTAAAGTTATCGCCCGCCGGATTCTGATCCATGAATCTGCGGCCGATGGAGGTTCCGACATAACCGTTCTCCTTGCAGAATTCAGCGATCCGCTGCGCGCCAAGCGTAAAGTCTCCTCCGCCCAGGCGGTCAATGAGAAGATTCGCGCAGTCATTGTCCGAAACCGTGATCATGCTGGTAATCACATCCTTCAGCTGTCCGCTGTATTCCTCACCGAACTGGATGACTTCCTCTCCCTCCGACGGGTAGCACATATACCGGTACACGGCACCCATGATGAAAAGCTTCACCACACTTGCCGACTGCATGACATCCTCTTCGTTAAAGCCGTAAGTCTTTCCGTCCGAGAGATCTTCATAGGCAATCGACCAGTGTTCGCCCATCGCCTCCCGGCCTTCGATCAGTTCCTTCAGCGGCCTTTCCAGAGGACCATATGCCTTCTTTCCATAGGACATCTTTCTTTCTGCCGGTACCTCTGATTCCGTCTGGACAGCGTTTTCTGTCACCGCCTGTGTCTCCGCTTCCGTCATGCTCTCCTCTTCCGATTCATTCGGCTCAATCATGCCTTCTTCCGGCTCCGTTTCCGGTCCTTTCATCACGTCACCAATCTCATCGATCAGGATCTTTCCTGTGTCCGTGTCATCCTTCACCGGCGTTGTATCCGCAGCGTTCAGATCTTCCGCAGCGTCTTCCTGCATATCCTGCTCCAGTCTGCCGATCAACGGTCCAAGTGTGCTGCATGCGCTGACACTCAGCAACGTACAGGCAGCAAGGATACCTACCATTATTTTTTTCATGTTACCTCCCCATCATCATGGATCCTTCAGGAATCTTCACTGTCCTCCCCGATCTCGTCCAGTCCGTCGTCCTCTTCGGCTTCCTCTGAACTGTCCTCTTCCCGGTCCGGATCCTGTTCCTCCTCATCTTCGTCCGCGTTCTTCGCGGAAGTCTCCCTGACTTTTGCCACAGAGACAACGGTATCTTCCTCATTCAGCCGCATCAGCTTCACTCCGGAAGTGATCCTGCTGAGCACGGATATGTTCTCGCAGCTCATACGAATGATAATACCATCCGTATTGATCATCATGATCTCATCGTCCTGTTCGACCGCCATCGCAGCCACCAGATTTCCTGTCTTCTCCAGAATTCTGTAACACAGGACACCCTTTCCGCCGCGGGACTGCGTCTTGAACTCCTGAATATCCGTCAGCTTGCCCATGCCCTTCTCCGATACGGTCAGAAGATACGGTGCCGTATCGGCAATCACCATGGAAACAACCTCATCTCCGTCCATCAGGTTGATGCCGCGCACACCCATGGAGGATCTGCCGGTGGATCTTGCGTCAGATTCCCTGAAGCGGATACACTGTCCGTACTTCGTGATCAGCAGAATCTCCTTCTGATCGTCCGTTGCTTCCACAGAGATCAGCTCATCGTCCACCCTCAGCGCAATCGCGATCAGTCCGTTCTTGCGGACATTGGCGTATTCACTCAGCAGGGTGCGCTTGATCTGTCCGCGCCGCGTCGCCATGGTCAGGTATCCGTTCTCGTCATACTTCTCGTCCGAACCGACCGCGATGACAGCGGACAGACTCTCATCACTCTGAAGCTGCAGAAGATTGACAATCGCAGTGCCCCTGGCCGTGCGGCCCGCTTCCGGCACTTCATAGACCTTCATCTTATAGACGCGGCCCTTGTTCGTGAAGATCATCAGATCCGCATGGGTATCCGTCATCAGCAGCCGGTCGATGTAATCCTCTTTCAGCGCCTGCATGCCCTTGATGCCTCTGCCGCCGCGGTTCTGGGACTTGAAGTTGTCTTCACTCATACGCTTGATGTAGCCAAGCTTTGTCAGGGTGATGACGACATCCTCTTTCTCCACCAGATCTTCCGCGTCAAACTCACCGACATCGAAGCTGATCCTGGTTCTGCGTTCATCTCCGTACTTGTCCGCAATGACAAGGATTTCTTTCCTGATGACACCGAGCAGAAGCTTCTCATCGCCAAGGATGGCCTGCAGCTCCGCAATCGTTTTTAACAGCTGCGCATGCTCTGCTTCGATCTTGCTTCTTTCCAGACCGGTCAGAGCCCTCAGACGCATATCCACGATCGCCTGTGCCTGCACATCGTCAAGGCCGAACTTCTCCATCAGGGAAGCCTTCGCGATCTGGACATTTTCGGAGGAACGGATGATCCGGATCACCTCATCGATATGATCGAGCGCAATCAGCAGTCCCTGCAGAATGTGATCTCTCTCCTGCGCTTTGTTCAGATCATACCTGGTCCGTCTTGTAACGACATCCTCCTGATGCTTCAGGTAATATTCCAGCATCTGAAGGATATTCAGGATCCTGGGCTTATTGTCGATCAAAGCCAGCATGATCACACCGAAGGTATCCTGCAGCTGTGTGTGAAGAAACAGCTTATTCAGAATAATGTTCGCGTTGGCATCCTTCCGGATATCGACGCTGATGCGCATGCCTTCCCGGCTGGATTCATCCGTAATGCCGGTAATGCCGTCTATCTTCTTATCCCGTACCAGTGACGCCATCTTCTCGATCAGCCTGGCCTTGTTGACCAGATACGGAAGCTCCGTGATCACGATCCGGCTCTTTCCGTTCGGAAGCGTCTCGATATCCGTAATGGCCCTGACACGGATCTTTCCTCTGCCGGTGCTGTACGCGTCATAGATGCCGCGCGTTCCCAGAATCTGCGCGCCGGTCGGGAAATCCGGTCCCCGGACAATCTTCATCACCTCTTCAATCGAGGTATCACGATCCTCCAGGACACGGTTGTCGATAATCTTTACCACCGCGTTTATGACCTCCCGCAGGTTGTGGGGAGGAATGTTGGTCGCCATACCGACGGCGATTCCTGTCGTTCCGTTGACCAGAAGATTCGGGAAACGGCTTGGAAGTACGACCGGCTCCTTCTCCGTCTCATCAAAGTTCGGGACAAAATCAACCGTATCCTTATTGATGTCCGCAAGCATCTCCATGGACATCTTCGACAGCCTTGCCTCGGTGTATCTCATCGCAGCCGCGCCGTCGCCGTCCACCGATCCGAAGTTTCCGTGGCCGTCTACCAGCGGATACCGCATGGACCAGTCCTGCGCCATATAGACCAGCGCTCCGTAGATCGAGCTGTCACCGTGCGGATGATACTTACCCATGGTATCGCCGACGATACGCGCGCACTTTCTGTGCGGCTTGTCAGGACCATTATTGAGCTCGATCATTGAATACAGAACCCTGCGCTGTACCGGCTTCAGGCCATCCCTGACATCCGGAAGCGCCCTGGAGGCGATGACACTCATCGCGTAATCAATATAAGACTCCTCCATGGTCTTCTGCAGATCAACTTCCCGGATCTGGTCAAATACTTTGTCGTCCATTCTTTGCTCCTTGTCATACATCCAGGTTACGGACGCGTGCTGCATTCTCCTCTATGAATTCCCTGCGTGGTTCGACCTGATCCCCCATCAGCGTCGTGAAGGTCACATCGATGGAAGACTTGTCACTGTCGTCCATCGATACTCTCTTCAGGATACGTCTGGCAGGATCCATGGTTGTCTCCCACAGCTGCTCCGCATCCATCTCACCCAGTCCTTTGTAACGCTGGATCTTATTGTTCTGGTCACGTCCTACTTCCGCGAGAATCCGGTTCAGCTCTTCATCGGAGTAGGCATACCAGACCTTTTTATTCTTCTCCAGCTTATACAGAGGCGGTGTCGCAAGATAGACATGTCCCTGCTGGATCAGTTCCGGCATGAACCGATAGAAGAAAGTCAGAAGCAGCGTCGCGATATGAGCGCCGTCCACGTCGGCATCGGTCATGATGATGATTCTGTTGTATCGAAGTTTTTCGATATCAAAATCTTCATGAATGCCCGTTCCGAATGCGGTAATCATGGCGCGGATCTCAGCATTGCCGAGGATCCGGTCCAGTCTGGCCTTCTCCACATTCAGGATCTTTCCGCGCAGAGGAAGGATTGCCTGGGTTGCCCTGGCTCTTGCCGTCTTCGCGGAACCGCCGGCGGAATCTCCCTCGACGATAAAGATCTCACAGTTATCTCTGTTCTTATCCGTGCAGTCCGCCAGCTTGCCCGGCAGGCTCAGACCGTCAAGCGCACTCTTTCTGCGTGTCAGGTCTCTTGCCTTCCTCGCTGCAGCCCTGGCTCTCTGCGCCATCACGGACTTCTCTATGATCAGCTTGCCGATCTGCGGGTGCTGCTCCAGATAGATGCCCAATCTTTCACTCAGAAGACTCTCCACAGCGCCTCTCGCCTCAGAGTTTCCAAGCTTCTGCTTGGTCTGTCCTTCAAACTGCGGCTCCGCGATCTTAATGGAGATGATCGCAGTCAGGCCTTCCCGGATGTCCTCACCCGTCAGATTCTCCTCACTGTCCTTGAGAAGCTTCTGTGCCCTTCCATAATCATTGAACGTCTTGGTCAGGGCATTCCTGAAACCCGTCATATGGGTTCCGCCCTCCGGCGTAATGATATTGTTGACGAAAGAATACGTGGACTCATTGTAGCCGTCGTTATGCTGCAGCGCGACCTCAACCAGTACGCCGTCCTTCTCCCCTTCGCAGTCGATGATATCGTCGTACAGAGGCGTCTTACCCTTATTCAGGTACTGCACAAACTCCCGGATGCCGCCTTCATAGTGAAATGATCTTTCCTTCCACGGATCCACTCTCTCGTCTGTAAGGGTAATCCGAAGTCCCCTGGTAAGAAATGCAGTTTCCCTTAATCTTTGTTTAAGGATATCAAAATCATACTCCAGCGTTTCGAAGATCGAACCATCCGCCATGAAGGTAACCTGGGTTCCGCGCTCCTGCGGATCACAGTCTCCGATCACCTTCAGGTCATACATGGCATGACCCTTCTCATAACGCTGCTGATAGACCTTCCCCTCTGAAAAAACCTGTACCTCCAGGTAATCGGACAGGGCATTGACAACGGACGCGCCGACACCGTGCAGTCCGCCGGATACCTTGTATCCCCCGCCGCCGAACTTGCCGCCGGCATGCAGAACCGTAAAGACAACCTCAACCGCGGGACGTCCGGTCTTCTCATTGATTCCGACCGGGATCCCTCTTCCGTCATCTCTTACTGTAATGGAATTGTCCGGATGAATATTGACCTTGATATGACTGCAGGCACCAGCCAGTGCTTCATCGACGGAATTATCCACGATCTCATACACCAGATGATGCAGTCCTCTGGCAGACGTCGACCCGATATACATACCGGGTCTCTTACGGACCGCCTCCAGTCCCTCCAGTACCTGTATCTGATTCGCGCCGTATTCAGCGCCTGTTTCAGTTCCCATAAAACCTCCGTAACCGGGCTGTCATGATATTGTACGCATTTGGAAGAATTATACCACATCTATGTGAGGAGCGCGACACAAACATTATTTTAATGACTTACCAGACAATACCTGAAGGCAGCCCGCAAACACGGTCGCCTACCTTTGCTTTGCTTCAGTTACATTGCCAGCGCTCCCGGCTCCTATAGAAGCGTGGTCGCCTCCGCGCTGGCAGCAATTCGCAAAGCGCAGTCGTCTCCCTATTGTTTGCTCAGGCTGCCTTCAGGTATTGTCTGATCTGCTATTCAATAGACCAGTTATGCTTCTTTCACCTTCCCATCCTGCACATGACAGACTTTGTCGATGTGCACGGGACTGTTCTGATACTCCTCAAGGCCTGTGCATGTGATGAAGGTCTGAATCCCACCGATTGATTCCAGAAGATAATGCTGTCGTCCGGTATCCAGCTCAGAAAGAACATCATCGAGAAGGAGAACAGGCAGATCCCCTGTGGTTTCCTTCACCAGTCCGATCTCCGCAAGCTTGAGGGAAAGAGCTGCCGACCTCTGCTGCCCCTGGGACCCGAATCTGCGGATATCCATTCCATTTACCTCAAAGATCAGGTCATCTTTGTGAGGACCGCAGGAGGTAGCCTTCAACACAAGGTCTTTCTCTCTGTTTTTTCTCACCTGATCCGCAAAGTCTTCCACTGACGTGTTTTTCTCATAGCCGGTCTGAATTTCTTCCCGGCCGCCGCTCAATTTCAGATGAATCGGACGGATAATCTCAGAGAGTGTCTCCACAAACTTCTCTCTCAGCCTGATCAGGACAGATCCGTATCTGACCAGCTGCTGGTCCCATACATCCAGCGTGTCCATATCCTGCGGACGGAAGGACAGATCCTTCAAAAGACGGTTTCTCTGCTGCAGGACCTTATTGTACGCAGCCAGAGAAGACACATAGACTTTGTCAAGCTGGCACAGTTCCATGTCCAGAAATCTGCGCCTTCTTAAGGGGGCATCTTTGATAATGCCAAGATCCTCCGGAGAAAAGAAAACAAAGTGTCCAAGACCGATCACATCCTGCGCTTTCCTGACCGGTACCTGATTGACGGCAATTCCCTTTGCCTTTCCTTCCTTCAGGTGAATATCAATTCTGTAGTCGACATTCGTTTTTTTCATCTCCATCCGAAGATGCGCTTCCTGCGCGCCGAACCGGATCATCTCACTGTCTTTCGAAGTCCGGTGTGAACGTGTCGTACCACAGAAATAGACAGCCTCGAGGATATTGGTCTTCCCCTGGGCATTCTCTCCGTAGAAGAGATTGGTCCCCGGAGAAAACGCCAGATCCAGGCTGTCGTAATTCCGAAAATGATCCAGTTTCAGTTCACTGATGTACATGAACCGTCTCACCGTTGTACTCGACGGTTTCACCGTCGTGAAGCTTCTTCCCGCGCATCGTGCAGACTTCTCCGTTCACCAGAACCTGCCCCTGCGCGATGACATACTTCGCGTCAGATCCTTCATCCACAAGGCGCACTGCCTTCAGCAGCTGGCCAAGCCGGATAAAGTCTTCCCCCTGACGTAATTGAAAATCCATCATGAAAGCATCCTTTCTTCCGCCCTTTTACACACAAACAACCCCGGCAATCCTGCCGGCGGCAGACTTGAAAGCCTGAGACTTACACAAAGTTCACCGGAAGCACCATGTAGATATATGACTGCGCTTCGTCCCTGATGAAGCATGGTGCCTTGGAATTCAGGAAATAGATCAGAATCTCCTCATCGTCGATCACACGGATCGCGTCGAGAATAAACTTCGGGTTAAACCCGATCTTCAGTTCCTTTCCTTCCATCGCGATCTCAACATCGTCCGACATGGATCCCATCGGAGAGGTGATCCGCAGGTTCATGGTATCCGTTCCGACGGTCATCACCAGAGGTCTCTTGTCCGCCTCGCTGGTAAAGAGCAGCGCACGGTCTACCGCACTGGAAAGTTCAGACTTTCTCACGGAGATCTTCGTCTCAAAGTCATTGGACAGCATCTGGTCCACGCGGAAGTAGGTTCCTTCAATCAGCCGGGAGACCATGGTTGTCTGATTCATCTCAAACAGCACGTGATTCTTTGTAAAATACAGTTTTACCTCGTCCTCTGTCTCACCGGTCAGAATCTTCCCGATCTCATTCATCGTTTTTCCGGGAATGATCGCTTCACGATTCTCATACACCGCATCCAGAATGACCCTGCGGATGGCGATACGATGGCCATCGAGACCGACCAGGCGGATTTCATTTTCACGGATCTGCAGAAATTCTCCCGTCAGAATCTTATTCGCGTCATTCATGGAAATGGAGAAAATCGTCTGCCGGATCATCTCACGCAGCTGGAACTGCGTCAGGATTACCGGATCCTTGCGGTCGATCGAAGGAAGGGGACTGAACTCTGTCGTATCCTTTCCCACAATATGAAATACCGACTTCTCACAGGATATGGTTGTCTGGTAATTGCTTCCGACCTCAATCGTGACATCACTCTCCGGCATCTTCCGGATGATCTCATAGAACATCTTCGCATCCAGGCAGATCAGTCCTCTCTCTTCGATCGACCCGTTGACAACCGTCTCAATTCCCATCTCCATGTCATTGGAGGTAAACCGGATTGTATCTACTGTAGCGTCAATCAGGATACAGTAGAGAATGCTCATGGTCGTCCTGGAGGGAACCGCACGCATGACGATTCCGAGTGATTTCAGCAGTTCTTGTTTCGGTGCAGTGATTTTCATAGCGCTCCGCCTCTCTGAAGAAATAAATAAAATATAAATCCGACTTCGTCGTATTAACAGCTGTGGATTAGTGGATATGACCTCCCAGCCTTCCCGGAACGGACATTTCCGGTGCGGAAAAGAAGAAGACAGATGCCGTTGTTCAGACAGGAAAACTCCCTTTCTGTCCACATGAACCGGTTTCCGGCATCGGGAAGTGGATCTGTCCTTTCCTGGCAGACTGCCTGTCAGAAATTTGTATCCACGTTCATACACATGTTTAAACTGTGGAAAAGTGGAAAACAAAGTGGAAAAGCAGTCCGGAAATCCTTAATTGGACGGATTGATCTTCTTTTTCAGAATGTCAATGGTCCGTCTGATATCCTCATACTGTTTGATATCATTGTCAACCTTTTCTATTCCATGCATGATGGTGGAATGGTCTCTCTTTCCAAGGGAATCTCCGATGGAACTCAGAGACAGGTTCGTCATATTCCGGCACAGATACATGGCAATATGTCTCGGCTGCACGATCTCAGAGTTTCTCTTCGATCCTCTCAGATCCTGCGCGGAGATATTAAAGTGTTCCGCAACGGTGTTAATGATCAGGTCAGAAGTAATCTCCCGCTTCGTGTCAGGAGAAATGAACTCCTTCAGCGCATTTTCCGCAAGCTCCAGTGTAATCTCGCTGTTTTCAACACGGCTGAGAGCGATCAGCTTTGTCAGGGCACCCTCCAGCTCACGGATGTTGGAGCGGATGTTGGAAGCGATATACTGCAGGATCTCATTGCTGATCATATAGTGTTCCGCTTCTGCTTTCTTCTGCAGGATTGCCATTCTGGTCTCATAGTCCGGCATCTGGATATCCGCGAGAAGGCCGGAAGCGAATCTTGTCTTCAGACGTTCATCCAGTGTATCGAATTCCTTCGGCGGACGGTCTGATGAGATAATGATCTGTTTTTCCCTGCCGATCAGTTCATTGAAGGTATGGAAAAACTCTTCCTGCGTTGATTCCTTTCCTATTATAAATTGAATATCGTCAATCAGCAGCACGTCAATATTGCGGTAGCGGTGACGGAACGAATTGATCAGGGAAATATTGTTGGAATTCCTGAGCGCATCGATCAGCTGATTGGTAAATGTCTCAGACGAAACATAACAGACAGCTTTCTCCGGCTGCGTCGTGATAATGTGCGCCGCGATCGCGTTCATCAGGTGCGTCTTTCCGAGCCCGGGACCTCCGTAGATAAAAAGAGGGTTGTACATTCTTCCGGGAGACTCCGCGACTGCGACAGCTGCGGAATGGGCGAACTTGTTATTTGATCCGACGACAAAGTTTTCGAAGGTATACTTCGGATTGAGTCCGGCATCCAGCATCGTCATATTCAGCTTCGGATCCACGCCGGGGATCTCGACCCTTTCTGCCTCGGTATTCCGAAGAGAGTTTTCTTCCGCTCTTTCCGGAAGAATAAAACCGATCTCATATTCGGTTCCCGTGATTTCCGCTACCGCAACCTTCAGGGGATACAGATACTTTTTGGAGATATAGTCAATCCCCATCTGGCCTGTGGTAACCAGAATCACAACGGTATTGTTTCTTACATCGTGAACCCTCAGAGGCTGGAGCCAGGTACGGTAAGCGACGTCTGTGACATCAAACTCTTCTCTGACGCTCTGAAGGATTTTTTCCCATGTTTCTGTGCTGATTTCCGCCATAACTGTTTTCACACTTTCCTCAAAATAAAATAGAACGATTAGATGATAAGATAAAACAAAAGGTTTTTCAATCTGACGCAAACCTGAGGCTGTGGATAACTTATCATCTGAAAATGTGCCTGAATCAAGGGAAAGAAGAGGCTTATCCACTTTTTAGAAGAATTATCAACATATTTATCCACGTATTTTCCGAAAAAAGTGGAAGATTTGGTGGACAAGTTTTCCCGTTTTTTCTATCTTGACTGGGCACATGCTTCTGCATATAATTGTAGCGATGTTTTCTCGAAAGAATGGCGGGATGATAGAAACCCATGAGAGATAGAGATCTGGGAGCGAAGGGGGTGTTTGACAGATGAAGATGACGTTTCAGCCGAAGAAAAGGCAGAGATCAAAAGTCCATGGCTTCCGCAGCAGGATGAGCACAAAGGGCGGCAGAAAAGTTCTCCAGGCCAGAAGAGCCAAGGGAAGAAAAGTTCTTTCCGCATAATGATGTTTCAGGAGAGTTTCGCACCATTGTTCGAAACTCTCTTTTCACGTGTAGAAAAACATGAAGTATTCGGAGAGTTTAAAAAAGACCAGAGATTTTTCCATCGTCTATCAGAAGGGAAGATCCGTCGCGAACCGGACACTGGTTCTGTATGTTCTGAAAAGAAAGAACGCTGATACAAACCGTGTGGGAATCTCGGTGAGCAAAAAGGTCGGCAACAGCGTCGTCCGCCATCGATTGACAAGACTTGTCAGAGAAAGCTACAGGCTTCATGAATTGGAATTCGACAGAGGTCTGGACCTGATTGTTCTGGTCAGACCAGGCGCGAAAGAAAGCGATTTCTTTACTATTGAACGCGCGCTGCTCGCCTTAGGGAAAAGAGCAGAAATCACAGGCAATCACGCGGAGGAGGGAGCCGGTATATGAAAAAGATCATGATCTGGTCGATTCATAAATATCAGAAGCATCTATCTCCGCTCAAGACCACCAGGTGTCCATACTACCCGACCTGCAGCAACTACGGCCTGCAGGCGATTGAAAAGTATGGCGCGCTGAAGGGTGGCTTACTTGCCGGATGGCGTATCTTAAGGTGCAATCCATTTTCACACGGAGGATACGATCCGGTTCCATAACAAATCATAAAGAGGAAAAACTTATGAGTTTACTTACCAAAAGCGGTGGGATCCTCGGACCGATCGCTACGGTGCTCGGTTATATCATGTCCGGAATCTTTGCGGTTCTTGTGGCAATCCATATTCCGAACATCGGTCTGTCGATTGTATTGTTTACGATCGTCATCTATATGCTGATGCTTCCGCTGACCTACCGGCAGCAGAAGTTTTCCAGAATGACGCCTCTCATGAATCCGGAGCTGACCGCGATCCGTGAGAAGTATAAAGGGAAAAATGATCAGGCGACCATGCAGCGTATGAATGAGGAGACGCAGCAGGTCTATGCGAAGTATGGCGTCAATCCGGCCGGTTCCTGCGTACAGCTGGTTGTCCAGATGCTGATTCTCTTCCCCCTGTACAGGGTGATCATGAATATCCCCGCTTATGTGCCGCAGGTCAAGGCAGTATTTACGGATCTGGCTTCCCAGCTTTTGAACACATCAGGCGCGGAGAAGTATCTGAAGGAGATTGCGACCTCCATTCAGGCAACCACAATCTCGAAAGATTTTACGCAGAATACCATCATCGATACGCTGTATAAGTTCCGCCCGAATAACTGGACAGAGCTTGCCTCTAAATTCCCGGATCTGAAGGATGTCGTTTCAGCAACGGAAGGGGCCATCGGGAAGATGAACAACTTCCTGGGACTGAATATCGCGAACACGCCCATGAACTATATCAAGGAACATACTTCAGTATGGCTTGTGATCGGCGCGATTCTGATCCCGGTCCTTGCTGCCCTGTCACAGTGGGTATCCGTCAAGGTTTCTATGGCAGGCAATCCGCAGCCGGAAGGTTCCGACCAGATGGCAGGCACCATGAAAACCATGAATACGATCATGCCGCTGATGTCAGCATTTTTCTGCCTGACGCTTCCTGTCGGTATGGGCATCTACTGGATCATGTCCGCGGTCGTCAGAATGGTTCAGACCATCTTCATCAACAAGAGACTTGAGAATCAGGATATGGAAGAGATTCTCCGCAAGAACATGGAGAAGAATAAGAAGAAGATGGAGAAGAAGGGAGGCGCGACCGGCGAGCAGATTGCCAGAAATGCTTCCATCAATACCAGGAATGTGAACCCGAACACCAGCCGCGCGAAGAAGATGCAGCAGGCATCCGTCGGCCTGGACGAGAATGCGGTTTCCAGAAAGGCAAATATTCGTCCCGGATCATTGGCTGAGAAGGCAAATATGGTTCAGGAATACAATGAAAAGCATCGTAAGAAATAAAGATTGCATGGAGGAATGAAAACCCATGAGTGAATTTATCAGGGTCAGCGGAAAAACGCTGGAGGACGCGATCACCAATGCGACAATCCAGCTCGGCGTGACCAGCGATCATATCGTGTATAAGGTAATTGAGCATGAATCAAAAGGTTTTCTGGGTCTCGTCGGACAGAAGGACGCTGTGATTGAAGTCAGAATCAAAACAGAGGCAGACGAGCAGGCGGAGAACCTGAGAAAGAAAGCAGAGGAAGGAACGCTCTCTTCTTCAGAAGAAACAGAAGAACAGATCGAAGATACCGCTGCAAAAGTGCAGAAGCCGGAAGAGATTGCAGTGGAAGAAACAGCTGTAGCTGACGAGTCTGCCGCAGAAGAACACAGTGCCAGGGAGAAGGAAGAAACACAGCCGGCCGGCGGCAGAAAAGAACGGGAGATCCGTCCTCTGGAGAACCCGCAGGAAGCCATCGACAAGGCGGAGAACTTCCTGAGAGATGTCTACAGCGCGATGGGAATGGACGTTGAACTCATCAGCAATTATGACGGAGAAGTCCTGAACATCCAGATGAACGGCGATGATATGGGCATCCTGATCGGCAAGCGGGGACAGACGCTGGATTCGCTTCAGTATCTGGTCAGCCTTGTTGTCAATAAAGGCAGCGCCACTTATGTCCGTGTCAAGCTGGATACGGAGAACTACAGGGAACGTCGTAAGGCAACGCTCGAGAACCTTGCGAAGAATATCTCCGTGAAGGTCAGGAAGACGCGTCAGAATGTATATCTTGAGCCGATGAATCCTTATGAGAGAAGGATCATTCATTCCGCGCTGCAGGCGGATCCGTTTGTTACGACACACAGTGAAGGCGAAGAGCCGGACCGCAAGGTCGTAGTCAGCCTCAGGGCAGACGCGGACCTGGATGCGCTTGACCGTAAGTACGGCGAGAAGCGTTATCGCAGCGGACGCGGCGGATACCGCGGTTCCAGAAAGGGAAACCGGAGAGGCTATCACAAGAATCACGAAGACAGCCTGCAGGAAGGAACACAGCAGATGGAACCGGTTCAGATTCCGGAAACCGGAAGCGCGGATTCTTCCATCGAATAAGAAAAGAAGAAACGCGGCAAGTTTGCCGGTGGCAGACTTGAATAGGTCAGAATACCCGTGTCCTGTCGGTTAGAGACGGGACGCGGGTTTCTTTATCAAAACCGTCGATTATGCTGTCCGACGAGAGGAACAGGAAACATGGAACAGACACGGGATACCATAGCTGCCATATCGACTGCAGTGAGCGAATCAGGTATTGGAATCATACGAATCTCCGGGCCGTGCGCCATCGGCGCGGCTGATCTCCTCTTTCACTCTCCCGGCGGAAAGACGCGGCTGAAGGATGTAAAGTCGCACACCATCCATTATGGATTCATCTGTGATCCGGAAGGTCATGTGATTGATGAAGTGCTGGTGAGTGTGATGCAAGCGCCGAAGACCTACACCGCGGAGGATACGGTTGAAATCAACTGTCATGGCGGCGTACTGGCCATGCAGAAGGTTCTGGACGCGGTGCTCCACTGCGACAGATACCCGGAACAGCGCAGGGAAATGAAAAAGGAAGGGGAGGCCATCTGCGTCCGGGCTGCAGCGCCCGGAGAGTTTACGAAAAGGGCTTACCTGAACGGAAGGATCGATCTGTCCCGGGCGGAAGCGGTTATGGATCTGATTGAGGCGAAAAATGAATTCGCTCTGCGCAATTCTGTCAGTCAGGTCAGGGGTTCCCTGTACCGGGTCATCACTGATCTGCGCGGAAAGATCCTGTATCAGATCGCGCATATAGAGGCATCCCTGGATGATCCGGAAAATCTGGATTTCACGCCGCATCTTCCGGAATTCAGGCAGGCGCTGTCAGCCTGGCAGGAAGCCCTGAAGCGGCTGATCCGGACAGCGGAGGACGGACGTCTGGCCGCGGAAGGAATCCGCACGGTCATCGTCGGAAAACCCAATGCCGGAAAGAGTTCCTTCCTGAATCTGCTCCTTGGCCAGGACCGTGCGATCGTAACGGAAATTGCAGGGACAACAAGAGACCTTCTGACTGAGACGATCAACCTGCAGGGGTTGACACTGCTTGTCACTGATACGGCCGGAATCCGCGATACGGATGATACGGTGGAAAAGATCGGTGTTGCGCGCGCCAGACAGTCTGTTGAGGAAGCGGATCTTCTTCTGTGGATGGTCGACTCCTCCGTTTTGCTTGATGACAATGACAGCAGCATCGCCGCTCTCCTCTCCGGCCGCCGTTCGATCATCCTGCTCAATAAAACAGATCTGGCAGAACAGACCAGTGTGGAGGATGTCCGTAAACTGCTGCAGCTTAACGACGTCCATTCCGGATCTGTTACGGATAAGCCGACCGATTCGGAACCGGAAAATATGACGCATATCATCCCCTTCTCCACAAAAGAAGGAACCGGCTATGACGCATTTGTCCGGATGCTGAAAGATCTGTTCTTTCATGGTAAACTGTCGTGGAATGATGAGGTGGTGATTACCAATGCCCGTCATAAACAGCTTCTGGAACAGGCTGCGGAGAGCCTGGACCGGGTATCGGACAGTCTGGATGCCGGTATGAGCGAGGATTTCTTTTCAATCGACCTGATGAGCGCGTATGAATCTCTGGGCGCGATCATCGGGGAAGAAGTCGGAGAAGATCTGGCAGATGAGATCTTCTCAAGATTCTGTATGGGAAAATAAGGAAGTTGGATGATGAGTACGGCAGTTCTCGAAGAATATGTAGATGTTGCAGTTGTCGGAGCCGGCCATGCCGGCTGTGAAGCAGCGCTTGCCTGCGCGCGGCTCGGCCTTGAGACCGTTCTGTTTACCATGAGCGTGGAAGCCATTGCCATGATGCCCTGCAATCCACACATCGGAGGAAGTTCAAAGGGACATCTTGTGCGGGAAATAGACGCGCTCGGGGGAGAGATGGCAAAGTGCATCGATCACACCTTCCTGCAGAGCCGTATGCTGAACCGTTCCAAAGGACCGGCGGTACATTCTCTCAGGGCGCAGGCAGATAAGGCTGCCTATTCCTCCAGAATGCGGCAGACGCTGGAAAAACAGGAACACCTGCAGATCCGGATGCAGGAGGTAACGGAAATCATCACCGATGATGCGAATACCCTTACCGCGGTACGGACAGTATCCGGTACGGTGTGGCACTGCAAGGCTGCTGTTCTGTGTACCGGAACCTATCTGAACGCCAGGTGTATCTACGGAGATGTATCGGTTTCGACAGGACCAAATGCGACACAGTCCGCCACACATCTGACGGATTCTCTGAGACAGCATGGAATCGATATGTATCGATTTAAGACAGGAACCCCTGCAAGGATCGACGGCAAAACAATCGATTATTCAAAAATGACCCGGCAGGATGGAGATGTCCCGGTGATTCCATTTTCCTTCGAGACAGATCCGGCCGAGGTACAGATTGATCAGGTGCCGGTTTATATCACACACACCAATGAAGAAACCCATACCATCCTCCGGGAAAACCTGGACCGCTCTCCGCTCTTTTCCGGGCAGATCAAAGGAACAGGACCCCGCTACTGCCCTTCCATCGAAGATAAAGTGGTCCGCTTCAGTGAAAAGACATCCCATCAGGTATTTGTCGAGCCGCAGGGAAGGGAGACGGATGAGATGTACATCGACGGTATGTCGAGCAGCATGCCGGAAGATGTCCAGGTCAGAATGTACCGTACGGTTCCGGGACTGGAACATGCGCGCATCGTGAAGATGGCTTACGCGATTGAGTATGACTGCATCAATGCGCTGCAGCTGAAGGATACTTTTGAATTCAGAGCGATTGAAGGACTCTTCTCCGCGGGACAGTTTAACGGCAGTTCAGGGTATGAGGAAGCCGCAGCCCAGGGTTTGTACGCGGGTGTCAACGCGGCTATGAAGATCCTGGGAAAAGAGCCTCTGAAGATTGACCGTTCCGAGGGTTATATCGGTGTACTTGTAGACGACCTGATCACCAAGGAAAACCACGAGCCTTACCGCATGATGACATCACGCGCGGAATACCGTCTTCTTCTTCGTCAGGACAATGCGGATATCAGACTTCTGGAAAAAGGATATCAGACAGGACTGGTATCGGAAGAAAGATATCAGAGATTTCTGAAAAAGAAGAAACAGATCGCGGAAGAAATCAAAAGAGTGAAGACAATCACGATCGGAGCCGGCCAGGAAGTCAGGCAGTTTCTGGAAAGTGTGAATTCCACACCGCTGACCACTTCAGCGACACTGGCTGAACTGATCCGGCGGCCGGAGCTGAATTACCGTATCCTTGCCGCACTTGATCCGGACCGCCCGAAGCTGAGTGAAGAGGTGCAGGATGAAGTAGAGATCGAGATCAAGTATGAGGGATATATAGAGAGGCAGACAAAGCAGGTAAAACAGTTCCGAAAAACGGAGCATATGAAGATCCCTGAGACCATCGACTATGATCTTGTTCCGAGTCTGCGGAATGAAGCCAGGCAGAAGCTGAAAGAGATCCGCCCCTCTTCCATCGGACAGGCATCCCGCATCATGGGAGTAAACCCGGCTGATCTATCTGTTTTATTGATCTATCTGAAAAGGTAATCGTTTCATGCAGTTTACAGGCAGAAAGGACAATCATGACTAACATATCGACGGATATCAATACATATAATACATCGATATTAGTCGATGGGTGCAGAGAGATGGGAATCTCCCTGTCTGAAAAGCAGCTGGATCAGTTTGTGCAATACTATCAGCTGCTGTTTGAGAAAAACAAAGTCATGAACCTGACAGCCGTCACGGAATGGGAAGAGGTACAGGTAAAGCATTATCTGGACAGTTTACTTCTGTGCAGAGCAACGGATCTGTCCGAATCCCTGTATGTGCTGGATCTGGGAACCGGAGCCGGATTTCCCGGCATTCCGCTGAAAATTGTCTTTCCAAACCTGAACATTGTATTAGCTGACTCGCTTCAAAAAAGAATACTGTTTCTGGACGAAGTGATTTCGGCGCTTGGCCTGACCGAAATCAGGACGGTTCATGGAAGGGCGGAGGATCTGGGGAAGCAGAAAGACTTCAGAGAATCTTTTGACCTGACCGTATCACGCGCGGTGGCCAATCTTTCATCCCTCAGCGAATACTGCCTTCCTTTTGTAAAGACAGGAGGAAGCTTCATCTCCTACAAATCAGCAGAAGTCGCGGCAGAGGTAGAACAGGCAGAAAAGGCAATCAGGATTCTTGGCGGAAGCAAGCCAGCCGTTACTGCTCTTCCACTTCCAAAAACACAGATGGTGAGAACCTTCGTGATGATTCAGAAGGAAAAGAGCACTCCCGCGAAGTACCCAAGAAAAGCGGGGACCCCGTCGCGGGATCCCCTGTCCTGAGTGAAATTACTGTTTCTGTTTTTCTGCTCTCTCTTCTCTCACTGCTTAACAGTACTTGCTCTGCTCACTGAACACAGCAGCTGCTTTAATCTGCTGTTTTGATCTCACTGCAGACAGTTACTGCTCTTCTCTCACTACAGACGACAGTCATTGCTCCTCTCTCACTGTTTCCTGGAAGCCTTGCACGCTTCTATGAAAGCATCCGGCCTTTCCATATGAGGAAGGAACTTCGTGTTACTGATCGGAATCACTTTCACGGAAGGATTATAATGCTGGTATCCGGCAGCAATCTGAGCTTCCTTTTCCATCTTGTCCCCATAGAGAATGGTGAGACGGTCTCCGATTTTTGTCAGGGCCTTTCTCAGATCAACGGTCATATATTTTCCCTTGATGGAAGCCAGCAGGTGTCTGCCGTTGCTCTCGTTGTAGTGTGCGCCCTCATAGAAAGCGGAAACAAATCTCTTTTTTGAGCGGAATGGATTATAGAGATATTTTTCCGTAAAAGCCAGATCAATGTTATCTCTTCCCTCTGAAATATTGTAGACAGAGGTTCCGATGATTGGGAGAGACAGAATTCTGGAAGCCGCCTTTGTTTTTTTATTGGAGGTCTGTGCCAGCTCCTTCAAGCTCTTCGGATTCACCGCGATGATCTTTCCGATCAGAGATTCGTTCATGGCGCAGGTCATGATCGCGAAGGAGGAAGAATATCCACTGGCCATCACAATACATTTCTTTTTCACAACATCTCTGATGAAGGAGGAAAGAAAGAGCACATAATAGTAATCGGTGTATGTCGTGTTATCCTTGACAGATCTTCCGCATCCGGGCAGATCTACAGAATAGACAGTGTAATGTGTGCTCAGGAGATCTTCGATTTCATTCCATTCATAGGCAGAGAATGCCGGATCCAGGTGATGAAGAAGAACAATCGGACTTCCTGTCCCTGTTTTGTGGTAGAATACATCTCCATGCTGCCATCTGTAATATTTTCCAACACCAGGCTTGAGCATATTACTCGTAAGCGCCATGGAAGAAATAAAGCGGTTTGATGCGTGCATCAGGCCGAGTGAAAACAGATTCAATTTGCAAATCGTTCTCGAATATTCCTTAAGATCAATCATAGCCATAACCTCCCCTTTGTCTGATATCTTCCTTATTATACTGGAATAACAGGATACTTTCCACAGACAAACAAACGATTCTGTCGCCTATGAATCGAAATGTTTCACGTGAAACAATCGTCTGTGGAGCAGCCGGGTTGATTATGTTTCACGTGAAACAGGAAGTGCGCAGAAAAATGGAATGTTTCACGTGAAACATTGAAGAAAAACCCTTTTCTGAAAGAGCAGGCTGTGATATATTATTGTACGTAAAAGGGGGATGTGTAAATAATGAACCGAACTATCGTTATAGCGAATCAGAAAGGCGGCGTTGGTAAGACAACGACAGCCATCAACCTGGCCGCAAGTCTGGCGGCACGAAGAAGACGAACCCTCCTGGTGGATATGGATCCGCAGGGGAATGCGTCCAGCGGTTTTGATCTCCGGGTAGAAGAGAATTCAAAGAACATCTATGATGTCATGCTTGGCGAAGCAAAGATAGAAGAGGCCGTTATAGCAAATGTCAGGCCCAGACTGTCTGTTGTTCCGTCAGATGTCAATCTTGCTGCCTGTGAGATTCAGCTTTCTGATCAGGAGAACCGGAATACGATCCTGAAGGATGAGCTGGCCCGGATTCGTGAGAATTATGAATTCATCATAATTGATTGTCCGCCTTCCTTAAATATATTGACACTGAATGCGATGTGCGCAGGGGATACAGTCCTTGTTCCGCTGCAGTGTGAGTATTATGCGCTGGAGGGCCTTGCCCAGCTGATGCAGACGGTAAAACTGATCTCAGAGCGGCTGAATCCGGATCTTCTGATTGAAGGAATCGTGTTTACCATGTATGACAGCAGGACCAACCTGGCAAACCAGGTTGTTGAAAACGTGGAGCAGAACACAGACAAAAAGATCTACAAAGCAATCATTCCGAGAAATGTACGTCTTGCGGAAGCGCCCAGTTATGGAATGCCGATCACGGAATACGATCCAAAATCATCGGGTGCCAGAGCATATGATGCGCTTTCGAAAAAAGTAATCAAGTATCACTATAAAAAGAAAAAGTAATGGAACAACAGGATATCAGGATAGAATGATTTGGAATGTTGAATCATCATAATACGGGAAAGTGGAACAGGACGGAAGCAGGACATTAAGAGGAGCATGTTATGCCAAAAAGAACTGGATTGGGACAGAGGGGGTTGGATCTTCTGATCTCAGCAGCGCCGGGAGGGAAAGAGACCGATTCTTCGAAAGAAGTGTCGGCTGAAGAAAAAAAGAATTCTCGCAGTAAAAAGGCAGCCAGCGGAAAGAAGGCATCAAAGAGCAGTACCGGCAGATCCGGTAAGGCAGGAGAAGACAGCGAAACGATAAAATCTGAAGGCAAGGCAAAAAGTACAGGCGCATCGAAGCGTGCCTCTGCATCGAAAAGCACAGCTGCTTCAAAAGGTGCATCTGCATCGAAAAGCGCGGCTGCATCAAAGAGTGCGGTGAAGGATACTGCAGGGAAGAAGGGATCCGCAGGATCAAAAGGATCCGCCGGGACAAAGAAGCTTTCCGCTGATGCGAAAAACTCGAAAGAATCGAAAGCAGCCGCCAAAGAATCACAGACAGCAGAGACGGCGGTTCGTGCGCATTCTTCCGGCGAGCCGGTCATGGTCCCCATTTCGATGGTGGAGCCTAACAGAGAGCAGCCGAGAAGGAATTTTGACGAGGATGCACTTCAGGAACTTGCAGAATCAATCAGACAGTATGGAATTATACAACCTCTGATTGTACAGGAAAGGGACGGGTACTATGAAATCATAGCCGGCGAGCGGCGCTGGAGAGCCGCAAGAATTGCGTCCCTGAAGGAAGTTCCGGTCATCATCCGCGAGTATACACCCAGAGAAGTGATGGAGATCTCTTTGATCGAAAACATTCAGAGAGAGGATCTGAATCCCATCGAGGAAGCAGGCGCGTACAGAAGACTGATGGAGGAATTCAGCCTGAAGCAGGATGAAGTCGCGCTGCGGGTATCGAAGAGCCGGGCCGCGATCGCGAATTCCGTCCGGCTTCTGAATCTGGATCAAAGGGTGCAGGACATGATTGTCGCGCAGATGCTGTCAACCGGACATGCGCGTGCATTGCTCGCGATCACAGATCCGGAACAGCAGTACCTGACGGCACAGAAGGTATTTGATGAGAAGCTGACTGTGCGTGATGTGGAAAAACTGGTCCGGAAGATGAATGAAGCACCGGCTGTCTCTGTGAAGAAGCCGGTCAGCGACGCGCTGCAGGCGATCTACGCGAATCTGGCGGAGCAGATGAAGTCAGCACTGGGGACAAAGGTTATCATTTCCCCGAAAAGCGCGCAGAAGGGAAAGATTGAAATCGAGTATTATTCCTCGGATGAACTCGACCGGCTGTGTACACTCCTGAACCATATTGAAGCAAGGGAGGGGGTATGAAAACATGCAGAGCAGTATCCTGAATAATCTTGGTTTTGATCCGGGGATTCTGATCATTATTGTTCTGGTTTTCCTGGTGTTTATTCTTCTGTATCTGTCCAGTGTTTCCATAAAGATGTCGCGGTTTATGAAGCGGTATAAGATCTTTATGAGAGGAAAAGACGGCGTATCTCTCGAGCGGGCGTTTGAGAGCAACTTCATCGAGGTGGACAGAATCGGTGAGCAGAATAAGATTCAGGCGCAGGAAATCGCACGTCTGAGAGAGCAGATGTCACGCACACCGGTCAAGACCGGAATCGTGAAGTATGATGCATTTCCGGATGTCGGCGGCAGAATGAGCTTTGCGCTTGCAATGCTTGACATGAACAATACCGGATTTGTCATGAATGCAATCCATTCCAAGGAAGGGTGTTATACCTATATCAAAGAAATCGTCAAGGGCGAATCCTATATCGTCCTGGGACAGGAAGAAAAGGACGCGCTTCGCCAGGCCGTAATCTCATATGAGAATCAGAATTCTGATGGCTGACAGCGAATGAAATCCGTGATAGAGAATAGAAATCCGAGATAGAGAATAAGGCAGAAGAGAGGACAAAGTCATGCTTGACATTAAGTTTGTAAGAGAGAACCCAGAGATCGTAAAAGAGAATATCCGGAAGAAATTCCAGGATGAAAAGCTTCCTCTGGTAGATGAAGTCATCGCGCTGGACCGTGAGAACCGGGACATCAAGGGCGAGCTGCAGGCTTTGCTTGCGGACCGCAACCGGATCTCCAAGTCCATCGGCATGCTGATGAAGCAGGGAAAGAAGGAAGAAGCAGCCGAGGCGAAGGAGCAGGTCGTGAAGAACCAGGCGCGGGTCGCGGAGCTTTCCGAGAGAGAGAAGCAGGTGGAAGAAGACCTGAAGAGTAAGATGATGATCATTCCGAACATCATTGATCCCTCTGTTCCGGTCGGAAAGGATGATTCGGAGAATGTTGAAATCCAGCGCTATGGAGAGATGACTGTGCCGTCATATGAGATCCCCTACCATACGGAGATCATGGAAAGGCTGCACGGAATCGACATGGATGCGGCCGGAAGGGTTGCTGGAAACGGATTCTATTATCTGGTCGGGGATATCGCCAGGCTTCATTCCGCATGCCTGTCCTATGCCAGAGATTTTATGATCGACCGCGGCTTTACTTATGTGATTCCGCCGTATATGATCCGCAGCGCTGTCGTGACCGGCGTCATGTCATTTGCTGAAATGGATAACATGATGTATAAGATCGACGGGGAGGATCTGTACCTGATCGGAACCTCTGAGCATTCCATGATCGGCCGCTTCATCGGGCAGACCATCGATGAGAAGGAACTGCCTTATACGCTGACATCCTACAGCCCGTGCTTTCGCAAGGAGAAAGGCGCACATGGCATAGAGGAAAGAGGCGTCTACAGGATTCATCAGTTTGAGAAGCAGGAGATGATCGTGGTCTGCAGACCGGAGGATTCTCCCATGTGGTTCGACCGTCTGTGGCAGAATACCGTCGATTATTTCAGAAGCCTCGAGATTCCGGTCCGCACGCTGGAGTGCTGCTCCGGTGACCTGGCGGATCTCAAGGTCAAGTCCCTGGATGTGGAAGCATGGAGCCCCCGTCAGAAGAAGTTCTTTGAGGTTGGATCCTGTTCGAATCTGGGAGATGCGCAGGCCAGGAGACTTGGCATCCGTGTGAAGGGTGAGAACGGAAAGAAATATCTGGCTCACACATTGAACAATACCTGTGTGGCGCCGCCGCGTATGCTGATTGCCTTCCTTGAGAACCATCTGTGTGAAGACGGAAGCGTGACGATCCCGAAGGCACTGCAGCCTTACATGGGAGGCAAGGAGCGCCTGGTTCCGTAAAGCAGACCAGGCCTTGTCACTTTCATAAAACACGTTCTCGTGAAGGAGTACGGTAACCCGCCGTCCGGAAAGCATCCGCTGGAGAAAGAATTCTATGGCAAGCCCGCTTATTATGGATTATATAGCGTGCATCCTGTACGCATTTCTCCTGATCTCCGTTGTATATAAGCATCTTCACCATACATCGGAGAATCGGTTCTTTCTGTATGTCCTGGAGATCTGCGCTGTGACGACGGTCGCAGACATCTTCATGGAACTTTCCTGCCGGAATACGCCGATTGGACCGAAGAGACTGCTCTTCGCGTATGTTTTTTCGTATATTTATCTGATCCTGCGTCAGATCAGCGCGTATGCCTATATCCTGTTCATTTTTGTGGCAAGCGGGACATTTGACCAGCTCCAGAAGAAGGGGAGGAGCCTGCTCTTCATCATTCCTTTTCTGCTGACTTGCGTGTTTATCCTGTCAAACCTGATCACAGGCAAGGTGTTCACGATAACTGCCGGGGATGGGTATCATCGCGGGCCGCATATGGTCGTACTTTACGCGATCACATACATGGTTGTCCTGTACGGTATCGTGTATCTGTGCAGAATGCGCCGTTACCTCGGAACGGCGAAGTGGCTGGCGATCATCTCCATGTATATCTTCATAGCTCTGTGCGGCATTTTTCAGATGGCCTATCCGGGGGTTCTGGTGGAAATGCTGTCGATGGCGCTGGCGCTTCTGCTGGTACACCTGATCGTCCACTGGTCAAACGATTATGTGGCGACCATGGGACTTTACAGCTGGTCTGATTTCAGGGAGACGGCGGAACGGCTGATCACTGCCAACCGCCGCAGCACCATACTGATCCTGCGTTTCGTCAATGCAAATGAGGTCAGGACGACGTACGGGGAAGCCCGCTATAACAGCTATGTACAGGAAACGGTCAGCAGGATCTCCAGTGTGATCCGGAAGAAGACTTACGATTACAGGATCTATAATCATTCTTCCGGCAGCCTGACGGTGATTTTCGGTGAGGGAGAGATTGATATAGAAAAGACCTATCCGGAACTGATCAGCATGTGGACGGCAGCCGATTCAGACGCCTATACCGTGCGGCTGGACGCGCGGCTGTGCAGCCTGGATTTTCCGACGGAACACATGAACAAAGAAGAGGACCTGACCGGGTTCACGTTCATTTTCCCGCAGTATATGAACCGGGATGAGGTATTCTTCCGGGCGGAGCGCGTGATCAGCAACAGGGATTATGAGATGTACCGCAGGCTTCCGGCGATCCTGATCGATGGGATCCGGGAGCACCGGTTCGAGATGTACTATCAGCCGATCTATGATGTGAAGCAGGCAAAGTTCCGTTCAGCGGAGGCACTGATCCGTCTGAAGGATCCGGAATTCGGATTTGTGCGCCAGGTCTGTTCATACCGTCCGCGGAGCGCAGGAACCTGATTCTTCCCATCGGCAAGTATGTGCTGGACTCTGTATTCCGTTTTGCTTCGCGGCCTGACTTTGACGCGCTTGGCCTTGAATATATTGAACTGAACCTGTCCGTGGAGCAGCTGATACAGGATAACCTGGTGTCTGAGATTCAGGCGCTTCAGGAAAAATACCAGCTCTCTTCGCTCCGGATCAATCTGGAGATTACGGAATCAGCCGCAGGTGTACAGTCGAAGGTCGGACTGCAGAATATCACAAAACTGCGTGAGCAGAGGTTTTCATTCTCCCTGGATGATTTCGGAACCGGATATTCCAATATCCAGCGCGCCGTCGAGCTTCCGCTGAGTCTGGTGAAGATTGACAAGGGCATCATCAACAAGGTGGAGACACCGAAGGGAGAATCGATGATCCGGAGCACCATTCAGATGATGCATGAGAACGGATTCGGCATCGTCGGAGAAGGTGTCGAGACCCGGGAACAGTATCAGATCCTGGAGCGAATCGGCTGCGATTACATACAGGGTTATTACTTCGCGAAGCCGATGTGCGAGGAAGCGTTTGTAGCGTTCCTGAAAGAACACAATACGCCTCAGCGGGGGCAGGCTTGAACTTCAGGGCCGGAAACAGCATAAGAAAGAACCGCCGAATGTATCATGCCGGGCGGACAGACATAACAAGAGGAATAGAATGAGCTTCAAAGGGCAGTTTGCAGATAACAGATTCAGCAGAAAGGGACTTTTCCGGGCAGTGCTTCTTGCCTGCCTGTTTCTGGGCATCCTCTGTTCCAGCGTGCGGGCAGACGATGCGCTTGCGGGATTCGGCGCGCCGGAGGACCCCAACAGCTGGGGAAATTCTGAGCCGGCACCCTTCAGCGTTAAGATCCAGTTTGATGACAAATTTGAGGTGCTGACAGAGAAAGAGACCAAAGAGTGGAGGAGGCTGACGCCGGCCGGGTTTTACATCTGGGACGACGAACCGGTCTGTGCATACCTGGAATCTCTGAAGAACAAGTATGACACGGAGATGGGGAGTGTTTCTTTCACGACGCACAAAGGCGTGAAGATGATGATCTCCAGCCAGAACTGCGGTTGGCATATGAATATTGAGATGAGTAAAATCAATCTGGAAGAAGGCGTGGATGACGGGAAGGAAATCGTCGATCCTGCATGGAATTCCGGATGCGTCTACAGTTCGAAGAATGGCGTTGGGAAAAAGTATGTGGAAGTCAGCATCGAAGAGCAGAAGGTATTCCTGGTTGAGAATGATGAGATTATCTTTGAGACGGACTGTGTGACAGGGACCAACGGATACACGGACACCACGAAGGGCGTGTTCCAGGTTCAGGGTAAGGCTTCGCCGACAACACTCAAGGACGAGGATAAGAATGGAAATAAATACGAGCAGCCGGTAGAGTACTGGATTGCATTCAACGGATCGCAGGGCATGCATGACGCAATCTGGAGAGGGGAATTCGGAGGGGAGATCTACAAGACATGGGGATCCCATGGGTGTGTCAACCTGCCGCTGGAAGCAGCGAAGCGCATCTATGAAGAGGTTTATGTCTATTATCCGGTCATTGTGTACTGAGAGAAACCGGGGATGACAGGAAGATAAGCAGAACAGGGAGAGCTTATACAATCGGCGGGCGATGTCCGCCGGTTGTTTTATGTGGCGCAGTAACATGTTTTCCGCCGGCTGTTTTATTTGGAACTTTCACATGTTCTCTGCCGGTCAGATCCAAAGCAGCGCTCTCCTGCTGCACGCCGGTCAGGTCCGGTGAGGCGGATTCATTCAGTCCGCTCAGCCTGGCATATTCTGCTTCATGTCCGGCCTCCATGAAGCCGGCCGTAATAATACCGGTGGGAATCGCGACGAGGCACATCCCGAGAAGCGTGATGACAATCGCCATCAGCCTTCCTAAAAATGTGACCGGATAGATGTCGCCGTAACCGGTCGTGGAGAGCGTAGAGACCGCCCACCAGAGTCCGGAAAATGCATTTTCGAATACTTCGGGCTGCGCGTCATGCTCTGCGTAATACATCAGCAGAGACGAAGAAAACATCAGAACAAAGACAAGAAAGAAGGAAGCAACCAGCAGGGAAGCTTTTTTCTGCAGGACGGTCAGGATCGCGGCAACGGGGTCCAGGAAGCGGTTGATCCGGAACAGGCGCAGGATGCGGGCAACCCGGATCAGCCGGAATACCACCATGCCGGCCGGAACGAACCCTGCCAGATAGAAGGGCAGGAAGGAAAGCAGGTCGATGATGGCGGCAGGGGAGAAAACAAACTTCAGCCAGGGAATCCGGGCGCCCGGATAGAGCAGGTCCGCGGTCCACAGACGAAGCGCGTATTCCAGTGTGAAAGCAATCGTGCAGAAAAAGTCGAGAACGTGGAGAAGCTGTGCGACGCTGTCAGGAAGCGGAAATGTCTGCGCTGTCGTGATTACGATCGACAGCAGAATCAGAATGATGATAATCCGGTCAAAGGTACGGCTGGCAGTATCCGTTCCACTCGCAATCTGGATGATCTCGAAGATCCGCTCTCTCTTTCCCTGTGCTTTGTCCTGTGCTGTGCTCATGATGCCGCCTGCCTCCTCCCCGGGCGTCTTAGTTGTTCTGAATGATTCCGCTTCTTTGGACCGCTTCGGCGGCCGCTTTCATCTGATCAGGAGGAAGCACCAGCGCCATGCGCACATAACCTTCTCCTAAAGATCCGAAGGCCGCGCCCGGCGTCACGATCATGCCGGACTTCTCCATAAGCTCCATCGTGAAGGCGGTGGAGTCCTGACGTCCGTCCGGAAGAGGCGCCCAGACAAACATGGTTCCCTCTGAATCCGGCACATTCCATCCGATCCGTCGCAGACCCTGGCACAGCGCTTTCATGCGCTCCTCATACCAGGCACACTGCTGCCTGACACTGTCCTGCGGACCGTTCAGGGCTGCCGCGATGCCGTACTGAAGCGGCAGGAACATACCATAATCAAACTGGCTTCTCAGATCCCGGAAGACCTTCACGATGTCACGGTTTCCGACGACAAGAGAGGTTCTGGCGCCTGTCATGTTGTAGGACTTGGACAGGGAATAAAACTCAACGCCGATGTCCTTCGCGCCGGGGTAAGAGAGAAATGACTTTCCTGTCCTTCCTCCGAAGATAATGTCAGAGTAAGCGTTGTCATGGATGACAATGACCTGATGCTTCTTCGCCCAGGCGATCAGCCGTTCGTAAAAGGCATCGTCCGCTGCAGCGCAGACCGGGTTGAGCGGGTAAGAGACAAGGATGTACTTTGCCTTCCTGGCAGTCTCATCGGGAATCGCGTCCAGGTCCGGCAGATATCCGTTCTGCTCGAGCAGGTCATAGGTCACAGCCTGCGCCGCGCACAGCTGCGGGCCGATGGAAAAGATGGGATAACCCGGATTCGGAACCAGAACGACATCGCCCGGATCACACAGCGCCAGCGCGATGTGTGCCATGCCTTCCTGCGATCCGCTGATCGTCATGATCTCCTCGTCCGCCAGGCTGACACCGAAGCGCCTCTGATAGAAGTCCTCAACCGCATGGAGGAGGAAAGGGCGGTCTGTCAGGGAGTACTTGTAATTCTCCGGATCTTTGGCCGCTTCGCTGACCGCCTGCGTGATGTGCGCAGGGGTGGGAAAGTCCGGCGTGCCGACAGACAGGTTGTAGATGGTGAGGTCTCCCTTCTCCTGAAGCTCACGCTTCTTTTCATTGAGAACGGCGAAGATCCCCGCCTGGAATTTCATTGCTCTTTCTGAAAATGTAAATGTGCTCATGATGTTGTATCCTTTGTTCCGGCAGCAGATATTCTGACGGAAGGTATTCCGGCCGCAGGAGAGTGCGCCTGACGAAGAGATCAGGAGAGGCTGAGAATCAGCTCCATGATCTTGTCGATCGCTGCACTCTGGCTGCTCTTTGACATTGCTTCGATGTATTTCTCTCTGTCCAGGTAAAGTTCCTGCAAAGAATCGAGCAGGGACTGGGGTGTCAGATCCTCTTCTTTGAGTACCATGCTGTAGCCCTGACGCTGATAGGAGTCCGCGTTCAGGATCTGGTCCCCGCGGCTGGAAGCAGCAGAAAGCGGAATCAGCAGATTCGGCTTGCGCAGCGCCAGCAGTTCGCAGATGGCATTCGCACCCGCCCGGGAAAGGACAAAGTCCGTCAGCGCAAAAAGATCCTTCAGCTCATCGGAGACATACTCCAGCTGTCTATAGCCTTCCGTACCGTTCAGAGAATCATCCAGATTGCCTTTTCCGCACAGATGGATAATACGGTAATCCTTCAGGAGAACAGACAGATCCTGCCGCAATGCCTGATTGATCACGGCAGAGCCCTGGCTTCCGCCAATCACCAGAAGCGTGGGTTTCGTGGATGGTCCCCAGCCAAGGAACTTCAGGGCAGCCTCCCGGTCTCCCTCCAGCAGTTCACGGCGGATCGGAGAGCCGGTCAGGACAGCCTTGCCGGCTGGAAGGTACGGCATGGTCTCCGGGAAGGAGCAGCATACCTTGTCCGCGACTGGGATCGACAGCCGGTTCGCAAGCCCGGGCGTCATGTCGGATTCATGGATGATCGTGTGTATGTGGAGGCTTCCCGCGGCCCGGACCACCGGGACACTGACGAAACCGCCTTTGGAAAAAATGACATCCGGCTTCAGATTCTTCAGCAGGGCCTTCGCCTGCGAATAGCCATGGATGACACGGAAGGGATCCGTGAAATTCTGCCAGTCAAAATACCGGCGGAGTTTTCCGCTGGATATTCCGTAGTAAGGCACATTCTGCCGTGCGACAAGCTCCTTCTCTATTCCGGAGTAAGAGCCGATATAGAAGACTTCAAATCCTGCTTCCCTCAGAGAGGGCAGTAGTGCAATGTTCGGTGTGACATGTCCGGCTGTGCCGCCGCCAGTCAGAACGATTCGTCTGCTCATGGTAGTATCCTTACCTTTGTCTCGGATTCAGGGCTTTGGACCCTTACATCATCTTAACAAAATTAGTGAAAAAAACAAGATATCCTGCATTTGCAGCATCAGAATCGCATTGCCGGTTCACAAGGGGAAAAATGTGTGCTATACTTGATTGAACAAGGGCAGGCGTTTGCTGTTTGCCCGGATGAATCATCAGAAGGAAAAAACATACGGAGTGAGCGAATCAGCAGAGAAAGGAGGAATGCGGGCGCAGGCAAAGGATAGAAGCGAAGCACCAGGAAAGGAGGAACATGAAACCTGCAGGAAAGGTCCTTGGGTTTCGTGAGGAAGGATTGAGGGGACTTCACTTTTATATCAAAGGTCTGGAGTTTCCGGTTGTCGCCGCGGAGTATTCCGTGCGGGATGAGCAGATGCTTCAGTATCTGGACGATATCGTGAAGAAGGAACACATCGACAGCGCGCAGATCTGTCAATGGTGTATCAGTCATCAGATCTACTTCAGCCTTCTGTATGGAATCCGTCTGAGCCATGTTTTCCGCTATCCGGGAAAGACATGGAGGTTTTTAAAACTGCGGGTGAGAATAAAGAATTACGCTGTCAGTCTGCAAGACCCGGCAGCGACCAGTATGTAGCCAGTATTGAACGAGGTGTTCCGTGAAAAGAAACAGAATAACAGCAGGGGAAGAGCGCTTCCCCGGGTAAGACTGCGGTGTGGGAGCCGCAGTCTTATTTTGGGAAGACAGGGGCTTTTCATGGAGCAAGCCTGTCTGCGGGACGACAGTGGTTTTTCAGTTCTTCACTTTCCAGCTGGCGGACGAACTGGCCCATGCTGCCGTACATCAGATCGTCCAGGAGGGAAGCGCCGAGGCTGTGGACGGAAACAGAAGGCAGATAGAGGCGGACAATTCCCTGCTTCAGGTCTTCCATGGAAAGTGCTTCGAGTGTCCGGTCAAACTGCTGCACCTTGGACCGGGAAACCGGGTCGTTCAGAAGGGGAAGGAATACGCTGTGGCACATCTTCAGAAGATCCGGGATGTCTTTGATCTGATCTCCGATATCGAGAACAATCGATGTGTAATCCCCGGCATGGGCGAGCGCGGCGAAGAATTCCATCCAGGAAGACAGATCTGTCTCCCGGAGATCTTCCGGAAAGAAAGAGGGCGGGCAGATATCCAGCGTTCCATAGGATTTGACAATCCCTTCCAGCCGTGAGGCAAGGTCCTCCCGTTCAGAGCGGGCAGCGTACATCAGGTCTGCCAGATCCTCCCGCCAGGCAGCCTGCAGCAGATCTTCCAGGCCGCTCCAGCTTTCCATATTCAGGTAGAGAACCTTTCCCGATCTGGCGAGCGCCTGCGCAAGCGTCAGACAGAACATGGTCTTGCCGCATCTGGAAACAGGGGAGTATACGCCGATCAGGCGGCAGCTTCCAAGCGATTTTTTCATCTCGGCATTTGCCGCGCCGGCGTAACCGCAGACCAGGCGCGCGATGGTATCGGAATCCTGATATTTATCGATCTGCGGATCCTCCGTGCCGAGGGAGGGCGTCTCTCCGTCAGAGAGAATGATGATCCGGTGTACATTCAGGCTTCGGACATCTTCGCTCATGGCGTCCGAGGAGATCAGCAGAATCTCAATCTCATTGCCGCTGGCGTATTCGATCAGGCTGTTCAGACTGGTAAATGCCATGACCCGGAAGGGCAGATCCGGCTTCTGGTTCAGATAATGCGCAAGGTGGACGACGTACGTTTCCTCCAGATCACAGATGGCGAAAATCTTCTTTTCTTTCTTCATACAGAACCTCCATTCACAACAACAGGATCCATTCACAACAACAGGACAACAAATGCAGCCAGGACGGGTACCGCGAAACAGATTTCTCCGGAATGATCCGGCGATCCGGGATCATAACCGGACCCGGTGCGGTAAGGGATGCGCTTTCTTTCCACCTGTACCCGCCCCATGTATTCGTACAGACAGCGCAGGCGCCGGAACAGATTCCTGTGCCGGATGACAACTGCCGCAGACCATACGGCAGCGAGCAGGAGAGAGTACCACATCAGCTGCAGGCTGCCGCGGGCACCCAGCCACAGTCCGGCCGCCGAGAGCAGCTTCACGTCACCGCCGCCCATCATTTTCAGCAGGGCAAGCGGCCCGAACAGCAGCCAGGGCAGCAGGAATCCTGCGAGTCCATCCGCAAGCACAACGGCAGGAGAAGCTCCCTGCAGCAGGAGAAAGCCGCGTGAAAGCAGCGCTCCGGCAAGGCCGCACAGAATCAGGGTGTTGGGAATGCGATGCGTTCTCACATCGCAGACAGCACAGACGAGGACGAAGGGAAACAGTGTTTCAAATCCCATGGAGAAAATCCTTTCATGATGGACAGGACCGGCGGAACAGATGTGACAGACTGACCAGATGCTGAAGAAGATCAGACGCTGCGAAGGAAAAAGAGAATACAGTGCTGCACAAGAAGACGTGCGCAAGAAGACGGAGAGCACTTTGACAGAGAGCCAAAGACATCACATAATTTGTATTGCAAAGACAGGATATTGATATGCAATATAGACTGCAGCACCATCATAGCACATTTCCTGCAGATTGCAAGGGGATTGCAGGTATTATCAGCCGGCGGATTAAGGACTTGACTTTACAGAATGAGATGCGATAATAAGAAATGATGCTTCAGTGTTTTAAAGTTGTGAATCATAAAAGGAGGAAGTATGAATCAATCTAAGAAAAGGAGACTGGGCCTGATCCTGCTTCTGGGACTCATGACCGCCCTGTGTCTGGCGATGCCGGCCCTGGCGGAGGACGCGGCAGAGGAGATTGCGAACAGCTCCCGGTACTATAATACTTTCTGGGCGCTGGTTCCGTCATTCGTGGCGATTATCCTTGCCCTGATCACCAAGGAAGTGTATTCTTCCCTGTTCATCGGAATCACCGTAGGTGCTGTCCTGGCGGCGAACGGAAGCTTTACGGGGACGCTGAATAATATCTTTACGAATGGAATCGTTGCGTCGGTATCGGATTCCTACAACGTTGGCATCCTGGTGTTTCTGATCATGCTTGGCTCCATCGTAGCCCTCATGAACAAAGCCGGCGGATCCGCCGCGTTTGGCCGCTGGGCAGAGACGCATATCAAGACACGCCGCGGCGCACAGCTTGCGACGATCCTGCTTGGCATCCTGATCTTTATTGATGACTACTTCAACTGCCTGACCGTCGGTTCCGTGATGCGCCCGGTGACAGACCGTCATAAGATTTCAAGGGCGAAGCTGGCATATCTGATCGATGCCACCGCAGCGCCGGTCTGCATCATCGCGCCGATCTCGTCCTGGGCGGCAGCCGTATCCGGCTTCGTTTCGGATGGATCAGGCCTGTCGCTGTTCATCCGGACGATTCCGTATAACTTCTACGCATTGCTGACCATTGCCATGATGCTGACGCTGACGATCAAGAATGTTGACTTTGGTCCGATGATGAAGTACGAGAAAAATGCAAAGGCCGGGGATATCTTCTCCGGAGTGGATCCGTACGCGAACCAGACGGACGAGGTTCCGGAAGGGAAGGGAACGGTGCTGGATCTGGTACTTCCGATCCTGGTTCTGGTTACCTGCTGTGTCATCGGAATGATCTATACCGGCGGATTCTTTGACGGCGCCAATTTCATCGAAGCGTTCTCGAATTCAGACGCTTCCGTCGGCCTGATGCTCGGCTCCGCGTTTGGTCTTCTGTTTGCGATCATCTATTATGTAGCCCGCAAGTCCTTCTCCTTCCGTGATGCCATGGGCTGTGTACCGGAAGGATTCAAAGCCATGGTGCCGGCGATTATGATCCTGGTATTCGCATGGTCTTTGAAGAACATGACTTCCTATCTCGGCGCGAGCACCTATGTTGCCGGCGTGATCGAGAGTTCGGCTAAGGGACTCCAGATGTTCCTGCCGGCGGTCATTTTCCTGATTGCCTGCGTACTCAGCTTTGCGACCGGTACCAGCTGGGGAACCTTCGGTATCCTGATTCCGATCGTGCTGGAAGCATTCCCCTGGTCCGAAGGCAATCCGATCTCGATCGTCTGTGTCGCTGCCTGCATGGCCGGCGCTGTCTGCGGTGACCACTGCAGTCCGATCTCTGATACGACCATCATGTCTTCGGCAGGCGCGCAGTGTGAGCATGTGAATCATGTTTCCACCCAGCTGCCTTACGCGATGACCTGCGCGGCTGTTTCTGCAGGCGCGTACCTGATCGCGGGCGTCTTTGCGGTTCACAATATACCGTCTGTGATTGCCCTGCCGTTTGGCCTTCTTCTCATGATCCTGGTGACCATGGCACTGGGAAGAAAGACAGATGACCCTGCAGCTGCAGCGCAGCAGGAAACCTGACACGCAGGAGTCTGATTTACCGCGAGTTTGCGGGCAGGAGACAGCATCTCCTGCCCGTTTTGCATGCAGGAATCATCTCAGTAGGGGAGCCTCCCGCCTCTATAGGCGGCAAGAACGCCGTTGGCGTTCTTGCATGCTGGCATAAGAAAGCCCGGAGAGACCCGGGCTTTTTTGCATTTCAGCAGCCATTGTCAGGTTCCTCGGACTTCCTGCCTCATAAAGCCGATATACGAAATCGTGAATGCCGCAAATGACAGGGCCAGCAGGCCGACCAGGTGCGGCCAGACCAGCAGCAGGCTCTGTCCGAGCGGCAGATAGCTGCTCAGCGCCCCGACCAGCTGTTCGTATGACACAGCGTTGATCGCCCGGGTCGCCGGGTTCATCAGAACGGAACTGGCTTCTGAGTACAGATAGTACGGAGAGATCCTGTTCAGATTCAGCTTCAGATTGTAATTGTTCAGCGCGTTGACCGCCTGTTCATATTCAGTATTGACCGGGTAAGCAGCGTTTGCCAGGATGCCTGCCAGAAGACTCATGAAAATGGCAAAGAAAAGCCAAAGTGCGATCGAAGCGAGCGCCGATGTTGCTGCATGCCTGGTAAAGACTGAGAATAGCATAGCCATTGCCAGCCAGAAGCAGATATATATGATCGTATAGAGCAGATAGATCAGGACTCTGACGATCTCCTCGCCCGACGGCTGTATGCCGGATGCCAGAAATCCTGCGCATCCGACTGCTATGCCTGTACTCATGACCATGACCGCAATCAGTGTCGAGGATGCCAGAAACTTGCCGATGATGATGGAATCCCTGTAAATGGGCTGGGACACCAGACGGTTCAGGGTCCCGTTGTTTTTCTCAGCGTTGATCGAGTCAAATCCAAGGATCAGCCCGATAAACGGACCGACCAGCGCGATCAGTGACATATACGACGGAATGGAACTTCCGCCGGTAGTAAACAGTTTGAGGAACATGTAACTCGCGTCAAATGCTGCGTTCTTATCCTCAGCCGCATTCATGATCGCGCTTTTGATCCCGGTAACTGCGCCGTATACACTCGCGATCGTCATCGCGATCACGAGGATCAGAATAATAATGAACCTCTTGCTGGTCACATGATCTGCCATTTCCTTCCGGTAGAGCGCCCTCAGACTGTGGTAGCGGATGCTCCTGCGCTCATGTCCCTCTGTGGCTGAAACGGTGCTTCCTGCTGCCGTTCTTGTCATGATCCTCATCTCCTTCTTTTTCAGCTTCCTCAAAATAGACACGGTAGATCTCGTCCAGATCCCCGCCCTTCTGATGCATATGCAGCAGTTTGTATTCGTGTGTTCCGAGGAACCTGGTGATATCACTGCGCAGATCCTTGGAAGAACTGATCACAAAAGTGCTGCCTTCTTTGGATATCCCGCTGATCCCGTCCAGTTCTCCCAGGAACCCCAGGAACCTGTCATCGCACGGTTCTGTTGAGATCTCCAGTGTATAATGGCCCTGTGCCGCGATCTGGGATCCGAGTTCACCGATCCCGCCGCACGCGATCAGGCTTCCCCCCACGAAGATGCCGACTCTGTCGCAGATCTGCTGGATCTGGTAGAGCTGGTGGCTGGAGACGAGGATCGTTTTTCCATCCTCTACACTCAGCTGTTTGATCAGGCTCAGAAATTCGCGCATGCCTTCCGGGTCAAGTCCCGCTGTCGGTTCATCCATGATAATGACCGCCGGATCCTTGATCAGGACATCCGCAATGCCGAGTCTCTGGCGCATGCCTTTTGAATAGGTCCCCGTCTTCTGGTCCGCTGCGTATGTCATCCCGACCTTCCCGATCAGTCTGTCGATCAGCGGATCGATCTCTTTTTCGGGAATTCCGTTCAGCCTTGCTGTAAAACGGAGGTTCTCCCTGCCGGTCATGTCACTGTAAAAGCCGACATTGTCCGGCATATATCCGGTGATCCGTTTGACCTGCATGGATTGCCTTGTGCAGTCATATCCGTCGATCAGCGCCTTGCCCTGTGTGGGTTCGGTCAGTCCCAGAAGCATCAGTATCGTAGTTGTTTTTCCCGCACCATTCGGTCCGAGCAGCCCGAATATCTCGCCCCGCCTGATCTCCAGGCTGAGGTGGTTGACAGCTGTCTTTGTGCCGTAGGCTTTGGTCAGATCCTCGGTACGGATAATCATTGTATCCGTCATGATTATCATCTCCTGCCAAATCTGCGAATGATCAGCACTAATCCGAGAACAAGGACCGCAATGACGGCAACAGCTGCGATGCCCCAGCTTGTATGGTTCTGCACGGAAATCCTGAGTGCGCAATCCGATGAAACCGCGTCATTTGATGCTGTGATAACAGTCACATAATCGCCCAGGATCGCATCCTTTGCCGGCGTGATGTGTGCGGTTACTTCTGCGCTCCCGCCCGCCGGGATCTCATTGATCGTGTCCTGGTCAAAAGTGATCTCCCAGTCCGTGGAAGCCTGTGCTGTCAGGCTGACGGCTGTCAGATCGATATTCCCCGTATTCTGTATGGAGAGGGCTACATCCTTTGTCTCTCCCGCGTAAGCGCTGGTGGAAAGATTTCCGGTCGGCGTCGTAGCCGTCAGGCTGTATGTCCCGGTGATCTTGACCGTAACAGGCAGCTCGAGAGTCTCACCTGCACAGGCAGCGACAAGTGTGATCGGATACTCTCCGGCCGTCACATTCTGCGCCGGAACAATGGCTGCCTTGATCGTAGAGCTTGCACCGGCATCCACGGGCACTGAAGAAGTGGCGGTGGTTGTATCAGACGGCGTAAATGTCACTGTCCAGCCTTCGGGAGCCCCCTCCGCTGACAGTGAATACGTCATGTTCTCACCGCTGTTGTTGGTCAGTGTCGTCGTGTAGCTGAACTTCGTGCCGGAATCGCCTTCCTGCTGCGCATAGTCTGTCGAGAATTCACCTGCACCGATCTTTTTTTCTTCCGCGTCGACTTTCACTGTCAGCGCCAGGCTCTCGTCAACATCTCCACCCTTTGCGTTGAGGCTGATGGTATATATATCTTCCTTCGTATCCTCCGGGACCGTCAGCGAATAGCTCAGAGAAGGAGAGTCTTCTTTTTTCTGGCACGCACCCACATGAACCATGGAAACCTCATTGGAACTGCCCTTAAAGCTTCCTTCCCATCCTTCCGGAAGATCTTCGGCGCTAAGCTCGACAGTGGTCTCTTCCGAACCGGTATTTGTAATATACAGGGTAAACGTCGAGGTTCCGCCGGGCTTTATGGTAACCCCGGGATAATCCGTACTGAACGTTACTTTCCCTGCTTCAGCCTCCGTAATCTGCTGAGGCTGT
>CACZJF010000015.1 GCA_902781455.1 uncultured Lachnospiraceae bacterium | reverse complement strand
GGGACACGCGGGGATAGCTTGTGAATGCTCAGCCCATCAGGGCTGTCGAACAAGAAGCCCCCACTTCTAAGCAAAGCGAAAGTGGTGGGAGTATGTCACCGCTTACCCGGAGCAGTCCGTGGAAGTCGGCATCGCCGAGCAGGATCTTGTGGGCATCTCCGCGGGACTGGCCAAGGCAGGCAAGAAGCCTTTTGCGGCATCTCCGGCCTCCTTCCTTTCGACCAGAAGCTTTGAGCAGTGCAAGGTCGATGTCGCGTACTCGAATACGAACGTCAAGCTGATCGGCATCTCCGGCGGCATCAGCTATGGAGCGCTCGGCATGAGCCATCACTCCGCGCAGGACATCGCCGGCATGGCCGCGATCCCGAACATGCGTGTCTACCTTCCGAGTGACAGACATCAGACCAGAAAGCTGGTGGAAGCGCTGCTTCAGGACGAGAAGCCGGCATACATCCGTACCGGAAGGAATCCGGTCGAGGATGTCTACACGCAGGAAGACTGCCCCTTCGAGATGGGTAAGGCAACCGTTCTGAAAGAAGGAAACGATGTCCTGCTCGTGGCGACAGGGGAAATGGTCCGGCCTGCGCTGGATGCGGCGAACCTTCTGGAGAAGGACGGCATCAGCGCGACGGTGCTCGATATGTACTGTGTGAAGCCGCTCGACAAGGAAGCAGTCATCAAGTATGCGCAGCAGGCGAAGGTGGTTCTTACGGTGGAAGAGCACTCTCCGTTCGGAGGCCTCGGCTCGATGGTCAGCCAGGTGGTCGGAGAGAACTGCCCGCGGAAGGTAAAGAACATCGCGCTGCCGGACAGCCATGTCATTACCGGAACGTCGAAGGAAGTATTTGATTATTATGGAATGAACGGCGAGGGAATCGCTAAGACGGCAAAAGAGTTCCTTGCATAATGGAAGGATGACAGTGCGCAGCGCGGAACAATCCGTAATCGACTTTTGACGAGTGAGAGAAACGATCAGCAGCACCCTGGCAGAAGATCCGCCAGGGTGCTGCTTTTACCGTGGTCTGTCCTGCGCGGTGCGTATCATCCGCAGGTAGAGCACAAGTGCCAGCACGACACTCAGCACATCTGCCGCGGGCTGCGCGCAGAGGATGCCGGTGTATCCGAAGAGAGCCGAACCGGCTGCGATGCATGCGGCAAAGAGAAAACCCTGCCGGCTGACGGACATGACCAGGGAAGAGACAATCCGGCCGGCGGCCTGGAACAGGACGGTAAAGAGCAGGGAAACCGTGAAGAATACGGTTCCTGCGGAAAGCCACCGCAGCATACGGGTTCCCTCCGGGATGATCACAGGATCCTTCATAAAGGCGCTGATCAGCGGCCGGGCAAAGATCAGAAGAATGACCGTCAGCCCGGCAGCAAGCGAGCCAAGGAAGCTGAGGCAGAAGCGGATCAGCCGCTTTGTCTCGGCATGTTTTTTCGCGCCGTAGAGATAGCCGAACAGAGGAACCCCTCCGAAGGTAAGGCCGATGAGGACCAGCTGCGCGATCATGCTGACTTTTTGCGCGATGCCCATCGCGGCGATCCTGTCATCGCCGTATGGCAGCAGGGAATGGTTCAGGATCACCAGGGCCAGACTCTGCATCAGATTGGACAGTGCCGCTGACACGCCAACCCCGATCACCTGTCCGAATTCCCATCGCCCGATCCGGCAGTGTGAGGGGCGCACGGAGAGACTGCGGCTTTTTCTGAGCACAAGGAGCAGGAAGAACAGATCACTGCACGCATAACCGAGCACAGTCGCAATCGCCGCGCCTGCCGCCCCCATCTTCAGAGCGAAGATCAGAACCGGGTCAAGGATGATGTTGACGGCGCTGCCCAGGATGCTGCCCAGCATGGATTGTGCCGCCATCCCTTCACACCGTACCAGATTCAGATGGATAAAGTTCAGTACAACAAACGGGGCGCCGGCAGCCATCACGGTAAAGTAGGAATTTGCGTGCGAAAACGTGTTTTGCGAAGTCCCTGCGAGATGAAGAAGCGGGACACGGAAACAAAACATCAGAATGCTCATCACAAGTCCCGTCGCGATCGCGATGTAGAAGCAGAAGGCGCTGACACGCCTGGCGCTGTCTGCGTCTCCTTTTCCGAGCATCCTTGAGATCAGGGAGCTTCCGCCCTGTCCGAAGATGTTGCCGAACGCCATCAGGGTTGTAAAGACCGGCGCGCAGAGAGAGACTCCGGCGACAAGCTCCGTGTTTCCTGTCCGTGCGATAAACCAGGTGTCCGCGAGGTTGTACAGGAGCGTAACGATCATCCCGGACGCCACGGGCAGCGCCAGCTTCAGATAAGCCCTGTTCAGATGGTTCAGATCAAACACTTCCTGCTCAGCCATTTTCCTGTTCCTTGTTATGCGACGGCTTCCCGGCAGAAACCGTGGCAGACTTGAATCAACCTTGAATCAACGGATTCCGGAAAGCAGCAGCCCGGAATCTGTAAGATTTATGATAGTCGGTTTTCTGTAGGCTGTCCAATCATGTAGAACGGGAAAACATGTTTTACAAGTTCGAAATGAGGAACTGTTATGATGGCTTCAAAAGAAAGACATATTACAGAACCGCAGTGGTCCGTGAAGACAGGAGGTTATTATGACTGAAGACTCCGGACGTAATATAAGCTTTTTAAAGGTGTTCGTCTGCTTCATTCTGGCTGGGGGCTTGATTTGTGGGATTGGCCTGTATGTAACAGGTACTGATATAACAGATGCAGGAGGTGTTTTTACAGCGGCTATGGGAAAGCTGCATCTCATTCCTTTTGACGTTGAGAAAAAAGCTTTTTCTGCAGCAGATGTGGAAGTGGAAGAGACCGGAGAATCTATGACGGCCGGCATTACAGAAGAGGCTGTATCGGCGCAGTCCCAGACAGTGGCAGAAAAGATGAATCAGACGCAGCAAACTGCATATACGGTTACCACAGAACTCAATTTGCGTTCAGAGCCTTCTGCGGAGCAGGGAGAAACGACAATAATCACTGTGATGGGAAACGGTGCACAGTGTGTCGGAACCGGCAATTACTCAGAAGACGGGAAATGGGCTGAGGTGGTCTATGAAAGTACAGAGGGTTCAGTGAGTGGCTGGGCGAATCTGCATTATCTGGATAAAGTGGAAAGAGCAATAAATATACAGCCTGTTGAAGACAGAGAAGTCAGGTACGACCAGCCATCAGAGGATAGAGAGACTACTGTATCCGGCGGTCAGTCAATGCTGCAGGAAGCGCAGGACTTCTGGAACTCAGACAGCGGTCAGGCGATGCTGCAGGAAGCGCAGGACTTCTGGAACTCAGACAGTGGTCAGGAGATGCTGCAGGAAGCGCAGGACTTCTGGAACTCAGACAGTGGTCAGGAGATGCTGCAGGAAGCGCAGGATTTCTGGAACTCAGACAGTGGTCAGGAGATGCTGCAGGAAGCGCAGGATTTCTGGAACTCAGACAGCGGTCAGGCGATGTTACAGGAAGCAATGAACAATTTGAAATAGTGATATAATATACAGGTGTGAATTATAGATTTTACAAGCAGTATATACATATTTATGCTTTACAAAAATAACCGGAAAAAAGAATATATTGATTTAGCTGAAATTAAGTAGAGGTATTATCTGCCCGGTCCAACATGGAGCAGAAGAAAATTTTCTGATAAGCAGGGAATAATCTTCAGAGTCATGGCGGTTGCGATAGCAGCAAGTGTTCTGATATTGATTATCAGCCTGCTGCTTCCCCGGAAGATGATCCGGGCCAGAGTGATCAAAAGATACATAGAGAGAACTACGCATTATCAAAACGGCATGTCTACAGGAACAACAACATCATATATGGTTGTATTCCAATTGGAAAATGGAAGAAAAAAGAAGGTTGATGTCAGGTTGCGATCTCAATATGAGCAAATGTGCTATGATGGTTGGGGAGTGTTGACTATGAAGGGGATTATCTTTGTCAACTTCGAATATTTGCCGGCCTATCCATAAGCAGAAGATTATAGATGTAGATGCAAAGGTGATTGTTCCAGAATGAGGAGACGGATATGCAGTTTTTTGATAATACGGACTTTGAATCTACCATCCGGGACTTTGAATTCACACGAAAGGCCCGGAATCAGATGCTTCAGGTTGTCACATCTGAGGATTTTGCAGATATGGATGCGGAAGCAGTCTTCCGTCATTTGTATCAGACGATGGAAATTGTATCCTTCAAGGATTATTTGAAACGCTATATCTATGAACGTGCCGGGATTCAGGAACCGTTCAAATCGATATCGGACGATGTATATCGGGAGATCATTGCGTACTCCTTTGAGGAAAATTCAGCACCTCATTATTTTGAGCCAACCACGGCAAAGTGGACTGCGACGATCAAGGGGTGGCTTCAGCATGACAGCGTTAGAAGAAGTGCCGTATTCCTGCTTGGCTTTGGCCTGCGAATGTCAGACCAGGATGTATCGACATTTCTGATGAAAGTATTAAAGGACGAGGATTATGATTTTTCAGATCCGGCGGAGACTGTATTCTGGTACTGCTATCATAACGGAAGGAGTTATGCAGAGGCGCAGGTATTGCTGAAAGAGGCAGAAGAACTCTCTAAAAACGCTGTCGGGAAAGCCATGCAAATAGAGAATTCTGAACAGGCAGTGGCAGCGCATCTGGACGATCCCTCAGTGCTTGTCCAATACCTGGCATATCTATATATGGCAGGTAAGGGGAAGAAGAATCATCAGGCAGCTTACCGTCATTTCTGCAGGCTGATTGAATTGTCGAAAGGAAGGATATCGCAGATGTACAGTGAGGATCTGGCAATCGGGCAGATTCGGAAGAGAGCTGTGCCTGAAGAGATCACTTCAACCGATCTCGAGCAGGTGATCTGCTGTGGGATACCGGTTACAAAAAGCGGGAACCTGCAGAAGGCTTCTTCTTCCCTGCTGAGCAAACAGTTTCACAATTTCCGTCTGAGCCGGCAGAGGATTGATGGTGTATTGAAGAAGCAGCTTCAGGTTGACCGTTATGATCTGATCACGCTGAACTTCTTCCTGTTTTCACAGATAGAATATGAATCACCGGAAGACCGGCTGAGAGATTATATGGACGATATGAATCAGATTCTGAGAGAGAGCGGATTGAAGGAACTGCACATGGTGAATCCTTATGAATCCTTCATATTGATGTGTCTATTGTCAGAGGTCCCGCTTGCCACATATGCGGAAGTGTGGGAGATGTCATTTTCCAATGATGAGCAGCGTAGTTGAGAACTTATTTCACAGAGAGGTATTACTTTGAAAAACAGGTTGAATATGTCGTATTGTCAGGAACAGGCCTGGTGCGGAAAAGAATCAGGAGAATCCGTACTGCAGCGATTCTTTTTTCTCGATGAAGAAAATGATGGATTGTCAGAACTTTCCTGCAGCTTAAGGTAAGTCAGCGTCGGGTGTCTCTATGCTGTATTTGATGGTGTGGTATGCGCGGAAACAGCGTCTATGGTTGTTGAGACAAGCGCGTTCGGAGTGATATAATATTGATGAATAATAGAATACATAACATATATGGACGTCTATTGTTTGTTAAAAACTGTGACATGATAAAGAACGATCTATGCTTTGTAAAAGCATGTTAATTTTGAACTCTCAGGTCATTATTCAGACTGGAGCATTTATGGAAAGGAAATACAAGATACCTGGAATGGAAACTCTTACAGGAATACTTCTTTTTTCGGTGGCAATTATGGTAGAAAGCAAATATGAGCGTAGCAGATCGGAAGGAGGCTGCGGTGGTAGCCCATATTTGGAGTAACGATCCTGGTAGGCGGAACGGCCGCCAGTGTTTATGCGGGCTTGAGATTCCGAGAGCCTATACAATAAAGAGGAGGATTTAGAATGAGAAGATATTTTGTATTGACAACTGCACTTTTTCTGGGGTTATCTGTTTCGCAGTGCTGCGTTGCGCAAGAAAACAATATTATAAATGAAATGACGGTGGCCCCAATGGAAAAAAGGGAGACACTTGAGGTTGAACAATTGGATGATGTGCTGTTCGAGGGTATGATCACTGACGAGGAAAACGTGAAAGAGTTTGCTTTCACCGCACCTTATGACGGAAGGTATTGCTTCAATGTTGAAGATGTAAAGGCTAACTGCAGCGTTTCTTTATATGTGAACGATTCATATGGAAACGGAGTGACGCCACCCAATAATTGTGTATATAGGGAATTGGAAGCAGATGAAACGTACACGATTATAGTAAAACAGTATACAGGGATTACAGAGTTTTCCATTCGCGTGCAGATGCAAAAGCCTACAGTTGAGATTACAGATGACATTTCAATAATTAAGGATCAGTTTGTTTTTCACGGGCAGGTTAATTATTATACGTTCTGTCCTGAAATAGATGGTGCGTATACCTTTAATTATAATAAAGGAAAACCCGATATGGCATTGTGGGATGAATATGGTGAGGTTCCTCCCATTAAACTTTGGGGAGGAGCATATGTTTTAAATGCCGGAACGGAGTATACATTTGGCGTATATGAAGATAATACGATGGGTCCTTATGAATTGGAGATCATGAGACAGAAGGAAGCGGTTGACATAACAGGTTATACAGTAGTCAATGATTCTGTAGAATGCCGGAATCAGAGAAATAACTATACATTTAAAGCTCCTGCAGATGGTACATATGGGTTTTACACATCAACAAAAAATGTAAATTCAAGTGCTCAAACGAAAGTTTACATTTTTGATGATAATGGAAGTGCATTGCTCGAGGATAGTTATGGAGGAAATGAAATAGTATTGGATGCCGGAGATGAGGTATTGGTCAGTATACACCAAGGGAATTATTCGGATGCTGGGAATAATAATACTGGACGATATCAACTGCTTGTAACATATCCGGAAGAGGCACAGGACTACTTAAGCACGTTTGAGCCGGGTACTAGTTTAGAAGACGATGAACCAGACTCTTCGGATCCTGAAAAAGCGCAGCTTCAAAAACGCGTTGAAGAATTGGAATCTGAGCTTTCAGCGCTGCAGGATAAATACGACGTACTTATGGAAATAGTCGGTGAAATTGGTCTGGAGATTTCCGACGAAGATTTCACGCAGGAATAAGGAAAGATTGCGGTCAAGGTAATACTTATAGAGAAGCGTAGGAAGCTGATGAGAAAGATATCATAATATCTCAGGCTGATCCGGAAATATTCTTTCAATACCCAATGTGAATTGGCAGGTGGTGCTGACTATTATAATTATGTTATTCAAGTAAAAGGAGAAGAAGACTATTACCTGAACATCATCTATCCTAAAGAAGCTGAATCACTCCTTGTATCAAATGATACGTATGATCCAGGATTTGATACAGAAGCAGAAATGGATCCCAAGTACGTTGAGTTGGAGAAGAAAACCGTCAGTTGGAATCCGAACTGGCTGAACTTAAGGCAAATATGACCTTCTTGTTTAAATCATCGGGGACAGCGGGATTGATATTGACAGAGAGTAAAGATCATTCTGACAGGATTACAGGTTGCTGACATAAGATGTTTGATGAGGCGCGGATATGGAACATTTAAGACTCCCGGAAAAGTGGAATGACTGGAATATTCTGGAGAAAGTCGGGGAAGGTTCTTACGGTACCGTCTATAAGGCGGAGCGGAAGATCGGAAGAGAATCTTTGTTCAGCGCGATCAAAATCATACAGATTCCCAAAGAGGATGCGGAAATTCAGGAAGTGATGCGCATCCTAGGGAAGGAATCTATCCAAACCTATTATCTGGATCTCGTGGATGACTATATTCGTGAGATCCAGACAATGACGCGGCTTCAGGGAATTACAAATATCGTATCGATCCAGGACTATGTGGTCGATGAACTGAAAGACAAGGTTGGCTGGATTATATATATCCGCATGGAATTCCTGACAAGCTTTACTGAATACCTGTTGACGCATCAGATGAAAGAGACGGATGTCGTGAAGCTTGGAATCGATCTTTGTACAGCCCTTGAGTTCTGCGAGAAGACAAAGATCGTCCATAGAGATATCAAACCGGAGAATATCTTTTACTCAGAACTGGGATACTTTAAGCTGGGAGATTTTGGCATTGCCAGAAAGATGGACCGTTCTCTGAGTGTCTATTCCTCCAAGGGAACATTCTCCTATATGGCACCCGAGGTTTTTCACGGCGAGCAGTATGATCACAGGGCGGATATCTATTCTCTTGGGCTTGTCATGTACCGGCTCATAAATGGGAACAGGGAACCATTCCTGCCGAAGGATCGTCAGATGGTGTACTACAGGGATCGTGAAGAAGCTCTGCAGCGAAGAATGAGCGGGGAGACGCCGGATCCGCCTGCGAATTCTTCGGCCAGACTCTCTGAAGTCATATTGAAGGCAATGGCTGCAGATCCGAAGGATCGATATCATAGTGCCAATGAGATGAAGAGGGATCTGGAACAGTATCTGCATGAAGAAAAGACGCGAACAGCAGATCAACTGGTATTAGGAAAAGATGCAGTGATTCCTAAAACGAAAGTAGGAAGAAAAGGGGCATTTATCATTGTTGGAATCGCTGGTTTGTTTTTGATAGGGTGTCTGATCTTCTTTCTGAACAAAGGGAAAAGCAGATCAACAAAAACAGATCAAGAACTTATAACAGAGTCCATGGAAAAGGATATGACTCATCTGGTGCCGATGGAAGAGACACAGAAAGAAGAAGTATCGGCTGAGCCATCTCAGACAGCATTGGTACAGACGGAAAAACCGCTGATAGAGAAAGAAACGATTCAGACTGAGAAAGTGCAGACAGAGGTGCTGCAGACAGAAAAGGATGAGGTACAAAAGTCTCCTATAGAAATAAACCTGACAGAGAGTATGAAGACAGGGATTTTACAGGAAGAAACAGTTCAGGCCAGAATAAACGACAGTGATGAAGAATCGATATTGATCGATATTACAGATTGTGCTGGCTTTGTCATCAGACCGTCTGGGGAGGTTGTGAAGTACTATAACAAGCAGAAGCTGATTCAACTGTTGGTGGAAGCGACAGGGTTGCAGGACACTGATCAGGCAGTTTCGACTCTCTCGGAGCAACTAAAAAAACAGTTTATTCTGGATCCAAGTGGGAATTATTCAAAAGGGGACGTCATCACGATGCGCTACCAGCCAGATGATGAGTATCAGATCATGTTGGAGGAGATCGGCTGCGTTTTCAAATACCGGGGGCAGAGCAAGGCGTATCAGGGTGAACAGGAAGAATAGGTATTGAACCTTCCATAATTAGAGAACGGTGTGGAAGTCACATAGATGAGATAATATGTCTCTGAAGAGATTACAATATTCACAAACAACCGGGCAGGGGCTTTTCCCTGCCCGGTCACTGCTGTACGGGAAAACTCATTTTACAGCTCATCATGCAGGCGTTGCTATATTGAAATCGCTCAGGGAAAACCCGCAGTGGGTACCTTGAGTATGAACCAGATGAAGTAGCTTGCAGCGAGGAGGGTGAGATGAGAAAGAGAATTATGGTGACTGCTTTGTCGGCCGTATTGACCGTGAATACGATAGGAATGAGTTTTGCGCAGGAGATTGCGCTGGATGCGGAGGGAATCATTGAGGAAGACTTCCGGGAAGTATCCGGGAGTCAGGTGGAAGTATTCGGGAGCCAGGAAGAAGCAGCAGGGACATCGAATTCATCAGAAGAAACAGCACTGTTTTCAGAGAATATCTCCTTTGAGGAAGAGAGCAGTAAAGAGAGCTGCCTGATCTCTGGAGAGCTGTCTGATGAAATAGACGTGGAATCAGGTGAACTGTCTGATGAAATTCGTCCGGCGCCGGGAGAACTGTTTGATGAAGATGATCCGGTGCTGAGCGATCTGCCTGATGAAACTGATCTGGCGCCAGACGGACTGTTTGATGAATCTGGTGATCCGTTTTCTTCTGAACCGGGGAGAAGTGTTCTGCAGGAGGAAACTGAGGAAGAAATAGAAAAGAACGAGAGTGGAGGAACTGTGGGAGGATCCGGAGAAGATCTTGCCGGAGAAGATTCGGAAGGCATGATTGTTATGGATGAAATTTCAGGGCTGGAAGCAGAGACGGAAGAGGAAACAGAAACGGAGACAGAAGCGCAGGCACTGTTTCTTTTGTCGGCCTGTGAAGAACCGGCGGAGGAGAACGATTTTTTCAAGGATACAGAAGTGATCTATGATGCGGACACCATGGAACCTTTTGCCGGCAGAACGCTGGAAGAAGTCGGAGAACGCTACGCGGATACTTATCGGGTGGCCACGACATACCGGGATACGGATGAGGAAACCTGGTATGAAGAGATGTGTTCTCTGAAATCCCCCTACAGTGCAGGGAAGCTTGCCGTTAATACACATGAAGTGATGACGACGATGCAGAATTACTGCAGATGGCTGTCGGGCGCCCGACCTGTAACCGGAGAATCTTATCACGATGAGAATCTTCAGGATCAGGCACTGGACCGAAACTTCAGCTTCGGGCATATTATCAGCGTATCAGCAAAACCGAAGGACATGCCATGGGAGATGTGGGAGAAAGGTATTTTATGCAGACATAACGTGCTTGCAAGCGGATCAACACCTAAGCATTGTATCATCAGATGGACCAATGAAGGATATGATGCTTCTGCTGATGAATGGGAACTGGGACATCGGTATTTCATGATCGGCCAGAATGTATCCGGTATGTGTTTCGGATATTCAGGCAATGTAGGAATCGGAAATGCTTATTCTGCGGACGATAATTCTGTTCCGTCAGATCAGGCTTTTACAGCATATCCTGCACCTGGCTATATGCCGCAGCATATGATTGACGCAAAAAAATCCGCCTGGAGCGTGGAACTGAACAAAAACTGTGTGAAGTATGACAAGCTCGCAGATGTGACGGTCAGGGTTACCAATCTTGATACAGGGGAGTCTTATCTCTGTACGCAGGAGAATAAGAAGCTGACGTATACAGATTCGATGCTCGGTTTTATACAGCCTGCTTCCAGCTCGAAAAGCTATCGCGGTGCGCGGTATCAGGTGGATATTTCCGGTCTGAAGGATAAGAAGACAGGCAAGGCGGCGGGGATCACCTATCAGGTTCATTTTGTTGATATCCAGGAGACGGCTCCGACCAGACTGAGCAAGATAAGCTGTGCCTGCAGCGCCTGGTATGTTCCGAAAGCTCTTTACAATGAAGAAGGCCTAAGGATGATTACGACTGTATTACCCAGAGAACGAGTGGCGACCGCCAGCGCTGAGAATGGAGCGACTGCCGGTCTTCCTCTGGCAGGCGGATGGACACCGGATCTGGGGCATAACTGGTTTCTTGGACAGGCAGATCTGACAAAACTGCCCGCTAACTGGGAGGGGGATCCCAATGTTGAAAATGAACTGAGGATGGCTTTCGTTCAGACCGGTTCTGTAAGCAATCCTCTTCATTTTGAACGGGATGGACAGATACTGTCTGAGGATGAGCCGGCGGTTGAAGGAGATGAGATTCGATTCGTTTTGAATTGTGGATATAAAAAGTATCGCCGCATTGTCCGAATCACTCGTGCAGAGGATGGATCCTGCCAGGCGGAGACAGTGTTTGATTCACTTGCAGGAGATGCTTTTTATGAGGAAGGAGATAATTGTGTTTTTACCAGGAAGGTTTCTTTGGATGACGAAGGAGATTATGTCGGACTGATATCGACATCTGCATGGGGAACCTTCTATTTTCCAGAGTCTTTCGCCCATCTGCATGTCAGAAAGGCGCCTGCAGAAATTGGAGACCAGCGCATATCCGGCGTCTTTTCGAGACCATATTCCGGGAGTCCATGCACGGTAACTGTGAATATATATGATGGAGATAAAAAGCTGGAACTGGATAAGGATTATACGGTTCAATATGAGAATAATATCAATGTAGGCACCGGCCGTATCGTGATTACCGGAATTGGTGATTATAAAGGAACGGCATACAGAGATCTCAGGATTATACAGGCACAGATCGGGAAAGCACAGAAGGAGAGTATCCCGGATCAGATTTATGACGGGATCCGCAAAAGGCCAAAATGTGTGTTGGTGTTTAATGGGCAGGAACTGCATGAAGAGATAGATTACAAGACGGAATACAGGAACAATCTGAATCCAGGATCTGCTTCGATTGTTGTGACAGGAATCGGTAACTTCAAGGGCAGCAGGACGGTGTATTTCAATATCGTGAAGCCAGAGCCTTCGGAGGGTGATGAAAATGATCCGACGGACCAGCCGACGACGTCCGGTGGAAACAACCCTGCCGACCAGCAGGCGCCGTCCGGCGGGAATGAACCGGCCGATCAGCCGGCGCCAACCGGCGGAAACGAACCGACCGGTCAGACGACACCGTCCGGCGGAAACGAACCGACCGGCCAGACGACACCGTCCGGCGGAAACGAACCGACCGGCCAGACGACACCGTCCGGCGGAAACGAACCGACCGGTCAGACGACACCGTCCGGCGGAACCGAACCAACCGGCCAGACGACACCAGCCGGCGGAAACAATACAACCGGCCAGCCGGCGCCGTCTGCGGTGAATCAGGTTACAAAGATAGAAGATTCTACACCTGCAGGAGAGAAATCTTCTGTTGGAAATCCCAAAAGCGGAAGCAATCTGCAGCCTGAAACAGCAGCTGGGCAGGTCAAAGACCGGAATACACCGCATACTATCATCAAACCGGTTCTGCCAAAAACCAACACAGAATTGATTACGATTTCCAGAAAACCGGTGATCAAGAAAGCCAAAACAGGACGAAAGGGAAAAGTTACCATTACCTGGAAAAAGTTCAGGAAAACAAAGAAGACAAAAGCAATCTGGAAGAAGATTAAGGGAATTGAAGTGCAATACAGTACGGACCTCTCCTTCCGAATGAACAGTAAGACTCTGATACTTGGAAAGAAAAAGACAAAGCTGGTGCTGAAGGGCTTGAAGAAGAAAAAGAATATCTATATCCGGATGCGTTATACAGACGGATCAGGAGGATATTCCGGCTGGAGCAGTGTCAGGAAGGTGAAAGTGAAAAGGTGAGGACAATTCTGCAAGTTTTGGATTCATTTCATGCTATACGAATACCTGAAAATAAGGTAAATTAACACATAACAGGGATGTTGTATGTCCGGCTTTACCGGACTGATGAGATGAATCGGAGGCTGGCCTATGAAGCTGAAAGAATGGAAAGAACACGTAACAACAGCTGAATTTGAAAAGAAGATCCACCCGCTGTACGCGGAGAAGGCGCACATGAACGCCGCCCGTTACAGCGCGCTTCTGGATCTCTACGAGAAGACATTTTCTTCCGACGATGAGATCACACTGTTTTCCGCACCCGGAAGAACAGAGATCGGCGGAAACCATACCGACCATGAGAGAGGCCGTGTCCTTGCGGCATCGGTTGATCTGGATACCATTGCCGCCGTCTCGCCGGTAAAGGAGCATAAGATCAGCATACTGTCCGAGGGATACCCCATGTGCACGATCGACCTGGACGATATGGCGGTGCGTGAGGATGAATTCAATACCACAGCATCGCTGATCCGCGGTGTCGCGGCAAAGTTCGTGTCCATGGGGTGCAAGGTCGGCGGCTTCCGGGCGGTGGCTTCTTCCACGGTCCTTCCGGGATCCGGGCTGAGTTCCTCCGCGGCCTTCGAAGTACTCGTCGGCAACATCATCAACCATCTTTTCTTCGAGGACAAGGCAGATGCCGTGAAGATCGCGCAGATTGGGCAGTATGCCGAGAACTGTTATTTCGGCAAACCTTCCGGCCTGATGGATCAGATGGCATCGTCAGTCGGCAACCTGATCACGATTGATTTTGAGGATCCGGAGAAACCCGTGGTAAAGAAGCTGAACGTGGACTTTGAGAAGACCGGGCTGAAGCTGTGTATTATCAACTGCTGGGCAAGCCATGCTGACCTGACGGACGAGTATGCCGCGGTTCCTGTGGAGGAGCAGAAGGTGGCCGGCTTCTTCGGGAAGAAGGTCCTGCGCGAGGTGCCCAAAGAGAAGTTCATGGAGGCAATCCCGCAGCTGCGCAAAGAATTCGGAGACAGGGCAGTCCTGCGCAGCATGCATTTTTATGGAGACAATGACCGCGTACCGATGCAGGTGGAGGCCCTGGAGAGCGGTGAGATCGATCAGTTCCTGTCGCTGGTGAAGGAATCGGGCAGATCCTCCTGGATGTATCTGCAGAACATCGTTCCGCTTGGCGCCAATGAGCACCAGGAGATGGCGGTCGCGCTCGCGCTGTGTGACGCGCTGCTGAAGGACAAGGGGGCATTCCGTGTGCATGGCGGCGGCTTTGCCGGTACCTGCCAGGCTTTTGTGCCGGAAGAGATGATCGAAGCGTTCACTCAGCACATGGACCAGCTGCTGGGCGAAGGAAGCTGTCATGTGCTGAACATTCGGCCGGTTGGCGGTACAGTAGTCGGCTGAACATAACAATCCGCAATCGATTCCTGGCGATTGAATCATGAGATAGGAGGAAGGATATGAGAATTCTTGTAACGGGCGGCGCCGGGTTCATCGGCAGTCATACATGTGTGGAGCTTCTGAACGCGGGATATGAAGTGACAGTCATCGATAACCTGTATAATTCCAGTGAGAAGGCGATTGAAAGAGTGCAGGAAATTACCGGGAAGACGCTTGAATTCGTTGAGGGCGATATTCTGGACAAGGCGTGCCTGGATCAGATCTTCAGCGCGCATCAGATTGACGCGGTGATTCATTTTGCGGGACTGAAGGCAGTCGGAGAGTCCGTGCAGAAGCCGGTGGAGTATTATTCTAACAATATTACGGGAACGCTGACTCTGGTGAAGAGCATGCGGGAGCACAACTGCAAGAACATCATCTTCAGTTCCAGCGCGACAGTCTACGGGGATCCGGCCTTTGTGCCGATCACGGAGGAGTGCCCGAAGGGAACCTGCACGAATCCCTATGGCTGGACGAAGTGGATGCTGGAGCAGATTCTGACGGACGTGCATACGTCTGATCCGGAATGGAATGTCATCCTGCTTCGCTACTTCAATCCGATCGGCGCGCATCCTTCAGGGATGATCGGCGAGGATCCGAAGGGAATCCCGAACAATCTGGTTCCCTACATTGCCCAGGTCGCGATCGGCAAGCTGGAGAAGCTGAATGTCTTCGGCGATGATTACGATACACCGGACGGAACGGGCGTGCGTGATTACATCCACGTAGTGGACCTTGCAAGAGGACATGTCAATGCGATCGCGAAGCTGGCTGACAAGGAAGGTGTTTCGGTCTACAACCTCGGCACAGGGCATGGCTACTCGGTTCTGCAGGTTGTCGAAGCGTTCGGCAAGGCCTGCGGCAGGCCGGTTCCGTATGAGGTAAAGCCGCGCCGCGCGGGCGATATCGCCACCTGCTACTGTGATCCGGGGAAGGCTGCGAAGGAGCTGAACTGGACGGCGCAGTACGGAATCGAAGAGATGTGCAGGGATTCCTGGAACTGGCAGAGCCGGAATCCGAACGGATACAGGGATTGAAAAAAGACAGTGGCGGTTCATGGCCGGAGGAGGCAGTGATGAAGTGGACGAAGTTTCGCCTGAAGACAACGACAGAAGCGGAGGATATCGTGATCTGCGCGCTGGCCGACGCAGGGGTGGAAGGAGCGCAGATCGAGGACAATGTTCCGCTGAGCGGGGAAGACCTTCAGCAGATGTTTGTGGATATTCCGCCTGTCGCCGGGCCGGATGACGGGACTGCGTATCTTACCTTCTATCTGGACGAGGACGAGGATGTAGATGCGGTTCTTGCACGTGTGAAGGAGGAACTGGATTCCCTGCGGCAGTTTTCCGAGATCGGGCCATGCACGATCGAGCGTTCCGAGACCGAGGACAAGGACTGGATCAATAACTGGAAGCAGTACTTCCACCAGTTCGCGGTCGATGATTTCCTGATCGTTCCTTCCTGGGAAGAGGTCCTTCCGGAACATGAAGGCAAACGGATTCTGCATATCGACCCCGGAACCGCGTTCGGTACCGGGATGCATGAGACGACACAGCTGTGTATCCGGCAGCTGAAGAAGTATGTGACCACGGGCTGTGAGGTTCTGGACGTCGGGACCGGCAGCGGGATCCTGGGGATCGTCGCCCTGATGCTCGGGGCGGGACATGTCTTCGCGACGGATCTGGATCCGTGTGCGGTCACCGCGGTCAGTGAGAATCTGCAGGCCAATGACATATCCGAAGACCGCATGGAGGCGGTGATCGGCAATCTGATCGATGACCGTCAGGTGCAGGATCTTGCCGGATATGAAAAATATGATATGATAACGGCGAACATCCTTGCCCCGGTACTGGTTGCGCTGACACCGCAGATTGTTTCTCACCTGAAGCCGGGCGGGATCTATATTACATCGGGAATCCTCGATGTGAAGGAGAAGGATGTCACCCAGGCTTGTGAGCAGGCAGGACTGCCTGTGGTGGAGGTGACGAGGCAGGGCGAGTGGGTCAGCGTGACCGCGAGGCGTCCTTTACAGTAAGCGTATGCACAGATTTTTTACCGAGCAGTCGAATATCGATCCGGACAACGGGTTTATCAGGATCATGGGAGATGATGTCAATCACATCTCCCATGCTCTTCGCATGAAGAAGGGAGAGCAGATCCTGCTGTGTACCGGACAGAAAGAGGATCCGGTCGAATACCTCTGTGAGATCGATGAGATCCGGTCTGACGAGGTGAGAGTAAGGATCCTCGATTTTCAGAAGAATGCGCGGGAGCTTCCGATGGACCTGCATCTGTTCCAGGCGATTCCCAAGGGAGACCGTTTTGAGACAGTGATCGAAAAAGGGGTTGAACTGGGTGTGCACAGGATTGTCCCGGTGATGTCTTCCAGATGCATCGTGAAGCTGGACGAGAAGCGTGCCCTGAAGAAGACGGAAAGATGGAACGCGCTTGCCCTGACTGCGGCGAAGCAGTCGAAGCGGTCTTACATCCCGGTCGTGGAGAAGCCTGTCAGGTGGTCTGAAGCGCTGGAACAGGCGAAACAGCTGGACCGGATTCTGGTGCCGTATGAGAACGCGGAAGGGATCCGGCATACCAGGGAAGTGATCGCCGGCCTGAAGGGTCCCGGCTCGGCCGGTATTTTTATCGGACCGGAAGGCGGATTCGAGGAGCGTGAGATCAGTGAGCTTCTCGCAGCCGGCGCAGATGTGATCACACTCGGACACCGCATACTTCGGACGGACACGGCAGGCATCGCGGTCCTGTCCATGCTGATGCTTCAGCTGGAGGAAGACTGATTCTATGATGGAAGTATATCTGGATAATGCAGCGACAACACCGGTTTCGGAAAATGTGGCCAGGATTGTCGTAGACACGATGACAAGAGAATATGGGAATCCTTCCTCGAAGCACCTGAAGGGTGTCGGGGCTGAGATGCTGGTGAGAGAGGCAAGGGAGCGGATTGCTGCCACACTGCATGTGTCACCGGACGAGATCTTCTTTACTTCGGGCGGCACGGAGTCAAACAACTGGGCACTGATCGGTGCCGCGCAGGCCAACCGGCGCGCGGGGAATCATATCATCACGACGTCTGTGGAGCATGCCGCAGTCCTGCAGCCGCTCCGTTTTCTGGAGGAGGCAGGTTTCTCCGTCACTTATCTGCCGGTGGACGCGCACGGGCGTATCTGTATTGCGGACCTGAAGGCAGCGATGAGAGAAGATACGATTCTGGTCTCGGTCATGTATGTGAACAATGAGATCGGGACGGTGGAACCGGTTGCGGAGGCAGGCGCTGCCGTTCGGGAATGGAACCGGTCGCATCACAGGGAAGTCCTGTTTCATGTGGACGCGATCCAGGCGTATGGGAAGTTCAGGATTGCGCCGGCGAAGCTCGGGATTGACCTGATGTCGGTCAGCGGACATAAGATTCACGGCCCGAAGGGAAGCGGATTTCTGTATATCCGGAAGAAGGCGAAGATCCGGCCGCTGATTCTCGGAGGAGGACAGCAGCAGGGCATGCGTTCCGGGACAGACAATGTGCCCGGCGCGGCAGGCCTGGGCGAGGCCGCGAAGGAAGCATACGAAGGCTTCGATCAGAAGGTGGAAGGCATGAGATCCTGCCGGCGCCGCCTGATGGAAGGCCTGAAAGAGATCGAGGGGACGTACCTGGTGACAGAGGAAGACGAATCGGTGAGCGCGCCTCACATCGTCAGCTGCGCATTCCAGGGCGTACGTTCGGAGGTGCTGCTCCATGCGCTGGAGGAGAAGGGCGTCTATGTATCGTCAGGATCGGCCTGCTCCTCGAACAGGAAGAGCCCGGTCAGTTCCGTGATCCAGGAGATCCATCTCAAAAAAGAACTCCGGGAATCGGTCATACGCTTCAGCTTCAGTGACCGGACGACAACGGAAGAGATTGATTATGCGCTGGCGGCGCTCAGAGAGCTTCTGCCGGTGCTGCGCAGATACAGTCGAAGATAAAAAGGAGCCAATATGGTATTCAGAACATTTCTGCTGAAATACGGAGAGATCGGCATCAAGGGGAAGAACCGCGGACAGTTTGAGGATGCGCTGGCTGCGCAGGTGCGCCATGCGCTGGAGAAGGTGGAAGGTGACTTCGAAGTCACGAAGGAACAGGGCAGAATCTACGTCAATGTTCTCGGGGAGGATGACAGCTTTGACGCGGATGAGGTAACTGCGGCGCTGCAGAAGGTGTTCGGACTGGTGGGCATCTGCCAGGTGCTGAAGGCGCCGGTCGCGGATCCGGAGCAGATTGCCGAGGATGCGATCCGCTACATCTCGAAGACCTACGGGCTGACACCGGCTGGCGCTGAGGAGAGTACTGCCATGGAGGCGTCTGCCGGGCAGGAAGTGCTTACCTTCAAGGTGCATACACGGCGCGCGAACAAACAGTATCCGATGAATTCCATGGAAGTGGATGCACTGGTCGGAGAGCAGCTCCTGGCAGCCTACCCCGGGAAAATGAAGGTTGATGTCCATCAGCCCGACATCATGGTGTACATCGAGATCCGTGAGGAAGTGTTCATTTACTCAAAGATCGTGCCGGGACCGGGCGGCATGCCGGTCGGGACAAACGGACGCGCGCAGCTGCTTCTGTCCGGCGGAATTGATTCGCCGGTCGCGGGCTGGATGATCGCCAAGCGCGGCGTCGCGCTGGACGCGACCTACTTTCACGCGCCGCCCTATACTTCAGAGAGGGCGAAGCAGAAGGTGGTCGACCTGGCGAAACTGGTTGCACAGTACGCGGGACCGATCCGTCTGCATGTGGTGAACTTCACGGATATCCAGCTGGCGATCTATGACAGATGCCCGCACGATGAGCTCACGATCATCATGCGGCGCTATATGATGAAGATCGCGGAGCAGTTTGCCGCGAAGGACGGCTCCATGGGACTGATTACAGGCGAGTCCATCGGGCAGGTTGCGAGCCAGACGATCCAGAGCCTGGTCTGCACGGACGACGCGGCTTCCATGCCCGTCTTCCGCCCCCTGATCGGATTCGACAAGCAGGATATCATCGATCTTTCCCTGAAGATCGGAACCTACGACACAAGCATACAGCCTTTTGAAGACTGCTGTACGATTTTTGTCGCGAAGCATCCGGTGACGAAGCCGCGCCTTGACATCATCAAAAGAAGCGAGGAGAAGCTGAAGGATATCATAGAAGCGCTTGTAGAAAAAGCAGTTGAGGAAGCAGAGACGATCCGGATTTCCTGAAGAAATAAAGCAAAACAGCTGCCCCGGGGGGGCAGCTGCGGCAGTTTCAGCGAAAAGGACTGTATGCACAAACGCAGCGCTCTTTTGAGGGAGCGCTTTCGCCGCGATCTGTGTGGCAGAGGCAGGATCAGATCATGTATGGCTTGAGGAGTTCAAGAATCTCATCCAGATTATCCTCAGCGTGAATACTCAAATCAATCGGCTTGGAGAGGTCCAGACTGAAGATGCCCATGATGGACTTTGCATCGATCACGTATCTTCCGGATACAAGATCAAAATCGTTGTCAAACTTCGTGATATCGTTCACGAATGCCTTGACCTTGTCGATTGAGTTGAGTGAAATCTGTACTGTCTTCATAATGGTTAACCTCCATATACAAGCATTCAAGTCTGCAGTCAGAACTTATATAAACGAATTTCTCACATTCTGAATTATTCTATCGTCATGAAGGAGAAAAGTCAATACAGGGAGGACAGGATCCTTGCGGTTTGATGGGAAAAAAGCTGCTCTGCATACGCTGGGCTGCAAGGTAAATGAATATGAGACAGATGCCATGCGTGCCCTGCTGGAAGAAGCAGGGTTTGCGATTGTCGATTTTTCCTGCGGCGCGGACGTCTATGTGATCAATACCTGCTCCGTGACGAATATGGCAGACCGCAAGAGCAGGCAGATGATCAGCCGGGCGAAGAAACACAATCCGGATGCGGTGGTGGTTGCTGCCGGCTGTTATGTGCAGACCGCGCTGGAGAAAACCGGAAAGCCCCTGGACGCCGATATTCTGCTGGGATCGGGGCGCAAGAGCCGCCTTGTGGAAGAGCTGGAACAGTATTTCACTGCGATGGAGGCAGCGCGCAGCTATGACAGGACCAGGCCGGGGGAAAATGTGAGCGATGTGATGCATGAGCGCCAGTATGAGGATCTGTCGGTTCCGCGCATCGAAGGCCACACGCGCGCCTGGATCAAGGTGCAGGACGGCTGCAACATGTTCTGCAGCTACTGTATTATTCCATTTGCAAGGGGAAACATCAGAAGCCGCCGGAAGGGGGATGTGCTGGACGAGGTGCGCAGGCTTGCCTCCCAGGGAATCAGTGAAGTGGTGCTGACCGGAATTCATCTCTCCTCCTATGGTGTTGATACCTGCCCGGAAAGTGTCCGGCTGTCGGGGCGTCCGTGGCAGGAAAGATCCGGACTGATCGGACTGATTGAGGCTGTCTCCGGGATAGAGGGAATTGAGAGAATCCGGCTCGGATCGCTTGAGCCTACCATCATCACGGAGGAATTCGTACAGAGACTGAGACAGGTCAGGGAGATCTGCCCGCATTTTCATCTCTCCCTGCAAAGCGGCTGCGACACCGTCCTGGAGCGGATGAACCGCCATTATACAGCCGCGGAATATATGGACAGCCTGAAGCTTCTGCGCAGCGCGTACGACCGGCCTGCGGTGACGACGGACGTGATTGTCGGATTTCCCGCAGAGACGCCGGAGGAGTTCGCCTGCACCAGACGTTTTCTGGAGGAGGCCGGGCTGTATGAGACACACCTGTTCCGTTACTCCATGCGGGCAGGAACCAGGGCAGCGCGCATGAAGGGACAGATTCCGGAGCAGGTCAAGGAGGAGCGGCTGGCCGAGCTGGCCGCGCTTGACGCGAAGATGCGCAGACGGTTCGAACAGTCCTGGGATGGCAGTGAGGTCGAGGTTCTGTTTGAAGAGGCTGCTCAGATCGATGAACATGGATTTGTCTGTACGCCGAACAGCGGGCAGGTCCGGAATGCGTCACAGGATCTGGTGTCTCTGCAGGCGCCGGGCAAGGGGACAATATACACCGGCTATACCAGGGAATATATCAGAGTCTTCGCGCGCAGTGAGCAGGACCTGAGAGGGAAAACCGTGACCGGGAAGCTGAAGGGTCTGGTCATTCAAAGCTGATTCAAAGCGCAATAGTGACTTGAATCTTTGTCTGATATCGAATATACTTGATGTAAGCTGCAAGGTGAAGCGGGAAGGTATTGAGGGCTGCGAACTATGGCTGATTTGTATAATACTCAGTATTTTAATGTTGAGACTGACCCCGAGATGCGCGTAAAGAAGGTTCTCGAGCTTGTTTATGTTGCCATGACGGAGAAGGGATACAACCCGGTGAATCAGATTGTCGGATATATCATTTCCGGCGATCCGACTTATATTACCAGCCATAAGAACGCGCGAAGCATGATTATGAAGGTTGAGCGGGATGAGATCGTTGAGGAACTGCTCAAGGAATACATCCGCAATGAAGCCTGGAAGAAACATTCATGACATCTGAACCTCAGAATCAGGACCGGTCATTCAGTATGCACAGTCGGGTCATCGGACTCGACTATGGTTCCAAGACGGTTGGCGTGGCAGTATCGGATCCGCTGCGTCTGACCGCCCAGGGTGTAGAGATCATTCGAAGAAAGAGCGAGAACAAGCTGCGGCAGACACTCGCGCGGATCAGTGAGCTTGCATCCCGGTATCAGGCCGAGACGATCGTTCTCGGATATCCCCGGAATATGAATGCTACAATCGGAGAGAGAGCACAGGTGACGCTTGCGTTCGGCAGGATGCTGAAGAAGCGGACGAATCTGCCTGTCATCCTGTGGGATGAGCGGCTTACAACGGTCGCGGCTGACCGGGTGATGGATGAGACCGGCGTGCGGGACCACAAGGAATATGTCGATGAGATTGCCGCAATGCTGATTCTGCAGGGGTATCTGGACCGGCTGAATGCAGGACTGCCGGTTCCGGGAGGAATAGAAGATGAAGACACAGATGAGTAAGATTACACTCGCGTCCTCGGAAAGCGGCGAGGATGTTGAACTGTTTGTACTGGAGCAGACACGGCTGTTCGGCAACGATTATCTGCTCGTGTGTGATACACCGGACGGTGACGGAGACGCCTATATTCTGAAGGATCTCTCCCGTGACGGTGAAGCGGAGGCGGTCTATGAGTTTGTCGAGGACGACAAGGAGCTGGCCGTTGTTTCAGATGTATTTTCCCAGATGCTGGACGATATAGCTCTGGTTTAAAACAGCCGGGGAGTGAAAACCTCCGGCATTCATGACGACGAAAGAATCAGCTGCACAGGCAGCTGAAGGAAATGAAGGAGAGGAGATTTTGAGCAAGACATCAAAACTGAAGATTATACCGCTTGGCGGACTGGAAGCCATCGGTATGAATATCACTGCGTTTGAGTATGAAGACTCGATCGTAGTGGTTGACTGCGGTCTGGCGTTTCCGGAGGATGATATGTACGGAATCGATCTGGTGATTCCGGATATTACCTATCTTCTTGACAACGCGGACAAGGTAAAGGGATTTGTATTTACACACGGACATGAGGATCACATCGGAGCGCTTCCTTATATTCTGAAGCAGCTGAATGTCCCGATCTACGCAACGACGCTGACGATGGGACTGATCGAGCTGAAACTGAATGAGCATGAGCTTCTGAAGACGACGCGGAGAAAGGTTGTACACCCCGGGCAGACCATTAATCTGGGACAGCTGCGTGTGGAGTTTATCCGCACGAATCATTCGATTCAGGATGCTGTGGCGCTTGCGATTTACAGCCCGGCAGGAACGGTGATTCACACGGGAGACTTTAAGGTGGATTACACGCCGGTTTTCGGTGACGCGATTGACCTGCAGCGGTTTGCGGAGATCGGAAAAAAGGGCGTGCTTGCCCTGATGTGTGATTCGACGAATGCAGAAAGGCCAGGATATACGGCATCAGAGAAGACGGTCGGGCTTGCATTTGACACGATCTTTTCGGAACACAGAAACAGCCGGCTGATCGTCGCAACCTTCGCTTCCAATGTGGATCGCGTGCAGCAGATCATAGATACGGCATATAAGTATCAGCGTAAAGTGGTGGTCGAAGGACGTTCCATGGTCAATGTTATCTCCACCGCGCAGGAGCTGGGATATCTGACGATTCCCCAGGACACCCTGATCACGCTGGAGGAGATGAAAAACTACACGGATGAGCAGCTGGTCCTGATTACGACCGGAAGCCAGGGAGAATCCATGGCGGCTCTTTCCCGCATGGCCGGCGGCATTCACAAGAAGGTGCAGATCAGGCCGGGCGATGTCATTGTTTTCTCGTCCCACCCGATTCCCGGCAATGAGAAAAGCGTATCGAAGGTGATGAATGAACTCTACAGCAAGGGCGCCGAGGTCATTTTCCAGGATACCCATGTATCCGGACATCCTTGTCAGGAGGAGATCAAACTGATCTACACGCTGGTAAAGCCGAAGTATGCGATTCCCGTTCACGGGGAATACCGGCACAGGATCGCGCAGGCGAAGATCGCGTCTTATCTTGGGTATGATTCCAGGCATATCTTCATGCTTTCGAGCGGAGACGTGCTGGAGATTTCAGACGAGGAAGAATATGACGCCGAGGTGACAGGCCATGTTCCCTGCGGCGGCATTCTGGTGGACGGTCTTGGCGTCGGAGACGTCGGGAATATCGTCCTGAAGGACCGCCAGAGGCTGGCAGAGGACGGCATTATCATCGTCGTGCTTGCTGTGGACCAGGAAGGACAGGTGGTGTCCGGACCGGATATTGTCTCCAGAGGATTTGTCTATGTACGGGAATCCGAGGAGCTGATGGACGAGGCTTCGGAAGTTGTGTACGAAGCAATCGAAGAAGCGGTCGGGAATCGCGGGAGCGACTGGTCCCGCATTAAGAACGCGATCCGTGACGACCTGGGCGACTTTCTGTGGAAGAGAACGAAGAGAAGACCGATGATTCTTCCGATCCTGATGGAGACAGAGTGAGGAGCCGGATATGGACAATGAGATCAGGCACAGGCTCGAGGAGCTGGTCAGGGCGATCGGCGAGAGCGAGGAATTCCGGACGTATGAGGAGGCCAGGCACCGGCTGGAGCTGGAGCCGGAGAAGAAAAAAAGAGCCAACGACTTTCGCCGGAAAAACTTCCAGTTCCAGAATTCTGAAGAGAGCATGTCAGCGCAGGCGCAGGTGGCCATGTACCATGAGCGGGAGGCTTTGAGGCGTGATCCGCTGATCGATGAGTACCTGAAGGCAGAGCTGGTCATGTGCAGACTTCTGCGCCAGGTCAGCCTTGGCATTATGGAGACGGTGGATCTGGACCTGGATTCCATGGAGGATATCCTGGTCTGAGATACAGAGTGACAGGATTAGATTCACAGCCCATTCCCCAGCAGACCAGGAACCCTGCTTGCTTCGCAGCCAAGCCGCCCTGCGGCGCTCCGGTTCCCGGCTGCGGAGGAAGCTGCTGCTTCGCAACATCCTTGAATCACAACATGAGGAGAAACACATGCACAGACAAGGGGCGCTGCCGGAGCTTCTGATTCCGGCATCCTCCCTGGAGACGCTGAAGGTTGCCGTGCATTATGGCGCGGACGCGGTCTATATCGGAGGGGAAGCCTTCTCGCTGCGCGCGAAGGCGATCAATTTTACGCAGGAGGATATGCGGCAGGGAGTGGCCCTGGCGCACGAGCATGGCGTGAAGGTCTACGTGACCGTGAATATTCTGGCGCACAACGAGGATCTGGAGAAAGCAGACGCCTATCTGGCCTTTCTTGCACAGCTGAAGCCGGACGCCCTTCTGGTGGCGGATCCGGGTCTTTTTGTGCGTGCGCGGCGGATCTGTCCGGATCTTCCGATTCATATTTCCACACAGGCAAACAATGTAAACTATGAAACCTTCCTGTTCTGGCACTCGCTCGGGGCGGAGAGGGTCGTATGCGGCAGAGAGCTGAGTCTTGCCGAGATCGCGCAGATCCGTGCGCAGATTCCCGACAGTCTTGAGATCGAGGCCTTTGTGCATGGCGCCATGTGCATCTCCTATTCCGGACGGTGCCTGCTGTCGAACTTTTTTACGGGCAGGGACGCCAACCGTGGCGCGTGTACGCACCCCTGCCGCTGGCAGTACCACATTGCCAGGGAGGCGGTGCCTGGCGGTTCAGACGGTATACATCAGACCTCTGACGCACCGGATTCCGGAATACAGACCTGGATCGAAGAAGAGTCGCGGCCGGGCGAACGGATTCCGGTCTATGAAAATGAGCGGGGCACCTTTTTGTTCAATTCGAAGGATCTGTGCATGATTGAGCATATTCCGGATATGATCGACGCGGGAATAGACAGCCTGAAGATCGAGGGCCGCATGAAGAACGCCCTCTATGTGTCGACAACAGCCCGCACGTACCGGAAGGCGCTGGACAATCTTGCCCGGGGCCGCGATGCATATGAGGCCGGTATGGACTGGTATCACCGGCAGATCCGTGACTGTACGTTCCGGCCGTTTACGACAGGGTTCTTCTATCATAAGCCGGGAGGCGACGCGCAGATCTATGACAGCAATACCTATGAGAAAACGTGCACCTACCTGGGCTGTGTGCAGGATGTCGTACGGATCGGGACTCATCAGTATATCGAGATTATTCAGAAGAATAAGTTCTCCGTCGGCGAGAGCGCGGAGCTGATGCATCCGGACGGAAGCGATACGGGATTTGAGATCGTGGAGATTCTTGATGAAGAAGGGAAGCAGATGCAAAGCGCACCTCACCCGCAGCAGAAGCTGTATGTCAGATATGAAGGAGCCGCGGACCGGTATGACATTATCAGGCGCCGCGACACGAAAGCATAGTTCTTAGCCCCGACCTGGGATCTGGCCGGACGGTTCGGTTATGACTGAACCGTCCGGCGCGCATTTGCCTGTCACTGGACAGCCTCGTCCTCCAGGCTGACCGGCCGTTCAACATTGCGGATCACATCGTACTGATCCAGGAAACCTGTGTAGAGGCTCTGGTATTCTTCCTCGGTTAATTCCCTGGCTTTCAGAGAATGAACATGGTAATCCGGGTCCGACTGATGGGCTCTGCGTACCTGTCCGGTAATCGCGACGCAGTGGGAAGCGATCCGGTCTATGCTGGCGAGAAGATCGTTGTAGGCGGTACCCTGCTCCATGGTGCATTCTCCGCGGCGCAGACGCCCGATGTGGCGTGCGCGGAGAATCTCGCACAGGGAGGCGATCGCAGCGCGGAAAGGCTTGATCGCCAGGGCTGCTTCCGGATTCGATTCCTGATAGGACAGAACCGTGCGGTTTACAATGTCACGCTCCGCTTCGATCAGCACATTCAGGTCGTGCATGGCTGCGTCGGAAAACCGGATATTCTGATCAAAGAGTTCTTTCGTGACATGCGCAATTCTTGAAGCGTAGTCACCGATTCTTTCCAGATCACCGATGACGCGCAGATCCGATGTCAGCTCCCTGGTCTGCCGTGAATTCATCTCGCTCTTGGTCAGCACAACCAGGTAGGCACCGAGCTTGGATTCATATTTATCGATCAAATCTTCCTTTCGCTGCACCTTTTCAAACCTTCTGTCAGAAAACTCATGAATCAGATTCAGAGAACGTCCGACATTCTTCCTGACTTTCCGGGACATGCCGTCGATGACGCGGCGGCACTGCTCCAGCGCGATCGTGGGCGAAGAGAGCAGTCTTTCGTCCAGAAGGTCGAAGTCTGCGCTGTCGCGGATATCCTCCAGGTCTTCTTCGGAATCGCGGATGATTCTGCAGGTAAACCGTTCGATCGCCTTGATGAAAGGAAGCAGGATAAAACCGGGGATGATTCGGATGACGGAGTTCCACATCGCGATGATGACAGGACCCACGGTCATTTCCAGGAAGGAAAAATGCACAAAGGCATTGATCGAATAGAAACCGATGCTCCACACAATCATGCCGAAGACATTGATCAGAAGATAGACAATCGCGCTTCGCTGGCCGTTCTTGTTCGCACCGATTGCGGAGAGAAGAACCGGACAGGAGGCGCCGATGCCGATACCCAGAATCACGGGAAAGGCGGTTGAAAATGCCATCACGCCTGTCACGGACAGGGCCTGCAGAATACCAATCGCGGCGGAAGCGCTCTGCAGGATGGCCGTCATGACGATTCCGAGCAGAATACCCAGGAAGGGGTTGGAGAACATGGTGAGCGCGCCGATAAAGCCCTTGCTTTCCCGCAGCGGGGAAACCGCAGCGCTCATCATCTGCATGCCGGTCATCAGGATGGCGAATCCGAGCAGAATATCGCCGAGATGCTTCTGTGCGGACCGTTTGGAGAGCATTCGAAGCAGCGTGCCCGCGATGGCTGCGACCGCGGCAATGGTAGCAGAAGACAGCAGCCTGGTAATGCCTCCTGCCCCTTCTATGTAAGACAGGCAGAGGATCCAGCCGGTGATGCTGGTGCCGATGTTGGCTCCGATAATGATGCCGATTGCCTGAAAGAGGGTGATCATGCCTGAATTGACGAAGCCGACCACCATGACGGTTGTCGCGGAGGAAGACTGTATGACAGAGGTCACGCCTGCACCGAGAAGCAGTCCCTTGAGGGGCGTGTTGGTGACGCGGTACAGGAAGGATTCCAGCTTGTCGCCGGCGACACGTTTCAAGCCCTCTCCCATCAGAGACATGCCATACATAAACAATGCCACGCCGCAAAGAAGGCTCAGTATCATTACCACTGTGTTCATATGCTTACTCCCGGATGATTCTGCCGGTCAGGCAGATAAGACTTATGATTGATGCCACACAGATTTTAGCATCCTTCCGGACGGTTTTCTACGGCTGAATTGATTAGAAGCACCTTGTCTGGGGGATAAACCGCACTGAAAAAAAGCGCATGGAGTGCCTGAGATGTCTGCGGAAGGGACGTGCTGCGGGACAAACTTGGCAGAATGCACATTTTCTGATAAAATTGATAACGAATAATTGTGAATATGTTTGCTGGAAGACATAGAAAGGAGGATATGTATGGGTGTTTTAAACAGACTTCTTTCCGAATGCATCAGGGATGTTGATCAACTGAATGGTTATCTGAGGCTGGAACCGGAAGAGGCGGAAAGGATCGGGGAAATCTCTGAACGGTATCCGTTCTGCGTTCCGCCTTATTATCTTGGCCTGATTGATCCGGACGACCCGGATGACCCGGTCCGGAAGATCTGCATTCCGGGACCGCAGGAGCTTTCCGGTACCGGTATGGAAGATACGAGCGGTGAGGGGGACAATACCGTGATCCGCGGGATGCAGCATAAGTACCGCCAGACAGCCCTGATCCTGACGACGAATCAGTGTTCGATGTACTGCAGGTTCTGCTTCCGAAAGAGAATGGTGGGTTATTCGGAGCATGAGACTGCAGAGCATATTCATCAGATGGCGGAGTATGTCGGACAGCACACAGAGATCAATAACGTGCTTCTGTCCGGCGGGGATGCCCTGATCAATTCCAACGAAGTGATCAGAATGTATCTGGATACCTTCTCACAGATTCCGAGCCTGGACTTTATCCGGATCGGGACCAGGACACCGGTGGTTCTTCCGATGCGGATCTATGAGGACGAGGAACTCCTGGAGATCCTGAAGGAGTATAATCAGAAGAAACAGATCCTGATCGTGACGCATTTCAATCATCCGCATGAGATTACGGAGCAGGCGAAGAAGGCGGTTCAGGTCCTGATGGGCTGCGGCTGTGTCTTGCGGAACCAGACGGTCCTGCTGAAGGGAGTCAATGATGATCCGAAGACTCTGGCGGTTCTTTTGAACCAGCTGGTTTCGATCGGCGTCATTCCTTATTATGTATTTCAGTGCAGGCCTGCGAGAGGCGCGCTCGATGAATTCCAGATTCCGATCCGCCGCGGCGCGGCCATCCTGGATGAGGCAAGGAAGTTGATGAACGGACAGGCGAAGAGCATCCACTACTGTATGTCGCATGTGACGGGAAAGATTGAGATTCTCGGCGTCATGGAGGATGGGAAAGTCCTGTTCAAGTATCATCAGGCAAAGTATGAAAAGGACAGCTCGCGCATCTTCCTTCAGGAGATCGCCGAGGATCAGTGCTGGCTGTAAGAAGATGACCTGCCGGCCGCATGCAGACTGCGGCATGCGCGGCAGGGAACGGAAGGAGAGAAGCATGACTGAAAAGAAGGCCAGAATCAGCATGGACAGGGAGATCGAGGTTTCCGCGGTTGACGAGAGAATCTATTCGTCGTTTATCGAGCATCTGGGACGCGCGGTTTACGAGGGCATCTATCAGAAAGGCCTTCCGGTTTCGGATGAAGACGGTCTGCGGGAGGATACGATCCGGCTGGTTCGTGAGATCGGCGTCCCGCTGGTCCGTTATCCGGGCGGGAACTTTGTCTCCGGGTTCAACTGGGAAGACTCTGTCGGTCCGGCTGAGCTTCGTCCGCACCGGATCGATCCTGCATGGGGCGTGATCGAGACCAATGAATTCGGCCTGCATGAGTTCATGAACTGGACGAAGAAGGCGGGTACGAAACCCATGTACGCCATCAACCTCGGGACGCGCGGGATTGAAGCGGCCAGGGCCATCGTGGAGTACTGCAATGTGAAGGGCGGCTCTTATTACAGCGATCTGCGCAGGAAAAACGGCGCAGAGGATCCCTTTGACATCCGGCTCTGGTGCCTGGGCAATGAGATGGACGGTCCGTGGCAGATGGGACACAAGACAGCGACGGAATACGGACGCCTGGCGGCGGAAGCCGGACGCATCATGAAGATGGTGGATCCCTCCATCGAGTGTGTCGCGTGCGGATCGTCAGGAAGCGGAATGCCCACATTTCCATCCTGGGAAGCAGAAGTCCTGATGCAGTCCTATGACACGACAGACTATCTGAGCCTACACACCTATTATGGAAACAGAGACAACAACACGCCCGATTTCCTGGCTTCAAACATAGACATGGATCAGTTTATCCGCTCTGTTGTGTCGGTCTGTGACTATGTGAAGGCTGTGAAGCGCTCGGAGAAACAGATCAATCTCAGCTTTGACGAGTGGAATGTCTGGTACCATTCGGAGGAGGCAGACAAGAAGCTGGAGAAGTGGGTACAGCATCCGCACCAGCTGGAAGACATCTATAACTTTGAGGATGCGCTGCTGGTGGGCAGCATGCTGATTACGCTGCTGCGCCACGCAGACCGCGTGAAGATCGCGTGCCTGGCGCAGCTGGTCAATGTCATCGCCCCGATCATGACGTCGGACACCGGCGCGTGGAGGCAGACCATCTTCTATCCGTACATGCACGCGAGCACGATGGGAAGAGGCGTCGTCTTGAATACAGCGGTCCAGGTTGATACATACGAATCCCGCTACGGAGACGCCCCATTCATCGACGCTGTGGTGATCAAGGACGAAGAAAACCAGACACTGACTATCTTCGCGGTCAACAAAGATCTGGAGCATCCTTATGAAGTGACGATGGACGTAAGACAGTTCGAAGGGTACACAGTGAAACAGCATATCCTTCTGACTCATGACGATGTCAAGGCAGTCAACACCGAGCAGGATCCGGGCAACGTCGCACCGGTGACGGTCAATACCGACACCATCGACGCAGGAACACTCACAATGCATCTCCCCGCCAAAAGCTGGCAGGTCATCCGCCTCAGTAATCATTGAACAAGCAAAGAAATATACACCTCGGGGAGGGGCTTTGCAAACTATACGAAGCCGACTGAGCTTTGCGAATTGCTGCCGGCGCGGAGGCGACCACGCTTCTATAGGAGCCGGGAGCGCTGGCAGATGCAACTGAAGCAAAGCGAAGGTAGGCGAGATGTTTGCAAGACCCTTCCCGAGGTGTGTGAGTTTACTTTTTTAATTGTACAATCGTCACACCGGCGTCGCCTTCTCCGTACTGGCCAAGACGGAAAGAGGCGACCCTTTTCTGTCTGCGCAGGTAATCATGCACTCCCTTGCGCAGGGCACCGGTTCCCTTGCCGTGTACGATGCGGACGGTTTCAAGATGCGCCACACAGACATCGTCCAGATACTTGTCCAGAGCGGAAACGGCTTCATCTACCGTCATACCCAGCAGGTTGATCTCGGTGGAGACGGCGGCGGACTTGGCCATGCTGACTCTGCCGGAGCCGGAGCGCTGCAGGCCCGGGGCACGGATGGTCACCTCATCGACAAGCTCGAGGTCTTTCACGTTGACCTGGGAATTCAGGATGCCCATGCGCACCTTCAGGTTGCCCTTCTGGTCAGGCCGCGTCATCACGGTTCCCTTCAGATTCATGGACTTCACAAATACGGTGTCGCCTGTCTTGAGCTTCGCCGGGTCGACACTGCGCCGCTTCTCCTCGAGAGGCGCTGCATCACCCTCCCTGGCAGCGGTCTTCTTATCAAGAGAATTCATCTTTTCACGCAGGCGGGTCCGCTCACGTTCCATCTCCCGCGCTTTGTTCGCTTCTCCGCCGTAGCGGTTGTAATTGCGGATGGTTTCGTCTGCGTAAGCCTTGGTTTCACGGAGAATCCGGGCAGCCTCTTCCCTGGCCTCCCGGAGGATCTTCTCGCGGGATTCCTCCAGCTGGCGGGTCCGCTTCTCATAGGAGAGACGCAGCGCGGACGCCTCATCCAGATCCTGGTCCATCTGCCGCTGTGCTTCTTCCATGGAGACACGGCGTCTTTCCAGATCGGAGATGACGTCTTCGAAATCCTCCTCGGCTTCTGTCAGGTGCTGCTTTGCGCTCTCGATCACCTCGTCCGGAAGGCCCAGCTTTCTGGAAATCGCAAATGCGTTGGACTTGCCTGGCACACCGACCAGAAGGCGATAGGTCGGACGCAGGGTTGCGACATCGAATTCACAGCAGCCGTTCTCCACGCCGGGCGTGGACAAGGCATAGATCTTCAGCTCGGAATAGTGTGTGGTGGCAATGGTGCGGATCCCACGCTCATGGAGAGAGGAGAGGATCGCGATCGCGAGGGCAGCCCCTTCGTCCGGGTCGGTCCCGGCGCCCAGCTCGTCGAACAGGACCAGTGACTTCTCATCGGCTTCCTTCCAGAAGGAAACGATGTTTGTCATATGACTGGAAAATGTGCTCAGGCTCTGTTCAATGGACTGTTCATCGCCGATGTCCGCAAAGACTTCGGTAAACAGAGAAAGCATGCTGTGCTCCGCAGCCGGGATGTGAAGACCGGCCTGTCCCATGAGGGTGAGCAGGCCGACCGTCTTCAGACTGACGGTCTTTCCGCCGGTGTTCGGACCGGAGATGACAAGCAGATCAAAGTCCTTTCCAAGGCTGATATCCACCGGGACGACAGCCTTCCTGTCGATCAGAGGATGACGGGCCTTGCGCAGGTCAATCATGCCATCCTCGTTGAAGTCAGGCCGGACCGCGTTCATTTTTTTGGCCAGCTGCGCGCGCGCAAAGATAAAGTCAAGGGCAATGAGAACCTGCGTATCGGTATCCAGGGCATCGACTGATCCGGCGGCCAGCTCGCTGAGTTCAGCAAGGATCTTCTGGATCTCGGCCTTTTCGTCCGCTTCCAGCTGACGGATCTCGTTGTTGAGCTTCACGATGGCCATCGGCTCGACAAAGAGCGTGGAACCGGTGGAAGACTGGTCATGAATCATGCCTGCGACCTGTGAGCGGTGTTCCGCCTTCACCGGGATACAGTAGCGCCCGTCCCGCTGTGTGATCAGCGCGTCCTGCAGATAAGGCCTGGCGGAGCCGTTTACGATTTCATTCAGCTGGGTGTGAATGCGCTCCTGGGACAGTGCAATCTGGCGGCGGATTCTCTTCAGGGCGGGAGAAGCGTCGTCCGCGATTTCTTCTTCGGAAAGAATGCAGCGGCGGATCTCCCTTGAGAGTGTCTGGACAGGATCGAGTGCCCGGAAAAAGGCGCTGAGGCTGTCATCCTCAATGGCAGCCGCATTTTTCTCATCGGCGTCTTCGTATTTCCGCGCTTTGGCAGAAAGCTCCAGCAGTCTTCCGATGGAAAGAAGTTCGGCAGTTCCCAGCGCGCTTCCGATCTCCAGGCGGCGGAAGTCTGTCCTCAGGTCGCGAAGGCCGGAAAAGGACAGGCTGCCTTTGGCATAGATTCTGCGAAGCGCGTCAGCCGTTTCATCCTGAAGCGCGAGCACCTTGTGCAGTTCCGCCGAAGGCAGAAGCTCACGGCACAGATGCCTGCCCGGCGCGGAGGTCGCGCATTCTGTCAGCTGTGTGATGATCTTTGGATATTCCAGTATCCGGATGGCTTTTTCATTCATGGTATTTTCCTGCTTTTGCCTGTTCAGTGCTGCTTTTATCATTTTACCTGAACGAAAGTGCCGTGGCAACTGCAGCAGGGAATCCCCCTCTGTACGCCCGGCTGCAGGGCAGACGGCATGACAGTTTTTTTCGTACACGCCGGCAGGTATGTACTCGCATGAACATGGATGATGATGTATACTTGATACAAAACCAGAGGAACCCTGAAAGGAGGCGGATCATGCCGGAGAGACCACACAGCCGGAAGGTTAAGACAGAAGAGGGATATGCGGAAGTAAAAAAGGGTGAGAAGATTGAGACGACGGTGCGCGCGTCGGAAAGAACAACTGAAGAAGCGCAGAAATCGAAGGACCGGGACGAAGAGAACTGAAAGGCTGACTGAGACAGAAGATGTGACTGCAGAGTCACGCAGACTGTCTGATACACAGGCAGACGCAGTCCTCAGGCAGAGAAGAGAGCAGAAACAGGAAGCAGAGGCAGGATATGAAGAGACGGAGAATGATACGGTGTGCTGTGCTGGCCGCGGCCTGCGCGGTGTTGATGCTGTGCCAGGGTGTTATGGCGAAGGGCAATGACACGAACTATTCGCAGGTGAACGGAACCGTTGCGTCAGGCGCGCGGGCAAAGTATACGAAGCTTCGCGGCAAGGGCAAGGACAAGGTCACGCTGATGATCTATATGATCGGGTCGGATCTTGAGAGCCAGAACGGCATGGCGACGGCAGACCTGAACGAGATGGTCTACAGCGGCCTGGGCAACCAGAAGGTCAATGTGATCGTCGAGACCGGCGGCTGCAGAAAATGGCGCAACTCGCTGATCAGCGCGAAGAAGCTTCAGCGTTGGAGAGTGAGCGGACAGGGTGTCGGCCTGATGGAAGAGAAGCCCCTCGCGCCGATGACAGAGGAAGAGGAGCTTGCGGACTTTATCCGGTTCTGCGCGACGGAGGCACCTGCGGACCGCTATATCCTGATTTTCTGGGATCACGGCGGCGGTTCTGTCAGCGGCTTCGGTCATGATGAGACTTATCCGAATGACACGATGAACATCGGAGAGATTGCCCGGGCGCTGAAGAAGGGCGGAGTCAGGTTTGACTTCATCGGATTTGACGCATGCCTGATGGCAACGCTGGAAACGGCGATCGCGATTGAGCCCTACGCGGATTATATGATCGCCAGCGAGGAGTCAGAACCGGGCACCGGCTGGTACTATACGAACTGGCTGCAGATGCTCAATGAGAATTCTTCCACGAATACGCTGAATCTGGGCAGAAGAATCTGCGATGATTTCACCGCGAAGAATACGATGTATGCTTCAGCCATCGGGACTACCCTGTCCGTCACGGATCTTTCCGAACTGGACGAGATTGTCGCCAAACGACTGGCTTCCTTCGGCCTGGACCTGACGAAACAGCTGAAGAACAAGGATTATATGAATGTTGCGAAGGCGCGCACCGGGAGCAGGGAATTTGCTTCTTCCAGCCGCCTGGACCAGATTGACCTGGTGGATTTCTGCAACCGGCTTGGCTCGGCAGAGAGCAGCCGCCTTGCTGACGCGGTCCGCTCCGCGGTGAAGTACAACCGCGTAAACAATGCGTCGAATGCTTACGGCCTGAGCATCTATTTCCCGAACTACAGCCTGCGCAGCGTGAACTCCATGATCAGCCTGTGCGAGGATATCGGAGTAGATACAGGCTGGACAGAGGGACTCCGCACCTACGCGGCCCTGGAGCAGTCCGGTCAGATCGCGGCAGGATCCTCCCAGAGCTGGGGTTCCTCGTCCGGAAGCCTGCTCGATATTCTGCTGGGTTCAGGCAGCAGCGGAAACGGGAGTTATGATTCGTCTTCCACGCCCAGTCTGCTGGAGACCCTGTTCGGATCCTCCGCTGATTCCTATACAGACAGCTATAATACCTATGATTCCTACGGTTCCATGAGCGAGTCTGACATCTATGATCTGCTGTCACAGGCAGGATACGGGTCTTCACAGGGAAGCTCTTACGGAAGCTCTTATGGCTCCTACGGCAGTTCCTACGGAAGTGGGTACGGCGGCTATGATCCGTATGGTCCCTATGGCGCGTCTTCGGGAAGCCTGCTGGACATTCTGACCGGCGGATATACTTCCACCGACGGCCTGTATTACGGCGCCAATGACTATTCCTCGGTTCTTCCCTATGATACCATGGACGATTCTTCGGCCGGAGGGAGCCTTCTTGGACTGGCGGCGGATCTTCTGTTCGGCCGCGCTCCGGTGTCTTCCTCCACGCTTACCCTGACACAGAAAGACGGGAAGCATGTGCTGGAGCTGGACGAGGAGATGTGGGAGCAGATCATGGCCGCTGAACTGGAGGTATTCGTGGATGACGGAGAGGGATATCTTGACCTGGGACTGGACAATGTGCTCGATTACACGGACGAAGGAGATCTGATTGATGAGTGGGACGGGACCTGGCTGACCCTGAACGGCCACCCGGTCGCGGTTTATCCGGTCAGCGATGAGGACGAAGACGAAGACGGCCTTTACATCACGACGAAGTTCATTCCGGTGCTCCTGAACGGAGAACGGTACAATCTGCTGGTGCAGTTCAACGAAGAAACCGGCGAAGACACTGTACTCGGCGCGGAGAAAGTGCTTTCTACGGGCGTACAGGAAAGAGGTCTCACACAGCCTGGGAGCGGTGACAGGATTCAGCCTCTTTGCGATTACATTACCTATGAAGGATCTTTCGAAGGCTGCTACGCGCTGGGGGATGAGCTGACTGTCCCTGCAGACGGTAAGCTGACAGTCGCGAACCGGAAGATCACAGGCGGGAAAAGATGCCTCTATACGGTCCGTCTGACGGACCTTTACCAGGCGCATTACTGGGTGCCGGCGCTGGAAGCCTGACAAGGAGTTGCCCACAGTCAGGGGGATCAGGAAAATCAAAGACTTGAATCTTTCACAGCAGGAAGGAGAAGAGGATGATCGGGAACCGGGTTGTGAGTCTGCGCAGATTGTGCGGATATATACTGCTTCTTCCGGCTTTTGTGCTGCTGTATCTTCCTGCCGAAGGATCAGGCAGTGTTATGGCTGCGCAGGCACAGGAGACGGAAGCATGGGATACGTCCGGCTTTCTCACCGTTGTCGAGGACGAGCCTGATACGGTAGACTTCCAGTGCACTACCATTCATTACACCATCGCCCAGAATGTGTTTGACCGGCTGGCAGAGATGGAAAGTGACAGGAAAGGGAACGCTGTGATCCGGCCTGCGCTCGCAGAGCGTTGGGAGATCTCTGAGGACAGGCGGTCCTACACTTTTCATCTGCGCGAAGGTGTGACCTTCAGCAACGGCGCGGCGCTGACTTCAGAGGACGTGCGTTTCACCTTCACCAGGCTTTTATCGCATCCGGATTCCTGCAACCGGGATATTGCGGACGCAATCGTGGGAGCAAAGGAACTGGAAGCGGGAAAGACAGATACGCTGAAGGGGTTTGAGATTCACGATGACCTGGAGTTTACGATTATGCTCGAGGAGCCTTTCGAGGCTTTTCTTGCCTGTATCACCATGCCCGGAGCCTCCATCCTGGACGCTGAAACGACCAGGGAAGCCGGAGACCGCTTTGGAAAGGATCCTGCATGGACGGTAGGAACAGGCTCCTTTATCCTGCGCAGCTGGGAAAGCGGTATGGGAATGATCCTCACACAGAATCCGGACTGCTGGCAGGGCCCGCCGCACTGTGAGGGGCTGAATCTCCTTTTCCTGACGGATCCAGAGGAGATCCGGCTGCTGTTTGAAAACGGGGAACTGGATATCCTGAATCTGGACGATGTTGGCAGGACGGCGGAATTTTTCCTGCATGGGGACATCTATCAGGACAGGCTGTACGAGGTGCAGAGAATCAGTACGACCTACATCGCGCTCAATGAAGCCATCGAACCGCTTGGTGATGTGCGTGTCAGAAAGGCGCTGCAGCTTTCGCTGAACAGAGAACTGCTGCTGGACGCAGGGTACAGCGGACAAGGTTTGCTGGTGGACGGAATTCTTCCCCGGGGAATGTATGGCTATAATCCCAATCTTTCGAAGATTCCTTTCGATCCGGATGAGGCGAAGAATCTGCTTGCACAGGCAGGATATCCCAACGGGTTTGACCTGACATTCAGCGTCAGTTCGGCTTCCACCCAGGGCGAATTGTCCCTGGTCCGGATGGCGGTGTCCATGTGGCAGGAGATTGGGGTCCGTGCCAGCGTAGAAGTGCTGGAGGAAGATGACTTTATGCGGCTGAGAAAGAGCGGGTCAATTGCCTGCTATTCAGCAACCTGGACGGCGGATTTCAACGATCCGGATAACTTTTTCTATACGTTTTTCGGCGATGCGGAAAACACCAGGTTCCGGAGTCTGAATTATCCCGAAGAGGATATCATGGCACAGGTCCGGCTGGCCCGGACGATCGCAGATGCTGATAAGCGTATACAGAAGTATCATGATCTGGAACGCGTGATCGCACAGGACGATGCTGCGTGGATCCCACTGTTTTCCAGACAGTTTTTCTATGTTTCGTCCGAACGGCTGAAAGGGTTCCGGGCGTCCTGGAACGGTTCCGTAAAGAACATGTACCGTGAAATGTCCGTCACAGACTGAGGACATGTCCTTCTGAATCATAAGAAACAACATTTTTGACGGCTGAGAAGAGGCATTGCCGGAAGACTGGCGCTGTAAAACTGTCAGGGCCGGCACGGAAGAATGAGGTGTGACGAAGATGAAGCTGCACTCCATCCGATTTAAGATAACCGCGATCACTGTCGCAGTGATCCTGGCAACCGTGCTGACGGTTATCATGGTCTGCTATGCCCCGGTCAGGAAAGCAAGTGAGCGCAGCTCGGTGGACATGATGCAACTGATCTGCCGGGATACACAGAATAACCTGGACGAATACTTTGAGAGTATCGAACAGTCTGTCGGAATGGTCGCCAATGAGGCGATGGATTCTCTTGACAGTGTGACTTTGATTGAATGCGGCGCTGTCGGGACCCGGGCAGGGAAAGAAAAAAGGACAGAAGAACAGACTGCCCTGCTGGACGGTTATCTGAAGGATTACTGCAGCCGGATTCAGAAGATCTTCGAGAATGTAGCCAGCCATACGCAAGGCAGCGTGACTTACTATTACTGCATAGCGCCTGAGATCAGTGAGACAGAGCACGGTTTCTTCTATTCCCGGGTGGGAAAGGCCGGTTTTGTTGAACAGGAGCCTTTGGACGTGCGGACACTGGCTTCGGAGGACGCCGCGCATACCGTGTGGTACGATACGCCCATCAGGCGTGGACGCCCCTCCTGGGTAGGACCATATACGGCATATGTTCTGGACGAGATGTGGTTATGTTCCTATATTGTGCCGATCTACAACACCGGGACGCTGGTAGGCCTGCTGGGCATGGATATCCCGGTAGATACTCTGGCTGAACAGGTCAGCTCCATCCAGGTTTACCGGACAGGATACGCAAGTCTGTTCGATGAGCAGGGACGATGCTTCTGGCATCCGGCGCTTAAGCGGGGCATCGTTCCGGATATCGCCGATCTTTCAGTCGGAAAGGATGTCCTTGAGAATGAAAACAGCTCTGACAGACTGATCCGGTATACAACTGCTTCCGGCGAAAAGCTCCAGATCTCCTTCTCCACGCTGCGCAATGGCATGAAGCTGGTGGTTGTTGCTCCTGTGAAAGAGATCAGTTCCTCCTGGCAGAAGCTGATCGAGCTGATTCTGCTTGTCACGGCAGCGGCAATTCTTGCCTATGCCATATTCCTGATGTTTGCCATGGGGCTTCTCACACGCCCGCTTGGCAGACTGACTTCGGCTTCCCGGAAGCTGGCCGAATCTGATTATGATGTTGAGCTGAACTACAAAGGCAGGGATGAGGTGGGTGAGCTGACCGACGCGTTCCGGCTGATGCGGGATAAACAAAAAGAATACATTGATGACCTCAGCCGGAGAGTTTACACGGATGATCTGACCGGACTGCCTAACCTGCGCGCCTTCTTTCTCGTTGCGGAGGAAAAGAGAGCTGCCATGCTGGAGGAAGGAAAACAGCCTGCGCTGCTGTTTTTTAATCTGATCGGTATGAAGCATTTCAACCGGCAGTATGGATTCGAAGAAGGAAACCGCCTGATCTGTGCCTTTGCGCTTGTTCTGAGAGAACACTATGGAAGACGTTCCTGCTGCAGAATCGGGCAGGATCACTTTGCCGCAGTGACCGACGAGGCTCATCTTAAGGAAGAGCTGCAGAGAATCTTCGATGAATGCCTTACCATCAATGAGGGAAAGACGCTTCCGGTCAGGGTGGGCGTCTACCGGAACAGCACAGAGGAGGTCGATATCAGCACAGCCTGTGACCGGGCGAGATATGCCTGCGATCTGCGCAGGGATACCTACTCATCAGGATTTACTTTCTTCAGGAAATCCATGCAGGAACAGATTGTTCATGCACGCTATATCGTGAATCACCTTGATCAGGCATTGTCAGAGCACTGGATACAGGTTTATTATCAGCCGATTGTCCGGGCTGTGAATGGCAGGGTATGTGATGAGGAAGCATTGGCCAGATGGACAGATCCGGATAAGGGGTTCCTGTCCCCGGCGGAGTTTATTCCCGCGCTGGAGAACGCCGGTGAGATTTACAGGCTGGATCTTTACGTGCTGGATCAGGTGCTGGAGAAGATGCGTGAGCAGGTGAAGGAAGGGCTTACCATCGTTCCGCATTCCATTAACCTTTCCCGGTCTGATTTTGAAGCCTGCGACATCGTGGAAGAGATCCGGAAGCGGGTGGATGAAGCGGGAATTGCGCGCGACCGGATCACCATCGAGATCACGGAGAGTATCATCGGCAGTGATTTCGCGTTTATGAAGGAACAGGTTGAGCGATTCCAGAGCCTGGGCTTTCCTGTATGGATGGATGATTTTGGGAGCGGCTATTCCTCTCTGGACGTGCTGCAGAGTCTCCGGTTTGACCTGATCAAGTTCGATATGAGTTTCATGCGGAAGCTGGATCAGGGGGAGAACGGAAAGATTATCCTGTCAAAGATGATGGAGATGGCGGTCGCGATCGGCGTGGATACCGTCTGTGAGGGTGTGGAAACAGAAGCCCAGAGACAGTTTCTGCAGGAGATTGGCTGCTCGAAACTGCAGGGCTATTATTTCTGCCGGCCGGTGCCGCTGTCGGAGATTGTCAGGAGAAACCGGGCAGGCATCCAGATTGGTTATGAGAATCCTGAGGAATCTGCTTATTATGAAACGGTCGGGCGGGTCAATCTCTATGATCTTGACGTCATTGCGTCAGAGGAGAGCGGGCAGATCCGTAATTCTTTCAACACACTTCCGATGGGGATCATAGAAATCAAAGGGGAATCGGCCCGCTTCATGCGAAGCAACCAGTCTTACAGAGATTTTATCAAGCGTTATTACGGTGTGGAACTGTCAGACATCGGTCATGACTTTATCAGATACGCAACCACTTTCATGAACAATATCGTCAAGTCCTGCTGTGAGATGGAAACCCGCACATTCTTTGATGAGCGGATGCCGGATGGATCTGTCGTGCATTCCTTTGCACGCCGGATCGGCACCAACCAGGTGACCGGGAGTACAGCCGTTGCGGTTGCAGTCCTGTCTATCTCCCGGAATGACGAGGAGGGGATATCCTACGCGGATATTGCCAGAGCGCTCGCGACAGATTATTATAATATCTATGTGGTCGATTTTGACACAGAGCACTTTATTGAGTACACCTCTTCCGCCGGAGGGGAGGAGTTGGCCATGGAACGGCATGGAGAGCGGTTCTTCGCGGCGGTGGAGCGTGATGCCATGATCCGGATCTATGAAGATGACAGAGAGCACTTCCTGCGTGTCTTCACAAAAGAGAATATCATTCAGGAACTGGATCACAAGGGCGTGTTTACAACCACTTATCGTCTGACCGACACCGGTATGCCGATGTACGCGACCATCAAGGCTACGCGTATGCCGGGCGGGAACAGGGTCATCATGGGAATCAGCATTGTGGCATAGAGAGCATCTTTTCAAAGGACAGAATTGTCGCAGACGATTGGAAAATTGTTTTGTTTCAACCTGAGATTTTATCAGGAGAGGGTGAGAGATCTCCATGGGAACGTGGGCAGGACGATTCACGGCATATATCAATAAAGATGTCGTGAATCCGAACGAATCGAAGAAAACTGCGGTGATGACGCGCTGGCTCTGTACGGTGATGATGCTCTATGCCATCGGACAGATGCTTTTCATGCTGTTTTCCGGATACTACGCGTTTGTTGTCTTCCCGATCGGGTTTTTCTGTATCTACGGTGGCGCATTTCGCCTGACCTATTCCAGAAATACCGTGGCTGCCTTCTATCTGGTCATCCTGATGACTCTTGGCTGGAATCTTACCAGTACCGTTCTCTATGGATGGAACTCCGGCGCCCAGTACGGGTACGGCATTCTTTTGGTCTACATCTTCGCCAGCTCTTACCTGACCCTTCGGAAAAAGCTGCTGTATATGACAGGATTGATGGCAGCCGGTTCTGTTATATTCGTATGTGGTGTTTATGGCAGGGCGGTTTTTGAACTGTCCCGTTCGCAGTATGTGCTGCAGGAATTTATGAACATGCTTGTCACATTCAGCACGATCGCGCTGACAACGACTGTTTTCTTCGGGGATACGCTGGATACGGTAAGAAAACTGATGGATTACAACAGGGAGATCACGTATCAGGCTGAGACAGACGCACTGACAGGCCTGCGGAACCGCAGGGCAGGAGAGAAGTACTTTGAAGAGATCCGCAAAGAGGCCATACAGGAAGGTTTCTTTGTCAACGTGGTGATGGGTGACATCGACTTTTTCAAGAAGGTCAATGACACTTACGGGCATGATGCCGGAGATGAGGTTCTGAAGGTGCTGGCGGGGATCTTTCAGGATTTCATAAAGGATAAGGGTGCGGTTGCCAGATGGGGCGGCGAGGAATTCCTGTTTGTCATGGTCGGCATGAACGGAGATGAAGCCTGTTTCGAGCTGGAGAAGCTGTGCGAACGGATCGAGAAGACGCCCATTCAGGCCGGGGACCAGGAACTCTATGTGACAATGACGTTCGGAATTGAGGAGTGCGGAAGAGAGCAGTCGATGGAGGACGCGCTGGAAGCAGCGGACCGGAAGCTGTATATGGGGAAGGCCAGGGGAAGAAACCAGGTCGTCATGTAATGAGGCATCCTGGCAGGGGGCTCCTGCCCCGGCAGACGGTGTGTGTCAATCCTGTCTCAGCGGCGGCCGCGGTGCCGGAAAAATAGTCCTTGCTTTTTTTCCCGGGTTGTGGCATAGTAATCAATGCGAAACAGAAGATGTTTCAGGAGACGTAGCTCAGCTGGGAGAGCAACTGCTTGACGTGTAGTAGGTCACAGGTTCAAGTCCTGCCGTCTCCACTTTCAGAAGGGAGTTTTCCAAAGGGGAAGACTCCCGCTTTTTTATATACAGAAGCCGATTGCGGATTGCTTCACGCTTCGCGGCTTTCGCCCCGCTTCGGGCGGCATTGCAGCCATCACATTGTCATCATAATCTTCATTAATCTTCATCAATCAGGCGGATATCTGTTGACAAACAGCCCTGAATCATGGATAATGTCTATGTCCGGCCGAAACCGATTGAGTGTTCCCGGGCATGAAATATGACAACTGTCTATCGTCTCTTCGAAGACGAATTTCTCCACTTACCCAAAGAAAGGAACCGCGAAAGCGGTTCCTTTCGACATATATACGGAAGGAACCGGACAGATGATGAAAAAAACACTGGTAATCGGATCCGCTGTCTGTGATATCGTCATTCCTGTTGATCATCTCCCATCAAGAAGTGAGGACATCAACCTCTACCGGCAGGATATGACTCCGGGCGGCTGCGCGTTCAATGTTTGCGACTGCCTGAGCCATTTTGGAATCCCCTTTATTCCTTTTCTCCCGGTCGGCGGCGGCATCTATGGCCGCTTTGTCAGAGAATGTCTGGAAGAAAGAGGAATCACTTCCTTCTGCCCGGCGCCGGAAGCGGAGAACGGATGCTGCTACTGCCTGGTGGAGCCGGACGGGGAGAGAACCTTCCTGTGCTATCACGGCGCGGAGTATCTGTTTGAAGAAGCGTGGTTTTTCATGCTGGAAAAGAGCGGAGAGACAGATCAGACCGACAGCATCTACGTCTGCGGGCTGGAGATTGAGGAAAGATCAGGAGAGCAGATTCTTGCTTTTCTGGAAAGACACCGCTCGAAGCGGATCTTCTTCGCGCCGAGCGCCAGAATCTGCTCGATTCAGAAGGAAAGAATGGAGCGGATGCTGGATCTGCATCCGGTGCTCCACCTGAACGAGGATGAGGCACTCCGATTTACGCGCCGTGGCACGGTGGAGGAGGCCGGGAAAGCACTTGCCGTGCGGACAAAGAATACGGTGCTTGTGACCTGCGGCGGAAGAGGCTGCGGGATCTTTGGCGCGGACGGGACATCTGCCCTGGTCAGCGCATTTCCGGTACAGACCCCGGGAGATACGATCGGTGCCGGGGACAGCCACATCGGGAGTGTGATCGCGCTTCTGAAGAAGGGTTACAGCATGGAGGAGGCTGTCCGTGGAGCAAACCGCATCGCGTCTGCCGTCATCAGTACGAAGGGTGCTTTGCTGACGGACGAGCAGTTTCTCCAGGCTGCGGAGCAGATCGGCAGGCCAGGACAGATCAGCTGAAACCATCAGCAACCTGACAGCTGAAACTAAGATTCAAGCGTGCATAATTGTTGAAATTGCATAGGGCTGGTGCTATAATGATTCCATGTTCAAACATCGGATTCCTTCTGCCCTGAAGAAAGAACGGATTCCAGGCGGAAGAGAAAGGAAGGGATAGCATGGCAACTCCTCATAACACTGCGGAAAAGGGGCAGATCGCGAAGTCAGTCCTGCTTCCGGGAGATCCGCTTCGTGCCAAGTTCATAGCAGAGAACTTTATCACGGATCCGGTACAGTTCAACAGTGTCCGGGGGATTCTCGGATACACGGGAACCTATAACGGCAAGCCGGTGTCGGTGATGGCAACAGGCATGGGGTGCCCGTCGATCGGCATCTATACTTATGAGCTGATTCACTTTTATGATGTAGAGAATCTGATCCGGATCGGATCCTGCGGCGCACTGCAGCCGGAGATGCAGCTGGGCGATATCGTCATGGCGATGGGAGCCTGCACGGATTCCAATTACGCGGCGCAGTTTAATCTGCCGGGACAGTTCTGTGCCACTGCCAATTTTGACCTGCTTCTGCGGGCAAAGGAGGCCGCGGACCGTCATGGATACCGCTACCAGGTCGGTACGGTGAACTGTACGGATGTCTTCTACAGGGAGGGAGATCCCTGGAGAGAGTGGGCAAGGATGGGCGTCCTGGCCAGTGAGATGGAGAGCTTTGCGCTGTACTGCAACGCCGCGGCAGGCAAGGCGAAGGCACTCGCGATGTTTACGGTTTCCGATTCCCTGGTGACAGGAGAGGAGATGTCCGCGATCGACAGGCAGAACAGCTTTACCAATATGATGACAGTCGCGCTGGAAACCGCGTGCGGGGTCTGAGAAAGAAGGGCACTGCAGGAAAGCCCGCCGGTAAGACAGACAGGGCTTTCCTGAGCTGATAGAGTGATTGTACTGGTTCGAATCTGCCCTGCGCAGGGATGTACTTATCGATATTACGCCGCAGATGGAGACGCCGAATCATTGCAGATCTAAGCAAATGCAGGAAACTGCGCACATTTCAACAGTTTGAAGGAGGTAGATTTTATGAGAAAATTTAAGACTTGGCTTGCAGCGACCATGACAGCGGCACTCGCACTGTCTGCCGCGACGGCAGTGATGGCTGACGAGCCGGATTTCACCGGGGAAGGCTCCATCGCTTATGTCTGCACAGGACTTGGTGACATGTCCTTCAACGATTCCGGCGAGGTTGGAATGAATACCCTCCGCGCGGCCGGATACGATGTCAAGACGGTTGAGACCGGCGATGACGCGTCCAAATTCCTTGACACGATGTATGATCTGCTGGATACCGGCTATGATTACGTGATCGCCAGCTCCACCTATCAGGAGATGGTTGAGACTGTATGCGGAGAGTTCCCGGATACAAAGTTTGTCCTGTTTGACATCAACTCCGATACGGAAGTTGCCGGCGACAATATTCTGTACATCTACTTCAAGCAGAATGAGTCTTCCTACCTCGGCGGCATCGTCGCGGCCGGCATGTCCCAGGAAGGCGCGATCGGCGCGATCGGCGGCGTTGAGAACCCGGTTATCAAAGACTTCATCACCGGTTATGTAGACGGCGCTGTTTCCTACAATCCTGACATCAAGGTCAGCACCGGCTGGGTTGGTGACTGGAGCAACACCGCGAAGATGAAGGAGATCTGCAACACCCAGAACTCCAGCGCGGGCGTTGATGTATTCTTCCCGATCGCAGGCGGCGCCGGAACCGGTGCTTTCGAGGCGGCGACCGAGATTGACGGAGCATGGGCTCTGGGCGTTGACTCTGACCAGTATGCGTCCTTCATCGACAGCAACGAAGCTTTCGCGAAGGTGATTCCGACCTCCGTTACGAAGGAAGTCGGCAACACCATGGTTTCCCTGTTCAAGGATCCGTCTACGATCGAGTGGGGAACCCTGAAGGCGATGGGTGTTGCGGAAGACGCTGTCGGCCTTGCCGAGAACGAGTACTATGAAGAAGTTGTTCCGCAGGAAGTCCGCGACGCGGTCGAAGCTGCGAAGGAAGGCATCAAGGATGGCTCCATCGTCGTGAAGTCCTACTTTGACGGAACAGAGGATGACTACGCTGCTCTGCTCGACACTGTCGGCTGATCAGGAAAGAGCATGCGGAAGCATACTGTATGTGACCTGCAGATTATGATCAGAACCCTGCCGCCCTCGCGGCGCAGGGTTCTTTTTCCAGAGGGAAGAGCTTATGGAAGCATTAAAAATGGAGCATATCACGAAGATCTATCCGAATGGCTTCGTGGCGAATAAAGATATCTCCTTCACTGTACAGCAGGGTGAGATCCATGCGCTGGTCGGAGAGAACGGCGCGGGCAAGACGACCCTGATGAAGGTGCTGTTCGGCATGGAACAGCCGCAGGAAGGCAGTATCTATGTCAATGAAAAGAAGGTACATATCAAGTCTCCGCTGGAAGCGATCAGCCTCGGCGTCGGCATGGTACACCAGCATTTCATGCTTCTTCCTTCCATGACCGTGGCAGAGAATGTGACGCTGGGCATGGAGCCGAAGAAAGGCGGACTGGTTGATGAGGCGAAAGCCATTGCCATGACGCAGGAGATGTCGGACAAGTACCAGTTCGGACTGGACGCGAAAGCGAGAGTTGCCGACCTGTCCGTCGGTCTGATGCAGAAGGTTGAGATCCTGAAGGCCCTGATCCGCGGCGCGAAGGTGCTGATCCTGGACGAGCCGACGGCAGTCCTGACGCCGCAGGAGACGAGAGAGCTGTTTGAGCAGCTGAAACTCCTCAGGGAGAACGGACATTCCCTGATCTTCATCTCGCACAAGCTGGAGGAGGTCATGGAGCTGTGCAACAACGTGACGGTTCTGCGTCACGGCTACTGCAACGGCACGCACCCGATTGAAGAGCTGGATGCGGCGAAGATTTCCCGCCTTATGGTGGGACGCGATGTTGTCCTGAAGATCGATAAGCCGGATCCGAAGCCGGGCAAGCCGATCCTCGAGGTGAACGACCTGGTATGTGTGAACAGCGAAGGAAAGAACGCTGTCGATCATGTCTCCTTCAAGATTCGTGAGGGAGAGGTGGTCGGAATCGCAGGCGTGGAAGGCAACGGCCAGAGCTTCCTGTCCGATGCCATCAGCGGCATGATCAAGTATGACGCAGGCAGCGTCAGGCTGAACGGCCAGGACGTCGGCGGCATGAAGATCAAGGACATCCGGCAGGCCGGCATGAGTGTGATTCCGGAAGACCGTATGACGGTTGGATGCGTCAATGACCTGTCTGTCAGAAGCAATGCCATTGCGGACCGCTATGACAAGAAGGAAAACATGACAGGCATCTTCCTGAATGCGGGGAAACAGAAGCAGATCACGGAGGAGATGATCAAGGAATTTGAGATCTCCTGTGACAGCCAGGATGAGGCGATCCGCTTCCTGTCCGGCGGCAATATCCAGAAGGTGGTTGTTGCCCGTGAGTTTACGAGCGGCGCGAACTTTGTGATCGCGAACCAGCCCACCAGAGGTGTGGACGTCGGTACCGCGGAGATGATCCGTAAGTATCTGGTCCGTATGACACGTGAGAAAGGAATCGGTTCTCTTCTGATCTCCGCTGACCTGAACGAAGTCCTTGAAGTCAGCGACCGCCTGTTTGTCATGAGGCAGGGAAAGATCGTTGCGGCGTTCCCGAAGGCGAATGTGGTTGATGTGGACGTGCTTGGTGAATACATGCTCGGAATCAAGACCATGACGGCCGAAGAAATGGAGGGCCTGCTATGAATAACGCGAAAAAGATAGAAACATGGTTTGACCTGTTCCGGATTCTGGTCGCGGTTGCCGTTGCCTATGTAATCGCCCTGATCATACTGGCGATCATCTCTGATGATCCGGTCTATGTCATCGGGCAGTTCATCACCGGACCGTTCTCCTCCTTCCGGAGATTCGGAAACATCCTGACGGTTATGATTCCGATCATGTTCACCGGTGTATGTATGTGCTTCGTCTATGCGATCAACAAGTTTAACCTGGTCGGCGAAGGCGCGGTGAATCTGGGCGGATGCCTGTCTGCCTGTGTGGCGATTGCCCTGTCGGACAAAGTACCGGGCTGGCTGCTTCTGGTCATTGTGCTTGTCGTCGGAGCACTCGCGGGCATGGCATGCTCCCTGATCCCGGCACTGGCAGACCAGCTGTTCCATGCGGATGTGTGTGTTGTCTCCCTGATGATGAACTACATCCTGCTGTATCTGACCAGCTATATTCTGAAGTATCGGATCAAAGATCCCGGATCCTCGATTACAGCTTCCTACAAGTGGGCCAAGGATCTGAAGCTTTCGAACATGATTCCCGGAACGTCCGTGCACTTCGGATTCCTGATCGCGATTGTATGCGTGATCCTGGCGGCGATCCTGTTCTACAAGATGTCCTTCGGTTACAGAATGCGTGTAGTCGGTATGAATCCGACGTTCGCGAAGTATATCGGCATGCCGGTCATGACCACGATTATTCTGGCGCAGGTCATCGGCGGCGCGTTTGCCGGTATCGGCGGCACAGTCCAGGTCGTCGGCATGTTCCAGAGTTACCAGTGGACGTCCCTGACCGGATATGGATTTGACGGACTGATGATCGCGGTTCTCGCGAGAAAGAATCCGGCATTTGTCCCGCTGTCCGCATTCCTGATTGCTTACATCAGGACCGGCGCGGACATTGTTTCCAGAACAACCGATATCCCGCCGGAATTCGTTTCGATCATTCAGGGTATCATCATCGTTCTGGTCGCAGCTGAGATGTTCCTGAGCGGATTCAAGAGTAAGCTGATCTTCAGCTCCGCGAAGAAGGCACTTGCACAGAAGGAGGAGAAGGCATGAACGTAAGACTGATTACTTCATTCGGTTTCCAGGTATTCCGCCTGTCGACTCCGCTTATCTTCGCTGCCCTGTCCGCTGCAATCTGTGAAAAGGCCGGACTGTTCAATATGGCGGCTGAATCCATGATGCTGTGGGGCGCGCTGATCGGTGTTATCGTCAGCGGTGCAACAAAGAGTGCTCTGGTCGGCTTTCTTGCCGCGATGGCAGCAGGTGCCGTGACGGGAATGCTGATCTGGGTTGCGACAGTCAAGGGCAAGGCAGACCTGATGCTTGCGCAGATCGCCATCAACCTGGCGTCCGCCGGCGGAACGATCTTCCTGCTGTTTGCCCTGACAGGAGAGAAGTCCAACTCCGCCGTTGCGATTAAGTCCCTTGCGCTTCCGAAGATCCATATCCCTGGAATCTCCGCGATTCCTGTCGTCGGGAAGATCATATCGGGACAGAACATCCTGACTTATGGTGCGTTTATCGCGGCGATTATTCTGAGCATCTTCATCTTCCGGTCAAAGACCGGCCACCACATCCGTGCGGTGGGTGAGAATCCTCACGCGGCAGAGTCGGTCGGTATCTCCGTGCCGAAGGTTTATTTCCTGGCATGGACCGTCGCCGGTCTCCTCGGCGGAATCGGCGGGGCATTCATGTCGATGGGCTACCTGACATCCTTCACAAAAAACATGGTTGCCGGCCGAGGCTATATCGGTCTGTGTGCCTCCTCCATGGCAGGAGGACATCCCATCGGTGCCATGTTCTGCGCGTTAATCTTTGGTGTGGCGGACGCGGTTTCCAACCAGCTGCAGCTGAGCAATGCTCCGGCTGACCTGGTGCTGATGATGCCGTACATTGTCACAATTGTTGTTCTGGTGCTGATGTCCGTGATCAAGCACCAGCGTGCAAACAGGAAGGCAAAGGCAAACAGCTGATAAAACTGCAGCTGCTTAGAGGCAGCATTGACAGCAGCAGGATTGACAGCAACCAGAAGAAGGAGCTTCGGCTCCTTCTTTTGGATCTGTGGTCAGCAGCAACTGACTTTGATGCGAACGGTCAGAAACCATTACAGAAAGGAGTTTAGCGATGGCAGATACCGGGAATTCAAACACGATCACAAGGAACTATCTGGACTCTCTGTTGATTGAGACAAGATATATGAATGCTGTCAATCCGACGACAGAGTTCGAACTTTACGGGGAGAAGTTTTCATCACCGATTATGACGGCGGCACTTTCCCACCTCGACCACTTTGCCGACAAGAGCGCGGCGAAGGCTTACGCGGAAGGCGCGAAGGCTGCAGACTGCGTGTGCTGGTATGGGATGGCGGACGAAGCGGAGATCGAGAAGATGGCAGATACAGGGGTACGGCTGATCGAAATCATCAAACCCTATGCCGACCGGGATCTCATCTACAAAAAGATCGAACATGCACAGAAGCTGTCACTTCTTGCGGTAGGAATCGACATTGACCATCCCTTTGCCAACGATGGATCTCCTGATATTGTCGATGATTATGAGATGAAGGCACTGACGACGGAAGAGCTGGCAGCAATCTGCAATGCTTCCTCTCTGCCGGTCATAGCAAAAGGTGTCCTCAGCCTCTATGACGCGAAGGAAGTATTAAAGGCAGGCGTTCAGGGCATGCTTCTGTCACATCACAATAACCGGATCGGATATGCGCTGCCGCCGGTCATGATTCTGCCGGAGATTGCGGCACTCGTGAACGGAAGAGTTCCGATCTTTGTTGACTGCATGATTCAGACCGGCATGGATGCGTATAAGGCGCTGGCACTCGGCGCTGCAGGCGTCTGCATCGGACGGCCGCTTCTTACCGCGTATAAGCAGGACCATGAGCATGGAATCTGCTCTTATCTGACGAAGGCGCGGGACGAGCTGGCGAAAGCCATGGCGTATACGGGAGTAAGAGATATCGCCTCCATGGATCCGGCGGTGATTCACTGACAGCGGAGTTGATCACCGGTCTGCTATGGGTGGTAGACAAGAATTGTGAAAGGACCGGCCTGCCGGTCCTTTTCGGTTTGCGCGCCATGGGCGCGCTCTAACGGGTGAAAGTCCCGAGTACGCGTAGGCAACGACGAAGTACATAGCTGAACAGCAAGGGTGTCCAT
>CACZJF010000014.1 GCA_902781455.1 uncultured Lachnospiraceae bacterium | reverse complement strand
CTTTCGACCGTAAAGCCGTTCCGACTGCGGACTTTCTTTCCATCGTTCGTCCCTCGACCGTTCCGTCGACCCGCGTACGGCCTTGCGGTCGGCGGTTCGATTTCAGGACGATTTCATTCACCGTCCATTATGTCGAAAAAAGAATTCGGCGTCGTTTCGAAACGTTTTCGAAAGAAAAAACGGATGTTTTCGCCGTTTTCGTTCGTTTTCCCTCGGTCGTCGGTCGTCCGAAGACCCCTCGCCTCGTTCGTCGCCGTCGAATTTCATATCGGTTCTCGAGTATTGATATTTGAACGTCTTATCGTTTAAGTAGGGAACCGTCCAAAATACAGCCACTTCATTAACACTGCTGAAACTATCGTTGAGATGAGCCGCCAAATCATCGGAATATCTTGAAAGCATATCTTTCGTCGTTGCTTCCGAGTTGTTCCGATTCCATGTCAGGTTTACAAGTACTACTCGACCTTTCTTGTCATGTACGTCATCGTTTACGGCGACATCATCGACGACGGAGTCTTCGTAATTATTCGATACATGCGACCGTACCTCGTAAAGGATATTTTCAGGAGTATCGGTTGCTTCTTTCATTTTATCCAACAGTTCCTGAGGATTCTCTCCGGACTTTACCACTTCATCCGTATCATAGTCGTAGACGTCCGAAATGGAATTACCGCTTCTGTCGTAATACAAGTGATGGTTTTCAGCGTTTCTGATGTCTTCGGTCACCCATTCGGCGTCGTTGTCTTTCAAGAGCATGCGAGCAATCAGAACTCTGTCTTTTGCGTCTACTACGACATCCACGTATTCTCCGACGTAGTTTTTCTCATAATTACCGTACCCAACCACTTCGAAACTGTTCGCTCCTACTTCTCTCATTCCTTCCGCTACAGCCTCGTCTATGGAGTCAGTACCACCGAGCGTTCTTTTCTGTTCGTCGTTCAAAGATTCTATCCCGTATTTTTTCGTTTTATTTCCACAACCGCACAGGCTGACAGCGATGAGGCACAGCAATAGTCCAAACATTATTGTTCGGCTTACCGTCAGGTTTCTTTTGACCATCTCGTTTCTCCTTTCCGTGGCGTTTTCAGCAATATGCGTCGAATCCTTTCGGAAAGGACGAAAAACGACGGGACTTCTCCCGCCGTCTCGTTTACTTCCCATATGTAGTCCGTTTCAGTTGACCCTGATTTTTCCTCCCATCAGATAATCCATCTCTCCGAACAGTACGTCGACCTCGTCGCTCTTCCCCGCCGTTTCCGCGTCAGCCAGCGGGCGAAGCCTTTCGACGAGTTCCTCGGTCTTTTCCAGCATGACCTCCGTGAGCAGGATTCCGACCTCCGGTTCGCACCTGTACCCGCTTCCCGTGAGTTTCAGGAGAATCGTCCGCACGGTTCTCGCATCGGCCAAGGCCAATCCGATTTCTCGTCTGGTCGTCTCATCGGCGTTCGTCGTTTTCGTTTCTTTCCTCATACGTTGTTCCTCCTTTTCGCCGTTGGTTTCGCATATTTCATACGACGGGTCGTTCCGCAGTCCCTTGCCGACCGTCGCCCTCTTTGGCGTTCCGAGACCCGCGTGCGGAAAAGAACCCTCTTTCCGGCGGGAGACTTCACGCCGGCTTTTGCGCAGGTCGGGCAATTGGGCAACGGACTTTTGTCCCGAAATCCCGACGCTTTTTTCCATGGTCGTTTCGCTTTTTGGGACAAAACTACGACGCCGTTTCGGAAAAATACTTTTTTGTTTCGTACATCCGCTTGGGAAAAGTATTTGACGATATGGAAACTGACGGAATTGAGAAACGCCCGTGGTTGGCGGGTTTTTGAGGGGTCGAAATTTCGTCTGCGAATTTTACCTTCCTCCTGCGATACGGATCCCCATGAGATCAGCTGCCTGATGGAGATTGGCTTCTCCGGAAAACGCCGGATTGTCACCACCGGTCCGTCGATCGCGATCGGGTTCATGACGATATTGACACGCTCGCCACGCTGAAGACGGGCATCCACAATCGGAACAGACTCATTGGCCACGCGGTTGGAATATGCCACGATTGCCTGGATGATGTCCTGCAGCTTCTCGCGGGATGTAAAGGCCTTCTCCCACTTCATCAGCCGCCCCGCCCGCTCGATATAGATACTCCCCATTCCGTTCACCATGATCTCGGTGACTGTATCATCGTCAAGAAGCTCCTGCAGAATATCCAGCCGCCGTACGGAATTGAACAGTTCCGTCTTGAGCTGGTAGCGGTCCGCGAACCGCATCCGCCTGGCAGGATCGCTCTGCGCGATCAGATCGTCAATCAGGTCGAGAATCTCCGAGTCTGACATATCCCGGGACATCTCCAGCCGGCTCATCAGTTGAGATCTGCATTCCAGAAATCTTTGCTGGTCCATCATGTTTCTTGCGGGTGAACGCCTCAGCAGGCACCCTGCTCCTTTCTACTCATACGGGGAGGTTTTAGACTTGTCGGTGATTGCCACGCTTTATCTCTCTCGCCACAGGCTGCTCATACGGGGATTTTTGAGGTTTATCGGTGATTGCCACGCCTTGTCTCTCTCACCATATGCTGCTCATACGGGGATTTTTGAGGTTTGTCGGTGATTGCCACGTCTTGTCACGATCTGGCAGGTATGGGAATACGGGGATAATCAAGGATTGATTGAGAAATCCGCGCCGACGCAAGTTTTCTCAGCGTGTGGCAGGTTTTCACAGTGTACGAAAGAAATTCATCGAATTGATCCAGAAACGATCCTGGCGAAATCGTACCACCTCGCCATACCATCGTCCACCATGAGATCGTCAAATTCGAAATTCTCGACGTAATACATAAAACAGCTGCGCTGCGGCTGGGACTTTTCCGTCCTTTTATGAATGAATGTCACATGTTTGTATACTAATATCCATGCTATACTTGCCCTGTCGATCCGGTTCGAAGAATACAGCTTTTCGGATTCAGTAACACCGGTGGCAGATCCGGATCTCCCTTCCGGGAGAAAAAGGACGTGACGAATTGGGAAAGAAACACTTCCCATGACGGTTCATACTGTCAACGGAATGGAGGCAACATGAAAATGAAGATGAGGACAGCCCGGCTTCCTGATTCCGGTCAGCCACAGGCAGGTATCGCAGGCAGGCCGGACGCTCCGCCGTGTGCCGGAGGAGCGCGTTTCTAAACCGACCCGACAAAAGACCGCTGCACGCAGTCGCATGCAGCGGTCTTTCTCTTTCATTTCAATCTGCCGCCCATTCAAATCTGTCTCCGGCAGAATGAGCGTTTCACGTCCGGCGTTTACCGCCTTCCGCTTACGCCTTCTGCTTTCTCTTTTCCATGGCGGAAACGATGATTGCGCAGGAAGCGTCACCGGTGATGTTAACCGTCGTACGTCCCATATCGAAGATTCTGTCTACGCCGGCGACCAGCGCGATACCTTCCACCGGAAGTCCGACCGAGCTGAGCACCATCGCGAGCATGACCATGCCGGCACCGGGAACACCCGCGGTTCCGATGGAAGCCAGCGTCGCGGTCAGCACGATCGTCAGCATCTGCGGGAAGGTCAGTGTGATGCCAAAGCAGGATGCGATGAAGACAGAGCAGACGCCCTGATAAATCGCGGTACCGTCCATGTTGATCGTCGCGCCGAGAGGCAGGACGAAGGAAGTAACCTCCCTGCTCGCGCCCAGCTTCTCCGTGCATTCCATGTTGATCGGAAGTGTACCCACGGAAGAGGCAGAGGAAAATGCAAACATGATCGCAGGCATCATGCCCTTGAAAAATGTAACCGGACTCATGCCTGCAGCCGTCTTTACCGCGAGAGAATAGACGATGATCGCATGGAGGATATATCCAAGATATGCCACCAGCAAAACCTTCGCCAGAGAGCCAAGCACCGCAGGCCCATTTTCAGCGACCACAGGGCAGATCAGGCAGAAGACACCGATCGGTGACAGGGCTACGATCATCTCCATCGCTTTCATGAAGACATCATTCAGCATATCGACCATCGTAAATTCGATCTCTTTCTGCTGCTTGACCAGAAGAAGCGCAAAGCCGATGATCAGGCTCGCGACGATGATCTGGAGCATGTTTGCTTCCACAAACGGTGCGAAGAAGTTGGACGGGAAGATGCCGACCAGAGTGTCCATGAACTTCACGGGTTCAGCTGCTTCATAAGCCAGATCCGTTGTCTGCAGCACGGGGAAGATCCCTTTGAACAGATTGGCAAGGATCAGTCCGATGGTGATCGCGAATGCCGTTGTGCACAGGTAGTAAACAAGAGTTTTGATTCCGACGGAGCCGACCTTCTTGATATCTCTCATCGATATGACACCAGCCATAATGGAGAAGAATACCAGCGGTGTGACGATCCACTTGATCAGGTTCAGGAAGATCGTACCAAATGGCTTGATGTAAGAGACAGCGATGTCCGAATGGCTTGTCAGGGCCATACCCACGATGATACCCAGAATCAGAGCGATAAAGATCTTTGTTGCCAGAGTCAGCTTTTTCTTTTCTTTCATATCTGTGTGTCCTTTCTGCTGCAGAAGTTTACAGTTTCTGGAATCATTATAACACAAACCACACGGACATATGCAAACAACCTGATACAAGACAAACCTGTTTTTGCGGCAGGGATCAGATGGTGGCCTGTACGGTCCGGTTCCTGCCTCCATCCTTCGCCTCGTAGAGCGCTGTGTCAATCCTGGAGAATACCTGCTTCCTCTCAGCATCTCCATGAACGGTGATCACGCCAAGGCTGACTGTCACCTTCCCCACCTCCGGGAAACTGCGTTTTCCCACAATCATCCGCAGGTGTTCCGCAGTGACCATCGCTTCCTCTTCTTCGGTATCAGGAAGCAGAAGGAAAAATTTCTCCCCGCCCCACCGGCCTGCGCTTCCGCCGGAGGCTTCCGCGACAGACCCAAGTACTCTGGCGATTTCTCTCAGTACCACATCACCCGTATGGTGGCCATACAGATCGTTGACCTGTTTGAAATGATCGATATCCGCCATGATCAGAGAAACCGGCTGTCCCGTTCTCTCAGAATCGTCAAGGGTATAGTTGATCAGCTCATCGATCTTCCTGCGGTTGTACAGGCCTGTCAGAGAATCCTTTTCCGCCATGACAGAGAGCTTCTCGTTCAGCTTCTGCAGATCGTTGTGCGCCTTCTGCAGTTCCCCCATGGTGATGAAGATCAGGTTCGTCAGGCGGCGAAGCATGGCAGCCTGTCCTCTCAGCAGCGTATCATCTGCCTGTACCACCGGAAGTTCTCCGGATGGAGCAGAGCCCTCCCGCATCGCGATGGAGAGAAGCGTAACATTGTGTTCCACAACCTCGCCGTTGCGCTTATTGCGGGCTACTTCTCCCCAGGTATGAAACCCTGCCGTACTTGCCAGAAGGGCAAATGGCTCCATCTCGATGTCTACCAGGTTGTCCCAGAATGCTTTGCGGACCACGCAGGAATACAGCAGGATGACCTGCGGCTTGAACTGCCGGATCGTCTCAAGCCGGTTGTTGATGACGCGGAGAATGTTCTCCGGGTTTCCATAGGAGAGCTGAATCTCCGTTCCTTCCGTGACAAAACCATGCAGGTTCAAAGAACCGTCTTCTTCAATGTGAAACGCGCTCCTGAGCCATTCCTCGCCGTTGTACTTGGCGAGCAGCGGAAATGCGTATCCTTCTTCGGCATTGTTCCGTCTTCTCCGGTCGATCTGGAGAAACTTCTCGTAGATCTCCGAGGCCGGACGTCCTTCCAGTTCTATCAGCCGGTTGCCTTCCGCTTTCGTCACGTGGAAGGACGGACCGAGCGGTTCCCATCCGATGCTCTTATCGATATTGAAGAATATGTTGTCTCCTGCAAAGGCCGTCACCAGTACGGAATCAAACAGGACGCCGCTTTCATCAAAGATAAAATGGACAGGTGCGTTCAGCATGTGATCGCCGCTGTAGCCGCCCCAGATCTGGATGTCCTTTCTGCACCTGCTCATTTCCCGGAAGAAAGGCCGTGTATTCAGCTCTGTTCCCGGAAACAGCAGCTCCGCTCCGCGCACTTTTGGGATGGCTCCCAGATCGGTCCGGATTCTGTGTCCTGTGGATTCTTCATTCCCCTTCACATGATCATAGCGCAGCACGGTCACTTCGGTTTCCTCAAACAGAATCGCTGAAACCAGAACCCCCTTTGCCATCAGTCTGCCGTCCTTAATCTCACCGGCAGACATCGTTCCGACAACCTGTGCCTGCGGGAAGCACGCCTTCATCTCAGCAGCAATATGGCTGGTAAAGCGGTCCTCCGACAAGCCGCTGTAAATGTGTATCAGCATACTGCTGTATACACCCTTTTCCCACTCCTGCCGGATCTCTTCCACCTGCCCTGCCGCAGGATGATCCTGTTTCCATTCCACCAATATCTGTTTCATTCCGATTCTCCAATTCCTGATGCTGACACACCGGTACGATTACCTTCTATGGTGACACATTTTTCTCACAATTGCTACCTTTATTCGGAAAATATTGCATAAAAATGCAGGAGCGAGGCCATGATTATGAAATAATTCATATAACAATCTGCTTATTCAGGACAGTCATGCATGAAACAGACCGGAGACGCGTGTGTCTCCGGCCTTGAAAAATTCGCTGCTCTTCCCTTTCTTTTGTCCAGTCTGACTTTTCCAGCAAGACCGGCCTGACTTGCCCGGTCCTGCCGGCGGCAGGGTGCTGATACAGCGCTGCCTGGCTGGCTGCGGTTTACCAGTCTATGCCGTCTTCCACATATGCTCCGCCATAATCGCTGGTGTCTTCCAGATGCGCACCTTTGAACCGGTTGATGAGGTAGACGAACTCTTCACGGAATTCATCCCCCTGTGTCTGGTTCTCCAGGCGGCCATGCACCTCATCATAGGTGCTGCTTCCTGCATACTCGCTCTCACGCAGCAGCATGCCGACCTGCGCGACTCCGGCGGCCCAGGACAGATTGTCCGGCAGCGCGATGTACTCATTGTCCGCGGTGACGGGGAATTCCTTCAGCATGCTCTTCTCTCCTTCCGGATCCTTATAGCGGATGCTGACTGTGAGGAATTCTTCTCCCTCGGGAATGGTGTGCTGAATCATAGGCTCCGTCCCGGATTCCGGCTCTGTCTCACTTCCGGCGATCGCAAGCGTGGTCCAGCCTGCAGTCTCTCCGGCGTCTGCCGCCTGCTCTGCTTCTGTCGAAGCATATGCCGATGTTTCCTCTTCCTGTGTGTATCTGCTGTGCGCCGTAGGAATCTCCATGTCACTGTCAGCGGTGACCAGCTCATACAGTACCGTGACCTGCTGGCCGGCGCCGACCTCTCCGCCGTCTTTCTTATCGTCTTCGAAGTCTTCCGCGTTCATCATGCGGTTCTCGTATCCGATCAGGCGGTATCCCTTGATGTACGCCGGATTGAAGTCAACCTGCACCTTCGCGTCCTTGGCTACGGTGTTGAGCGTTCCCTTCAGCGCGGCGCCCATCACACGGCGGGCTTCCATGTCACTGTCAATGTAGCTGTAGTTCCCGTTTCCCTTGTCCGCAAGCTGCTCCGCAAGCGCGTCGTTGTAGTTGCCGGTTCCGAATCCGAGAATGGAAAGGAATATCTGGCCCTGTGCTTTCTCCTGTACCAGGTCGACCAGCTCGGAATCATCTGTCTGCCCGAGATTAAAGTCACCGTCCGTCAGAAGCAGCACGCGATTGTTGCCTCCTTCCACAAATGACTGCGCGGCAAGATCATACGCGGTCCGGATGCCTGCTTCTCCATAGGTGCCGCCGTCCGCGGTCAGCGCGTCGAGTGCCCTGACGATGGCTTCCTTTCCTTCCTGCGTGCACTTCGTCGGCTCGAGCGCGATCTCACTGCTGCCCGCATAGGTCACAATCGCGACAGAGTCACGCTCGTCCATCTCCCCCAGAAGGTACTTGAGCGCTTCGACTGCGAGCGGCAGCTTGTCGGCATCGTACATACTTCCCGATGTATCTACCAGAAAGACCAGGTTCTGGTCCTTGATCTGATCCTGCGGAATATCCTTTGCCTGCAGTCCGACAAGCAGGAGTCTGGTATCCTCATTCCACGGGCAGTCGGCGATCTGCGCGTTGAGCGCGAACGTCTCCCCGTCCTCAGGCATATCGTAATCGTAATGGAAGTAATTGATCATCTCCTCGATCCGGACCGCATCCTTCGGCATCCAGCCAAGCGAATCATCCAGAGCGTTGCGTCTGAGGAGCGCGTAGGACGCCGTGTCCACGTCCATTCCGAAGGTGGACAGCGGATAGAGCTTCACGTCGCGGAACCCGGTCTCGTCCACGGTGGAATACTGCTCGGTATTCCAGTTCGGCATCGCAGGCTCGGCATAATAGCTGCCGGTTTCCGCAGCGGCCATGAGCATGCCGTCAGACACAGCCAGGTCCTCATAGGCCTCCTCTTCAGGCATCGCGTTTTTTGCCGAGGTTCCTGTCAGAAAATCAATGATGGAGAAATCATTTGTCTCGGATTCCGGTGTTCCACGTCCGGCTTCTTCCGTCTCGGTCTCGGTTTCTTCCGTTTCCGTCTCCGCGATGCTGACCTGAAGGCCGGCCTTTGCCGCCGCGTACGCGCTTCCGAAGCACACCGCCGCAGCGGTCGATACTGCAATGATGGAAAGCATTCTTCTTTTTCTCATAATGGCTACCTCCTCTTGAAAAATCTGGACAGTTTATTCCCTTCTGTCTGTAAGGACGGGATCCGTGAGGCGGAGGTCACATCCTTTTATTATTTTTTTGTATCGATTCAGCATCCCATGAATTCTCACAAAATCAGGATGGGGAGTTTACTCACCGGACGATTTTTGAGGTTTGTTTTAATATATTCTGCCCCTTCCTGAAACTGATGGAAAAACGGCCGGCAAACTTGCTTGCCGGCCGCGTTTTATCCATTATTTTTCTATCCTTGCGTGAAACTCCTGCAGGCTTGTGATGCCGGGCGCTTCCGCGCGCATTTCCGAACGAATGCCGGAAGCAGTCGCAAGCGCGGCAGCCATCGTCGTAATATACGGAATGTGATGGCGGATCGCATTCTTGCGGATATAGGAATCATCGATCGCGTCTTTCTTTCCGATCGGCGTGTTGATGATCAGGTCGATCTTCCCGTTGGTAATCGCGTCGAGAATATTCGGTCTTCCTTCATAGTTCTTGAGAATCTTCTCTGCCGGGATACCAGCCTCCGTGATGACCTTCAGCGTGCCCTCGGTCGCAAGAATCCGGAAACCGCACTCCGCGAAGTGTGACGCCACTTCGACAAGATCGTCCTTGTCCGCGTCGGAAACGCTGATGAGTACCGTGCCGCTCATCGGAAGATGTGTGCGGGTGGCTTCCTGCGCAAGGTAAAATGCGCGTCCCCAGTGTTCGCTCAGTCCGAGGACTTCACCCGTCGAGCGCATCTCCGGCCCAAGGACAGGATCGACTTCCTGGAACATGTTGAAGGGGAAGACGGCTTCCTTCACGCCATAGTACGGAATCTTCCGCTCCTTAAGCTCCGGTACGGGAGACGGTCTTCCGGTCAGGGAAGAAGTCATGATATCGGTCGCAATGCGGACCATGTTGATATCGCAGACCTTCGATACGAGCGGAACCGTACGGGACGCGCGCGGATTGGCCTCGATGACATAGACCGTGCCGTCCTCGATCGCGTACTGCATATTCATAAGGCCGACCACATGCATCTCCTGCGCGATCTTCTTCGTGTAGGCGCGGATGGTGGCAACCTGCTCGTCCGACAGATGCCTGGATGGCAGGATACATGCGGAATCGCCGCTGTGGATGCCCGCCAGCTCGATATGCTCCATGACTGCCGGGACGAAAACATGCTCTCCGTCAGAAATGGCATCGGCTTCACACTCGGTCGCGTGATGCAGGAAACGGTCGATCAGGATCGGGCGGTCCGGCGTCACGCCGATGGCTGCCTTCATGTATCCTTCCATCTGTTCGTCGTCATGCACGACCTCCATGCCGCGGCCGCCCAGAACAAAGGAGGGCCTGACCATCACCGGATAGCCGATGCGCTGCGCGATCTGCTTCGCTTCCTCTACCGTCACGGCCATGCCTGCTTCCGGCATGGGGATCTCAAGCTTCTGCATCATGGCGCGGAACAGGTCACGGTCTTCGGCCATGTCGATGGTCTCCGGCGTCGTTCCCAGGATCCTGACACCATACTTTTTCAGATCCGCGGCGAGATTCAGCGGCGTCTGTCCGCCGAACTGCGCGATGACGCCAACCGGCTTCTCTTTGTTGTAGATCGCGAGGACATCCTCCAGCGTGAGCGGTTCAAAATACAGTCTGTCCGACGTATCGTAATCGGTCGATACGGTCTCCGGATTGCAGTTGACGATGACCGTTGCAAAGCCCAGGCTGCGCAGCGCGTAGGCAGCGTGGACACAGCAGTAGTCGAATTCGATGCCCTGGCCGATCCGGTTCGGGCCGCCGCCGAGGATCATGACCTTTGGTTTGTCATCCGACGCCGGTACGGCGTCCTTCTCAATATGATAGGAGGAATAATAGTACTCGGAATCCTGCGTGCCGGAGACGTGAACGCCTTCCCACTTTTCAACGACGCCGAGCGCTTCCCTGCGGCTGCGGACAGCTTCTTCACTGTTGCCGGTAATCTCACTGAGATAACGGTCAGAGAAACCATCCTTCTTCGCCTGAATCAGCGCCTCGTCCGGAATGGTGCACACACCCTGCCCGGCCTGATCCGCGCTGCTGTCTGCATCTGCCTCTCCTGCAGCATGCGCGCTGCCTTCCTTTGCCGCGGCGATGATTGCTTCCTCTTCCTCCACCAGCTCCTTCATCTGCTCCAGGAACCAGGTCTTGATCTTCGTGAGTTCATGAAGCTGTTCCACGCTGGCTCCCTTGCGCAGCGCCTCATACAGGATAAACTGGCGCTCACTGGTCGGATAGATCAGCATCGACAGAAGCGCGTCGAGACTCTTCTCATGATAATCTTTCACATGGCCAAGGCCGTAACGGTTTTTCTCCAGGGAACGGACTGCCTTCTGCAGTGCTTCCTTATAGGTCTTGCCGATGCTCATGACTTCGCCGACCGCTCTCATCTGTGTCCCGAGATGGTCGCTGACGCCGTGGAACTTTTCAAATGCCCATCTGGCCGCCTTGATGACGATGTAGTCTCCGCCCGGAACATACTTGTCCAGCGTCTGGTACTTCCCGCACGGGATCTCATCGAGCGTCATGCCGCAGGCAAGCATCGCGGAGATCAGGGCAATGGGGAATCCGGTTGCCTTCGAAGCCAGGGCGCTCGAACGGGAGGTCCTGGGGTTGATTTCAATGATAATGATGCGGCCGGTTTTGGGATCGTGCGCGAACTGACAGTTGCAGCCGCCGATCACCTGTACTTTGTCCACGACCTTCCATGCCATTTCCTGCAGACGGTCCTGCACATCCTGCGAGATCGTGAGCATCGGGGCAGAGCAGAGCGAATCGCCGGTGTGCACGCCCATCGGGTCGATGTTCTCGATGAAGCAGACGGTGATCATCTGGCCCTTCTTGTCGCGGACAACCTCAAGCTCCAGCTCCTCCCAGCCGATGACGGATTCCTCCACCAGAACCTGGTGGACCAGCGAAGCCTGCAGACCGCGTTCACAGACAACCTTCAGCTCTTCCACATTATAGACAAGGCCGCCGCCGGAGCCGCCCATGGTATATGCCGGGCGGAGCACAACCGGATAGCCGATCTCGTCAGCAATGGAAACCGCTTCTTCCACAGAGTAAGCAACCTGGGAACGCGCCATCTCGATGCCGAGGCTGTCCATGGTCTTCTTGAATTCGATCCGGTCCTCCCCGCGCTCGATCGCGTCAGGCTGTACGCCGATCACTTTGACGCCGAAACGGTCCAGCACACCAGCCTTCGAGAGCTCGGAACTGAGATTGAGGCCCGACTGGCCGCCCAGATTCGGGAGCAGCGCGTCCGGCCTCTCTTTTTCTATGATTTCCGTAAGCCGCTCTACATTCAGCGGTTCAATATAGGTCACATCCGCCATCTCCGGATCCGTCATGATGGTCGCAGGATTGGAATTGACAAGAATGATCCTGTAGCCGAGCCTGCGCAGAGCCTTGCACGCCTGCGTTCCCGAATAGTCGAATTCACAGGCCTGACCGATAATGATGGGACCTGACCCGATGATCAATATGCTGTGTATGTCTTCCCGTTTCATGCACGCCTTCCTTCCCTTGCAGCGCCCCTGCGGCTGATCTGCGTTTTGTACTTCCGCAGCCAGGCAGAAAAAACGTAGATCGGCTGCAGGGTTCTGATATTACCATTCACGGCTCCTTCCCCCGCAGACCGTGAACCATCCATGCTTCGCATGTCTGCCGCTGCTGCGCAGCTTCCGTTCACGGTTGCTGGGAAAGTTCCCGCTTCGCGGCTGATCTGCGTTTTGTACTGCCGTGGCCAGGCAAGCCTGTCCCGGCAGAAAAAACGCAGATCGGCCGTGAATGGTAACAATTTTGTTTCATTTTCCCGAACCATTCTACATACTTCGTGGTAAACTGTCCACAATAAAGGTTTTTCAGGGAATCGAACTCTTTTTTTGCAAAGTTCCATGTAAATCAGGAAAGGACCACAGAGGATGGAGATTGAAAGAAAATGGATGGTTGACGGCTGGCCGGTGTTGGATGCGGAAGCGCTCCCGCTTCTTTGTACAGAGTACCAGGAGCAGGGATACCTGCACACCCAGGCACCGATCGTGCGGATCCGGCTGGAGCGGCGCGGTACTGATACAAAGTATGTGCTCTGCTTTAAGTCGGAAGGGCTTCTGGTGCGCAAGGAGATTGAGATTGAGGTGAGCAAAGAGGATTTTGAGCGCCTGTCAGACCTGATCGGGCAGCCGCTGGTTCGCAAGGAGCGGCGGATCTATCAGCTTCCGGAAGGTCTGGAACTGGAAGTGAACCTCGTGGACGAGGGCCTGCCTACAGCGTTCATGTACGCGGAGGTGGAATTTGGCAGTGAGCAGCAGGCGCGCTCCTGGGATCCCGCCGCCTGCGGTCTGGGCGGATACCTGTCAGAGGACGTCACCGGGCAGCCTGGCCGGAGCATGAGCGCTTTCTGGGCAAATACAAGGTCTTAACGTGCATTTTTATCGATGCAGACAGTCCGAAAGTAGTTTATAATAGTCTCTGACGATGCATTCGGCACGAATGCAGAAACCTTTCAGGCAGTGTTTAGAAAAGGAGTTGAACCACCATGGCACAGCATTACAGATGTTACCGTCTCGTCCTGTCTCCTTCGAAGGGGAAGCCGTCGGACGTGAGGGACATCATAACAAAGAAAGATGACGCGCTGCAGGAGATTCTTGATATTCCGGGAATCAACAGCCTGACGATAAATGAAGCCCGGAATCTGATCGGAATCGATGCGGACGAAGATGCGTATTTCAATATCCTCAGCCGCGCCGTGAATATTCTCGGACGTGTGACAGACGGAGCCTACAGTCTTGCATTCTCCAGGCATGCTTACATACGCAGTGCAAATCAGCTGGAAAAGGATGTGACAGCTGCCGAGGAGAATGGCTCGAAGCTGATGATCGCATACGCGCAGACAGCCTGCGGAAACCATGCTCTGTGGGATGAAGATTACGAAAAGGCTGTGCATCACTTTACGCTGGCGCTGGAGGCGCTGGAAGGCCGTGAACAGAATTTCGGCACGCTGGAGAAACTGTACGCGGATCTTGGCTTTGCCTGCAGCCGTTCCGAAGGCCGGGAAGAGATGGCGCTTGAGATGTGCCAACGCAGCGTCGCGCTGTACCGCGAGAAGATTGCTGCCTGCGGCAGCCTGGACGATTCAGTGAAGGAACTCTACCGTGGACTTGCTGCCGTGTACGCGACAGAAGCAGCGGTTTACGAACAGCAGGAAGACCGGCAGATGTGCGCGCGCATGACGGCGCTTGCCTGCAAGACGCTGACGGACTGCGGCGACGCGCCGTTCGGCGATGACCAGATCTTCCAGCGTGTGCTTGATGCGTATACCAACGCGTTTGAAGAAGGCCTCATCAAGATCCGTCAGGATGGGGACGATGATGACCGCAGACGCCGTGAGAGGAATGCATTCGACAACTTCTGGAAACAGGCGATGGAGAAGTATCTTGCAGAGGAATAAAGCAGTCCGGACTGAATACAGCCTTAAGCCCTGAAAGATGGCATCCATCCCGCTGACACATCATGCCAAAAGGAGGGAACCGTATGAGTACACTTCTGATCAGGAACATTGATGCAATTGTAACCTGCGATAAAGAAGATTCCATGCCGCAGCATGTTGATCTTCTGTGTGTGGATGGGATCATCAGGAAGATCGGTGCGAACCTGGAAGAGGATCCGGCGCTGAAGGATACGAAGTTTGACCGTGTCATCGACGGGACCGGCATGATTGCTTACCCGGGCCTGATCAACGCGCATCACCATCTCTATCAGGTCTTTTCCCGCAATCTTCCCGAAGTGCAGAACCTGGAACTCTTTGACTGGCTGGTGGCGCTGTATGAGGTCTGGAAGAACCTGACCGAAGAGACAGAACATCTGGCGAGCCTGACAGCGATGGGCGAGCTGATGAAGAACGGCTGCACAACGGTCTTCGACCATCACTATGTCTTCCCCGCGCAGGGCGGCGACCTTCTGGGCGCACAGTGGCAGGCCGCGCAGGAACTCGGCGTGCGCATGCATTTTTCCAGGGGAAGCATGGACCGTTCCAAAAAGGACGGAGGGCTTCCGCCCGACAGCGTCGTCCAGACGGTCGACGAAATCATGAAGGATTCCGTACGCCTGATCGAAAAGTACGAGGACAAGTCGTTCGGATCGATGAAGCGGATCGCCCTGGCGCCCTGCTCTCCGTTCTCCGTCTCAGAAGATCTTCTGCGCGAGAGCGCGATCCTGGCGCGTGACAAACACGTCCGGCTGCACACACATCTGTGCGAGACGAAAGACGAGGAGAATTACACGCTTGAGAAGGTCGGCCTGAGGCCGCTTGCCTACATGGAAAAACTCGGCTGGGTCGGCAGCGACGTGTGGTACGCACATGGCATTCATTTCAATACAGAGGAGCTGCAGCTCCTGGCCGAAACCGGCACCGGCGTCTGCCACTGCCCGATCTCGAACATGAAGCTGTCGTCCGGCATCGCACGGATTCCCGAGATGCTTCAGATGGGTGTTCCGGTCGGACTGGGTGTCGACGGAAGCGCAAGCAATGACGGCTCGAACCTGCTTGAAGAGCTGCGTGTCGCGTATCTGCTGCACCGTCTGAACTCTTCTGACAAAGCACCTTCGGGCTACGAGATTCTGAAGATTGCAACGATGGGATCCGCCCGTCTGCTGGGCCGCGAGGATGAGATCGGAAGCCTGGAAGAAGGGAAGTGCGCGGACCTGTTCCTCGTTTCTTCGGATCGTCTGGAACTTGTGGGCGCTCTGTTTGATCCGAAATCCTGCCTCGGCACAGTCGGACTGAAGGGTGCCGTAGACTACACCATCGTAAACGGTGAAGTGACCGTCGAGCATGGCCGCCTTGCCAGAGTCGACGAAGAAAAGCTTGCATATGAAGCAAACCGTCAGGACAGGATCTATCTGGGCCGCTGAAGGATACACTGAGGTGTAACCAGAATCTGCGGACGGATATCAGTATTTACAAAAGGCACCTCATCAAAGACCTGAAAGTCAAAAGCGACGGCTGCGGTGGGGTGCTTTTCGTGTGCCTGAAGGTATCTGTCATAGAATCCCCCGCCGTATCCGAGCCGGTGAAGCGCGCGGTCATAAGCCACACCGGGCAGGATGACGAGCGCTTCCTCTTCCTGGTCCAGACATGCACAGTACGCCGGATCAGGCTCCATCAGATGCATCGGTCCCGGCAGCAGATGATCAAAGTCCCTGATCTCATAAAAATGCATCTCCCCTGCCGCCCCTTCGGTCTGTACCTTCGGCACGCCTACGCGCTTTCCGTCTTCCAGGCACCGCAGGATCAGCTCCCGCGTCTGCACCTCTTTGGGCAGAGCCATGTACGCAAAAACCACCTCTGCCCTCGTGTACTGTTCCAGCCCGATTATCCGCGCCGTAATCTGCGCACTCAGCCTGGCAATCTCCGATTCCGGGCATTCTCTCCGGCGTGCCGCGGCTTTCGCGCGCAACGAGCATTTTTCTGCGTCCAGGGTTTTTGGTTTCGTATCTGCAAGAGGCATCTGTTTCACCCTTCTCTTTTCTCCATTCCTGCAATTTGCCATCTTCCTATTTCAATTATGCTCCGATCCGTGTAAAATAAAAACTGTCCTTACGCAGTTATCATACAGCGTCCGGACAGATTCTATCATATTTTGTTCTGCTGAGAGGGAGGTAGTAATTATGGCAGAAGGGGTTCGTAAGTATCTTGCGGAATTTATCGGAACATTTGTACTTGTCTTTGTCGCGTGCGGCGTCGCCGCTGTGACAGGCTGCACGGCTGAGGCAAACGCGTCCTATATCCTGACCGCGCTTGCATTTGGTCTGGTCATCGTCGCGATGGCATATTCCATCGGCAACATTTCCGGCTGCCACATCAATCCGGCGGTCTCCATCGGCGTTCTTCTGAACGGCGGCATGGACGTCACTGATTTTATCGGCTATGTTGCCGCGCAGTTCCTCGGCGCGATCGCCGGCGCTGCTGTTCTTCGTTTCATGATCGGAACAGAGCTCGGTCTTGGCTGCAACGGACTGTATGACGGCAATGTCATGAAGTCACTCGTCATTGAGATCATTCTTACCTGCATCTTCGTGCTTGCAGTGCTCGGTGCCACTTCCAAGATCGAGAACAGCCATGTCGCAGGACTGGTCATCGGCGGATCGCTGACTCTGGTACATCTTCTTGGAATCTTCTTCACCGGAACCAGCGTCAACCCTGCCCGTTCCTTCGGACCTGCGCTTCTTCTCGGAGGAGACGCCCTGAAGGTCGTATGGGTATTCATCGTTGGCCCGCTGATCGGCGGAATCATCGCTGCCCTGCTCTGGAAGGTCCTTGGCGGTGCTGAGGAGTAATGGAGCGTAACGGCTTCGTCGCTGGTATGACCCGCGGCAGCAGCCGCGAACAGAGTATTGCAACAGCCGCTCCGGAACTGATCCGGAGCGGCCGTTTTCTTTCAGTCAACCGTGATTTGTGGAATTCTCTGTCAGGCATACAGGGACAATCCTGTGACTGGAATTGCCTGCTTACCGCTTGTCCTTGTCAATGAATTCCAGCGTAATGATGGACGCAAGCGCGAACACAATGACGAAGATCAGAATGTGGAGCCAGTTCCCCAGTATGTTCTCACTGGTATACGCGTAGTCCGGTTTGTACATCGCCTCGGAAGCCGTCTCGCTGATCCGTGCCATGGTCTCTTCCCGTCCGATCATATCGATCGCGTCTCCCACTGTCATATGGACAACGATTCCCTCGTCACGCAGATCCTGTATGCTGTCACTGGCCGCAAGCGCATCGACAGCCTCTCCCAGTGTCGTAATCCCTCCGATCTCGGTATCGAGAATCTCATCCATCTCCTCCAGATCCATCAGTGCCCGTATGGCGTCTTCCACCGTCACATCCCCGGTCAGCGTCTCACTGCGCAGATCCTGGTAATGGTCTTTCTCCAGAAGGTGTTCGCAAAGCTGCCGGAGCGTCTCTTTGTTGCCGATCGGAACAGCGCGAAGCTCCACAACCGTCTGATTCTCCGTATCCTGCATGATGTCGAGAACCTGGCCAACCGTCACCCTGCCGCCGATCTCGACACTGTCCACCATCTTGATCATGCCATTGACCGCCGAGTACGGCAGGTCATTGATCTTCGTCTGGGACGCCATGGCCTTCAGGCCGGGGCTGGAGATCGTCAGCATGATGATGGGATCCACCACCTTCGGAAGCGAGAACAGCCCGCCGGAAAAGATCAGCTGGAAGATCAGCACAAAGGGCATGATTGTCATGGCCGTTGTCGTCGTATGAACCAGGGTGGAGATCCACAGAGACAGCATGTCAGACGCATAGGTGACAAGCAGCATGGTGATCCCCGCGTCCACGATCATCCAGGGCGTAAACATCCCCTTGCCCGAAAATCTCATTCCTACCAGGTACAGGACGATCAGGGTCACGATCGTCTGCAGGATGCACAGAAGCAGCTGGTACATCATATGCGCCAGAATATAGGAAGAAATATGCATGCCGGAGCGATGCTCCCGCTTGATCACATTTCTCTCACGGCAGACAACCTGGATGGAGTTGAAGGATCCGTTCCAGATGCACACACATACGATGGCAAATGCGCCTGTGAGGGTCCCTTCCATGGTTTTTCCGAAGCCGCTGCCCAGGGCGAATCCGACAAGGCCCGCTATGAGCGCGGCCATCGGCAGCACCTTCCAGTCGCTCTGGTACACAAACATCCGGATAAACTTGCCAAAATAGATTCCGATCTGCGCAAGCCGGCCGCGGTGCCGCACGGTCAACTGTCTCGCAGAACCTGTTCCGTTCTTCTCAGCCATGCTGCACCTCCGCATATTTCAGTACGAACTCGTCCGCAAGTCCGTCTCCGCCTTCTTCCTTCTGGTTGACAGACTTCACAATTTCTTCCATCTTCTGCCTGCCAAAGAATTTCCTGGCGTCTTCTATGCTGCCGTAGAAGGCCAGCCGTCCAGTGCGGGAACTGTCCTTTGCCAGTACGATGACATCGTCAAACAGATCGATGACCCGGTCCGGTGTATGCGTGATCACGATGACGATCTTCCCGGTATCCGCAATCCCGCGGAGCTGCTCAAACAGCTCCCTGGCCATCACACCGTCCAGGCCGGAATCCGGCTCGTCCAGAATGAACAGCGACGGGTTGGAAAGAAATTCCATGGAGATCGACAGGCGCTTCTTCTGTCCGCCGGAGAGCTTCTCCACCAGATGCCCTTTGACCGGTGTCAGGCCGAAGATATCCATCACGTCCTGCACCCGCTTCAGCCGGTCCTCCTTCGAGATATCCTTGGACAGACGCAGCTTCGCCGCGTCGAGAAGCGTCCTCTCCACCGTGTCTTTATTCCGCATGTTCTCCTGCTGCGGCACAAAGCCCACGTCATACTTCATCTTCTTATAGTCGGAATACATGTCATTTCCGTTCAGCGTAACCTTGGCGTCTGCCTTCTCATAGCCGTTCACGGCATTCAGGAAGGTCGTCTTTCCCGCACCGGAACCGCCCAGAAGCAGCACCATATGCCCCTGCGGAATCGCCATATGAATGTCCTTCAGCAGATACTTCTTGCGGAAGAACTCCTTGACATGCCGGTCCTTCAGATTGACGGTCAGGCCTTCATCCAGAACGGCGGCACTTCCGTGGGTCGCAAGCCGTTTCATCTCGGCCTTCAGGTCCTCCACCTTCCAGCCCGGCTGATACTTCTTGCCAAGTCCCCAGATCAGCATCGGGACAAAACGAAGCTCATCGAAGATCCCGAACACGATCCACCATCTGCTGACACCATAAACCTCGATAAATCCGGCAAATACCCGGATGTTGTACACAAAGTGCATCAGCATGACAGCGAACAGAATGACCAGGATCAGCGGAGCGAAGGACTGTAATGTGTGGCTGGCCTGCATCCATTCGAAACAGATATTTGCCACCTGCAGCAGCGTGATCAGCATACTGGCGATGCAGAAGCCCCTTCCTTCCGGTTCCCGCGCGGCACAGCGGCCCAGCTGATACTCTCTCACCCATGGAATCAGAGACCACCAGCCCGCAAGGCCCGACTTTGTCAGCAGGAGCCATGCGCCCAGAATATACAGGCACCGTACCGCGATAAAAAAAGGCTGGTATGAATCAAAAAGCAGCACCAGGACAAGCCTCAGAATGTTGCTCATCGTTCCGCCTCCTCTCTGCGTGTGTTTTCAGACTGCTTCAGCCAGGAGATACCCTGGCTGAATAATTACCGGTTAACGGTTACTTCTTTTTCTTTTTAAAGATCCGTTTCAAAGCAAAGATCAGCATGGAGGCACCGATCATCAGAACAACCATCGCGATCAGCGGCATGCCGTTCGGAAGAACCGGCCGGATCTTCGTCTCACTCAGCTTGCAGCCGCCGGAAAACAGGACACAACCGATGATGACCAGAATGATGTCATTGATCTTCTGATTCAGACCGTCCGACAGATCCTCATATCCGCCCAGCTCGAAGTTGATCTTCAGTCTTCCCTTGATGACATCGTTCAGAGCATCAGCGATCATCTGCGGAATTCTGGAAACCTTCTTCCCTGCATCCAGAATGCCGGAACCCAGACCTTTGATCTCTTTCTCCAGGCTGAAGGACTTCTTCATGCGGTCCATCAGCTTGCCGGAAATGACATCGAACAGATCCAGCTCCGGACACAGCTGTTCCATCACACCCTCGATGGTCAGGAAGGAACGCACCAGCATCGTGAAGCGGCCCGGCATCGTAATATGGTGCTTGTCCGCCAGGTCACATACCTCGCCCAGAAGCCCGGAGAAATCGATGTCGCTCAGGCTTGAAACATTCATGTACTTGGCACAGAACAGCTCCAGGTCATCCTTCAGCTTGTTCCGGTCTGTCCCCGTCCCGCTCTTTCCGATGGACAGGACACCGTCCGCGATCGTATCCGTATCGCTCTTCAGAAGGCCGACCACGATGTTCTCAAGAGCGGTAATGTCCGCTTCCGTGATCTCTCCGATCATGCCGAAATCGATCCAGTGAACCTTCCCGCCGCTGACCATGATATTGCCCTGGTGAGGATCCGCATGGAAGACACCTGCGTCAAAAACCTGCTGCAGATAGCTTTCCAGGATATCCCGTCCAACCTGCATGGGATCCGCTCCCTGCGCAGCCAGCTGATCCTTTTTGGAGACAGAACAGCCCTCCACGAAGGTCATGGTAAAGATCCGCTCCGTCGTCAGCTCATCGACAACCCTGGGACAGGTACACTTTCCATCCGCAAGAACCACATCACGGAAAAACTTCGTATTGGCCGCCTCGATCCGAAAGTCCAGCTCCTCCTTGGTTACCTTCTCAAATTCATCGATGATGGATCCCAGGCTCAGGGCATCCGGATCCTTGCTCGCTTCATCCCCATCCAGAAGAGGCGCCAGTTTCTTCAGAAGGTCAAAGTCCTTCTGCATCATCTCCGCGATCAGCGGACGCTGCACCTTGGTGACAACCTTCGTGCCATCCTTCAGCACGCCGTAATGCACCTGTCCGATGGAGGCAGAGCCGATCGGCGCATCCCTGAATTCTGAATAAATATCATCAATCTTTCTTCCGGTCTCCGCTTCGATCACGGCACGGGAGATCGCAGGATCCAGCTCCTTCACGTTCTGGCGCAGCTTCTCCAGCTCTTTGCAGTATATCTCCGGAAGCAGGTCCACACGGCTGGACATAATCTGCCCGATCTTGACATAGGTCGGGCCAAGATCCTCCAGTGTAGTCCGAAGCTCCTCCGGTGTGAGCCCGTTGGCATAGAAGTTATGCTTCGCAAGCACACTGATCATCTGGGCAGCGCGCTTTGTATTCTTCTTTTCCGCTTTCAGCTCTTCCGCAAGCAGTTTCTCCAGGTCCGGCGTAATCTCCATGGGCGTATGGGTAAAGTCCGCCTTCATGGCTGCAAGCTGTTTCTGCAGATCATCCTTGCTGGGCGCCGGAGGTGCCTGTTCCTGCCCATTCTGCGGCGCGGCATCTTCCTGCTTATAATGAATCGCCCTCTCCAGTGTCCCTTTCAGGTCATCCATCCATGTAAGGTCTTTCTTCGAAGCGGCTTCCTCCGTCCGGCTGAGATCCTCTGCAGGCACAGCTCCTTCCGTCTGGTCTGCTCCCATGGTCTGAACGGTTTCCTTCACAGGATCAGTTTCATGGATCTGAACCGTCTTCTCCGGCTGATGATTCTTATTCTTCTTATCACTCATTTCCCAGCCCTCCTTATTTCGTCCGAAGCGGCCAGACCAGAATCAGTCTGAAAATCCCAACGGCCGCCGCGTACAGCATCACGCCGCCGATCACCTTCACGAAAGAATGCGCGGTTTTCCACCACGGATTATTCAGGATCACAACGCCGGCAACCATCAGGGAGATACTCAAAAGCAGCAGAATCCACCACCACTTCTTGCCGGACCTGCGGGCATACATCCATGCGTGGACTGCGCTGTGCAGACCGTCAACAATCAGCAGGATGCCGAAGAGCACGCTGAGTACCGTCAGGATGTCATCTCCTGAGATCAGAATAAACAGGCCCAGCACAACCAGCAGAAGCGCAGCTGTAAAAAGAATACAGTCCGACAGCTTCTTCCTTCCTGCGATGAAATCCCAGATCATAACACCTCCCACAAGAAGCAGGATATAGCCCAGGATTTCCACAAGAATCTGGTCATGCTGAACAGGAATAATCAGCATCAACAGTCCGAGTATCATCAGCAGAACCGATGTAATCACCGTCTGCTGCCTGATCTTATCCAATGCATCAAACAGCATAATACCAGTTTCCTCCATCACATATGGCCCTCTGTCCGACCGAATCGTCTTCTGATGTTGTTGATGCAGTCAGACAATGGATAAAAAAACACTTCTGTTACTATTGCATAATATACCATGAATATGCACATGTGCATAGGTAACTCTGCACGAACAGAAGTGTTTTCTGTCAATAGATCAACCTGCTGTTGCCAGGTCAGATACTGTAGCCATGCTCCCGGAAAATTCTCTGCAGGGAAGCATTCAGTACGTCCCTTACATAATCATTATCCTTCTCCGTGCACTCTGCGCTGACACTAAGCGTCATCGTTCCACTGCCAAGCGCGGTGATGCCGTTGTAGAACGGGCCTGCCAGGATCCGGCGGTCTTCCTGCCCGACCTTCGGCAGTTCCTCATTCAGCATACGCTCGATTTCATCAGCTGAAAGATCTGAAGAGACCACCAGCTCACAGATCACACGGGAATTCATCCGTGTACTGTTCTTAATCATCTTGATATCTCTGTTCCCGCAGGAAATCAGGTCTCCCTCCTGGGTCAGGACTCTGGTATTGCGGACACCGATTTCCATGACCGTTCCATGCACAACCGGGCTGCCCGCCACCGCAATCTGCACGTTATCTCCCACATGGATTGTCCCCTCGAATACAAAGGTCAGTCCGGCGAAGATATCCGCGACAAAGTTCTGCGCGCCCAGGGAAACCGCCAGCGCCAGGGATCCCAGTCCGGCCGCAATCGCCGTTGCACTGAATCCAAGATACTCAAAGGTCTGGATCAGGAAGAAAAACAGGGAGATATACAAAAACACACTTGCAAGAAGCCGGAAGATCGTCTTCCCTTTTGCCCCGGCAAAGGAACCACAGATGCTCAGCACCAGCCGTACGCCGATCACAAGCAGAACAACCTTCGACAGAAGGATCAGAATCGCCGCGATCGCGAACAGATTGAACCCCTTTTCCCAGTCTCCGGAAGAAATAAAATAATAGACCGTATTCTTTACAAACAGGGATCCGGAATCAATAAAGGGCATCATCTGAAGCAGGAATACCGCAGTCGCAATTTCCATGGCCGCAATGCCTTTCCTGCCGGGAGGGACTTCTGCGAGAGACCTCATGAGCTGGTTCTGGTTCTTCCGGTAAATCTCGGATCCCTTCACATGTTTGTTTGCCTGGAAGAACTCTTCCGTATATCCTTTCAATACGATCCACGCAAGGATCAGATAAATCACGGCAAACAGGATGCAGCCGGTCAGGACAAGCCCAAGCATGCCGGACAGATAAGGCGTTTTCGGGCCGCGATAGTACGCAATGATTCCTTCCTTCGCATTCGTCCATTCCAGAATTCCGGACGTTGCCATGGAAGCTGATGTGACAAAGGCGGATCCCTCTTCCGTCTTCACGGTCTTGACCAAAGACCCCTTCAGGTCAGACTCCGAAAGGCCGGTCTCCGTGATGCTCTTTCCCTCCATCTCCTGATCAGCGGAAACAAGAATCAGTCCGCTTTTCACGTCAGCGATCCACATCGTAGTTTCGTCATCAGAAAGGTCCTGAAGGATCTCTCTGACCGCTTTCTCCGGATTGGCGTCCTGCTCGGACAGAGAGGAGGTATCTACGCCAAGCAGCATGATACCGTACTTCTCTTCGGACACATCATCCCGGATCCGGATCCCGATCTTCATCTCGTTCAGGCCGGTTTCCTCATCCGTCTCCTGGTCATGTATGATGTATGGAGCACCTTTCAGAATCTTCCTGAACTCATAGGTAGAAGAATCCGGATCCGTGCCAAGCGTCAGATCAATCCACGGACCGCTGCTTATCGTTTCACGGCCGTCAGCCCCATACAGCGTGATGGAGGAAGCATGGATGCTGTCCGCCAGTGTCGCGAGCACCTCAGGATCCCTCAGCTCGGGATAGGTATCCAGAAACTCCGCGATGTGATTGCCAAATTCCAGGTAAATATCATCGAAGGACTGTATATTCTGGCCGAACCGGTCTGTATACATGTAGATACTTTCGTCCATCGTCGCAAGACGTTCCCTGCCTCTGGCGACGTCGTCATACAGCCCGTTCAGCGCATAGATCAGCATACCGGTCAGCGCGATGATGATCAGTCCCAGAATTCCGAAAAGCGTCGCAAGTGAACGGGAATGGGCGGGCTGATAAGTCTTCTCCTGATCCGGCGTCAGGATATTGTCACGGACATAAAGATACAGGGAGAATCCCGCGGTCAGCAGCGCAGCCAGCAGGACAATCAGCGCCGCGATCATATATCCGGCCTGGCCAAACGCCTTCGCATAAAGATTCGGCACCGGTTCCAGCAGAATCACATATCCGGCCGGCAGCAGGGACTCCCCGGCGACATAGGAGAAGCTGATATCATCATAAGTCAGTGTTCCTGACGCCTTCTGATCACTTCCCTGCAGGTCCTCCAGGGAAAGGCCCAGATCCCCGATCTTCTCACAGTCAGAGAAATAACGGTCATTCCTGTATAAAAGCTCGGAGGGCGTCCGGCCGTCCTGCTCACCGGGAAGAAACATGGCAGAAACATCGTAGGCAATCTCTGTTCTCTTCAGAATGCCGGGGATATCGATGGTTTCCAGCACGAGGTCATCCAGCACGACATCTTCATGCCATTCTACGTAATACTTGTCCGTATTGCCGATCCTGCAGTACACCACAAGGGTCGACGGTTCATTCGGTGCGACAAAAGAGCCACTCTTTTCCGTAAACAGAGATTCCTCCAGACCCAGTGTTTCGCCGATGGATCCCGGTATGGACAGTTTCCCGTCCGCAATGACAGCCACCGCACTGTCCTCACCGGTCTCGTCTTCCACAGCCTTGTCATTATCGATGACGCTTTGAAGTGCAAGCGCTGAAAGAACAGCCTCCATCTCGTACCGGCCTTTGATCTTGATTTCGTAGTCATTCCATGCAGCCGTCAGATTCTTCAGCGTATAATTGACCGCGTCCCGGTTGATCTGCTTTTCCTCTGCGGCATCCCTGGACAGAATCCTGTAATTCTGCCAGGTGACAATATAGCTGAAGGCCAGGACAAAACCGGCTGCCAGCAATACGGTCAATATGATTTTCAGTAAAAAATGCTTCACTTTCTGCTCCTGTCTTCCTGCTTCTTTCAGGCATTCGTGATCAGAATCTCTTTTGTCACATTTGTACTCTTTTTTGCATGGTAATTACTGTTCTGATAACTGACTTGAATCTGGTGTAAATGATAATGATGGTCCTTGTACCATTGAAGGAGAATCTCGTTTGTCTCCCCGTTGTGCTCCAGCACATTGGACAGCGCAAACCGGATGCCGGCTTTGTCCAGATCCGTCAGAATGTCATATAATTCCCTCTCCTCTTTTTCCGTCCAGCCTGTAAATCCCCGCTTCCCGTCATTGTAGGAACCACATGTGATAAGGTAAGGCGGATCGGCATACAGAAAATCCCCCTGCTTCAAAACCCCAAAGTCAAAACACTGAAACGGTCCTGACGTAAACTGCACCCCGGCCAGCTTATCCCATGCTTTCAGAAGATTGGCCCGCATGGAAGCAGTAAAGGAACTCCGGTCTTTCCCGAACGGATTGTTATACGCATGATTCTCATTAAAACGAAACTGGTAATTGAAGCTGAAGCACATGAGAATGTACAGATCCAACGGTTTTTTCCCGGTGTTGTAATGATCCCGGAACAGACGGTATGCTTCTGCGTCTGTCCTTGACAGATGCCACCTTTCAATCGTTTCATCGATGTATGCAAGGATCTCATCCGCAGAGTGCTTTTGAAACTCCCTGAAGATGTCAATCACATGATAATTGATGTCATTCGCATAGTGAACCCCGGCATCGGTGTTGATCGTAACGTCACACCCGCCGCAGAACAGATCCACCATCGTGTCTATGCTGCGGGGAAACCATTTTTGAATCTGTCCCATGACCCGGTATTTATTCCCGATATAATTCATGGGGGACTTGATGTATTCCTTTTCCATGCCAATCTCTCTGTCCGGCTGCCGGCAGTTTATAGCATCGTCCTACTCTCCGATCTTATGTGTCATTGCATAATCAGATACTTCGCGGAAGTTCTGATCATAAGGATATGACTGCCGGCTGTATTCCAGCCACAGCTCAGACCAGCTTTTGTCAGACGATAAAAGACTGCTGACCTTCGGATCATCCAGGATCCTGTCACTGACGGCAGCCTTCAGATCCACGCAGCCTTCTTCATCGTAGAGACGGCATTGCAGGTCACATTCCAGTTTGTCGCACTGGTAGGCAAACCGGGCCTCTTCTGTTTCATGGGCATCGAATTCCAGAAACAGCTTCTCAATCTCATCTCCGCTGATCAGACCGGCGAGGATCTCATGAACCGCCTCATGTTCCCGCTTCTCTTTCTCTGACGGATCCATCTGAAACGGAGTAATGTCGCCAATCACGGTTTCACCGAGTTCATGAATCGCCAGCATGAAAATGACCCTGGCCAGATCAATGTTGTATTTGAATTCTGAAGCCATCGCAATCGCCAGCATCTGTGTGCTGTAGATATGCTCGGCCACACTCTCAACTCTGTCACGCTTCACATGCCAGTTGACCCAGCCGGTTCGGATGATGTTCTTAAGACGATTGCAGAGGACATAGTATCTTACAACGCTTTCTGCCTGATTGATCAAATCATCACCTCTGTTATCTTTCCCTGCTATCACATCTCTACCAATCCTTCACGTAATTCCCCTGGCCGTCCCGGAATACACCGCACGCAATTGTGATCATATCGATCAGCCAGCCGATTCCAAAACCACCTAAAGTAAAAAAATAAAGGATCCCGGTTCCGACCTTACCGACATAGAAACGATGCACGCCCATTAAACCCAGGAAGAAACATAACAGCAGCGCAGCTGTCCTGCTCTTGGGAGAATACAGGTATTGGCGCCCGGAAGAAGTATTCTTCTCTTCTGTTTTTCTGGAAGACAGCAGGACACAGCCGGCAATCACGACAATCAGTGAAAACGGGCGCAGTCTGTCGACGGAGACTGAGATCAGCAGTACGACGACAAATACCGCAACAGATATCCAGAAGGATCTCTTCTGCTCTTTCCTGATCGTCTCCTGGCGGATCTCCCGCTCATGCTGGTATTCCAGCTCCTTCAGGCGTATCTCCGCCTCCTTGAGTCTCGCCTCGTCCACGATGCGTTTGTTGATGTTGATCGTATTCTCATCATCAAGCAGCAGCGTATTGCCGCAGTACTGGCAGAAAGCCTGCCGCCTGTCCATGTCGATCGAAAGCTCTGCGCCGCAGTGCGGGCATCTCATACTGATCAGTTTCATAACCTGTTTTCTCCATGCGGATGAAGCTCCGGTAACGGATGCTGTTCCGCCACATACAAGGCAGAAAGCCCTGTATCTGAAATCTTATTACAAGAGCACAATTCCTGCCAATCACCAGAAATCGTGCCCTGTATATCAAAAGCTATTGAATTATTATACCGCTTATAGGGAAGAGATGCCACTTGTTTTCACAAGGGTTGGCAGAGTAGGCAGACGGCAGAGTTGACTCCTCATTCTTTATGACGCTTCGCATAATCCTTGCGAATCGGCTCCAACAGCTCATCTTCATCCAGGAAGTCGCTCATGCCCGCTGCAGACGGTGCCTGCCTCGCACAGCTGACTGCCTTCGACATGACCCTGAAGTTCAGCATTGTTCCTTCCGCGTCATGCTCATACCGCACTGCACGGCTCCGGTCAATGCCGAATCTGCCCGCTACAGAGACTGCGTCGATGTTGGCGCCGAGGAACAGGAATTCCCAGTGGTACTGACCCTTCTGGCGCTCGATCATCTTCCGGACTCTTTCATAGCTGTACTGGCGGCTCGCGTTTTCCATTCCGTCCGTTGTAATGATAAAGAGTGTCTTCTCCGGCACATCTTCCTCACGGACATACTTGTGGACATTGCCGATATGATGGATCGCACCGCCGATCGCGTCCAGCAGAGCGGTGCAGCCGCGCACATAATACTGGGTATCACTCATCGGCTCAATCTTCCCGATGTCCACTCTGTCATAGAGCACTTCCGACCGGTCATCGAACAGCACAACCGATACGTATGCCTCTCCGGTTTCCTTCTTCTGCTTCTCCAGCATGGAGTTGAATCCGCCGATCGTATCCGCCTCAAGTCCGGACATAGACCCGCTCCTGTCGAGAATAAATACCAGTTCTGTTAACCCCTTCTTCATAACCAACCTTCCTTTCTGCTGCTTTGGCAGCTGTGTCTGTCTGTGTTCTGAGATCAGTATACGGAAGAGGGGATGAAAAAAGGTCGCCCGGCAGGCGACCTCGAAAGTTCATGTGAAAGTTCATGTGAAGGATTATGCAATGATGCATGGCAGTCCATGCGCTTCCAGCTGTATGTCCAGCTCGATCATGTCGTAGATTTCATTCTCGATGAAATAGGAAAAGATGATGTCGGTCTTATCACAGGGCGACAGGGCATATCCGGCTCTGGAAAGGAGATCCCTTGATTCATCCAGATTCAGCTTCGCACCGATGCACAGACACAGGGCCGTCAGCTTCTGCGGGTGGTACTCCGGATTGTTCTTGATCTTTGAGAAAACCTTCTTGTCAACGATGGCTCTCTTGTAGACATCCGCGTTCTCCATTCCCTTCTCGCTGATCAGGTAGAGCAGGTACTGCGGAAATGTATCCGCCATGTGTTCCATCCGCCGTGACAGCTTCTCATCGAGTTCTTCGATCGCTGCGTCTTCTGCTTCCAGAGAAGACAGGGAAGGTACACCTGCAGCGTAACTGCCATGGAACGCCGGTGCGTCCGGCATGAAGTCACTCAGGAAATCCGACATCTTCTTCGGCCGGACAGCTTCGCGTGCCACCTTTTCCCTGGCTCTTCTCGCAGCCTTCCACCGTTCCTCTTCCATACGGCTTCGTGCATTGGGGGCAGCCTTTGGAGACGGCGCAGACTCGTACCTGTCATCGCGTACACCATAGAACGCGTCGCGGTATTCCTCTTCATGCTTCTGCTGCACATAATTGCGGTCGATGTACGCTTCCAGATCCGGATAGAGGCTCTTCCCCATCTGCGTGGCCTTCTCGTCAAACACCACCAGATAGATCAGCATCTCATTCGTCAGGAGAAATGCATTGATCTCGTCGACAGCGATCCGCATCCCTTCTTCCTTCGGATAGCCGAATCCGCCTGTCGAGATCAGCGGAAATGCAATCGACCGGATCCCTTTCTCCGCAGCCAGTGCCAGACTCTTCCGGTAGCAGGAACGGAGCTTCTCTTCTTCTTTGCTCTTTCCGTCGATATACAGAGGGCTGACCGCGTGGATGATATACTTTGCCGGAAGACCAAATCCCGGCGTCAGGAAGACCTCGCCTTCCTCCACCACACCGATGTGCTCCTTCCGGTAATCAAGCAGCCTGTCATAGCCGGCCGCTTCATAGACAGCATGATCACAGCCGGTCCCGACGGTCGGCTTGTCATTTGCCGTGTTGACGATAGCCTCCGTATGCATCTTCGTAATGTCATTCCGAACAATTTTCAGCGGCATTCCAGTCACTCCCCTTTCACACTCATACCGTTTCCGGCTTTGGATCCCCTGTCTGTATCATTGCTGCAGGATGCCACGCCGGAGGTTTTTCAGGGTCCGAACAAAAAAGCCTGCAGCTGCGCGACTTCCTTGAAATAGAAATCACAGTTTTCTTTCATGAAGGCCTCGATCTGCGGCACATCATTGGCCCAGCCGGCACCGGCGATGGCGACGCCAGCCGCTCTGGCCATGTCATACCCCGGTTTCAGGTCGTCCACGATCAGGATCTCTTCCCTTTTCAGGTCAAACCGTTTCCGGATCTCGAAGACTGTATATGGAGACGGCTTCCTTTTATCAGGTGCCAGATCCCAGCCAAAGATCAGGTCCGGCTCTGGCAGATGATTATGGGCGTAATCCCGCCTGATATAATGACTGTAGGAATGAGAGTCTATACAGATCAGGCCGTCTTCCCGGCGAAACCGTTCCAGGATCTCCCGGATTCCGTCGTAGGCCTTCGGGATTCTGGTGCGGACATACTCCTGCCAGTAAAGCTCTTCCTGCCTCATCTCTTCCTCACTCAGACCGCAGATATCACGGAACAGCCCGATCACGCCCGGATCAAAGTTCAGGGCAAAATATTCTTCCACAGACATATGGATCTGAGGCCTTGCTGTTTTCATATAGCCCACAAAGGCCGGATAATGAATGGTTGCCGTACTGTTGACAATCGTATCATCATGATCCAGCACAAGACAGCGGTATTTCATTTTTCTCCTTTTTGTTCAGGATCTGCAGGCTGCATTATGAATGGCAGAACAGTCTGGTTTCTACTGTGATCTCCGGATCAACATACTTCCTGAAGACATCTGCGTCCTCCGGCTTTCCGACGATGCTCCCGTAATGTGTCGGGACAGCGACCAGCGGATGGATCTCATTGATCAGCCTGGCCGCCTCCTTCGCCGTCATGGTATAAGTGCCTCCGATCGGTACCAGTGCCACATCACTCGCAACCGATGAAAGCTCTTTCAGTGCGTCCGTGTCTCCTGCCACATAATACCGGACTCCATCCATCATCACGACGTATCCGTTCCACCCATTCCGTTTTGGATGAAATGGCTTCAGACGGTTATATGCAGGCACCGCCTGGATCGAGAGAACGTCAATGTCCTGCCTGTCTCCCGGCGTCATCAGGAAGAGTTCGGCATCGCCGATCACCTTCCGCATCTCCCGGTCCATACTGGCAGGAGCAACAAAAACCGTATTCTCCTGTGAAACTTTTTCAATTGATTCCGGATCCAGATGATCATGATGAGAATGCGTGATAAAGATGATATCTGCATCATGCCGCTCCTCTGCAATCTGAAACGGATCAAAGTAAAGAACCTTCGATCCGGTAATCCGGATACTGCTCTGCGTGTTGATCGAAATGTTTGTTGTATTCATAGCATTCATTCCTTTACGAAACAAAACTTCCGGCACCCTCTGCCGCAGCGTCCCTGGTCATGTACTTTCACATCAGCACCCTCAGCTGAGTTCGCCCAGCATAGCCTGCCTCCTTCTTCATAACCGGTTTTTTTGATTAACCCACATACAATCCGTCAAACCGGAACACGTCCGCGTCATATGGATCCTGTGTGAAGATCGCGTGATAGCTCTTCGTATGTATGTATCCCTGCGATCCGGGATTGTATTCCATCACGGCCCCGATCAGGACCGTCTTCCCCTGCTCAAATCCCGCGCCTGCCGGCTCCCGGAGATAGTACGTGTCATTCCAGTCATTTCCGGCAGCATTCAGCCGGATCATCCCGCCTTCGCGAACCGCTCCGAAATAATCACACAGAGCCTGCACATCCTCCTGCGGCGTCTGTGTCTCAAACAGTTCCCCCACAATCTCCTGCAGATCTTCCTCATAAGCATAATGGAACGTGCCCTGGTAAGAAATGCGCGCGTCCCGTACTTTCGCCTGATACCAGTTCAGAACGCCTGCGTGAGTGAAACTGTACAGGTCCTCAGCGGTAATCTCCACATCGTACGCTCCGGCGTGCTGTGTCTGAATCTTGTAGATTGTATCCGCACATGCCCGCAGCCGCTCGATGGTCTCGCCGTCCAGCGCCTCCGGATCCTGCGTATAGCCGTCCGTCTCGCCCGGTTCCCTTCCATCTTTGCCAAGTCCGTCCGGATTGTGAAAAGCATCGCCCCACTCCCCGTCCTCTGCCGGCAGCACAAGCGAGACATGAGGTGTCTGTCCGGAAAAATCCGGTGCCGTATCAGCCGTTGCCTGGTATCCCTCCAGACGCAGCTCACTGATGCAGGCATCCTGCCATTTCCAGCCATCCCGCACGCCAACGATCGTCATCGTCACCGAACCATCGCTGACCAAAGGCTCATCAAACCGAAAATGAAATCCCTCATAGCCGTACTGGTATGTGTTCGCGTCCTGCGTTACATCCAGGTACGCTTCCTGACTGCCGGTATGAATGTATATGCGGGTCGGCGCGCCATTCTTGTAAAACAGATCCTCACTGCGGCAGTATCCGGTACAGATCACACCGCCGGTAATCACCGCGTAACGGTCCGTCTCCATATAGAGAGATTCCCCCAGCCCATTTCCGGGAGCACCCTCCGTCCATGCAGTTGAAACATCATGATCCTGTACCAGCCACGCGCTGTGATCATACCCGGGCTCAATCAGCGTAGAGGAGGCCATGATATAGCCAGGAACGAGTGTTTCCGCGTATACGGGGGCCGCGCCAGGCAGAAGACCGGATAATACCAAAGCACCTGCTGCCCATCTGATCAATCTCATATTCGATGTCCTCCTGATCCCTGGTCTTATGATACTTAGATATGGCCGTCCGCTCAACCTGGCCGTACCTGCCCTGCTCTTAATGAAAATCCTGCATCACTTTTCGCACATGATCACGAATTGCGCGGTCAGGATGATTCTTTATGATCTCCATGCAGAAACGATCCTGCACAGTCATGTCTTCCGGCCTTTGAAACCCAAAGATCAGATCCGCTCCGGAGAGATCTCCGTAGATCATCTCTGTAATCCATTCGGCACTGTTGATTTTGACAGACAGCGCTTCCTTGATCTGCTCATCCGTTGTCCAGCTTCCCACATAGGCTATCCATGCCGGATCCTCCAGCTTCCTGGCATGCCACCATCTGATCACTTTCCTCGGATGCTGCATACTCAGGAAAGCATGCAGCGGCTCGCTGTCCACAGAAGCTGTTTCGGATACTCTGCCGCGTACCGCGTTGTCTTCCGGAATCAGGTCAAGTGCCGTTTCCGCCGCACTCGAAAGCCAGTTCCGCACCCACTCATTTCTTTCCTGCGGATCCATCTCCACGAATGTCTCCGGAAAACGGGAGCCCATCGCATGCAGCCGGTCCGCGCAGAATTTCCTTGCCCCATACACATACCGCCAGCCCAGCATCAGCAAATCCTCATCCTCACAGTAAAGCAGCATATGTGCCTTATTCTCATCGTTTGGGTCTGTCAGAATCGTCCTTGCGATAAAGAGCTCATCCCCTTCAAGAGAATCATACAGATTCAGGATCATGTCCGTTCTGGCAGGGTTGTGTATGTGTGAACTGAGCGCATACTGATAATCTCTGTTCTGAATCAGACGAGCCGCTTTTCTCCTGACGGAAATCATATCCGGGGCAGTACCGGAAGAATTCGCTATGCCGTACAGCACCATGTCATTCGCGCATTGGTCAAGCGCTGTTCTGATGGCTGATTCACTGCCCTGAACGATCAGGGCATAGTATTCTTCACAGGGACAGCCCTCAAACGCGTTTCTGTCCCACTGCTTCACACGCGACAGATCGCCCTCAATCACCAGGTTTTTGAGCCCCTTGCAGCCGCCGAAGGCCCTCCAGTCCACATACCGGACACTGGCCGGGATCACAACGGTCTCAAGGGACGGGTTGTCCGCGAGTATCTCGCCTTCGATTCTCTCCAGTCCCTCATCGAAAAGGACATGTTTTACACCGCACCCTGCGTATTCACCCCAGCCATCGTCTTCACATATCCGCACAAAGACGAATTCAGGGCATGCATGGAGAATCCCGTTTTTCAGCGCGAAGGAGAAGTTCCCGCGCTCCTTCGCTCCGGGCGTCCAGCCGCCTTTCCACGGCGTAAGTATAACGTCAGCTGCGCAGAGATAACCGGCGGTCTTTCCGCCTTTGCACTGAATCTCCAGGAAGTCGTCCGCATGCAGTTTCACATCCACGATGGACAGGCCATTGAGCCGTTTATTCAGAGTTTCTCCCTGCCAGTCAACAAAATCTTCTTTTTCCTGTCTCCATACGCCCAGTCGGCCATCTGACGTAAACCAGACCAGACTTCTCCCGTCAGGCGAAGCTGCCATCGCGATCAGGACGCTATTGCCCATCTCGATCCGTGAAGGGGTATCCCGCTGCAGTTCCCCGTCTTCTCCCACAATCACGATCGCCGACTCGCGCCCCCATGGATCTCCAAACGCAGGAACGAGACCGACACCGAAGTGACGCCCGTCCGGCAGATCGCCGTACCGGCGGTAGCGTTCGGTTTTTCGATTGCCCAGCGAGAACCAATGGAAGCTGCACTCTTCCCAGTTGTCTTCCAGTTCAGAGAACCATACCTCAACCGTATCACGCAGTTTCATAACACTTCCCTTTCATCACCCACGCAGATACCTTTGCCGTTCTGAGGCCGTCCTCCTGCTCACATCTGCTTCTTCACAACCTGATACTCATCGCCGTTCCGGTAATACGGACACTGCCTGTAATTGCTCCTCACAAGGTGGTAATAATCGTCTTCATCCATACGGACATCACAGACATACTCTTCCGCCTCATCATCATAAACCAGATACGCGCACTGACTGCAAAGAATGTCCATCAGTCACGCTCCTTTCTCAGATTCCCTTCCGGAAGAACGCCCTTCCTGATATTCTCCCGGATGATCTGATCCGTTACTTCGTACAGCTTTTCCGACCCGAGCTTCGTCTTTTTCTGCCTGCCATATACTGTACTTGCCGTAACGCCATGCTCAACCCAGTCACTGCCGCCGTTGCTGTGATTCAGAATGAGCGGCTGCAGGTTGTCCATCGCATGAGCGTATCTCGCTTCCGGTGTCCGGTTCTCCTCAAATTCGTCAAAAAGAGCCGTCAGCGCTTCCTTCTGATCATCAGGCAGCAGCGAAAAGATCCGCTCCTTCGCGGCTTCTTCACGTGCCTTCTGCGTCTTCAGGGCTTCCTCATCATAAGCGTATGTATCACCGGCATCGATCTCGACGATATCGTGAATCAGACACATGAGCATCACTTTCGCGATGTCTACCTCTTCATTCGCGTATTCCCGCAGCAGCCAGGACATGATTGCCATGTGCCAGGCATGCTCTGCATCGTTCTCATTTCGCCCGTGTCCGGACAGATGCGTCTGCCGGAAGATGTTCTTCTCCTTGTCGATCTCCAGAGAAAAGGCAAGCTGTTTTTTCAGTCGTTCGTCCATTGCCGCTCCTTCTATTCCATTCATTCATATTGACCTCACTGGTGTCAGTGATATCCGCTTGGATCCATGGCAGCGCCGCGGTCTTTTCCTCTGTATCTTCAGCATCTGCTTTCCTTCTCCGGTTCGTTATGATTCGTTTCTCTTCCGAAACTCTTTTGACAAAATGAATGCAAACAGTACCGTACTGAGCATCCAGGTAACCGGATACAGCCAGTATGCCAGGTCGATCCTGTGCCAGACCTGTCCGATCGTCAGCACGCTTACCACCCGGACCAGACACCAGCAGACCATCATGACGGCAGGCGGGATGACTGGTCTGTCGAGTCCCCGCAGGATGGCAGACGCCAGATGGCAGAATCCCATCGTGAAATAAAACAGGCTGCAGACCCTTGCCCGGCCTGTACCAAATGCGATCACGGCAGGATCACTGCTGAACGCGCCGACCAGCTGCGGAGCGGTCACGAACAGTACCACTCCGATCAGTTCGATCAGCACGATGGCGCAGACGATGGAAAAGCGCGCTCCTTTCCGGACACGATCCTTCCTCCCTGCCCCGTAATTCTGGCTGACGAACGTTGTGACAGCCGTGGAGAACGATATCACCGGCAGGAAACAGAACCCTTCCACCTTGGTGTAAGCGCCGATCCCCGCCATCGCAAGCGCACCAAAGGAGTTGATGTAAGACTGGATCAGGATGTTTCCAAGATCTATCACCGTCGCCTGGAAAGCAGTCGGCAGTCCCTGACGCACAATCGCCAGGGTGCAGCTCCTGTCAAACCGAATCTTCCGCAGGTCCACCCGGTAAGTATCTTTGATCCGCAGAAGTCTCTGCAGGCAGAGCACCATACTCAGGCACTCGGAAAGAATGGTGGCCAGTGCTGCGCCCTCCACCCCCATCTTCAGAACTGCGATGAAAACGATGTCCAGTACGATGTTTGTCAGGGAGCTGATCACCAGATATATGAGCGGGTGGCGGCTGTCCCCCGCCGCCTGCATGATTGCCACCAGAATATTGTACATGACCAGGAAGAAGGATCCACCGAAGTAGATTGTCAGATAGGTCTTCGCAGTCATGTAAACACTCTCCGGTGTCTGTATGAGTCTGAGCAGAATCGGTGAAAGCAGTATGCCTGCTGCTGTCATAACGATGCCGCATACCAGTCCGACCCCCATGGCTGTATGCACTGCCCGAAAGGTTTTGTCCTCATTCCTCGCCCCAATATAGCGGGCAATGACAACCCCTGCCCCGGTCGCAAAGCCCCAGAAGAAACCAACGAGGAAAAAAGTAAGGGTACCGGAAGAACTGACCGCTGCCAGAGCCTCCGGCCCCAGATAATTGCCGACAATCAGGGAATCAACGGTATTGTACATCTGCTGAAACAGCGCGCCGACAAACACAGGAACGGCAAAGAAGAAAATCTGCTTCCTGTAGTTCCCTTCCGTCATCAGAACGGTTCCATTTGAATGCGCCATGTTCACTGCCTCGTACTATAGAATCAACAGACATTTCGCAAGATTTCTTCTTCGCATCTTATTTTCTCCTCATCAGATGATCAATTCCATACAGCACATATCCCAGAACGATGAAGGCTATGATCATTGCGCCGCAGAATCCGATCACAGCGCCTGTTCCCTTGATAGCCGGATCAAGGAAATCATACGGGTATGATGTCAGATCTGCTGTGGTGCCGCCGCCCATATATCTGCCGAATACACCAACATAGATCATCGTAAACGCAAGATAAGCTACTCCCAGTGATATCCATGCAAAAGGCCCCCAGACAGGCATCTTCCCTTTCTGATCGAAAAGCAGCCAGTCCAGCAGGGTCATACATGGAGCGACATAGTGCAGGATCACAAGGCACCATACCAGATGCCCGTCCTTGAACATGGCATTGAAGAGCATGAAGTGCGCAATGAGCATGGTTACAAGCAAAGAAATCGTCACCGTATACTTGAACACCGGAAGGAAAGGCACGCCGTCTTCTGACTCTTTCCGGATGATCAGCCGGATTATCGCGCACAGGAAGTAAACCCATGCTGCCAGATTGGAAATGTTGGTAAACATGTGGGGAAAGTTTCTGGTATAGTGTCCTGCCAGTATTCCTGCTCCGTCAAGCAGCGCCCACGCAGCGAGTACCAGAAACACAGCTTTCCATAGGATAGAAGCTGTTCTGTTCTTTATGTACACGTACTTATCCTTTCCCGGGCTTGCGCCTGTTATATGATCTGTGAACCAAATTATATCAGATGCTGTTTTGTATTATACACTCAATCCATCATCCCGGTTAAGTGATATACTGATTGGGACAAAAAAGGACGCCTGAGACACCAGGCGAAAAGGGGGCTTACTGATGGCTGTTCATACTGAGATGAAATCATACCGTACAAAAGGAAATATGGGAATGATTGATGTTACTGTGGATTTCCAGGAGGCTGTTTCCAACGCATGCCGGATCAAGAAGATTCGAAGCGGGATTATCACAGGTTTCACGACTGGCGGGGTAGCCGCTCTTACCACTCTCGAGTTTGAACCAGGTCTGGTTCATCACGATGTCCGGGAGGCGATGCAGGGAATTGCACCCTACAGGGATCAGCAGGGGAATGTTCTTCATTATCATCATCATGACACATGGCATGACGACAATGGAAGTTCTCACATCCATTCGCTGATCCTCTCGCCTTTTATTACAATTCCCTTCGTTGATGGGAAGATCACGATTGGTCCATGGCAGAACCTGACACTGGTAGAGTGTGATACACGGGACCGTGACAGAGAGATCGTATTCCAGGTAATGGGAGAGTAATCACAAGGATGATACTCTCCCATATAAGGCAGCTCATCCGTGAATCCAGATGCGCCTGCCGGATTTCCCGGATTCTAATCCGTTTCTGTTTTATCTGCAGCAAGCAAATGCCTTGTCCAGAACCCTTGCATTGCGCAGTGTTTCTTCCCTGTCGACCAGCGGTTTCTCTCCTTCCAGAATACACCTGCCGAACTGCTCAATCTCCAGCATATAATTCTGCGGGCAGAGCACGGTATACGTCGTGCAGGTTTCGTCCAGGATCTCCACATTGTCTGTATGGCCGGCCTGGAATACGCTGAAGCTGACCAGTACGAAAAACAACATCGTCTCGTATCATTATACACGATGCTGTTTCAATAACGGTCATGACCGGCATTATTCATAATCAAATGTTTTCAGAAATGCGCCGGCGCGCTCTGTCTCAGGACAGGCGAAAAATTTCTTTGGATCAGCGCTTTCCTCCACGATCCTGCCGTCGTCCAGAAAGAGGATACGGTTCGCGACAGCACGGGCAAAAGCCATCTCATGCGTCACAATCAGCATGGTGCTCCCGGAACGGGCAAGCGATAGTACAACCTCGAGAACCTCGTGTACCATCTCCGGATCCAGCGCAGCCGTGATCTCGTCCAGAAGCAGAATATCCGGGTGCATGCAGAGGGCCCGGACGATCGCGACACGCTGCTTCTGTCCCCCGGACAGCTGTCTGGGATAGTCGTCTTTCCGGTCTGCCAGCCCGACCCGGTCCAGAAGCTCCACCGCTTCTTTTTCCGCGTCCTCTTTTTTCCTCTTCTGCACCTTGATCGGAGCAAGCGTCACATTCTGCAGAATGGTTTTATGCGGAAACAGATCATAGCTCTGAAAAACCATCCCGATCTTCTCACGCATCCGGCTGATGTTCTTTGCAGTCCGGTCCACAGGAACGCCGTCCAGCAGGATCTGTCCGCCCTGGATATCCTCCAGCGCATTGATACAGCGAAGCAGCGTGCTCTTACCACAGCCGGACGGTCCGATCACCACAATCACCTCACCCTTGTGCACGGTCAGGCTGATATCATTGATGATGACATTGCCTTCAAACTCTTTGTGCAGATGCTCGATCCGCAGAACCTCATTCCCATGTTCCATACTTTATGCCCACCTTTTCTCGAGCCAGGAAGCCAATGTGCTGATCGGCCAGCAGATCAGGAAGTACAGAAGAAATACTGTCGCGAATACACCAAAAGCGGCATTCGGCGATGCCTTCCTGTTTGCTTCGATGATCTGCTGTCCAACCTTCAGGACTTCAACAATACCAATCATCATCACAAGACTGGTTGTCTTGATCATACGCGTAATCAGGTTGATCGACAGTGGGATCAGCCTTCGGACCGTCTGGGGAAGAATCACGTACCGGAAGGAGACAAGCTGATTCATGCCAAGTGCCGCAGCGCTCTCGTACTGAATACGCGGAATACTGATCAGTGCGCCGCGCACCAGATCCCCCATCTCCGCGCAGCCCCAGAATACAAAGACGATGATGGCAGAAGCTTCCGCTGAAAGGTCCCAGCCAAACACCCTGGTCGTTCCGAAGTAGACAATAAACAGCAGCACCATCTGCGGCATGATCCGCACAATTTCCAGATAGACCCGGAACAGTGCCCTGATCACCCTGCTGCGCGATGTCATCAGCATACCTGCCGGAATGCCCAGCACGATACTGAGCACCACGGAGATCAGGCTGATGCGGACCGCCACCCACAGTCCCTCAAGAAGCCGGATGAAGTTGCTGCCCTTGAACAGGACGTCAAGCCCCAAACTCTGCACGGCGCATCCTCCTTTCCAGCCAGGATCCGAACACGGACACCGGCAGCAGCATGATCAGATAGAACACCACGAGAAGCGTGAGACATTCCAGGGTTTTCGCGTACATGCCGATCAGATCTTTGGCCGTAAACATCAGGTCCATCAGGCTGATGACCGAAAAAACGCTGGTCTCCTTCAGGAGGAATATGACATTGGCCACGATTCCGCTGATGCTGTATGTGGCTGCCTGCGGCAGAATCACGTAACGCAGCGCCTGCATGGAAGTCATACCCAGGCTGAGCGCGCTTTCCTCCTGAATCGGCGCGATGCTCTCCAGTCCGCTGCGGAATGTCTCCGCCATATAGGCTCCGCCCAGAAGGCCCAGCCCCAGACTTCCGCACAGTTCCGGTGTCATCCGGATCCCTGCCTTCGGGAGCGCGAAATACAGAAAAAACAGCTGCACCAGCAGCGGCGTGTTGCGGAACAGCTCGATGTACACAGTCACAAGGGACTTCAGTACCGGAATCTTCAGCTGCCGGATCCATGTACACGCAACCCCGAAAACAAGCGCAAGCAAGACACCCTGCCAACCGATCCTGAGGGTCAGCAGGAGTGCCTCCCGGTACAATGGTAGATACTGTAAGATTACTTCTTTCTCCATCCGGTCCTCTTTAACAAAACTGCCGAACAGAAAGCCGGATTACTCTGCTTCTGTCTCCACTGTTCCGACTGCTCCGCCTTCGACCACGAGCGTATCTTCATAATCTGCTCCGTAGGTATCCAGCAATGTTGCCTCATAATCCGCATGGAAGAACTGTTCCTCGCCAAGAGCGACAATCTCTTCGTTCAGCCAGTCAAGCAGCGTCTCGTTTCCCTTCGTCACCGCAGGCGCGATCGTATCCGCGCTGCCCAGAGAAGGAATCCCGACTGTGAAGCCTTCATTTTCGATCGCGAAAGCGATCACCTCCGTGTTGTCATTGGCCCAGGCAGCGGCATTGCCATTCTCCAGGGCGGTCTTTGCCTCCGCATAGGCATCATACTTCTGCAGTTTGATATCCGGGTAATTCTTTACCAGATAGGTCTCCGCCGTGGTACCGGAGATAACGATCACCTGATCGTCCTCACCGATGTCATCCAGACTTTCCACAACCGCGTCATCCGGAGAAACCACACCAAGCGCCACATTCATGTAGGGCAGCGCGAAGTCCACTTCCTCGGCGCGCTCTTCGGTCACGGTGAAGTTCGCCAGGATAATATCCACCTTCCCTGTCTGCAGATATTCGATGCGGCTTGCCGCCTCGGTCGATACATAATTGATCTCTACACCCAGATCCTCTCCCAGCCGCTCGGCCAGGTAGACGTCATATCCCTGATACTCCCCATTCTCATCCACATAGCCGAACGGGCTCTTGTCAGAGAACACGCCGATATTGATCGTTCCGCTTTCCTTGATTTCGTCCAGGGTGCGGAATGCCTCATCCGCAAACACTGTCCCTGTGCTTAAAAGTGATATCCCAAGTACTGCCGCAGCTGCAGCCGCGATCAACTGATTTTTCTTCATAACGGTCTTCCTCCTTCTCCTTCTGTCAGTGAACCTGCAATCATTTTCATTTCTCATTCGGTTATCGCGCGGACGAACGTCACTTCTTTGCCGCAGCCGCGAAGCCCTGCTCCAGATCCCAGATAATATCATCGATATGCTCTGTGCCGATCGAGAGGCGGATCGTATTCTGGTAGATTCCGGCCGCCTCCAGCTGCTCCGGTGACATCTCCGCATGTGTGGTGTCATACGGGTGGATCACCAGACTCTTGACATCAGCCACATTCGCAAGCAGGGAAAAGATCTTCAGACCATCGATAAATGCATACGCCTCTTCTTTTCCGCCCTTGATGCGGAACGTGAAGATGGAGGCTCCGCCGTTCGGGAAATATTTCTCATACAGCGCATGATCCGGATGGTCAGGGAGGGAGGGATGACTGATCGCCTCTACCTGCGGATGAGATGCCAGGAATTCTACGACCTTCTTCGTGTTCTCCGCGTGCCGCTCCAGGCGAAGAGACAGGGTTTCCAGTCCCTGCAGCAGCAGAAATGCGTTGAACGGTGAGATTGCGGATCCTGTATCACGCAGAAGAATCGCGCGGATATAGGTGACATAGGCCGCCGCTCCTGCTGCCTGAACGAAGGAAACACCATGGTAGCTGGTATTCGGCTCTGTAAACTGCGGGAACTTCCCGGATTGACTCCAGTCAAAGTTTCCGCTGTCCACGATGATTCCGCCCAGCGTGGTGCCGTGTCCGCCGATAAACTTGGTGGCGGAATGCACGACGATGTCGGCACCGTGTTCGATCGGTCTGATCGCGTACGGTGTTCCGAAGGTATTGTCTATGACCAGGGGGATCTTGTGGCTGTGCGCGATCTTAGCGATGGCATCGATGTCCGGGATATCCGAATTCGGATTGCCCAGCGTCTCGATGAAGATGGCTTTCGTCTTCTCTTCCACCGCTGCTTCGACCGCTGCCAGGTCATGCACGTCGACGAACGTTGTGCGGATGCCATAGTTGGGAAGCGTCTGGTCCAGCAGGTTGTAGCTTCCGCCGTAGATGGTGTTCTGCGCTACGATGTGCTCGCCCGCTCCGGCAAGCGCAAGAATCGAATACGTCACCGCGGCTGCTCCTGCGGCAACCGCCAGGGCACCGACTCCGCCCTCCAGGGCGGCGATACGCTCCTCCAGAACACCCTGTGTGGAATTGGTCAGCCTGCCGTAGATATTGCCTGCGTCTCTCAGGCCAAAACGGTCGGCCGCGTGCTGCGCACTGTGAAATACATAAGAAGTTGTCTGATAGATGGGGACCGCTCTCGCGTCTGTCGCCGGATCCGGATTCTCCTGCCCGACGTGAAGCTGCAGGGTCTCAAACTTGAATTGATGTTCGCTCATACCTTTCTCCTTTATGAAAACCGTGTTCGACACCTTTTCGGTGTATCGAATCACCTATTTGTTTGATAGGAATATAAGGTATGCGCTGTGTTATGTCAATTTTCCAATTTTTATTGCCAGTTATAAACAGAACCTATAGCAGACTAAGTGCCAGTGTTTCTGTACTTTTTGTGTTTTCTCAATCAAAATCTGCTTTGCTGTTCTGATCCCTGATTCGTCAGCAATTGAACCTCAGATCAGATTGATGAAAAATGTAATCACCAGACTGTTGATGAAATCCGGCAATGGTCAGAGCGGTCGTATCATAGTATCCGCCGATCCCGGCAGAACCAAACCGAATCTTGTTCCAGCTTCCACAGGACGCGGTAAAGAACATCAGCAGGACAGACACTGCCATCAGGATGATTCTGTTCCATCTTGTTACAGATCAGTTTACCTGCCGCCTCTTTCGTTCGCCCAAAGTATGAATGCTTTCACGCCTCTGATGAAGGCGCTCATCATCCCAAACCCATACAGGATTCCCGTAAACAGCCTCCTGCCATTCGTCGATTCGTAGGAAGTAAACTTCTGCACGGTTCCGTCAATCATAAGGGGCAGTGTTCCCAGCAGGCTCATGCATGAAACCGCATGAAAAGCAGACACTGTGAGGCCAAGGATATGCCCGATCACAATCCCGGTGCATCTCGCACACAGCGGGAACTGATACTCCCCGATGAAAAAGCTGCGATCCGGCATCTGATGGCAGCCGCAGTATTTCCTGCAGGTCCTCATGGAATGCATCCACAGCCGGTCTTTCCTGCTTAAACCTTCCATTTCTTTCCGCATGTATTACATACCCAGTAAGACTCCGTGTATGTCTGCCTTCCTTTGGTACAAAAACCGCACAATAATCCCGGAGGGCCTGCCAGCAGCCAGCCGCAGCATCCTTTTCCTGCAGAATAGTCAGTCCCCTCCGTATGCTCGGTTGTTATGATCTGGCAGTTTTCACCACCACACTTCGGACATCTCATGGAACAATCCTCCTTTTTCTATTCTCTATCCCACCCCAATACAGTGTGGATTTCTTTCATGTATCCCTCGTCATCATTCGGTGTTTCCAGAATGAAGGGCAGCCCCTGCAGCGAAGGGTGCAGCGCGATCCGTTTCATCGCTTCCATTCCGATGCATCCCTGTCCCAGTTTCTCGTGACGATCCTTGTGGGATCCACAGCCATTCTTGCTGTCATTGAAATGAACTGCCTTCAGTTTTGACAGGCCAATCACATCATCAAAATGCTGCAGCACTCCATCAAGGTCACTCACAATATCGTAGCCCGCGTCCCAGGTATGGCAGGTGTCGAAGCAGACGCCGATCCGGTCCTTGCACTCAATCCGGCTGATGATCTCACGCAGTTCCTCAAAGGTCCCGCCAATTTCAGATCCTTTTCCTGCCATGGTTTCCAGAAGAACGGTCGTTTTCATCCCGGGTTTCATAACCTGATTCAGCGCAGACGCAATCTGCTCCATTCCTGTCTCTGTTCCCTGTCCGGTATGCGCGCCCGGATGGAAGTTATAGTAATTTCCCGGAAGCAGCTCCATCCGCTCAAGATCCTGTGTCAGCATGTCCAGTCCGTTCGCGCGGGTTTCTTCCTTCGCAGAGCACAGATTCATAGTATAGCTGCCGTGCGCCACCAATGGTCCGAATCCTTCTTTCTCCAGATGGAGCCGAAGCGCGTCCACGTCCTCCTGAACAACCGGCTTCGTCCTGCCTCCACGCGGGTTCCGTGTAAACCAGGCAAATGTATTTCCTCCAAACCGGCGCATGGTTTTTCCCATGGCCTCATACCCATCCGTTACGGAAAGGTGGCAGCCGATATATATCATGTCAATTCCATTCCTTCTCTCGCCCGGAGGGGAATCTGCTGCCGGACGGCATCAACCAATCCCAGATCAACCTTGGCGCTGAGAAGTCCTTCTTTTTCTCCAAGTTCACCAAGTACCCGTCCCCACGGATCAGCCAGGATGCTGTGCCCGTATGCCACATAGGAAGCTTCGGTGTCTCTGGCAGGGGAACACCCCAGCATGAAAATCTGCTGGTCCAGCGCACGGCTTCTGAACAGGATCTCCCAGTGTGCAGGTCCGGTCGTCATGTTGAACGCGGCAGGCACAAAAACCATCCGCACGCCTTCTTCTCTCATCTTCAGGAATAAATCCGGAAAACGGATGTCAAAGCAGATGCACACTCCCATCTTTCCATATTCCGTATCAAAGACAGTAGCTCCTTCTCCTTTGGAGAGGACATCCGATTCCTTAAAGTATTGCCCACCCGGTACATCGATATCAAAAAGATGGGCCTTCCTGTGTTTTCCGATCAGGCAACCTGCCCTGTCAAAAACGTATGAGGTATTGTACAGTCTCCCGCTCTCATCTGCTTCCGGCACAGAACCTCCGATCAGGTAACACTGGTTCTTTCGCGCAAGTTCCTGAAGAAAGCAAAACACCTCTCCCCCGTCCTTCTGCGCAAAGACAGGGAAGCAGCTGTTATCATACGGGCATGTGAAAATCTCCGGAAGCAGCATAAAGTCCGGCCTGTCACCGGAATATCCATCCAGCATCCTTCTGACCTCGTCCATGTTCTGCTCCGGTGTCGGAAAGGATTTTTTCTGAATGGCAAGTACCTGCATGATTTGATTCTTCATTCGCCGGCCTTCCCTTCCTGCTCTTTTCGTTTCTTACGCAAACGGCTCCTTGCCTGAACGGTGAACCTGAATCTCATCGACAATCGCATTGGCATCTCTCATCTCCAGATAAAATGCAGCGATGTTCGCGATGTCTTCGGGCAGGCTGACCATATCTGGCGTCAGGTCCGGCCTCGCCAGTGCCACCATGGGCGTATACACCCCGCCCGGGCTGATCAGGTGCACCCGGATGTTCTCTTTGTACACCTCATTCGCGAGGGACTTGGAAAAGCCCGCCAGCGCATGCTTGCTCGCAGCGTACGCGCTCTGGAAAGGATAACCCTTGTGCGCAACTACGGAGGTAATGTTGATAATCGTCGCGCAGGAGGACTTTCTCAGCTCCGGCAGTGCCGTCTGGCAAAGGAAATAAGGAGCCTTCGCGTTCAGGTTCATGATCCGGTCATAGTCTTCTTCCGTGACTTCCTCAAAGTGCTGGTTCTGCGCGATGCCGGCGCAATTAATCACGACGTCCAGGCTGCCGAAACGCTCCACCGCATTCTGAACCAGGCTCTTCCGGAAAGCACTGTCCGTGACATCACCGGCACAGGCCATCACTTCAGCGCCCAGGCCGCACGCCTTGGCAGATAATTTTTCAAGCACGTCCATCTTTCTGCCAGTGATCACCTGATTCATCTGCAGCGAAGCAAGCTTTTCACAGACCGCGCTTCCGATTCCGCCGGAAGCACCCGTCACGATCGCCGTTTTCCCTTTCCAGTTCATATAAACTCCTTTCCATCGTTTCTCATTACCCAGGCAAATGCCTTTGCTGTCCTCAGATCCGGATCCCGGAAATGATTGCCCGGATTCCATTCCAATGTGCAGGACACACCCCTGCCGCACAGGAGCGCATGCGTGTTTCGAATCTTCTCCCCAACGGTTGCCATAACGCTGTTTCTGGTCTTTTCCTCACGGTCTCCAAGGCTGAGATATACAGAGCCTGTATGGATCTCATGGTTTTCTGCAAAGTCTGAAAAGCCGGGATACCATACGGAAGGAGACGCACAGGCCGCTCCGGAAAAGACATCTGTCCGGTAAACGCTCCACAGGGCGAACAGTCCCGCCAGGGAATAACCGCCGATATAAAACTTCTTCCGGCTGTCATACGAATGCAGTTCATCCAGAACAGCCTTCAGCGTTTCCTCCGCGCCGTCCCCGAAGTCCTCCGATCCGAAAACAGCCTTCGCTCCCCAGGGCGTCAGATCATGATTCCAGCTTTCAACCTTCATGGCAATCAGGAGAAAATCCTCTCCTGCCATCTCCCGGATCAGCCTGACTTCACTGTCCATCACAGACAGATCATGGTCATCTACCATCTGAATCAGAATTCTGGAAGAAGACTTCTCTCCATACAGATGCCTGATCATGTGTCCTCATCTCCTTCCCGGTTACTGCCAGATCTTCCAGGCCTCAGGCGTGCATGTCCGAGTTCATACATGCAGCGCATTCTCATATGCCTCATAAGTGTACCTGTCGAACAGCACCCACTCTACCAGATCCAGTTTGCCGGGGTGATCCCGGACGAACTGCCTTACTGTATGAACCGCAATCTCCGCAGCATCCTCAACAGGGTAACTGTAGACGCCTGTTGAGATGGACGGAAATGCCACACTGCGGATCTCATGCTCTACCGCTGTCTTCAGGGAGTTCCGGTAGCAATCCGCAAGCAGCTCCGGCTCATGCATGTATCCTCCCCTCCATATGGGGCCAACCGTATGGATGACATATTTGCAGGGAAGGTTGTACGCACCCGTCAGTTTTGCCTCCCCTGTCCTGCACCCATGCAGTGTTCTGCATTCTTCCAGCAGCTTCGGACCGGCGGCACGGTGGATCGCGCCGTCCACACCACCGCCGCCCAGCAGAGAATTATTCGCGGCATTCACAATTGCTTCCGCAGAATCCACTTTCGTGATGTCTCCCTGTATGTTTCTGATTATGGTATCCATAAAGGCTCCTCCATCTCTCATGTCATACATCGTACCGGCATATTCCCTTACCTGGTGAATGACGTGCTTTTTCGAAAACGTTCATACCGTTCTTGTGGCGTCATCGACTCGTTATGACACTTCACGCTTTTTCCGGATATAATCTCTGACTTCCTTCCGGATCCGGTCCATCCGTTCCCTGGTTCTCTCATTTCTGCTCTCGAAGGCAAGCATCTGTTCCAGATATCCCTGTTCCTCCACAATCCGGAAACTGATCGGGAATACCAGGCCAAATACAAATGCGATATGTCCCATCAGAAAGTCGACGCCCGTTCTGGAGTTCGCCCGGTTGACGTCCCTGTGTGCAAGCATATCTTCATATACAGGATCAGAGATCCCGGAAGTCAGGAACGCTTCCTCCGGAAGATTGTAGATCTGTGTCATCGGCGTTTCCCGGTTCACCCTGAGGATATCGATCTTGTCCGCGTCCCGCAGGATCTGACTGTATGTCCCCTCCTGCTCTGTCAAGGATTCCGGCAGGCGGTATGCGTTATGGTACCGGATCGCGGTTTCCATGATCCGGTCCCGGTCACTCACAGCAGTATAATCCCGGATCATTCCGTCACGAAACAGAAGATCCGCACTGAACTGCGCATGATTGACAGACTCCGCATCCCGGAACGTATGGTAGATCCTCACCTGCTCAAACCGACCGATGTCATGAAGCAGCCCGATCATCCACGCAAGATCTTTCTCCTCCGGATTAAGGTCCAGGCTCCCGGCGATCCGTTCGCACAGCCCGGCAACACGCAGGGTATGTCCCACTTTCAGACGGATCTTCGGATCCTCCATGTTATAGTGGGAAGCGTACTCCAGAAATGTCTGCTCTGCTCTCTCTTTGTTCACCATTGCTCTGTCCGTTCCATGTCTTTGCCACCGTTTCGGCAGCTTATCTGTATCGATCCGTGTCTTCCCTGAAATCAAAGAAGACGTCATAAGATTTAATAACAGTGTACTCCCTCATATGATGATCATACAAGGAGGAGATCCGGCCGGTAAAGAGAAATTCTCACAGGGAAAAAGAACTGATGCAGCAGCTGGCGCATCAGCAGGAATCGCTGAGTGTTGCGCTGGAAGAGGCCAATCAGACCAACAAGGCCAAGACCGCTTTCCTGTCCAATATGAGCCATGAAATCCGCACTCCCATGAATGCAATCATCGGACTGGACAAGATCGCCCTGAGCGATCCCGACCTTCCTGAAAAGACACGGGAGTATCTTGAGAAGATCGGGCTGTCAGCCCAGCATCTGCTCAGCATCATCAACGACATTCTTGACATGAGCCGCATTGAATCCGGTCCATGAACCGCGCTGACGCAAAAAAAATCCCCATCATCGCATTAACAGCAAATGCATTTGATGAGGATGTGCAGCAAAGTATGCAGGCAGGCCTGAATGCCCACCTGAGCAAACCGGTGGACCCGGATGTACTGTTCGAAACGCTGGAAGGGCTTCTCCCGGGGTGAAGGATATCCTTATGCGTGATAACTGATTTTCCTGCCGGAGCCGGTCTCGAAGTGATACGCCACAATCCCGAGGTCTACTTTCGTATACCCGCCGAACCCCTTCACCATAACCGCAGGCGCTCCGTCCTTCATGCCGAATGCAAACTTCTGCTGGTTCACGGCGGTCGGAGCCTTCAGGGCCGCCTCCACACCCAGACGGAACCATTCCGGCATATCGCCCCTGCTTGCAACCACATCGGAGATACCCTTGCTCTTATGCGCTATCCCCTGCGTTTCCCCATAGCCAAGCGCAATTACCATGCACAGGGTATCTTGTGGATCAATCAGCTCCTTCACCTTTTTCTTGTTGAATGTGAGTGCTGTCCAACAGGTATTCAAACCAAGCTGCTGCGCAAACAGGACAATCTTTTCTCCATAATATCCGCACCTGAAATTAAAGTCTGGCCCCTTCTCTCCCGCAAGCACAATGTAGTTCCGGACATTCCGGAAACTGCCGTAATGCGCAAGCCTGGAGTCAAAGCCGGCCGGGTCATCATAGCGGATGGAGATATGAAGATCCCCTTCCTTGTTGCACTCCTTAACAAACGCATCGAGTTTTTCTCTGATCTCCTCCGGAATCGGATCCGTCTTATATGCCCGCACAGAATGCCGGGCATCAATTGCTTCCTGCAGTGTCATACTTCACCTCTCTTATACTTTTCTCAACACTTTTTCCTTCTTTGTTGTATTCTATCATAGCATATAAACGACCGGTGAAACATCTTTGATCGTATTCATAGCTGCCTCGTAAGTCCCCCTCTTATCCATTTTCTACGACCTGGTTGACCAGAACGTCCGTTCGTGATATAACAGATCATGCACCGAACATCCGTTCCTGCCAGGCACAACTTTTCCACAGCTTTGTACAGGGAGGTGATACAGATGACTGCAGCAGCATATCCGATGATCGGCTTTATGAATATGCCAGCCGGTTTCAGATACAAGGAGATTCTCAGACGCGGCAGGCCGAAGCATGAAGGGTACGACCCCTTCTTAATCAGACACCCGCCGATGCCGGCCAGTCACTGGGCGAAGATCTTTGCCCCGTTTGACGCACTGTATGGTTTTGACGAAAGAATCGCCGGTAAGGAAGTACTGTATTGTGAGCGGAAAGTTCTCTCTGATGGAGAAGTGGAGGTATTGAACCGGAAGCTGTCCTTTCTGCGCTCTCTCACCTATAATAGCCATGAAGCAAGGAAGAATGCTCCTGCCGTGACCATCACCTGTTTCGAATCCTGTACAGACAGTGAGAATGACTGGTACGGCCACGGCGGACAGTACAGGGAACACAGCGGAACGGTCCTTCATGTAGACCCGCATTCCATCCGGATCAAAACCTCTGATGGAGAAGTGTCGATCCCCTTTGATGACATATGGGAAATTGATGGGAACTTCGGGCGGAAGAGCTTTCCTGATATGCCGGGAGAATAAGAATGATCATCCAGACAGGCATGAGAACAGATATCCCAGCCTTCTATTCCGACTGGTTTGCAAACCGGCTGAAGGAAGGTTTTGTTCTTGTACGCAATCCCTACAATCCTGCATCCATAACACGATATGAACTGGATCCTTCCGTTGTGGACATGATCGGTTTCTGTTCCAAGAACCCGGCTCCGATGCTGAAGTACATGGATCTTCTGAAAGATTACGGTCAATATTGGTTTGTGACTATCACACCTTATGGAAAAGAGATCGAACCGAAAGTGCCAGACAAAAACGCAGTCATGGATACCTTTCGCCGTCTGTCGGAAGAGGTTGGCATCGACTCCATCTGCTGGCGTTACGATCCGATCCTGATCGACGATACCTGGACGGTTGATCGTCATATCGAAGCCTTCTCTTACATGGCTGCAAAACTTTCCGGGTTCACATCAGCCTGTGTCATCAGCTTTATTGATCTGTATGAAAAAGTGAAACAGAATTATCCTGAAGCAAAACGGGTTCCGATGAAGGATCAGTTGACGCTCACCGCTTCTTTCGTTGAAATCGGCAAAAAACACAATATGGTTATAAAGCCCTGTGGAGAAAGCAGATCTCTTGAAGCCCTCGGCGCAGACTGTTCCGGATGCATGACAGTCAGGACATTTGAGACAGCAATCGGCCAGAATCTCAAAGTGCCGCCGAATCCCAATAACCGAAAAGAATGCGCCTGCTATCTCACGGGAGATATCGGCGCTTATAATACCTGCGGCCATCTCTGCCGCTACTGCTATGCGAATGCGGAAAAGAACACCGTGCTGCGCAATTTAAGGATGCACGATCCAAGCTCCCCTTTCCTGATCGGTCATGAACTGCCGGGGGATGTGATCCACCAGGCGAAACAGGTCAGCTGGATCGATCCGCAGATGCGGCTGAATCTTGATTTTTACACATAGCCTTTTGCTTTGACACATCTTATTCAGAGGATTCTCACCACCAGGAACGCAATCACCTGAAACAGAAGCATGACGGGAAGCCCGTACGCAAATGCCAGAAATGTGAGCATCTACCGATGCTGTGATCACATTCACTCCGGTATGGTATAGGGATACTCCGGACACTCCGGGCAATTCAGATATTCTCTAAGGCTCTGTGTGACAAACTCATGATCAGCAATATGGTAGAGGTTGGAAACTGTCACCACGCCGACCAGTGTTCCATCCTTCAGCCGGGCAGGGAAACCACCACCGCAAAGCGCATAGTCTGCGTGGCTTAATCCGTGATCCTCCAGTGTTTCGTGATACCGCTCCAGATTGTAAGCTGCACGCAAAGAACTGCAGTCCATCATAAGAACCGTATTTGCCTTCCTCCGCATCCAGTTCTCATTGTTCTTTCCCGTCCCGTCAGGCAGATGCTGGAATACAGCTGCCCCCTCTGCGGTTCTGACAGCAACAGAAACGCAGGTACCAAGGCGCTGTGCGCGGTCTACCATGAACAGTCCAAGGTCAAGAATGTCCTTATGCGTAAAATGATCAAAACGCAGCATCTGCTCCTGCTTTTCCAGAATATCAATATGACGTTCCATTCCTGTCTCCTTTCCAGACCCACACTGGGGCTTTTCCATTATTTGCATGGCATCACAGTTTAAGGCGTGTTGCTTCGGACAAAAATAGATTCCATTTCTGTTGACCGCTCCCCATCAAACTGATACCTGCATCCCGTGCTTCCCTTTCCGTTTCATGCATTCCGCCGTCAGGTTCACCCAGCTGACACAATGATCCAGAATGATAGAATCCGAGGTGATCACATATTCCCTCTGATAAAGCGTGCGGTCCACATCTCTGCAGATCTGAATATTCAGATCAAAAGCATAGTTCCCTTCTGCAGTCTCCGCTATCAGTGTCTTCAGCCTCCCGGAATTGGAAACCGGTTCGTCCAGAAGAATGTTCACTTTACTTACCCTGGCTTCCTGCAGAACATCAAACAGCATCATCACAGCTTCTGTCGTCTCCGGTATCAGCCGGTATGTTCCGCGAAGCGCGGCAAGATCACGGACAGCTTCATCCATACAAACAAATAGCAGGGAATCACTCAGCAGAACTTCCAGTGTGATAATGATGTTAAAGCCATCAATCCATACTTCCTTACCTGTAAGCGCTTCGATTGATACCCGTTTTCTTTTCCTCTCCAATATCTGCTGCCGTGAAGCCACGCTTCTCATTATGGCAAGCCGCTGCCGCTCAGAAAGAAGGAAATGATTGCCTACGAAAACCGTCGCCTGTTTCAGATCATATCCCTCGTCCAACAGCCAGGAAATATGGCGGGACGCCGTTCTCATCTTCTCTACTGCTTCTGCAGAAAAGTTGCGCTCATCCTCAGGAACATATCCACGCTTCGCATCCATAGTCCTTTCCCTTACTTGATTATTCCGGTGCGCTGAAAGCGCCTGTCCGGTGTTTTGGAAATCACCTGTCCGGGCAAAGGAAATCGTCATTCCGGAAGTGATCAGTGCGGCGGAGCCGCCATCCCGGAGAAATAGTTTATCCGGGATGGGGCGCCAGTTAATAAGTTACATTATTCGCTCAGTGCTGGATCCAGTCCGTATACTTCTCTCATGGACCGGTAGTTGGCAGGATCGGTCGGAACGATGTTGATCTTATAGGCATCGTGCTTGATACGGTCGAGGATAGCTTCGGCAAGAGGGCTGTCATCACCGCCAAGCTGGTCGTACCAACCGCTGGGGTCATACTGTGAGCAGAAGATTGTTGAGGACTTCTTCCTCCGTCTGTGCAGCAGTTCCATGATGTCATGTTGTTCG
>CACZJF010000013.1 GCA_902781455.1 uncultured Lachnospiraceae bacterium | reverse complement strand
ACATTATACCAAAAAAGGGGAGGCAATGCTCTTTTTGCTGCAACCTCCCGTAGAATCAAGGTTTTTGGACAAAAAACAGGTGGTGTGTTTGACACTACCACCTGGCACTGGGGGAAATGTTCTATGAGTCGGAACCAGAATGATTGCCTGAAGCTGGCGGACCTGCTGGCAGACGGGGAAAATCTGACAGATGAAGCGCTTGCCGGCATCCTGCTCAGCGAGGATCCGGAATTTGACGCGTACCTGTCCCAAAAAGCAAGAAAGGTGCGTGAGCGCGTCTACGGCAAGGATGTATATCTGCGCGGCCTGATTGAATATACCAATTACTGCAGGAATAACTGCAGATACTGCGGGATCCGCGCCGGCAACCGGAACGCGCAGAGATACCGCCTGACGGAAGACGAGATCATTGCGTGTTCTGACGCGGGATATGAGCTCGGATTCAGGACGATTGTGCTGCAGGGAGGAGAAGATCCGTATGATACGGATGAACGGATGATCAGGATCATACGAAGGATCAAGGAAAGACATCCGGATACCGCGCTCACGCTTTCGATCGGAGAGCGGGACAAAGACAGCTATCAAAGAATGTTTGACGCAGGCGCGGACAGGTATCTGCTGCGGCATGAGACAGCCAATCCGGACCACTACAGTCTGCTGCATCCGTCAGCCATGTCATATGAGCACAGAATGCAGTGCCTCAGGGATCTGCACGAAATCGGTTATCAGGTGGGGTGCGGCATGATGGTCGGTTCTCCGGGGCAGACGACAGAGCACCTGGTACAGGACCTGAGATTCCTGCAGGCATTCCGGCCGGAAATGGTTGGAATCGGTCCCTTTATTCCGCATCATGATACAGAGTATGCCCATTGTCAGCCGGGATCTGTCCGGATGACGCTCCGTCTTCTGTCCGTGATCCGCCTGATGCTTCCGGAAGTATTGCTTCCGGCTACGACCGCGCTTGGAACCATGGATCCGAAGGGCCGTGAAAAGGGACTGCTGGCAGGCGCCAATGTGATCATGCCGAACCTGTCTCCGACCAGCGTCCGGGGAAAGTATCTTCTGTATGACAATAAGATCTGCACCGGTGACGAAGCGGCGGAATGCATCCGCTGTATGACTGCGCGGGTATCCAGGACAGGATATCAGGTGGTGCAGAGCCGGGGGGATCATGTCCGGCATCACGCAGACGGAGGATCTTTTTCCTGAGTCTGGTTTTTGCGGATCAGGTCGCTGAGATGCCTGCCATAAAAGAAGTCATGCGTCAGCCTGTCATATTCTTCCCACAGCGGAAGTGTTTCACACGATGACGCCCTCGGGCAGACCTGCGCATCGTCAGCCAGACACGCGACAGTGGCAAGGGATCCTTCCATCAGTTCGATAATCTCGCCGATTGTGTATTCTTCCGGCCTGCGGAGAAGCTTGTAGCCTCCTCCTTTGCCGCTGGCGCCGACCAGCAGTTTCCCTCCGACCATATCTTTTACGATGATTTCCAGGTATTTTTTGGAAATGCCCTGTCTGGCAGCGATATCCTTCAGCGGGATATAGCTGCCGCTGTCATGTTCTGCCAGGTCAATCATGACCCGGATCGCATAGCGTCCTCTTGTCGAAATCATGTCAGAGCCTCCTCTCATGTTTTCCCCTTTTCCCTATTATATAGTAGGCGGATAGGCTGATCAAGAGCCAGGCTGGTTGTTTCCTCTTTGAATTCATGGTAAATTGGCGAAGGAAACACGAAGCACAAAATCCGCCGCATGGTTTCGCGCCGGACGCGGCGCGCCCGCGCGCCATTTCACCGATGGCGAAATGGATCATGCAGGCGGTGTTACTGAACAGGGAGAGAGAAAAGATGGTACTTCAGGAGATCGTGAAACAGCTTCAGTTATCGCCCCTCAAGCAGGAGGGCGGCCTGTACCGGCAGACCTGGTGCTCCGCGCATGGCACGGCGATCTACTATCTGCTGGACGGGGACTCGTTTTCACATTTTCACCGTCTTGCATATGATGAGGTCTATCATTTCTATCTGGGAGATCCCGTCTGTCTGTGGGAACTGTATGAGGACGGAAGGTGCGGCATGACCATTCTGGGCCAGAATCTGACCGCGGGGGAACAGGTGCAGCATGTGGTCCCTGCCGGTGTCTGGCAGGGATCCTGCAGGATTGCGTCTTTTCCGGGATCAGGAGCGCCCAAAGGGTGCGGCTATGCGCTGCTGGGAACAACGATGGCGCCGGGCTATACGCAGGAGTGCTATTCGCATGGCAGCAGAAAGAACCTTATTGCACGCTGGCCTGAAGCGGATGCGGCCATCTGCCGGCTTACCACCGAAGATCGTTAATCAGAAAACAGGAACGCCGGCGGCGTTCCTGGAACGGGCAGGGAGGATGCATCCTCCCTGCCCGGCTGAAGGTGACGCGGCTTCAGTTGGATTTCCAGAATCCATGCAGGTTGCAGAATTCATATGCCGCGACGACTTCGTCCCCTTCGGAGAGGGCGAAGGAGACGCAGGGCGCCTGACCCGGCCTGAGTTCTTTCCTCTGCGCGCCTTCCTTCGTCTCCAGGGCAACCCACTGGATCCAGTGCTCCTCCAGCATCGGATGCGCCACGGATCCGACCGTTACGGTGACGTCTCTTCCGTTGATCTCAACAACCGGAACGTGCTTCTCGAGCGCGCCGTCGGTGGTATTCGGGATCATTTCTTCCATCGGCTCCCCGCAGCACTTCACGGGACATTTGGATGGTCTGACCATTCCGACGATCTTTCCACAGCCTTTGCAGATATAGAATTTCATAACAGCCTCCTTTTGTCTTGCCTGCACGATGATGTGTTATCATGATCATACCATGTCCGGGGGCCATCGTCATCTGCCTGGCGGGAGTTGTGTTCATGATTTGCGCCGAAAACAGCCGCCTGCGCGGGTTAATCGCTGAGAAATCTGTGGTATCATAAAGACGGCATCAAACGACCCGGACAACCGGAGGAAGAAGCCGTGAACCGGAAAGGAAGACTGACGTGAATATCATACAGACAATCGCAGAAGACGTGGGAATAAAAAGCTGGCAGGCGGAGGCTGTCGTCCGCCTGATTGATGAGGGGAATACGATCCCCTTTATTGCCAGATACCGGAAAGAGGCGCATGGCGCCCTGAACGATGAACAGCTTCGAAGCCTGGAGGAGCGCCTCCGCTATCTGAGAGCGCTGGAAGAAAGGCGAAACGTGATTCTGGCTTCCATCGAGGAGCAGGGCAGTCTCACGAAGGAGCTGAGAGCGCAGATCGAGGCGGCCGGAACGCAGTCTGCCCTGGAAGATCTGTATCTTCCGTACCGGCCGAAGCGCCGCACAAGGGCGACCATCGCGAAAGAGCGGGGACTCGAACCGCTTGCCCGGGAGATTCTGTCTCAGAAGATAAAGCTTCCGGCGGCGGAAAGAGCGGAAGCTTTCGTTGATCCCGGGAAGGATGTTCCTGACGCGCAGGCAGCTCTTCATGGGGCGGAAGATATCATCGCGGAGATGATTTCCGAGCGCGCGGACGTCCGATCCCAGGTCCGGAGAAAGACCTTTGAAAGCGGTGTGATCGTGTCCGAAGTGAAGAAGGGCATGGAACAGCCGGAATCCGTCTATGCGCAGTATTTTCACTTTGAAGAAGCGGCAAAGCGGATTCCGGGACACAGGATTCTCGCGTTGAACCGCGGTGAAAAGGAAAAGGTTCTCTCCGTATCGATACAGGTCGATGAAGATGAGCTGATCCGTACGGTTGAAAAGATGGTGCTGTCGCTGGATCACCCGGACAGCTTCAACACCGTGCAGGTTTTGAGAGAGACCTGCGCGGATGCCTACCGGCGGCTGATCGCGCCTGCCATCGAGCGCGAATTCAGGAATGCGCTGACCGAACGGGCTGAGGACGGGGCAATTGACGTATTCGGAAAGAACCTGCGCCAGCTGCTGATGCAGCCGCCGGTTACGGGTCAGGTGGTTCTGGGCTGGGATCCGGCCTTCCGCACAGGCTGCAAGATCGCGGTCGTGGACAGCACGGGAAAGGTCCTGGACAAAACGGTTGTCTACCCGACAGCGCCGACCACGCCGGCCAAAATTGAGGAAGCAAAGAGGACGGTCAAAAGGCTGGTGGAGAAGGACCGTGTCACGCTGATTTCCTGCGGAAACGGCACGGCATCGCGTGAGTCGGAGCAGGTGATCGCGCAGATCGTTGCGCAGGTGAATGCAGACAGGGCGCGGCGCCGGTCTGAGACGAACGCTTCTTCCAAAGAAGAACAGACAGGTGATCTGCCGAAGCTTGGGTATGTCATCGTCAATGAGGCCGGCGCGTCTGTCTATTCGGCAAGCAGGCTTGGGTCAGAGGAATTCCCGGAATATGATGTCGGGACACGAAGTGCCGCGTCGATCGCGCGCCGCCTGCAGGATCCGCTTGCCGAGCTGGTCAAGATCGATCCGAAGTCCATCGGGGTAGGTCAGTACCAGCACGACTGTGATCAGAAAAAACTGGACCTGAAGCTGGGAAGCGTTGTCGAGACATGCGTCAACGAGGTCGGTGTTGACCTGAATACCGCCTCTTATTCCCTGCTGGAATACGTTTCCGGCATCACGAAGAAAACCGCGCGCTCGATTGTCGCGTGGAGAGATGAAAACGGTGCGTTTACCAGCAGGAGACAGCTTCTGAAAGTGGCAGGACTTGGGCCGAAGGCTTACCAGCAGTGCGCCGGATTTCTGCGGATCCGCGGCGGGAAGCAGGTGCTTGACATGACCGGCGTACACCCGGAGTCCTATGAGACTGCTTCCAGGCTGCTTGCGCTGGCGGGATACAGCCTGCAGGACGTCAGGGACGCGAAAATTACGGGACTGAGTGAGCGGCTGAAAGACCGCAGGAAGGCAGAACGTCTGGCACAGGAACTGGGAACCGGGACGGAGACGCTCATCGATATCGCCAAAGAGCTGGAAAAGCCGGGACGGGACCCGCGCAGTGACATGCCCCGTCCGATCCTGCGGTCAGATGTCCTGCGTCTGGAAGATCTGAAACCGGGCATGATCCTGAAGGGAACCGTACGGAATGTCATTGACTTCGGCGCATTTGTCGATATCGGGGTGCATCAGGACGGACTGGTGCATATTTCCCAGATGAGCGGGACGCGGTTTGTGAAGCATCCGCTTGAAGTAGTTTCTGTCGGTGACATTGTGGACGTGAAGGTACTGACGGTTGATCCCGTCCGCAAAAGAATCGGCCTGACCATGAAGCTGGACAACTGAGCGTCAGACCGGAGCGGTTTTATGCTACAATGAGGACAGGGAACCATTGAACGGAAGGAAAACCTGGGGTGACCGGATGATGAAAAAGAAGGGATTCATTCTGCATAAATTGGGTTTCATCCTGCCGGCTCTGATTATGAGCATGGCAGTATCCTTCTGCGGCTGCGCAGCGGATTCCGGCAGCATGACGGAGGGAGTTACCGTGGACGGACCGGCCAGTGTCTTACATGGCCTCGTCCGGATCGGACTTACGGATCCGGTCAGTACCTTGGACGTCCAGAAAACAACGGAAGACTACATGATCCCGCTCAATATCTATGAGAGGCTCTTTGACATCAAGGCAGACGCGGACGGGAACTCGGAGGTGGTGAACGGGCTGGCCCGGGATTACACTGTTTCGGAAGATGGCAGGACCTTTCTGTTTACGCTGCGTGACGACGCGTATTTTGCTGACGGGACACAGGTGAAAGCATCTGACGTTGCATTCACATTTTCCCGCATGCTGTCGATGAAAGAGAGCGTACAGACGGATTTCGCGGATATGATTCTGGGCGCGGACGCGGTGATGCGCGGTGAAGCAGACCGGCCTGAAGGAATCCGCGTCCTCGATGATGCACAGATTCAGATCGAGCTGAAGGAGCCCTTCGCGGGATATATTCACCTGCTGGCCGCTCCCTCCTGCAGCATTCTGAGTGAATCCTTTGTCAACGAAGCAGGAGACAGTTATGGCAGCCTGGCCGAGACAACCATTGGATCCGGCCCGTATATGGTGACCGGATTCAGCAAAGAGCGGATCATGCTGGAGAAGAATCCGTATTATCATTGCCATGAAGGAGAGGAGCTGTCCGTTTCAAGGGCGGAAGTTCTGATTCTTCCTCCTGCGCTTATGGATCAGACGTTCCGCGAAGGCGGACTGGATCTTCTGGATCTGAATAATATCAATCCGGACGCGGCACAGGAATACTTCACCTCAAAGGAGTGGGGCAGCCATCTCATAGCCCGGAGCCGTGTGGAGATCCAGTACCTGATGATGAATGTGGATGAGGGCGTGCTGAAGGATGTCAGGATCCGGAAGGCTGTGCAGATGGCCATCAACCGCGACCGGATTCTGGAAGAACTGTACGGCGGGATCGGGGGAATCCTGACAGACGGCATCTTCCCCAAAGGCCTGATCGGCTATTGTGAAGAGAATCAGGGCTGGCTGAAATATGATCCGGAGGAAGCGAAAAGACTGATCAGCGAGGTTCCCGGAGCGGACGAGATCACGCTGGAGCTGGCTGTCAATTCCCAGAGCAATACCCGCAGGCTCACCATGATGGAGATGATCCGCCAGGACCTGAGTGCCGCAGGACTGAATACGATGATCGTGAGCTATGATTCGGACAGCTTCATGTACCTGCGCAAGGCAGGGGAGCTGATGGCGTATTCCAGTGAATGGAGCGCGGATTACAACGATCCGGACAACTTCATCTATACTTTTTTCGGAAACCGGGAGAAGACACAGTACCGGTCCGGCAACTATGCCAATGAAGAGATCTTCCGCCGGATCAACGGCGCAAGGGCAATCCAGGACGAGGAGGCGCGTATGGCTGAGTACGCAGACCTGGAGCGTGTCCTGATCCAGGATGAAGCAGTCTGGGTGCCGCTGCTGTCGTCAGATCATTTCTTCGTTCTCGGGAGCAGACTTGAGAGCTTCAGCCCGTTCTGGGCAGGCTGGAGCTCCATGTACCTGCGGGATGTCAGCCTGAAAGAAGAGAACCGGTAACAGAGAATCGATGCAGTGCCGGGTTTTGGAGGAAACATGAAACGCAGCCTACGCTTCAAAGTATTTCGGATTAATATCATATCTGTCGCCGCGGCAGTCATTGTGTTCATGATATTCGGTATCGGCCAGGTCCGCCGTTTTGCCAATATCATGGAGCAGGGGAACCATGAACAGAACAACGTGATCATGAATACCATGCAGGACACCATGGAAGACATCGCGACGGAAGACTTCCAGAAATATGTCGTTTCGGAGGCCAAAGTGCTGGACGGCCAGTTCACTGCCATGAAGCATGATCTGGAAGTGCTCGCGAGGCAGGTGGAGATGGTACTTTCACGCCCGCTGTCGTATGCCGGCGTCAGCGTGCCGGAGCCGTCCAGAGACAAAGCGGGACAGCTGTGCCTGCAGCTGCTTTTTTCTGAGGACGCCGACAGCACGGATCAGAACCTGACAGATCAGGTCCGCCGGATCGGCGGTCTGGGATCCATGATGCTGGAGATGGTCAGCGGAATTGACTCCCTGATCGACTGTGTGGTATCCCTGCCGGGCGGGGCGAGCATCATAGCGGATGATGTCCCGGAACTGAAAGTGCGGGCCGATGGGACGATCTGGCCCTTTGACGCGAAAAGACGCCCCTGGTACGTCGGCGCGCTTGTCCATGAGAGAACCTATTTTACGCCGGTGAATCTGGATGCCTATACCGGAGAACCTCAGATTATGGTGGGCGTGCCGGTCTATGTCAACGGGGAGCTGGCAGCTGTCTGCGGCGGCTCGATCCGGATGAAAACGATGGGAAATATCGTTTCAAACGCGCAGCTGGGTGATTATACGGATTCCTGCCTGATCAATGAGAACGGGAATGTCCTCTATTCCTCCAGGTCGGAAGGCGAGCTCGGGCTTGAGACCAACGGCCTGAAAAGCCTCCAGGAAAGCAGCAATCCGCAGCTGGTGGCTCTGGTGAGTGAGGCGCTGGAAGGAGACGTTGGGTTTTCCCTGATCACAATTGACGGGGAGAATACCTACATCGCTTATGCGCCCGTCAAAACGGTCGGGTGGACGCAGCTGCTTGTCATTTCACAGGAGGACCTGAACCTGACAGGCCGTGTCCTGATGGAGAAGACGGATTCCGTGATGGAGAAGTCCCTGACCGAAGTCCGCAAGACGGAGTCGATGACAGTCCTGGGAGATCTTGCGATCGCAGCGGCGCTGCTCGTCCTGGCTACGCTGGCGTCCATGGTTCTCGCGAACGGCCTGGTCCGGCCGATCAGGCGCATGACGCAGCGGGTTTCCCAGATGGAGGGGGACAATATGTCCTTCCATGTGGATCAGGCCATGCTGACAGGAGACGAGATCGAAGTCCTTGCAAGGTCATTTGAAGACATGTCCGTGAAAATGCAGGGCTATGTGGCGGAAATCGTCGCGATCACATCCGAAAAACAGCGGCTGGAGACCGAGCTGTCTGTCGCGTCCCAGATTCAGGAAAATATGCTGCCGACGCATTTTCCTCCATTTCCTGACAGAAATGAATTCAACCTGTACGCGGTCATGGATCCTGCCCGTGAAGTGGGCGGTGACTTCTATGATTTCTTCCTGATTGATGATGACCACCTGGCTGTCGTTGTGGCGGACGTTTCAGGCAAGGGCGTTCCCGCGGCGCTGTTTATGGTGATTTCGAAGACGCTGATCAAGAATGTGACACTCTCCGGCGTATACACCAGCCCGGCGGAGATCCTGAAGGATGTCAACAACCGCCTGTGCGAAGGGAACGAGGATAACATGTTTGTCACAGCGTGGCTGGGAATCCTGACAATCTCCGACGGCAGCCTGCTTTCTGCCTGCGCGGGACATGAATACCCTGTGTTCTACCGCAAGAAAGAAGGCTTTATTCTGGAGAAGGATCCGCATGGTCTGGCCATGGGAGGCATGGAAGACGTGCGGTATAAGGATGCAGTGTGGAAGATGCATCCGGGGGATCTGCTCTTCCTGTATACGGATGGTGTTCCGGAGGCAAACAACAGCGCGCATGAGCTGTTCGGCAATGAGCGGATGCTGACTTCTCTTGACAGAAGCTTAAGAGAGCTTGGCGGAGATCAGAAAACGGATGACATGGATCTGTACCTGTTCCTTCGCGCGGTCCGGGAACAGATTGACGATTTTGTCGGTGAAACACCGCAGTTCGATGACCTGACGATGCTCTGTCTGGAATACAGGGGACCCGGTAAGCCCGGAAAGGTATCAAATCTTGCACGGAATGCATAGTCAGCAGAAAAACCGTCCTGTATGATAGATGCGATCATGCAGCCGGAACGGCTGGGATTGCCGGCACCGCGCAGGTGCCGGTGATGGCGGAATTGACAGCACCGTTTTGCTGCGGGGGCGATTGCGCCGGAGGCAGAAAAGAGGAACAGAAGGAGGAGAAAGACATGAGTATCAATGTCAGTGAGATGCCGAAGCTGGGGTTTGGCCTGATGAGGCTGCCGCAGATCAACGACGAGATTGACATCAGCCATCTTTCCAGGATGGTGGACCTGTATATGGAAGCAGGCCTGAATTATTTCGACACGGCTTATGTTTACCATGGCGGCCTTTCCGAGGTTGCCGCGAGAAAGGTGCTGGTTGAGCGCTATCCGAGAGAGTCCTTCCGCATCGCGACGAAGCTTCCCGCGTGGGAGATGAAAGAGAAGGCGGACCGGGACAGAATCTTCAACGAACAGCTGGAGCGGGCAGGCGTGGACTACTATGATTTTTATCTGCTCCATTCGGTGGAAGACGGAAACATCGACACTTATGAGAAGCTGGACTGTTTCAGCTGGGGCGTTGAGAAAAAGAAGGAGGGAAAGATCAGGCATTTCGGATTCTCCTTCCATGGAAGCCCGGAGCTGCTTGAAAGAGTGCTTGACGCGCACCCGGAGGTGGAGTTCGTTCAGATCCAGCTCAATTACATAGACTGGAACAACCAGATTGTCCAGTCCGGGGCGCTGTACAGGATCCTGGAGGAGAGAAAGATCCCGATTATCGTGATGGAGCCGGCCAAGGGAGGAACGCTTGCCAGCCTGAAGCCGGAACTGGAAGAGAGGTATAAGAAGGCAAGGCCGGACAAATCCATCGCGTCATGGGCATTCCGTTTCGCTGCCTCCCTTCCGGGTGTGATGACGATTCTCTCCGGCATGTCGAACGAGGAGCAGATGCGGGATAACCTTTCGACGTTTACCGCGTTTGAGCCCTTGAGCGAAGAGGAACGGCGCGTTCTTGACGATGTCAGGGCAATTATGCTGGATATTCCGCTGATCGGCTGCACTTCCTGCAGATACTGCTGTGATGGCTGCCCGAGTTCGATCAGCATCCCGGATGTGTTCCGTGCGGTCAATACCATGACCCTGTACAATGAGGAATTCAGACCCAGAGCATTCTACAAAGGCATGCTTGCCTCCACATCGAGCGGGAAGGCGTCTGACTGCATTGCCTGCGGCCAGTGTGAGAGTGTATGTCCGCAGCATCTGCCGATTATTGAGCTGATGAAAGATGCCGCGGCGAAACTGGAGGTGTAAAACCGGCCCGTACAAACCCGCACTGAACTTGTGTGAAAGAGTGGATGAAAAAGCCGCATTATGATACCATGACAGCGTACTTAGGGACGCTGTCTTTGTCTTGTACGCAGTGAAAGGCAGCTGATGCTGCACCGCGCCCGGACGCAATTTTGCCGATGGCGGAATTGATGTCTTCTGCCGGCGGACGGAAGGAGTGATCGTGTTATGATAGAGCGGAAGTACCTGATTGATACCGATGAGAACCGGACATTTATGAAGTCTCTGACCGATGATCTGCTGCAGTTCGGACATCGTTTCCCATCTCCGGGCGGAGGCGCGTATTATCTTGGAGATGACGGAACGCCCTGGACAGACCGTCCACGGGAAACATTCATCACCTGCCGGATGGCACATGTGTACAGTATCGGCTCCTTCCTTGGCCATCCCGGGAGTGAAGCACTCGTGGACGCGGCATTGAAGGGACTTCAGGGAGAGCTGAAGGATACGGAGCACGGGGGCTGGTACGCGGGAATCGCCGCGGATGGCAGTCCGCTTCCCGGCAAGCTGTGCTACGCGCATGCTTTTGTCATTCTGGCGGCTTCCTCAGCGCTTCTTGCGGGCAGGGAAGGCGCGAAGGAGCTGCTGGAGGAGGCGCTTGAAGTGTATGACCGCTTCTTCTGGATCGAGAAGGATCAGCTTGCCTGTGATACCTGGAATACGGAGTTTACCATTCCGGATGACTACCGCGGCCTGAACGCGAATATGCATACGGTCGAGGCATTCCTTGCCGCCGCAGACGTGACCGGGAGAGAGGAATACCGGGAACGCTGCCGCCGGATGATTGACCGGGTGATTGGATGGGCCTCTGCGTATGAATGGAGGCTGCCGGAGCATTATGACAGCGCATGGAATCCGCAGCCGGAACTGAACCAGGACAGGCCGGCAGATCCGTTCAAACCGTACGGCGCGACGCCCGGACACGGCATCGAGTGGAGCCGGCTGATTACTCAGTGGGCTTTGTCGGCAGCGGAGAAGGGTGAGACCGATGTATCGAAATATATCGATGCGTCGGAGCGGCTGTTCCTGCGTGCGGTGACGGACGCGTGGAACGCAGACGGCGCTCCGGGGCTGGTCTATACGACAGACTGGACGGGAAAGCCGGTGGTGCATGACAGGATGCACTGGGTGCTGGCAGAGGCGATCAATACAGCCGCAACCTTGTACCGTGTGACCGGAAAACCGGAGTACGCGGATGATTACGCGCAGTTTATGAAATATCTGGATGAGAAGGTTGTGGATCATGTGAATGGATCCTGGTTCCACCAGATGGACCGTGAAAACCATGTCATCGGTACGGTCTGGCCGGGGAAGAATGACTTGTATCATGCTTTCCAGGCAACACTGATTCCATACTGTCAGGGTGGAATCTCCATCGCGTGCGCGGTAAAGGAGAAGCGTTTCGTACCGTCTGAGGCGTGAGAACACCGCATGTATGTGTTCACAGGGTAGAAGATGGAAAAAAAACAGCCGGCCGGTCAGGCACAGAAAAAGGAAATGAACTGGAAAACAGGCGTACTCTGGATCGCGGCAGCGGTCCTGATTGCGCTGGTTTTAATGCCGCTGTTTAACCTGATCTGGGTGGAACGGACCGAAGCGCACACCAGGCAGGAATGTGAGCTGATCGCGGAAGCCCTGCTCAAACAGAGCGTCAACGACGTGAGAAGCGTTTCAGAACGGATACGGAACATACGGCAGCAGAAATGCGACCTGAATGCGCTGGCCGCGTGGGCTTACCTCTATGCCGGAACAGATGAGGACGGGATCAGGAAAATCTTTGAGGGATCTGAACTGCCGGAAGGTCTGGCATTTCTTCATGGAGATGACTATCATGTCCTGCTGGGAGAATTCCCAAGGGAAGAATTCGACGCTGCCTGGGAGGCGAGAGATAACCTCAGTGAAAGCTGGACTTTCTCTGTCCATGACGGCGGGAATGCAGGGAAACAGGGCGGTTATCTGGAAGGGAATTCTGCTCTGACAACAGACGGAGACAACTGGTATTATTCTTCCTGCCTTCTGCAGTCGGATTCGATTGTCATCAGCAGGAATCCTTCAGAAGCGCTGAATCCCATGGATCAGCAGGAGGACTTTCTGTCATTTATTGATGGCGACATGCCGGGCGGAGACATTAAGATTGTGCTGGTACAGCTTGCCGACAACAGGGTTCTGCGGACAAAAGGAAGCCTCGATGTTGCGGAGGGGGATATTCTGGAAGCGGAAACAGGACAGGATGGCCGGCTGAAGATTGGGGATACGTGGTATGTCTCCGGAACTGCTGATTCTTCCGGGTACTGCGTGTATGCCCTGGTTCCGGTCGATTCCGTTTCTTCCAGGAGTGTTCTGTCACCGGTCCTTCCGGCGCTGATGTTTGCGGTGCTGTTTCTGCTGACCGTATTGTATGCATGGTTTCTGCGGATTGATATCCGGCGCGGAAGGGTGGAACAGGAGAATCACTTCCGGGGCAGACAGGATATGTTCTCTTTGCTGCGCCGGCATGTGCGGCTGATGTTCTTCCTGCTGCTGGCATGCATGCTCGCCGTGCTCATTGTAGGTGTGTCTCTGTTTGTAGTCGATGACACCAGAGTCTGGGGAAGCAGGATTCTGTCGGATATTGAGGAATTCTTCCGGGAAGGCGAAGAGAATGCCGGGTATGTCTCCCATGCCAGGGACACAGAGCAGATCCAGCTTGTCGACAGAATTGCCACCCTTCTGTCTGATGTACCCGGGCAGATGGAGAATGAAGCCATCTTTGACCTGAGTTCCGCGTTCCAGGAGGAGGTTCTGGTCATACAGGAAAATGGGAAGGTGGAAGCCTCCTCGCTGGAGCAGTATGATCTTTCTCCTCTGTCAGATCCGGATTCCGAGTGGGCGCCGCTGAAGAATGTCCTGGAGGGTAAGGCAGACCATATATCCCTGACTGTGCAGATGAATGGCACTGATTTCCAGTGCTGGGCTACCAGGCGGAACGATGTGGGCGGTATGGTGCTCCTTCTGGACGATCTTCTCCATACGGTCTCTCTGGCGGAATACTACGCGAATTATCATGTACCCGAGGGGCTGCTTCTTTTCGCGGTCAATACAGCAACAGGAGAGATTCTGTCAAGTTCGGACGAAACGTATTATGGCATGAAGGCGGGGTCGATCGGTCTGACGGAAAGGGTCTGTGAAGATGGATTTGTCGGAGACATCATGCTGGATGGCAGAAGGTTCTTTGTGCAGACCAGGGCGAAGGAAGAAAGGGCGAGCCTGATTGCCGCAGACCTGTCATACCTGGCAATGCTGTATTTCCCGGTGCTTCTCAAGACAATCGCGGTCGGGCTGCTGCTTGTCATTCTGATGTTCCGGCTGGTTTTACGCAGCCAGAAAAAGATGTGGACGAATCTGGAACCCATACCGCTGCCGGCCGGATCCGGGCATGGCGCAGCGGCAGATGGCACGGTTCCGCCGGGAAAAGAAACAAAGGCGGAGAAAAAGCAGCGTGAGGCGGCCCTCAGGGAAGCGCAGCACGAAGAGGAGAGGCAGGAAGAGAATGCTTCCTACTATCGGGAACGCGGCGGAGAGCTGCACGCTGACCGCGGTGCTGTTGGCAGGTGGCAGGGACTGAAGATGCCCTTCCGGACGAAGTCCGCCGATGAGAAGATCCATTCGCTGATCCGGTTCGCCCTTGCGGTACTGTTTGTGTCCGGATTCCTTCTCTATGAGTACAAAAGCCTGGAGGGAATCATGGGCAGCACCATTGCCTACCTCCTGCAGCGGTCCTGGCGCAACGGGGTCAATGTCTACGCGGTCTCCTTTGCCATCCTGGTGGTTCTTGCCATCTATATCGCGGCGCTGCTGGTCAGGAAGCTGATCATGCTGGCCGGTGAGAATATGGGAAGCAGGGGAGAGACGATTGCCCGCCTCTTCGACAGTTTTATCGGTTATGCGGCCGCGATCGGCTCTGTTCTGTACTTTCTGATGTGTCTTGGTGTGGACACAAGAGCGATCCTCGCGTCGGCAGGGATTGTGGGACTGGGCATCAGTATCGGAGCAAAGGATCTCGTGTCAGATATTCTCGCAGGAATCGCGATTGTGTTTGAAGGGGAATTCCGGACAGGAGACATCGTGCAGATCGGCGATTTCAGGGGTGAGGTGGAGGAGATCGGCGTCCGTACCACGAAGATCATGTCCATGGGAAATGTGAAGATCTTCCGCAACAGTGCAGTCAGCGGCGTTATCAATATGACCGAGCGCTTTTCCATTGCCCAGGCGAAGATTCACGTAAGCCGGGCAGAGTCTGTAGAGAAGGTGGAATCGATCTTCAAGAAGGCACTTCCCGGCGTCCGGAAGAAGATTCCGGAGGCACTCGATGAGATCGTGCTTTGCGGAGTAGACCAGTCAGATCCGCACTTTGTACTTCTGCTGTTCCAGACGAAGTGCAGGGAAGGCGACCGGGTTAAGGTGGAACGTGAACTCACCCGGGAACTGCTGGTCATCATGGAGAAAGAAAATATTGGTTCGAGCGGTCTTTGGAAAGAGCAGTGAATCGAGGGAGGACAGCATGAACGGACATCGCCTCAGGGTGCTGAAAAGGATCCTGCAAAATACAGGGGCTGATAAGGTCATGGCATCGTATACGGGGTTTGTGCTTGTGGATGCCCTGCTGATCTGGGTGACAGAACCAACCATCAGGACGTACCGGGAGGCACTGTGGTACTGTTATGCCGTGATTTCCACTGCAGGATTCGGCGATGTGGTAGTGACCCATCCGCTTCCCAGGATTCTGTCTTTTATCCTGACGGCTTATTCGGTGCTGGTCATTGCGATCGTTACCGGTGTGGTTGTCAACTACTATACAAATATGATAGAGATAAAGAACAAGGAGACGATAACTGCTGTTCTGGATCAGATGGAACGGCTGCCCGAACTGTCAAAAGAGGAACTGAAGGAACTGTCCGCCCGCGTCTCAAAGATGCGTGGGAACAATCGCTTTCATACACCGGGACATGATCCGGGCGGACCAAAAACAGGTTATGGATCGTAAAAGGATCATTTCAGTGCAACTGTCAGGTATGTATGAGGAGGTTATGTGATGAAGGAATTACTGGGATGGCTGCTGGCATTGGTGCTTGGCTTCAGCGCAGGCGTTTCCGCCAGCCGTGACCCGCAGAGGGACACGGAACTGGAGCAGAAGGTACAGGCGCATATGGACGTGATTGTGGATGAAGCCGCGGGCATCGTGGACGATGTGTCTGCCGCGGCCGAGGAGCGCAGGGAAACCTTTGAATCCGAGCTGAAGGATACGGACGCCTACAAGAAGACAGAAGAGTTCGTCAACGATGTGCAGGAGATCGCGGAGAACACGAAGCTGGATATCGAAGAACATTTTTCAGATGAGACTGAGGAAGAGACAGAAGCAGAAACGGAAGCTGAGACAGCATCGGCCTGATGCTTATGGCTGAAGCGCCGGCTTATCTGCAGAAAGACAGTATATGCTTGAGATCAGGAATATTCACAAGGAATATAAGACAGGTACGCTCGTCCAGAAAGCTTTGGACGGCGTATCTTTGTCATTCCGGGAAAGTGAATTTGTCGCTGTTCTCGGGCCGAGCGGTTCCGGAAAAACGACACTGCTCAATGTGATCGGCGGGCTGGACCACTGTGACAGCGGAGAGCTGATCATCGACGGCATTCCGACGCAGAAGTTCAAAAGCCGCGACTGGGATGCGTACCGCAATCACTCCGTCGGCTTCATCTTCCAGAGCTATAACCTGATCCCGCACCAGACGCTGCGCAGAAACGTCGAGCTCGCGATGACGCTGGCAGGCAGCAGCCGCGTGGACCGCAGGGCGCGCTCAGAGGAAGAGCTGGAGAAGGTCGGCCTGAGAGAGCAGATGCACAAGAAGCCTGCCCAGCTGTCGGGCGGGCAGATGCAGCGGGTTGCCATCGCAAGAGCGCTGGTCAATGATCCGACGATCGTGCTGGCAGACGAGCCGACGGGCGCGCTGGACAGTGAAACCGGTGAGCAGGTGATGCAGCTTCTCCAGGAGGTGGCGAAGGACCATCTGGTCATCATGGTCACGCACAACCCGGAGCTTGCGGAGCGCTACGCGACCAGAATCATCAGACTGCGTGACGGCAGGGTGAAGTCGGACAGCAATCCGTATGATCCCTCCGCGCCGGAAGCAGCCAAGCCGGCGTCTTCCTCGCCGGAAGCGGCCAGGGAGGCTGCTCCGGAGACAATGCAGCCGGAACGGCCGGCTGATTCTGCTCTCAGGAGTCCGTCCGCCGGGCGCAGAAGCCGCCGCGTGAAGAAGCCCTCCATGTCCTTTTTCACAGCACTGTCGCTGTCCGTGTCAAACCTGCTCTCCAAAAAGGCAAGGACCATCCTGGTCGCCTTCGCGGCGTCGATCGGCATCACGGGAATCGCGCTGATTCTGTCATTGTCCACCGGCGCGCATGACTACATCAATCGGATGGAGGAGAACGCGCTGAGTGAATACCCGCTTCAGATAACGTCCTCTTCCTTCTCCATGGAATCCATGATGAGTTCATTTTCCACGATGGGGCTGATGAACCGTGGCGCGGAAGAAGAATCCCGGTCAGGCCAGGTGGAGGAGAAGCAGATCCTGGGCAGCATGCTTGCAGGATCCGGGACCAATGACCTCGCGTCACTGAAAAGGTGGTTCGACAGCGGCTACAGCGGGATCGAGGATGTCACCCGCTGTGTCAGCTATGCATACGGGATCAGTCCCCAGGTCTTTTTGAAGGAGGAAGACGGGTACCGCCAGGTCAACCCGGACCAGACCATGTCCGCGGTCGGGATCTCCATGAGTGACAATCTCTCTTCCATGATGAGCGTGTGGAACAGCAATGATCTGTTCTGCAGGCTGCCTGACAAGGAAGAGATCTATCAGGATTCCTATCATGTGCTCGCGGGACACTGGCCGGACGGGAGCGATGAATGTGTCCTGGTACTGCTGCCGGGAGGCGGCGTTCCGGACTATCTGCTCTATTCCATGGGTTTAAAGGATGCTTCCGAGCGTGACGCGATCATCAACAATGTGGTGAACGGAGATACCGTTGATACTTCCATGGACAGCTCGAAGGAGTACGCGCCGGAGGAATTCCTCGGAATCTCTTTCAGCGTGCTTCCGGCCTGCAGAACCTATTCGTATGATGAGGAACTCGGCATCTGGCTGAACGATGCCGGTGATCCGGATAAGATGAATGCCCTCCTTGACAAAGCGAAGAAGATCCGGATCTGCGGCGTGGTCGCGCCGAAGGACAGAAATTCCATCGGGCTCCTGGAACTTGGCATCGACTACCGTCCGGAACTGATGGACGAGCTGCTCGAGGAGGCTGCGGACAGTGAGATTGTCAGGCAGCAGCTGTCAGATCCTGACACGGACGTCCTGACCGGGGCAAAGTTCGGAGAGGACGGCGATCTCCTGACAAATGCGCTTCTGGATATGATCGAGATTCATCCGGAGAAGCTTCCGGACGCCGTGTCATTTGACTTCGACGCGCTGGACCGGGTGATGGAGGAGCATGGAAGGCTGAGCGCGGTCCAGACGGTGCATGTGATCCGGGAACTGACGCGAACCGGGGAATCGCCTACGCTGCAGGAGGTGATCGACGATCTGCTTCCTGCTCTGATGGAGCTGTTCAAGATCGATGAAAGCAAAATCTCCGAGGCGGTTTCTCTCCGGATGGACGAAGAGAAGATGCGGGAGATGTATATGCGCCAGCCCGGCACGCAGGAATCCAGCCTTCGTTCCAACCTGATCCGTTTCGGCTATGCCGATGTGGATGAGCCTTCCATGATTACCATCTATCCGAACAATTTTGAGAGCAAGGACAGGGTGATCGCTCTTCTGGAGGCCTACAATTCCACGATGGAGAAGGAGGGCTACGAGGATAAGGTGATTTCGTATACAGACTATGTCGGCTCTCTGATGAGTTCTGTAACGACGATCATCGATGTCATCACCTATGTGCTGATCGCGTTTGTCGCGGTGTCCCTGGTGGTTTCTTCCATCATGATCGGCATCATCACCTATATCTCGGTGCTGGAGCGGAGAAAAGAGATCGGCATCCTGCGGGCGATGGGTGCCTCCCGCGGCAATATCACCCAGGTATTCAACGCGGAGACCTTTATCATCGGCATTCTGGCCGGGGCATTCGGTGTGGCTCTGACCTTGCTCACGCTGATCCCGATCAACATGGCAATCCACTCCTATACTGACCAGCCTGTGTCGGCTTTCCTGCCGGCCAGAGCGGCCGTGGTTCTGATTGCCCTGTGTGTTGTACTGACCCTGATCGGCGGCTTCCTGCCGGCGTGCAAGGCTTCCAGGCAGGATCCGGTGGAAGCGCTGCGGAGTGAGTGAAAAGACATCCCGTATCCGGGTTCTATGGAGTAAATGATCGGTATGGAAAAGGCATTTGATATTCAGGAATATATGACGAAGGGAGTGGAGCGGGTCGTGTCCGACGCGGTGCGGGCAACGCTCAAAAACCCGAGGGAAGCAGCATTCATGGCGAAGTTCGCTCTCGCGAGCCGCTCCGCGTCCAGAAAGCGAAATGCCCTGGAGAAAACGGGAGAGCATATCCCGCCTTTTCTCATCGCCAGCATCACCAGCAAGTGCAACCTGCACTGTGCCGGCTGTTATTCCCGCTGCAACCATGCGACGACAGACGCGGAGCCTGTGAGCCAGCTTACCGGCGCGCAGTGGCTCCGGATATTCGAAGAAGCGGATGAGCTGGGGATCAGCTTCATTCTTCTGGCCGGCGGGGAACCCATGCTGCGCCGGGATATCATCGAGGCGGCAGGAAAGAAGCAGAACATTCTCTTTCCGATCTTCACAAACGGTACCTTTATCGATGACCGGTATCTGGACCTGTTTGACGCTTCCCGCAATCTGATTCCGGTCATAAGCATCGAAGGCGGGAAAGAGACCACGGACGCAAGACGCGGTGAAGGCGTCTATGAAAAGCTTGTTGCCGGCATGGACGCATTTTACAGAAGAGGACTGGTATTCGGCGCGTCGGTGACGGTGACCGTACAGAATCTTGGAGAAGTCACTTCCAACGCCTTCCTGGACAGGCTCTCGGCCAGAGGCTGCAGGGCGGTTGTCTTTGTGGAATTCGTGCCGGTGACGGACGAGAGCAAAGAGCTCGCGCCCGGAGAGAAAGAGCGGGAATACCTGAAGCGGGAAATCATGCGCCTCAGGCAGGAGAAACCGGAGATGGTCTATGTCTCCTTTCCCGGAGATGAGAAGAGTTCCGGCGGCTGTGTCGCAGCGGGCAGAGGCTTCTTTCACATCAACTCCCACGGCGGGGCGGAGCCTTGTCCCTTTTCCCCGTACTCAGACGTCAATGTGAAGACAGGCTCTCTGCGTGACGCGATCCGGTCCCCTCTGTTTAAAGCCCTGCAGAGCGGGGATATTCTGCTGGACGACCACGAAGGAGGCTGTGTGCTGTACGAGAAGCGTGACCAGGTGGAAGCGCTGCTGGCAGGAAATGCCTCCGCCGGCGTGTTCTGAGATAAGGTTACAGTTCACGGCACCGCCGCCGACGGGGCCGCGAATCGGAACGAAATAAGGCGGTATTGCAGAAATGAACAGGAATGAAGCATACAGACAGGAAAAGCGGGCGGTCTGGGCATGGTTCCCGGTACTGCTCCTGACAGCAATGTTCTGCTGCGTTTTATGGGGAAGCGCGCCGGCCGCGATCAAGATCGCATACCGGCAGTTTCGGATCGGATCCGAAGACACAGCCTCCCGGATCGTGCTTGCGGGGACCCGGTTTACCATTACGGGCGTGCTGACGATCCTGATCGGATCAGCGCTGGAAAAGAAACGCCTGATCCCGAAGAAGGAATCCTGGCCGAAGATCGTCCTTCTGGGGCTGATACAGACATCCGGCCAGTACTTCTTTTTCTTCATGGCACTGGCACACCTGACCGGTGTGCGGAGCTCCATCATCAATGCCTGCGGAAACTTTCTCACGATTCTGTTCGCGGTCTATCTGTTCCGGTTTGAAAAGATGACGCTGCGGAAAATGACAGGCTGCATCATCGGCATGTGCGGAGTCATACTGATCGTCAGCAACGGCGAGTCCATCCTGTCGGGGGGCGCGATAACACTGTCCGGGGAAGGTGCCATGGTGGCGGCAGATCTTTTCATCGCGGCAGGGGCGTGCCTGACAAAGGTGTTCGCGAAAAAAGAAGATCCGGTTGTCCTGTGCGGCTATCAGTTTGTTGTGGGCGGCCTGGTGCTGCTTCTGGCCGGACTTGGCATGGGCGGAAGGCTGACCTTCTACCATCCTTCCTGCGTGATCGTCCTTCTGTATCTGGCACTTGTATCCACCGGGGCATATACCCTCTGGAGCGTACTGCTCAAGTATAATCCCGTCAGCAGGGTGTCCATCCTGGGCTTTTTCAACCCTGTTTTCGGAGTCATGATCTCGGCACTCGTGCTGGGAGAAACCGGTGAGGCATTTTCTGCGGCAGGAATTGTGTCTCTGCTTCTGGTGACGGCAGGTGTCATCATTGTCAATCTGGAGGGCGGACCATCATGCAGAAACCGGAAACCGGTATAAAAAAAGGATCCTTTCCCTGGGGGGAATTCCTGAAGAAAGTGGCGGTGATTGCCGTCCCGGTAGCACTGCAGAATCTGCTGACAACAACCGGTTCCATGGTGGATACGATGATGATCGCGTCCCTGGGAACAAGGCAGGTTGGCGCGGTGGGACTCTGCGCGCAGTTTTCCTCCCTGATGTTTGCCTGTTTCTGGGGATTCGTGGGCGGCGGCATGCTGTTCTTCTCCCAGTACTGGGGCGCGGAGGACGATGACGGAATCAACCGGTCCTATGGCATGACGCTGGTCTGCATGCTGACGGTAGGCGTCTTGTTCTGTGTGCTGGCAGTCTGTTTTCCAGGCACGGTGATGCGCCTGTATACGGATAAGCAGGCCATCCGCCAGATGGGGATCCAGTATCTTCGGATCGCCGGATTCTCCTATCCGCTGATGGTCCTGTCCATGGGGATGGCCGCCCTGCTGCGCTGCACAGGACAGGTGCGGATTCCTCTCTATGCTTCCATTGTTTCCGTCCTGACGAATATCATCCTGAACCGGATCCTGATCTTCGGTTTCTTCGCCATCCCGGCGATGGGTGTGAGAGGCGCGGCCGCGGCCACGGTGATGGCGCAGGCTGCCGGCATCCTGGTGATCGTGCTTCTTGCCGCGAAAAGGAAGCACCCTTATCTGCTTGCCGTCCACAGACACTTTCGCCTGACGGGCGCATTTTTCCGGGTATACTTCAGGAAGTGTTTCCCGATTCTGATGAATGAAATCTTTATCGGACTTGGGAACATGGTGATCAATATTGTCCTGGGACGTCAGCCGGAGGAAGCCATCGCCGCGCTTGCGGTGTTCCGGACCCTGGAAGGACTGGTGATCGGTTTCTTTGCGGGCTTCTCCAACGCAGCGTCTGTGCTGGTCGGCACGAAGGTCGGTTCCGGGCAGATCGATCTTGCCTATGAACGGGCATGGCGGCTGGTGTATCTGTGCCAGGGCATCATCGGCATGCTTGGACTGACGCTGATCCTGCTGCATACACCCATCCTGTCTGTCATGGGCATGCACGGGGACAGTTTCCGGATTGCCTTCGGCATGATCTGCGTCTATGCTGCGGCAGGCCTGATCCGTATGGGGAACTGGGTCCAGAATGACACATTCCGTGCCGCGGGAGATTCCGTCTACGGTACGGTGATGGAGATCATCTTTATGTGGGCTGTGGTGCTGCCTGTCGTCGTGCTGTCCGGCATGGTATGGCACTGGCCGACGCTGCTGGTCTTTGCCTGCTGCTATGTCGATGAGCCCATCCGTTATGTGCTGATGCAGCGCCACCTGTTCAGCGGGAAATGGATCCGTCCGGTAACACCGGAGGGGATCGCGGCCATGGAGGGCTGGTCCCCGAAAAAGAGGAGTGAGTGAAAAGTATGCTGAAGACACTGCTGCGGTATTTTAAGCCGCATATGAAACTGTTTCTGCTGGATATGTTCTGCGCCGTTCTGGCATCGGCGATCGACCTCGCGTTTCCGATGGTGTCCCGGTATGCCATGTATACCCTTCTGCCGGACCGTCTCTTCGGCGCGTTCTTCGCGTTGATGACAGCGGTGGCTGTCAGCTATGTGATCCGGTCTGTCTGCTTCTATGTCATGACCTACTGGGGACATACCTTCGGCGCACGCGTGGAGGCGGACATCCGCGCCGATCTCTTCCGGCACCTGCAGGACCTGGACTTTGAGTTCTATGACCAGATGCGCACGGGAAACCTGATGAGCCGTCTGACCGGGGATCTCTTTGAGATCACGGAGCTGGCGCATCACGGTCCGGAGGATCTTCTGATCAGCCTGCTGACTGTGGTGGGATCTCTGATCATCATGTTTACCATCGAATGGCGTCTGGCGCTGGTGGTGTCGGTCCTGATTCCGGTTTTCCTTGCCATCACGGTGATGCAGCGCCGGAATATGTCCCAGACTTCCACGAACGTCAAGAAAAAGCTTGCCGGCATCAATACGAGCATCGAGACCAGCCTGTCCGGCATGAAGACGTCCAAGGCGTTCGCGAACGAGGAAGTGGACAACGAGCGCTTTACCGACGCGAATATGCAGTACCGCACCGCGAAGAAGGATTTCTATCAGGCGATGGGCATCTTCTTCGCGTCCCAGGAATTCTTTATGGGAATCCTGCCGGCGGTCGTGATCGCGGTCGGCGGATTCCTGATCATGAACGGGCAGATGAATTACATCGACCTGATCACCTTCACCCTGTTTGTGAGCTCCTTCGTCACACCGATCAGGAAAATGGCACAGTTTGCCGAGATTTTTACCAGCGGTATGGCAGGGCTGCGCCGGTTTGAAGAGGTGATGGCAATGGAGCCGAGTGTGGAGGAGAAGCCGGACGCCGCTGAACTGAAGGTGACAGAAGGGTGTGTTGACATCGACCATGTCAGTTTTTCCTATGTCCACAATCCGGAGGTGCTGCACGACATCGACCTGCATGTCGCCGGCGGGGAAATGATCGCGGTGGTCGGCGCGTCCGGCGGCGGAAAGACGACGCTGTGCCAGCTGATCCCGCGTTTCTATGACGTCGTGTCCGGTTCCATCCGGATCGACGGAACCGACATCCGGGATGTGACAAAGAAGTCGCTTCGCAGCAGTGTGGGCATCGTGCAGCAGGAGGTGTTTATCTTCGCGGATACGATCCGGGAAAACATCCGGTACGGAAGGCCGGACGCGTCAGACCTGGAGGTGGAAGAGGCAGCCCGCAGGGCAGAGATCTACGAGGATATTATCCGAATGCCGGAAGGGTTTGACACTTATGTGGGAGAGCGGGGAACCAAACTGTCCGGCGGTCAGAGGCAGAGGGTCTCGATCGCGAGAATCTTCCTGAAGGATCCGGCGGTGCTGATCCTGGACGAGGCAACCTCTGCCCTGGATACCATCACAGAGGAACACATCCAGAGAAGTTTTGATGAGCTGATGAAGAGCAGGACATCCTTTGTCATCGCGCACCGCCTTTCCACCGTGCGGAACGCGGACCGGATCGTCGTGATCGAAGAAGGAAAGATCAAAGAATCCGGAACCCATGAGCAGCTGCTGAAGGCAGGCGGAGAATACGCGCAGCTGTATGAGGCGCAGGAATTATAAAAGGAGTGAGACAAAGATGAGTCATCCCAGAAAGATCGCATGTCTGTTTCCCGGGATCGGGTATACCTGTGACAAGCCTCTTCTGTACTACAGCTGGAAGCTGCTGAAAGGAATGGGCTGGGAAGTGGTACCGGTTCCTTACAGCGGCTTTCCCTCCGGCGTGAAAGGGGACGCGGAGAAAATGCGCTCCTGTGCTGTGATGGCGCTGGAACAGGCCGGGGAGATCCTGAAAGGAATCGAATGGGATTCGTATGAAAAGATCCTGTTTGTCGGCAAGAGCATCGGAACGGCGGTCGGCTGCGCGTATGCGTGCAGCCATGAGATTCTGTGCAGGCAGATTCTGTTTACGCCGGTGGAAGATACGTTCCGGTGGGCTGGAAGCGGCGCGATTGCATTTCATGGAACAGCGGATCCCTGGGCGGATACGAAGCGGGTGGAAGACTGCTGTGCCAAAGCCGGGATCCGGCTTTATGAAACAGAAGGCGCAAATCATTCCCTGGAGACAGGTGATGTGGAGCGCGACATTGAGATCATGCGCGGCACCATGCAGACGGTCAGGGCGTACGTGGCTTCCTGCTGATCAGGAGCAGAGAAAGAATCAGTATCAGCGGGAAGATGCTGCCGGCGAGCATACCGGTCTGCATGTTGTCCCCCGCGCGCTGCGTCACAGCACCCACCAGACCGGGGCCGAAGGCGCCTCCCAGGTCGCCGGCCATCGCCAGCAGCGCGAACATCGCTGTGCCGCCCTGCGGCAGACGGGGAGAGGAGAGACTGATGGTTCCGGGCCACATGATCCCGACACTGAACCCGCACAGGATGCAGCCTGCCAGTCCCGCCGCCGGAACGGAGGAAAGTGCGGTCAGCAGATAGCAGCACAGGCACAGGATGCCGGAGTCGAGCATGAAACGGTGCAGGTTCATGCGCGCGCCGTATCTGCCGTAGATGACTCTGCTGATGCCCATGGTCACCGCAAAAAGGCAGGGACCGATCAGATCGCCTGCTGCCTTCGGGAATCCCAGGGCTGCTTCCGTGTAAGCGGAAGCCCACTGCGCCATCGACAGTTCCGAAGCCCCTGCGCAGACCATCAGGAGGATCGCGATCCAGAAAAACGGTGTTCTGAACAGCGCGCCGATGGTCATCCCTTCTCCCTCTTCTGTCAGACGCTCGATGGGACAGGTGGCGAAGTTGTAGATGTTGTACAGGGGAATCAGTGCCCATAAGAGTGCCAGCCATCTCCAGTTTTCTATGCCGAAGACAAAGAAGAATGCGGAGGACAGCAGGATCACGCCGACACAGCCCCAGCAGTAGAAGGAGTGCAGCATGCTCATCACGGCGTCCTTGTTTTCGAAGGGACAGGCTTCCACGATGGGACTGACCAGAACCTCGATGAGACCGCTGCCGACCGCGTAGACCAGCACGCTGAGAATGATCCCTGTAAAGGGATCGGCAAACAGGCCCGGCAGCACTGCCAGCCCTGCGAGGCCAAGGGCACTGGCGATTTCCGAGATGACAATGCTCAGACGGTATCCGATCCTGTCAACAAAGCGGGCGCAGAAAACGTCGATCAGCAGCTGTGTCAGAAAGAACACGGTCGGGATCAGGGCGATCCGGCCCAGAGAGATTCCGTAATCCGTGTGGAATTTCAGAAACAGCAGCGGGGCAAAGTTGGCGCTGATTGCCTGCGTGATAAAGCCCAGGTAGCAGGCGATCAGGGTTTTCCGGTAATTCATGTTCACATTCCTTAATGATCTGTTCTGTCAGAACGCGCAGACGGCACACAAAAAGCGTCCCGTGCCCTGCGATTTTCGTAATGATATCCCAAATCGTTTCCGGTGTAAATCAGAATCTCATACGGATCCGGCCTGAAACGGCTCAGGGAAGGCTTTGGGAAGCTGCCGGGCAGAGGATTGCAAACAAGGGGTGAACTTGATATCATATATGAGAACAGTCGTTTTGTCAGAACAGGCCGGACATTGTGGCCGGCAGACGGGTAAGACTATGGGACAGGAAGCAGAAGAGAGAGTGGCCAATCAAGCGGAGACAGCCGTGCCGCCGCAGGCTGAAGGAGCTGCGCCGCCGCAGGCAAGTCCGGCAGGTGACGTCAAGAAACCTTCCAGGATTTCTTCTCCGGAACAGGTAGACGACTATATCCGTGTCACGACACCGGGTATGTGGCTTTTGGTGACTGCAATCCTTGTTTTGCTTGCGGCGCTGATCATCTGGGGATTTACCGCGAAGCTTGAGATGGAGACAAGGAGTCCGGACGGGCAGGTCACAACACAGACTGTGACGCCGGCTTCGTTTGTAACAGATGGAATGACAGGTAGCTGATTCGAATGGGAATATGGAAGAAGATGGCAGCTGCGAAGGAGCCTGTAACCGGGAAAAAGGTTGCGAAGGTTCCCGTGATCATGCAGCTGGAGGCGCTGGAATGCGGCGCCGCATGCCTGGACATGATCCTTGCCTATTACGGCAAGTGGATTCCGCTTGAGAAGGTGCGCAAAGACTGCGGTGTTTCCAGAGACGGATCCAACGCAAACTGTGTCCGCCGTGCGGCAATCAATTACGGGTTGAATGCAGACGGATATAAGGTGGAAGCCTCTTATCTTGAAAAGGAGGGAATCTTCCCCTGTATTCTGTTCTGGAATTTTAACCATTTTGTTGTACTGGATGGCTTCCGGAAGGGGAGAGCGGTGCTCAATGACCCTGCCAGAGGCCTTGTTGAGGTTTCCAGAGAAGAGTTCGAGAACAGCTTCTCGGGCATCATCATCGAGATGTCACCGGGGGAAAACTTCGAGCCCGGCGGCGAGCCCAAGAGCATCATGGGCTTTGTGCGCAGGAAGATGAAAGGCCTTGGATTTTCTTTCCTGTTCGCGGTCCTGCTTTCCGCGATCACCGCTCTGGTCGGCATGCTGAATCCCGCGTTTCAGAGGATCTTCCTTGACCAGCTGCTCACGGGCAAGAATCCGGAGTGGGTGACGCCGTTCCTGATCCTGGTATCCGTGATTGCCGTGATCCAGATGGTGACGGCAGTGGTGGAACGGATCTTTAACCTGAGAATGGAGGGGAAGCTGGCGATCACGTCGAACAGTGAATATATGTGGCATGTGCTCCGCCTGCCTGTCGAGTTCTATTCCCAGCGGCAGACCGGAGACATCGCGATGCGGAAGCAGACCAACGCGACGATCGCATCGACGATGATCAATACGTTTACACCGCTGATCCTGAATGTTGGCATGATGATCTTCTACCTGGTTGTCATGCTCCGGTACAATGTGATTCTGTCCATGGTAGGGATCGCTTCGATTCTGATCAACAGTACCCTTTCCAGGTTTATTTCCAACAAGAAGATCAATGTTTCCAGGGTAAGGCTCCGCGACGCCGCGAAGCTGCAGTCCACCACTGTCTCCGGCATCGAGATGATCGAGACGATCAAGGCGAGCGGCGTGGAGGATGCATTCTTTGCCAAATGGGCCGGCTACCAGGCTTCGGTGAACCGCCAGGACATGAAGAACCAGCACATTACACAGTATTACGGGCTGCTGCTTGGATTTGTCACGGTACTGTCCAATGACATCATCCTTGCGCTTGGGCTGCTCTTTACCATGTCCGGGAATTTTACCATCGGTATGGTGTTCGGCTTCCAGACGCTTCTGAACAGCTTTACGGCGCCGGTGACACAGCTGACATCTGCGAGAGATCTGATCCGCGAGATGCGTACGGACATGGAGCGGATCGAAGACGTCCTGGAATATCCGACCGATGTATCGCCGGATTCGCTGAAGCTGAATGAGGAGATCAGCTATGCCAAGCTGAGCGGCAGGGTTGAGATGAAGAACGTCACCTTTGGCTATTCTCCTCTGGCAAAGCCTTTGATCGAGAACTTCAGTCTCACGGTTGAACCGGGACAGAAGGTCGCGTTTGTCGGCGCTTCCGGCTGCGGAAAGTCCACGATCGCGAAGCTGCTCACCGGGCTGTACAAACCCTGGAGCGGAGAAATCCTTTATGACGGGCATCGTCTGGACGAGATTGACCGCAACCTGTTTACAGGGTCTGTGGCAAAGGTGGATCAGGAAGTGACGCTGTTCGAAGATACGATTGCGCAGAATATCAAGATGTGGGACAACTCCATCGAGAACTTCGAGGTGATACTCGCCGCGCGGGATGCCAGCATCCATTCGGATATTATCGACCGTGACGGCGGATACAACTATGTGCTGAGAGAGAACGGAAAGGACCTGTCCGGAGGCCAGCGGCAGCGGCTGGAAATCGCTCGGGTTCTGGCGCAGGATCCGACGGTCCTGATCATGGATGAGGCGACGAGCGCGCTCGATGCCAGGACGGAAGCAGAAGTTGTCCAGTCCGTCCAGGAAAGAGGAATCACCTGCATCGTGGTTGCTCACCGTCTGTCTACGATCCGTGACTGTGACGAGATCATCGTGATGGATCAGGGGCACGTCGTGGAGCGGGGGACACACAAGGAACTGTATGCGAAGGGTGGACTCTATAAGCAGCTGGTCTCCAGCGAGTAAGACGGAAGGAGCACATCGCTTTGGGATGGTTTGATGAACAGATAAGGCAGCGCGTGCAGAACGATGATGACGTTCTGTCGGATGCTTATGCCCGGATAGCGAATGCGGTCATCGGGAAAAAGAAAATAGAGGTTCTGTTCCAGTCCGACCGGGAGATGGCTACACGGGCGGTAGGAGAGATTCTGAAGTACTACCGCGTCCGCGCAAGAAAGATTCCGGAGAGCATGGAAAGCTCGAAGGAGATTCTGGATTACCTGCTCAGGCCTTCGGGGATTCTGCGCAGGGAGGTTAAGCTGACTGACAGGTGGTGGAAGGACGCGACCGGCGCGATGCTCGGAACCCGGAAGGACGGGTCTGTTGTCGCCCTGATTCCCGGCAGGCTGAAGGGATATTCCATCGTTGATCCGGCCAATGACAGCCGTGAGGATGTCAACGCAAAAACGGCGAAGGAATTGAGTGTGGAAGCCTTGTGCTTCTACAAGCCGTTTCCGCAGAAGGCCATCGGAATCAAGGAGGTTGCAAAGTATGTCATCTCTTTGCTTCGTCCGAGAGACTATGTGTGGATGATCGCCCTGACGGGTGTGGTGACGCTGGTCCAGACAATCGGTCCCAGGATCACACAGATCGTATACGACCAGAATTTTCTGAATCTGGGGAACCGGCTGCTGCTGATCAGCTTTATCCTTGTGATGCTGCTGTCAGAGATGTCACGGCAGATGTTTGACCTGGTGAAGACCATCTTCAGCCAGAACATTCAGGCACAGCTGAACCTGCAGGTGGAGAGCGCGGCGATGATGCGGATTCTGTCCCTGCCGATTTCCTTCTTCTCCAGGTTTAATTCCGGTGAGCTGACGACCAGGGTCTCGGCGGTGACGTCGGTCTGCTCGACGATCTCGTCAACCTTCTTCTCGGTTTTGCTGACCGCGGCTTTCTCACTGGTTTACCTGGTCCAGATTTTCCATTTCGCGCCAAGCCTTCTGCTTCCGTCTCTGGCGATCACGCTTCTGACGGCAGGACTGTCTCTGGCGACGGCGCTGATTCAGATGGGCGTCACACAGCGCAGGATGGAGAATGACAGTAAGGAAACCGGTATGGTGCTGGCGCTTCTGAACGGAATTCCGAAGATCAAGGTGGCCGGCGCGGAGAAGAGGGCATTTGCCAGATGGGCGAGGTGCTACGCGCCTTCCGCGCAGCTGACGTATAATCCGCCGTTCCTGGTGAAGATGAATGGTCCGATCTCCCAGATGATCACCCTTGGCGGAACGGTTATCATGTATTATTTCGCCCTGCGCGGAGGCGTCAGCTCGGCTGATTACATGGCGTTCAACAGTGCCTATGCCATTATGTCCGGCGCATTTACCGGCCTGGTCGGGGCGGCTGCCGCCGTGGCGGGCGTAAGACCTGCGCTGAATATGGCAAAGCCTTTGTTTGAAACGGCACCGGAGATGCAGGAGGATAAGGAGGTTCTGGAACGTCTGGGCGGCAGCATTGAGATCAACCATGTCTCCTTCCGTTACTCGGATACCATGCCTTATGTTCTGCAGAATCTGTCACTGAAGATCAAGAAGGGCGAGTATGTCGCGATTGTCGGCAGAACAGGGTGCGGGAAGTCGACACTGCTCCGCCTGCTGCTTGGTTTTGAGAAGCCGCAGAAGGGCGGTATCTTCTATGACGGCCGCGATATCCAGATGCTGGATATGAAGTCGCTGCGCCGCAGGATCGGCGTCGTCCTTCAGGCCGGGAACCTGTTCCAGGGGAATATCTATTCGAACATCGCAATCTCCAACCCCAGCATGACGGTGGACGATGCCTGGAAGGCGGCGGAGATGGTCGGCATGAAGGAAGACATCGAGCACATGCCGATGGGAATGAATACACTGATTCAGGAAGGCGGGGGCGGAATCTCCGGCGGACAGAAGCAAAGACTGATGATCGCGAGGGCGATCGCCGGCAATCCTTCCATCCTGATGTTTGATGAAGCGACAAGTGCCCTGGACAACATCACACAGAAGATTGTATCGGATTCTCTGGATACCCTGAAGTGCACCAGGATTGTGATTGCCCACAGACTCTCGACCATCCGGAACTGTGACCGGATTCTGATGATGGACAGCGGAAAGATTGTGGAGCAGGGAACCTATGAGGAACTGATCGAAAAGGGCGGGCTTTTCGCGAAGCTTGTGGAACGGCAGAGAGTGGATATCGACTGAGTGATTGACCGGCCGGCCTGCGGGGCCGGCCCGATTTATGAAGAAGCAGCGGATCTGGAGGCGGAGAATGGAATTCAAGCAGCTGAGAACCTTTGTGGAGGTCGTACACACCGGAAGCTTTACCGATGCGGCACAGAACCTGTTTCTTTCCCAGCCGACCGTGAGCCAGCACATCCGTCAGCTGGAAGAAGAGCTCGGAGAGAGACTTGTGATGCGCACCACCAGACGGATCGAGATCACACCGGAGGGCAGGCGGCTTTGCTCCTACGCGGAAGACATCCTTGCCCTGCGTGACCGGATCCTGGCGAACTGCTCCAGGAGAGGCCACAGCATACTGTCGATCAGTGCGTCCACAATTCCTTCCGCGTATATCCTTCCGACTGTGCTCAGGCAGTTCGGAAAAGAGCATCCGGAAGTGTATTTTTCCATTCACCAGAGCGACAGTGCCGGGGTGGAGCGGGACGTCCTGGAAGGACTGTCTGACATCGGCCTGACCGGACGCTGCCCGGAAGAGGAGAATCTGACCGCGGAGGAATTCTGCAGGGACCGGATGGTCCTGATCACACCGGTCAGCCGGTATTACCTGGACATGAAAGACAAGAAAGCAGGCGTGAAGGACCTTCTGGACGGACCGATCATCCTGCGGGAGGAAGGAAGCGGAAGCCTGAAGACGGCAGATCTCTATCTGGCTTCAGAGGGCATCAGTGAGAAGAACCTGCATGTTGTCGCCCGGATCAATGATCAGGAGGCTATCAAGAATATGGTGGCGGGAGGCCTGGGCATCTCATTTCTTTCCTACAGGGCAGCCGAGGAACTGATCGAAGCAAAGCGGGTCCTGTGCTTCCATCTGCCGGAAGGATCCGCGGAACGCTCCTTCTATGTCGTCCAGCGGAAAAATGACATCTCTTCTTCCCTCAGAAAGGATTTTGTGCGGTTCCTGCACGGCTTTTACAGCAGGAGAGACAGCTGGCAGGCGATCCTGCACGACTCAGGAACGGCAGGGTAAGAGAATGGGTACAGAATTGAATTACGCACAGGAGATGGAGCGGAAGCTTCAGAAGGACAGACGGTTTCACGAGAAGCTTGTCAGCCCCTTTACAAAGGCGGTCAGCCGGTATGAGCTGCTCTCACCGGGGGACAGGGTCTGCGTGTGCATTTCCGGCGGGAAAGATTCCATGCTGATGGCGAAGCTGTTCCAGATTCTGAAGAAACACCAGAAGTTTGACTTCGATGTGAAGTATCTGGTGATGGATCCCGGATACAGTGCGCCGAACCGCGCGCTGATCATGGAGAATGCCGCCAGGCTCGGCATCCCTGTCAGTATCTGTGAGAGCAGGATCTTTGACGCGGTGGACAACATCCCGAAGAATCCCTGCTATCTGTGCGCACGCATGCGGAGGGGATATCTCTACCGGTGGGCACAGGAGATGGGGTGCAACAAGATCGCGCTCGGACATCATTTTGATGATGTGATCGAGACCATCCTGATGAGCATGCTGTGGGCAGGCCAGTTCCAGACAATGATGCCGAAGCTTCACAGCAGCAACTTTGAAGGAATGGAGCTGATCCGGCCCATGTATCTGATCCGGGAGGACGATATCATTGACTGGGCACAGAAAAACAGCCTGGTATTCCTGCGCTGTGCCTGCCATTTCACCGAAACCTGTTCCGAACTCAGGCCGGACGGCAGCAGTACGTCCAAACGGCTTGAGACCAAGCAGCTGATTCGCAGGCTGCATGAAACGAATCCGGATATCGAGGCCAATCTGTTCAAGAGTGCCCAGAATGTCAATCTTGACCGTGTGATCGCCTATAAGAAAAACATGGTCCGGCACAGCTTTCTGGATGAGTACGGATCGTAACAATGCCATTCGTGAAGGACCGTCCGCGAGGACTTCAGGCGGGGTTTGCAGGACGATTTCTTTTATGCTATACTGACTTGTCTATTATGTACCGGGGAGGATAATGTCTGTAATGGATCAGAAAAAGGGCAGATTTGTGGGGGAGGTTCCCCTGAAGTGGTTTGTTCTGCTTCATCTCAGCCTGGTCATTAATTCTCTGGCAGGAACTGCTTCCAAGCTGGCCGGCAGACATGATTTCGCGTCATTCGGATTTGTGTTCTGGTATGGCGTCATGCTTGCGATTACGATGGCATTTGCCATCGCATGGCAGCAGATCCTCAAGCATATGTCACTGACTTTTGCCTTCACGAACAAGCCGGTAACGATCATATGGGGACTGATCTGGGGGGTGTCCATCTTTCATGAGACGCTCAGCTGGAAGATGATTCTGGGCTCTGTGATTATCCTGATCGGCATTGTCATCGGGGTTTCCGATACACAGGATCCTCCCGTGAAAGAGAGCATGCGCGTGGAAGACGCGCCCGGCGGGCAGGAGGAAGGCACATGAGGGCGGCATTGCTGTCAGGCGCGGGTTCCATGTTCCAGGGCCTGGAAAAGTATATTATTGTGTGGATCATATCCGTACTGATTTCGTCCGTCGCGCAGGTGATGCTGAAAGCGGAAGCGGATAAAAAGCATGAAAGCCGGCTGAAGGAATACCTCAATCCGATGGTGATTACGGCGTACGGCATCTTTTTCCTGTCGACGTTCCTGACGATGTACGCGCTGAAATATGTTCCTCTGATCTATTCACCGATCATAGAGCCTCTGAGCTATATCTTTGTTCCGGTGATCGGTGTGCTGGTGCTGAAGGAAAAAATCTCAGGAAGAAGATTGCTGGGCATAGCGGTCATGCTGGTCGGTATAGTGATCTTCTCCATGTAAAAAGGGGACAAGATGATAGATTTTAACAGATCTCCGGTGCTGGGCACCGAGAAGAAATATTTTGAAAAGGTACTTGCGAACGGGAAGCTGTGCGGGGATGGCCCGTTTACTGCACATGCTTCGGAATGGTTTCGGAACAGGTTTTCGGTAAAACACTGTTACCTGACAACTTCCTGCACCTCCGCACTGGAGATGGCAAGCTGGCTGTGTGATCTTCAGCCCGGCGATGAAGTGATCATGCCGTCCTATACCTTCGTATCCACCGCGGATGCATTTGTACTGCGCGGCGCGAAGATCGTATTTGTCGATATTGATCCGAAAACCATGAATATCGATCCTGAAAAGATCGAGGAGGCTGTCACAGAGCGGACGAAGGTAATCTGTCCGGTACATTATGCCGGCGTAGCCTGTGATATGGATGCAATTCTGGAGATCGCCGGAAAACATGGACTGAAGGTTGTGGAAGATGCGGCGCAGGGTGTGAATGCCTTCTATAAGGGGCGTGCCCTCGGAACAATCGGCGATTATGGATGCTGGAGCTTCCATGAGACAAAGAATTATTCCATGGGTGAGGGCGGCGCGCTGCTGTTCAACAACGATGCGGACCAGGAGAGAGCTGAGATCGTCCGTGAAAAGGGGACGGACCGCAGTAAGTTTTTCCGGGGCCAGATTGACAAGTACAGCTGGGTTGGCTATGGTTCCTCCTATCTTCCCAGCGAACTGAACGTGGCCTATCTGTGCGCGCAGCTGGAACAGTTTGATGAAATCAATGACAGGCGCCTTGCGATCTGGAATTATTATGATGAATCGCTCAGGCCGCTGGCGGATGCCGGGCTGATTGAGCAGCCGTATGTGCCGGATTACGCACAGCATAACGCGCATATGTACTATATCAAGGCGAAAGATCTGGAGACCAGGACGAAGCTGATTCGCTATCTGAAAGAGCAGGGAGTCTGGGCTGTATTCCATTATGTTCCTCTGCATTCGTCAAAAGCCGGACTGAGATTCGGACGTTTTCACGGCGAGGATGTCTACACGACGAAAGAGTCGGAGCGATTGATGCGGCTTCCGCTGTTCTATAACCTGAAAGATGAGGAGATGGAGCAAGTCGTCCGGAGCCTCCTGAATTATCCGGACTGGAACTGATATGAGCAGATCACTGCTTCAGAAACTGAAGCCCTATTATGTTAGGAAGGCTTTCCGGTACCTGAAACATTATGGACCGAAGGACTTCCTGATTCGTGTGCGTGAGAGAATGACGCCGGATGAGGTTCCCTACGGACCATGGTATGAGGCACATAAAACGAGTGAGAGTACCCTGGAGGAAGAGAGAAGGATCTTCCGCGAGGAATATGAGAAAACGCCGGACGGTCCGCTGTTTTCCATTCTTGTGCCGGCATACAGGACCCCTGACAGATTTCTGAAGGAGCTCCTTGCGTGCGTTCGGAATCAGGTTTTCGGCGATTATGAGCTTTGCATCGCCAACGCCAGCCCAAAAGAGGAGAAGATGCGCCTAATGCTGGAAGAGGCGGCGGAAGGCGATGAGAGGATCCGTATTCTTCCTCTCGCTGAAAACGGGGGGATCGCGGCGAACACGAACGCGGCCATCCAGGCAGCGCGGGGCAGGTTTGTCTGCTTTATGGACCATGATGACCTGATCGCGCCGGATGCGCTGTTTGAGGCGTGGCAGCTGATCAGATCGAAAAACGTCGATCTGATCTATACGGATGAGGACAAGGTACGGGATGGTGCCGGCGGCATGCAGGAGCATTTTCAGCCGCATTTCAAGCCGGATTTCAACTTGGATCTGCTCAGGTCAAACAACTACGTCTGCCATTTCCTGATGGTGAGAAGGTGCCTGGCAGAAGAAGCCGGCGGACTGAACGGCGCGTTTGAAGGAGCGCAGGATTATGAATTCATTCTGCGCCTTGTCGACCGGATCGCGGCGGAGCGGATCGGACATATCCCGAAGGTGCTCTATCACTGGCGGACACATGAACAATCCACCGCGGACAACCCGGACAGCAAGCAGTACGCGTATGAGTCAGGCCGGAAGGCGCTCATGGAGCACCTGGAAAGACGGGGCCTTGCCGGGGAGGTTTCCCAGACGAAGGATCATGGGTTTTACCGGATCCGGTACACCCTGACGCACAGGCCGCTGGTCTCCATCATCATTCCGAACCGTGAGTCGCCGGATCTGCTGAAGAAGTGTATCAGCGCGGTCCGCGCGCACACGAGGTATGAGAACTATGAAGTGATCGTCGTCGAGAACAATTCCTCTTCCGGGGAGATTCTTGACTGTTACAGAACCCTTCGGGCGGAGGGGATCCGCGTGGTGCGCTGGAAGGCGCCGGATGGCGGGCCGGATTTCAATTTCTCCGCGATCAATAATTTCGGGGAACGCTTCGCGAAGGGGGAATACCTGGTATTTCTGAACAATGACGTGGAAGTGACCGAGGGCTGGCTGGAGGAATTGCTTTCCGTGTGCGAGCGTCCGGATGTGGGCGCGGCCGGGGCGAAGCTGGTTTATCCGGACGGAAGAATACAGTCCGCGGGAATCGTGGTCGGAATCGGCCAGACGGCGGGCAGTCTGTTTGCCGGTATGAACAGCGCATATTCCGGTTACCTCCACAAGGCTTCGCTGATGCAGGATCTGAGTGCCGTGACGGCGGCGCTGATGATTGTCAGGCGCAGCGTGTTTCAGAAGGTTGGTGGATTTGACGAGGACCTGGCGGTCGCGTTCAATGATGTTGACCTGTGCCTGAAGATCCGCGCGGAAGGACTTCTGGTGGTCTATGATCCCTTCGCGCAGGCAGTGCACGATGAATCCGTCAGCCGGGGAGACGAGTATACGAAGGACAAGGCACAGCGCTTCAGGCAGGAGGCCGGGCGGCTGAAGGAAAAGTGGCCTGCGTACTATGAAGAGGGAGATCCGTACTATAACCCGAATTTTTCTCTCTCGCGCTGGGATTATACCCTTCAGTCCTGAGATCTGCCGGCGGCAGACTGAAGCAGGACAGACTGAACAGGATTATGAAAAGTATTACGGTTGTCATCCCGAATCTCAATGGTATGCAGTACCTCGAAGGCTGCCTGAAAAGCCTGTCAGAGCAGACGGATCAGGACTTTGAGGTCCTGATGATCGACAATGGCTCCACGGACGGAAGCGTTTCCTGGGTCAGGGCGCATTACCCTTCGGTCCGGATCCGCGCCTACCGGCGCAATACCGGCTTCTGCAAGGCTGTCAATGCCGGAATCCGGCTCAGCCAAGCAGAATATGTCCTGCTTCTGAATAACGATGTTGTCTGTGACCGGGACATGGTCCGCCGCCTGCACGAGGCGATGGACGCAAGGCCGGGCGCGTTCTCTGCCTGCGCGAAGCTTCTGCAGATGTCGGATCCGACAAAGATCGACGATGCCGGGGACTTCTATTCCGCCCTTGGATGGGCTGCGGCACGCGGAAAGGGAGCAGGCCGGGACCGGTATGGGAAGAAAGAGAAGATTTTTGCCTGCTGCGCGGCCTGCGCGATCTACCGCAGGAGCATGCTGGAGAGAACCGGGCTGTTTGACGAGCGGCATTTCGCGTATCTGGAGGACGTGGACATCGGCTACCGCGCGCTGCGCTTCGGATATGAAAACTGGTATATCCCGCAGGCGGTTGTGTACCATGCCGGCTCGGCGACGAGCGGAAGCAGGCACAACGCGTTCAAGGTCCGCCTTGCGGCCCGCAACAGTGTCTGGCTGGTAAGGAAGAACATGCCGCCGTTCCAGATTGTCCTGAACGCTCCGCTGCTTACGGCCGGATTCTCTTTGAAGTGGGCGTACTTTGTCAGAAAAGGACTTGGGAAGGAATACGCGGCCGGATTCCGGGAGGGGCTCGGACGTGCCGGAGAGATGGAGGGACCTTCCTCCGGGCAGCTTATGAATTGCATGAAACTCCAGCCTGCGCTGTGGAAGAATGTTCTGATCCAGCTTACGGGGCTGCTTCAGGATTCCTGATAAGGGTGAAGCATTGTGATCAAGGATAATCAGAGACATCTGAATAGATTCCATGTCGTGCTGGACGCGCTGATCATTGTGGTGTCCTACCTGCTGGCGTGGTGGATCCAGTTTACATTCCTTGCGGATCCGAAGGCAGGCAAGCTGCCCATGCAGACCTATATGATGGCGCTTCTGTTCGTCGTTCCGGGATATCTGCTTTTGTATGACGCGTTTCACCTGTACAAACCGAAACGGGTATCCGGGCGGATGCTGGAGGCGGGCAATCTGTTTCTTGCCAATATGGTTGGCCTGCTTGGGTTCATTTTCGTATTGTTCCTGGTGAAGGAGAGCGATTTCTCCAGAGGCCTGATTTTCATTTTCACCCTGATTAATTTTCTGCTGACTTTGTGTGAGCGCAACTTCATCCGCATCGTGCTGCGGGATATCCGCTCACGCGGGATGAACCTCAAGCATATGATTCTTGTGGGGTATTCCAGTGCAGCGGATGGCTATATTGACAGGATCTTTGCCAATCCGCAGTGGGGGTATCAGATCGACGGAATTGTGGATGACAATTTCGACATCGGCAGCCTGCACCACAATATACCGGTGATTGGGACTACTGACGATATTGACACGATTCTCGGGGAAAATGACCTTGACGAAATTGCCATTACACTTGGCCTGGACGAGTACAGCAAGCTGAAAATGATCGTCGCGGCCTGTGAGAAGAGCGGCGTGCACACACAGTTTGTCCCGGACTACACGGACATCATTCCGTCCCGGCCTTATACGGAGGATCTGCTGGGGCTGCCGGTGATCAACATCCGGTATGTTCCGCTGTCCGACACCTTTAACTCCTTTCTCAAGCGTCTGATGGACATCGTCGGTTCGCTCCTTGCCATCGTGCTGTTTTCACCGGTTATGCTGGCTACAGCCATCGCGATCAAAAGGAGCAGCCCGGGACCTCTGATTTTCAGCCAGGAGAGAGTCGGACTGCACAACAAGCCGTTCCGGATGTTCAAGTTCCGCTCGATGCGGGTGCAGGAAGAGCATGAGGAACAGAAGGGCTGGACGACCAAAAATGATCCCCGTGTCACGAAGGTAGGCAAGGTGATCCGCAAGACTTCCATCGATGAACTGCCGCAGCTGTTCAATGTGCTGAGGGGAGATATGAGCCTGATCGGACCAAGACCGGAGCGCCCACAGTATGTGGAGAAGTTCCGGGAGGAGATTCCACGCTACATGGTGAAGCACCAGGTCAGGCCGGGGATGACTGGATGGGCGCAGGTGAATGGATACCGCGGAAACACCTCTATCCGGAAGCGGATTGAATATGACATATACTATATTGAGCACTGGTCGGTTGCATTTGACATTAAGATTCTGGTACTGACGGTATTTAAGGGATTCATCAACAGAAACGCGTACTGACCGATGAGGATGAGATGAACAGTTACAGGAAAGAGAAGAGAAACCCTTCCAGCCGGTATTCCCGTGTGGAGGAGCCCTGGCTGGATGACGATGATCAGCAGGAGCCGGGGACGTACGGCGGCGATGCTGTGCCGAACGGATACGGCGTTCCGGACAGCTATACCAGGCAGGCTTCCTACGGCCGTCCGGAAGGATATTATGACCGCTATCCGGAGGATGAACTGTACAGGAACGATTCGTATGGAGACGATCCGTACAGAGATGACCCGTACAGGGACGACCGGTACAGGAACGTCCCGTATGACGATATTTCCGGAGGCGATCCGTATGACCGGGAGACGGCAGACGCATACGACGGCCGGGAACGGTATTACGAAGAGGATCCGCGCGCATACGGCAGCCGGGAACGGTTCTACGAGGACGATCCGCGCACGTACGGCGGCCGGGAACGGCCATATGAGGATGATCCGCGTGCGTATGAGCATGACAAAAAGAGGAAAAAAGACAAGGGCGCAGGCGGGAAGTCGAAGAAGGGCTTTGTGATCAAGCTGATTCTGCTCCTGATCGCGGTCTGTGTGCTTGCCCTGGTGTGGCGCTTTTCCAGAATGAAGCATATCTCGCTGAAGGATATTCTGACGAACGCCGGTGTCACGTCCCCTTCGGGGTTTAAGGAATTTGTCATCTATGGTGTGGACTCCAGAGAAGGAAACCTGACAGAGGACGCGCATTCCGATACCATCATCGTGTGCAGCATGAATGAGAGCACCAAAGAAGTCAGAATGGTGAGTGTCTACCGCGATACTTACCTGGACAATACCAACGGGGAATACCGCAAGGCGACGGAATGCTATTACTTCGGCGGTCCGTCCCGCTCGGTGAATATGCTGAACAAGAATCTGGATCTGGACCTGCATGATTACATCACGGTCGATTTCAACGCTGTCGTGAAAGCGGTGGATCTGATTGGCGGGGTGGACGTGGAAGTGACGGAAGAAGAGCTTCCTTACATCAACGGCTACCAGACAGAGAACGCACAGGTGACAGGCGCGCAGATCACGCCGGTGGAATCAGCCGGCTACCAGCACCTGAACGGTATCCAGGCACTGGCATACTGCCGCATCCGTTATACGGAAGGCTGGGATTACCGCAGGACCGAGAGACAGAGAGCTGTGCTCTCGCAGATCTTTGAGCAGGCGAAGAGCCAGGGACCGGTGCGGATGGCCCAGATCGTGGACACCATGCTGCCATATATCGCCACAAGCTTCTCAAGCCCCGAGCTTCTGAGCATTGCGTCAGCGATTTCCGGCAGTACGATGGTAGATTCTGTCGGGTTCCCGTTTGAGCAGCAGGCTGCAAATGTATCTGCCGGCGACTGTGTCATACCGGTCAATCTTTCGCAGAACGTATCCGAGCTGCACGCGTATCTGTACCAGCAGTCGGGCTACACGCCGACGCAGACCGTGCAGGAGATTTCGAATGAGATCGCGAACACAACCGGCATCTACTGATGATGAAGGAGCGTGAATGGATCAGGTAACCGTTTTAATCCCGGTATGGAAGCCGGGGGAACAATTTGGCACTCTCCTGAAACGCCTCAGCCTTCAGACGGTCCGGCCGAAGCGGGTGCTGATCATGAACACGGTTGAGGGAGATGAGGACGATCAGCTCAGCGCGCTGGTGGACACGTTCCGGGACCGGTTCGAGGTTCTGTCCGTTTTCCATGTGGAGAAAAAGGATTTTGATCACGGCGGGACAAGAAACCTCGGGTTTCAGTTTTCTGACACACAGCTGGTTCTGTGCATGACGCAGGATGCGATTCCTGCAGGCAGCAGGCTGATCGAGCATCTTGTACGCTGCTTTGACGATCCGAAGGTGGCCGTGGCGTACGGCAGGCAGCTGGCCGGGAAGAACTGCAGCGCGCGGGAGGCTTTTACCCGCCGGTTCAACTATCCTGACCAGTCGATGGTAAAGTCCGGGGACGACCTGGAAACGATGGGCATCAAGACCTTTTTCTGCTCAGACGTGTGCGCGATGTGGAGAAGAGATGTCTATTTTGAACTCGGAGGATTCGAGCACCCGGTGATCTTCAACGAGGACATGATCCTTGCAGGAAAGCTGATTGAGAGCGGCTGGAAGATTGCCTATGCCGCCGACGCGGCAGTGTGGCACTCTCATAATTACAGTCCCGCGCGGCAGATGCGGCGGAACTTTGACCTCGGCGTCTCGCAGGCACAGCACCCGGAACTGTTTGCCAGCTATCCTTCTGAAGGGGAAGGAATCCGGCTGGTGAAGCAGTGCGCGGCGTACCTTGTGAAGTCGGGGAAGCCGGGAGAGCTGTTCGCGCTTGCTGCCGACAGCGCGTCCAAGTACCTGGGATACCGTCTGGGAAAGAATTACAGGCGTCTTCCCAAAAGGTTGATCAAAAGACTGACCGATAACCAGTCTTACTGGGAGAAGTGTTGACTGCCTGATCAGTTCAGTGCTTTCAGGAACGGGGGTAGAAGATGGCAAAGTGGAATCCGTTTGAAAAGAATATATTGAATGCTGATCCGGATGAATTTGCCGGCGCGGAGGATGCCGGGTACGGTGTGCCGAGAAATGCTGACAGTGAGTCAGACCTGATCCCGGATCCGGTGCAGGATGAGATGCATCCGGAAAGCACATTTTCGCCGGACGCACCGGAGCCTTCCGGTTCCGGAAACCCGGACGGGGCGATGCCTGCAGAAGATCTTTCTGCGCCTGATTTCAGTCAGGAGCCGGGAGAGGAGATTCCTGCGCCTGAATCTGGTCAGGAGCCGGGAGAGGAGATTCCCGCGCCTGATTTTAGTCAGGCGCCTGGGGAGGAGATCCCTGCGCCTGATTTTAGTCAGGAGCCTGGGGAGGAGATCCCTGCGCCTGATTTTGGCCAGGCGCCTGGGGAGGAGATCCCTGCGTCTGATTTTGGTCAGGAGCCTGGGGAGGAGATTCCTGCGCCTGATTTTGGACAGGAACCGGGGGAAGAGATTCCCACGCCTGAATCCGGCCAGACGCCGGGAGAGGACAGTTTCACGGAGGCTTCCGCCCCGATGCCGGAGAGCATGGGCGGCCCGGGCGGCCCGGCAGGCCCTGACGGCCCGGGGTTCGGGACAGCGCACGACTTCGATGACGACGAACCGAAGTTTGACACCCAGACCGGAGAGAGACTGGATAAGCCGAAGAAGAAACTTCCTGCCATGTTCCTGACATTCGCGGTGAGCGTACTGGCGATCGGCGCGTTTATCTATTCCGTGAAGCCGGGTGCCCTTCCGTCCGACAATGACGTGCAGCAGAAAGAACCTGTTGAGACAGAGCTGACGCTTGCCATTGCCGCACAGGAGACAGAGTCGGAAAAGACAGCCGCGGCACAGACGGAACCGGAGGGCACAGAGGCCGCACAGACAGAGCGCGAAAGTGAAGCTGTATCTTCCGTCGCGGAACCTGTGCTGAAACCACTTAGGGCTGAAACCGGGACAGAAACCGAAATCGAAACGGAAACGGAAACAGAGGAGGAAGCTGCAGCCGGGACAGTGCCAGAAGGCCCGAAGTTCTCCACTGACGGGATCACGGTCAGCGCGTCTTTGGATGTATCGGATCTGGTAGAGGAGGCAATGCCGGAGGTCGTATCCGTCACCGCCGCAGGTGTTCAGAAGGTCTGGGATTTCTTCAGCGGAGAACAGGAGATTCTGCAGACGGAAGCCGGAAGCGGGATCATCATCGGCCGGGACGAGGATTACCTGTATATTGTGACAGATGGCGTCATTGTGGCCGGCGCGCAGGAGGTAACGGTCGGATTCAGCGTTAAGATGGAAGCCTCCGGCCAGCTGGATACGGAAGATACCATCGCACAGGCCGAGATGATGGGGATCGATGAAGACAGCCTGCTGGCGGTTATCCGGGTGCCGGCTGACCAGGTGAATGAAACGGTTCTTTCTCTGGTTCAGACTGCGACACTGGGCGATTCTGACCAGCTCAGGCCGGGGGACAATGTCTTTGCCATCGGCAACGCGATGGGAAGAGGCCTTTCCGTCACGCGGGGGATCATATCAGCAGTGCACAGACCGGTGAAATACGGAACGGCGGTTCATGAAATGATTCAGACAGATGCTTCCATCAATTACGGAAACTACGGAGGCGCCCTGCTGAACGACGCAGGCGAGGTGATCGGAATCAACGCCGGGAAGAGCACGGAAGAGTCTGCTGAGGGGATTGGATTCGCGTTCCCTTCCAATGATGCGAAAGCGGCTGTCAGCCGGATCCTGGGAGAAGAGAAGGAAGCGCCTGCCGCGGCTGAGGAAGAGACCAACAGTGAAAAGGAGACAGAAGAGAAGAAGGAGAAAGAACCTCTGACTCTGGCGCTGGCGCAGGAAGAAAGCGAAACACCAGAATCGGACGACGAGAATCAGACCGAGGCGCTGACACAGGAGAGACAGGAAGAAACCAGTCAGAGCGAAGCGCAGCCGAAGGATCAGAAGGAAGAGACGATCGAAGCTGCGACGGAAGCGGAGCAGGATGCGGCCGGGAAGGAACCGGGACAGCTTGGCATACAGGTCGGCGAATTCTCAAAGGAGAATCAGATCATCTACCGCATTCCGGATGGAGTGGTCGTAGCTGAAGTGATGACCGGCTCCGGCGCGCAGGCAGCCGGCCTTGTGTCCGGTGACCTGATCACAAAGATCAATGACGAGAGCGTCGCGACCGTTGAGCAGCTCAAGGAGGCACTTTCCGCCTTCGGAAAGGGAGACAGGGTTAAGGTATTCTACATCAGGCCAGACGGGGACGGTGCCTACAAGGAATCCAATGAGAATTATGTCATGGTGGAGCTTTCGTAAGGAAAGAATGAGAATCTGCTGCAGGAGAATGGATGAAAGAAATAGATAAGACAGATCTGACCGGGGATGAAAAGAAGGATACCGCCTCCGAAGATCAGGAAAAAGAGAATTATGAAAAGGTGTGCTTTCTTTGCCATCGTACAGAGAGTCAGGCGGGAAAGATCATCAGCCTCCCCGGCGGGATCAGCGTCTGTTCGGACTGCATGCAGAAGTCCTTTGACGCGATGGACAATCCTGAAATCAGGAATATGCTGAATCTGCAGAATTTTACAGGCATGAAGAATTTCCCTGACATGGGAATGTTCAATATGGATATCCTCAAGGAGCAGATGTCGTCTCCGAAGGGAGTGAAAAAACCCAAAAAAGAGAAGAAGCCGGAAGCGGTTTTTGATATCCGGTCTCTTCCCGCGCCGCACCGGATCAAGGCAGCGCTCGATGATTATGTGATCGGCCAGGAATACGCGAAAAAAGTGATATCAGTGGCAGTGTACAACCACTACAAGCGCGTGAGGACCGGCACGAACTCCTATGATGAGATCGAGATCGAGAAGTCGAATATGCTGATGATTGGTCCGACGGGAAGCGGAAAGACCTATCTGGTAAAGACACTGTCAAGACTTCTGGATGTACCGCTGGCCCTTGCGGACGCGACCGCGCTGACAGAGGCCGGATACATCGGAGATGATGTGGAGAGCGTCCTGAGCAAGCTTCTGGCTGCGGCGGATAATGATGTGGAGAAGGCACAGACCGGTATCGTCTTCATTGACGAGATCGACAAGCTGGCCAAAAAGCCGAACACCAACCAGAGAGATGTCAGCGGCGAGTCTGTACAGCAGGGGCTTCTGAAGCTTCTGGAGGGGTCTGAGGTGGAAGTCCCGGTCGGAGCGACCAGCAAGAATGCGATGGTCCCTATGACCACTGTGAATACGAAGAACATTCTGTTTATCTGTGCAGGCGCATTTCCGGGGCTGGAGGATATCATCAAGAGACGGCTGACAAAATCTTCCACGATGGGATTCGAATCCCGGCTGAAGGATTATTACGATGATGACCCTGACATCCTGACAAAGGCATCGACACAGGATCTGCGGGAATACGGGATGATCCCGGAGTTTATCGGAAGACTTCCGATGGTTTTCGCACTCAGGAAGCTGGACCGTGACATGCTGGTGCGGATCCTGAAAGAGCCGAAAAATGCGATCCTGAAGCAGTATCAGAAGCTTCTTGAGCTGGACGAGGTCAGGCTGGATTTCAATGAAGGCGCGCTGGAGGCGATTGCCGATGAGGCCCTGTCACGCGATACCGGGGCGAGAGCCCTGAGATCCGTCATTGAAGAATTCATGCTGGATATCATGTATGAGATCCCGAAGGACGACAACATCGGCAAGGTGCTGATTACCAGGGAATACATCGAGCATAAGGGCGGTCCGGTCGTGACCATGCGCGGAACGGCAGATATGCTGCTGACCGGAGAGTCAGAGGAATAAAAGAAGAATAAGCCATAAGAGGGAGCTGATCAATAATATGAGTGAGAAAGACGCACAGGCTATCTTTCTGGAAACACTTCGGAAGCTGGTAGAGAAAGCAAAAGCGAATAAAGGGACGATCAATTTTGATGAGATCTCCATTGCGTTTGAAGGTATGGATCTGCCGGAGGAGGAGATTGAGGGCATCTATGATTATCTGAAGAATCAGAATATCATCGTGACCCAGGGCAAAGGACCTTCCATGGACGCCTCCGGTGAAGAGGCGGACGAAGAGACCGAGGAGATCCTGATCGACACAGGAGACGACCTCCTTGATGAGGAGGACGAAGTCATAGAAGAGCTCGAAGAGGTCGAGGAGGTCCGGGTCGAGGAGACTGCCGAGGTGCTGGAAGGCGTCTCGACAGAAGATCCCGTCCGCATGTATCTGAAGGAGATCGGCAATGTCCCCCTGCTCACATCCGAGCAGGAGGTTGATCTTGCGATGCGTGTGGAAGCGGGTGATGTCCAGGCGAAGAGAGAGCTGACCGAGGCGAATCTCAGACTGGTTGTCTCCATCGCGAAGAAGTATGTCGGGCGCGGCATGCCATTTCTGGATCTGATCCAGGAAGGAAACATGGGCCTGATGAAAGCGGTCGACAAGTTTGACTATACGAAGGGCTATAAGTTCTCGACCTACGCGACCTGGTGGATCCGTCAGGCAATCACAAGAGGAATTGCCGATACCGGACGTACGATCCGTGTGCCTGTACACATGGTCGAGACGATCAACAAGACACTCCGTATGACTCGCCAACTGCTGCAGGAGCTCGGAAGAGAGCCGACGCCGGAAGAAGTGGCGGACCGTCTTGGCGTTCCTGCGTCAAGGGTACGGGAAGTTTTGAAGATCTCGAGGGATCCGGTTTCACTCGACACACCGATCGGCGAGGAGGATGATTCCCACCTGGGAGATTTCATCGAGGACGATACGGCACTTTCCCCGGCGGACAGCGCGACCTTCTCGATGCTGCGTGAGGAGCTGGCCAATGCGCTGGAATCCCTCACGGAGAGAGAGCGTCAGGTTGTCAAGCTGCGCTTTGGCCTGGAAGACGGGAGAGCCAGGACCCTTGAGGAAGTCGGCAGGGAGTTCAACGTGACGAGGGAGCGTATCCGCCAGATTGAGGCAAAGGCGCTCAGAAAACTCAGACATCCCAGCCGTTCCAAGCGGCTGAAGGATTTCCTGAACTGAGGAATCCGTGACCGGCTGCTGCCGGCTTTGGCGTGATATGAAAGAACCAGAAACATACGCGGAAGCTGTGGCTTTTTTTGAGAGGCTTCCGTTCTTTACCAAGAAAAATGAACCCGGCAACATGGTCCGGCTGCTGCGTCTTCTGGACAGTCCCGAGAAGGCATTTCACATCGTTCATGTGGCCGGTACCAACGGAAAAGGCAGTACGAGTGCCTTTCTGGAGTCCGTCTTCTCCGGGGCTGGCCGAAAGACCGGACTGTTTACCTCACCGCACCTGGTCCGGATCAATGAAAGGATCCGCGTCAGAGGGCAGAGCATTCCGGACGAAGGATTCCTGGAATCTTTTCTCCAGGTCAGACGGGCGGTGGACAGGCTGAAGGAAGAAGGCGGACAGGAGCTCACCTACTTTGAATATCTGTTTGCCATGAGCCTTGTCTGGTTTCGCTTGTGCGGGATTGACCTGATGGTCTGTGAGACCGGACTGGGCGGCAGGCTGGACGCAACCAGAAGCATTGACAAAGTGGATGCTGCCGTGATCACCTCAATCAGCCTGGATCACACGGAACAGCTCGGGGATACGGTCGGGCAGATCGCGTATGAAAAAGCCGGAATCATCCGGGAGAATACGCCTGTCATCTACTGCGCGAAGGATCCGGAAGCCAGCCGGGTCATCGCGCGCCGCGCCGAGGCTTTGTGCGCGGAGCGGATCCCTCTGACGGAAGAAATGTTCCGCGTCACGGCGCGTGAGGAGAGATCTGTCCGGGTCCGGCTGACGCTGCAAGGAGGCGAGGCGCTGGACCTGAAGGTTCCTTTTGCGGCAGAGTACCAGGCGGAGAACGCATGTCTTGCCGCCCTGTGTGCCCTCAGGCTGGGTGTGGACCGCAGTGTGCTGCAGGATGGAATCGCCAGGACCAGATGGCCGGGACGCATGGAGGAGATCCGGGAGGATGTATTCCTTGACGGAGCCCATAATCCGGACGGTGTGAGCCGGCTGAGTGAAGAGATCAGAAGGATCGCGAAGAAGAGGAGTGTCCTGCTCCTTGCGGCCATTGTATCTGACAAAAACCACACCCGTATGGTCCGGGAGCTGTGCCGCGGCATACACTATGCCGGCGTGATCGTGACATCGGTGGGCGGCAGAAGACAGCTTGATGTACAGACACTCGCCAAAGAGTTCCGTCTGGCCGGACAGGAGCATGTGGAAGAGGAACCGGACGCAGGCAGAGCCTATGCAAGGGCGCTGCGGGAAAAAGGAAGCAGTGTCCTGATCTGCGCGGGGTCTTTGTACCTTGCAGGGGAGATCCTGTCCATGGAACGCAGGCAGGTATGAAGAGACGGCATTGTGGCAAAGCACAGGCAAAGGAGCAACAGACATGCTGAATTACGAAGAAGAACTGAAGAAATTCCATCCGAGCATGGACGTGAATGAGGCGGAGGACGCGATTTACAGCCGCGATCTGACAGACGTTACAGATATTCTCAAGGAAATGATGCGCGATGAAAAAGAGCGCAAAAACAAGGGAAGGAAATGAGGAATTCCTGACATGAAATGCATCTACTGCGGAGCGGTTTCGCAAACAGAAGAATACTGCCGGATCTGCGGGGCGGATCTGACTTTGCCCAGACGGATTATCCGGATCTCGAATCTTTTGTATAACCAGGGACTCGAGAAAGCCCAGGTCAGGGATCTGTCCGGGGCGATTTCCTGTCTGCAGCGGTCCCTGAAGTTCAACAAGGAAAACACCGACGCGCGGAACCTGCTGGGACTGTGCTACTTTGAGACGGGCGAGGTTGTCAGCGCGCTCGTGGAGTGGGTCATCAGCAATAACATGAACGGCAGGAAGAACCTTGCCGCCTCCTACATCAAGGCGCTTCAAAACTCAAAAACGCGGCTGGATCAGTATAATACGGCCATCCGAAAGTATAATCAGAGCCTGACCTATCTGAAGCAGGGCAATGAAGATCTGGCACAGATGCAGCTTCGGAAGGTGGTCAGCCAGAATCCGAAGTTTGTCAGGGCCTGCCAGCTGCTCGCGCTGGAATACATGCGTACCGAGCAGTGGGAGAAGGCACGCTCTCTTCTGAAAAAGGCTGCCCGGATTGACAATACCAATACGACAACACTGCGTTATCTCACACATGTGGAGGAGACAACGGGAAAGACGTCTTTGTTCGGACGGCGGACCCGGCCGAAGGTAGAGCGCTCGGCACCTCTTAAAGAGGATGAACCCAGGGAGGAACCGCGCGAGATCGCGCTGCGCTACGTCAGCGGCAATGACGTCGTCATTGCTCCGACAACCTTCCGGGACAGCTCCACTGTGGCGACCTTTATCAACATCATGCTCGGCATCCTGCTGGGAGCGGCCATTGTCTGGTTTCTGACTGTGCCGGCGATCCGCCAGGGTGCAAATGACAAGGCGAACAAACAGGTGTCAGACGCGAACACCTCGCTGGCGACCATCACTGCGACTGTCCAGGATCTGGAGGACGCGGTGGATACCGCGAACGCGGATACGGATACGGCCAGGAAGGAAGCGCAGAGTGCGAATGACCGTGTCGATTCTTACACGGAGCTTCTGAAGGTTGCGGATCTTTATGTTAAGGGAGATCAGACCAAGACGGTGGAGGCACTGGGAGAACTGAACGCGGACGATTTTGACTCGGAGGGCAGGCAGCTGTTCGACGATCTGACCGCGATGGTGGGCGACGCGCTGTTCAACCAGTACTATAACGCAGGAACCTCGGCCTATGTCGCCGCGGACTACAAGGAAGCGGCGAAGCAGCTCCAGATGGCGATTGACTCTGATGAGAGCGGTGAGAGTGAACGCTACTATGACGCGCTGTATTATCTTGGATTCGCCTACATGAACGCCGGAGACTCGGCTAAGGCGAATGAGGTATTCCAGAAGTTCTCGGATAAGTATCCGGATTCTGCTTCCATCGTGGCACCATACATGACAGGCGGACAGACCTCATCGGTTGACACGTCCGGTTCACAGGGAGCGGCCTCCATGGACAACATGTCCGGAACGTCTGAGGCGGGAAGCAGCAACGCTTCCGCGCAGAATGACATTGAAGTGTATTCCGGCACCGGCCAGAGCTCGAACGCTGTCGCATGGACCGATCCGACGACAGGACAGGGGTACGATATGTACGGAAATCCGGTTTACTCCACGCAGTCCGGTTCCTCTTCCGCGCAGATCGCGTGGACCGATCCGGCAACCGGGCAGGGATATGATATGTACGGGAATCCAGTGTATCAATAATGGATCAGGGTAATTCACTATGGACAGCTATACCATGAACAAAGAGGGCACGCAGGAAGAGGTGATTTCTGCCTCCTATACGAAAGAGCAGCTGGCAGCGGCGGTCAAGGTTCCTCCGCTGGTAGAACAGGACCTCAGGCGTATTGTCAGCGACCGGCTGGAGCAGTGCGGACTTTACTACCGGTGTTTCTCCAGAACAAAGACCGCGCAGTCCATGGCGCGGAAGTTTGAGCTGAAGGATCTCAGTGAAGAGCATAAGCTGCAGGATCTGATCGGCGTTCGCATCAACCTGTATTTTGACGATGATGTGGATATCTGCCGGAACATCATGGCACAGACATTTGATGTTATAGAGTGGTCAACGTCCAAGCGCAGCGAAGATGAATTCAAGCCGGCCAAGCTCAACGGCGTATTCCGCCTTCCGGGCTACCTGAAGTCGGAGATCTCTCCGCAGACCTGGGATATGTGCATCGATGACACCTTCGAGATACAGATCAAGACGATGTTCTTCGAAGGCTGGCACGAAGTCGAGCATGATATGAGATACAAAGGAGAGGAACTGTGGAGCCATTATCCCGGATTCTCCCGCTACTTCAACTCGATCCTGGCAACGCTTGAGCTGTGCGACAAATCCATGGTCACGCTGTTTGAGGACCTTGGACATGCCCTGTACAAGTCAGGGCGCTGGAGCGACATGCTGAAGAGCCATTTCAGGCTGAAACTCGGAGAAGCGTCCCTGTATCCGGAGGTAGAGCAGATTCTGAATGAGGATATGATCCGTTCGGACAACCTGGCAAAGCAGATCTTCCGGACCCCAAGGCCGATCCTGATCGGCCAGCTTCTGTCGAGAACGCGTCATGTGCCGATCAATGTGAATACGATCATCGCGCTTCTCAACGAGAGCGTGTTTCATGATGACCGGCTGACGGAAGTATTCCGCAGAATGGATGTTTTCAACGACGGAAGGGAAGATTCCGAGACGGAAAACAGGCACTATGAGCTCCGGCCTCTGAGAAGGCATGTGGCCTTCCAGATGAAGACTCGTCTGGACGGAAGCCGTCTGAAGACGGCCTCAGAGCCGCCCTCTGTGGACGAACTCTTTTCCCAGTGTACGAAGATGATCTGGAAATGGGTTCAGGCGAAGTACGGGGTGCTCTTCCACAATATGCCGCAGGAGGTGCAGACATTCCATGCGGATCTGCTGGCCTATCACGTGACGGTGAAATACCGTCCGGAAGACCATGTCATGAACATGCATGTCCGTCATATGGATCCGGAGGTCGGAGGAAGGATCTGGTATTCCGAAGCCTCAGTCTATGAACAGAAAGAGGAAGCGGGCGGCGCGACGGCAGGCCTGTGGCTGAAAGTGCTGAACGGGTACGCGCAGCCGGAGCGGGAGGATTCCGTGACTGTGGAACAGCAGTCGACCTATTTCTCCTATCCCGGATTCTACAAGAATATTGTGGACAATCTCGGCATCTTCAGCGCGCTTCCCTGCTCCGGGAGAAGAAGAATCGTGCGGGAGGAAGAGGCGCAGACGGTCGCGCGCGCGATCCTGGACCAGGAGCGTCAGTTTCCGATCGTCCTGATCATTTCAAAGGAAGACGGAAAGGGAATGATGAACGAGGACTGGCTGCGGCAGTTCAGGGTGTCGGATTTTACCAGAACCGTGTGGCGCTATGCCCATGTCCTGTGCTGCTATGAGCCGACGGGAAGAAAGATCCTGGAACTGGCAGGAGATGTACGCTTTTCCAGTGAGCCTCAGGTCCCGCGCTTCTATATCTACTGGCCGGGAGGCACACAGGACGATTACGGGGAAGAAGATGTCAAGAACTGCTCCTTCGGACGTCATCTGGAGGCCAGGGGAGACGCCCGCACCTATGATATCGTATACGGAGGCCAGGCATTCTACCACCGTATCGTGACAGACCTTCGGGACTGGAATGTGAACGCGAACATGTGGAATGGATTCCAGCTGGATATCATGACAGACATTCCTGACTGAGGACTGTAATTGTTACTGTTCGTAACCCCGCCGCCATACATTAGGCCAGGCGCCCCGCCGGGCACCAAAGCCCGCTTCCGCCGGGCTAACTGCTAACTGCGACTAAGCGGCCGGGGTATTCAGCGAACGATTTCTTCATATCCCGGCCGCCAAGTCTTCGTAAGCAGTGGATCCCGTCGACGCTCCTGCTCATGGTGCCCGGTGGGGCTCCTGGCCTGTTGCATGGCGGCGGGCACCATGAGCAGAGAAAGAAACTGAGAAAAAATTTTGAACGTTCGGATTGTTTTGATGCAGTCCGGACGTTCTTTTTTACGTGGCAGGCACAAGATCTTGCGTTGGAGGGAGTGACCAGGCGCAACATAAGCAAAAAACAGCTTCGGAAAAAGTGCACAAAACAGGCTGTTCAAAACAGATGTTCTATCTTGCAGAATCACAAAAAATACACTATGATAGCCGCATGAGTGGCGAAAAGTGGTGAGTTGTGGGTCATAAGGGAGGAATTGTGGTGAATCTTGAGGGAGGTTTCCGCAGTTCCTGACGAAGCAGCTCCGGTGGAGGCAGTCAGGCATCATGTTCTACGGTTCATACAAAAATACATTAGATGCCAAGGGCAGGCTGATCGTCCCAAAGCAATTCCGTGAACAGCTTGGAGCGGAATTCATGATTACAAGGGGACTGGATGGCTGTCTGTTTGCTTATCCCATGGATGAGTGGAGTGCCTTCGAAGAAAAGCTGTCGAAATTGCCGCTTACAAATAAAGACGCCAGGAAAGTCGTAAGGTTCTTTGCCGCGGGCGCGACCCTCTGCGAGATGGACAAACAGGGAAGAGTCCTGATTCCGGAAAATCTGAGGGGATTTGCAGGAATGCAGAAGGACGTCGTGGTCGAGGGGTCCATGAAGCGTGTTGAGCTTTGGGCCAGAGAGAAGTACATGGATGCGACTTCGGCAGATGAGATCGACGAGTCCATGGATGCTCTGAACGGATTGGATATCGATCTGTAAGGAGTGCCTTCCGGCTGTAGGGAGCGGCCGGCAGGAGGAATCCGAAGCCTGGGGAGGTCTTCGGAAACCGGTCCCGGACTGCAGAACGCAGCCGGGAAGGCGCAGGTTTTAGGGAGAAGCCTGCGGCAGTGGACGAAGAGGGATTCACCGGGCGGCCAGGGGAGTGGCTGCTGGGAGAGTCCGGAAGGAGGCGCGTGTGGAATTCAGACACACATCAGTCCTTCTCGATGAAGCCGTCGAATCACTGCGTGTTTCGCCGGACGGTATCTATGTCGACGGGACACTGGGCGGAGGAGGACATTCTTTTGAGATTGCGAAGAGGCTTTCAAAGGGAGGAAGGCTGATCGGAATCGATCAGGATGCCGCGGCCGTCGAGGCAGCCGCAAAACGCCTCGGGGAGTTTGGAGACAGGGTGACCATCATACGGGACAATTATGCCCGGATGGGGCAGAGGCTGAGAGAAATCGGCATTCTGAAAGTAGACGGAATCCTGCTGGATCTGGGGGTATCCTCGTACCAGCTCGATGACGCTCTTCGCGGATTCACCTACCGCGACGAAGATGCGCCTTTGGACATGCGAATGGATCAAAGGCAGGCGCTCACGGCGAGGGAGGTCGTGAACACTTACGAACCAGCTGACCTGACGAGGATCCTGAGAGAGTACGGCGAAGAGAAATACGCCGCCGGAATTGCCCGCAGGATCGCAGCGCAAAGAAAGCTGAAACCGATTGAGACAACAGGGGAGCTTACGCAGATTATCAAAGACGCCATCCCGATGAGGGCGAGGGCGGAAGGCAGGCATCCTGCCAGGAGAGCCTTTCAGGCAATCCGGATTGAAGTGAACGGGGAACTGCGCGTTCTGGAGAATTCTCTGAAAGAGATGATCTCCATGCTGAACCCGGGCGGAAGGATCTGTATCATCACATTCCATTCGCTGGAGGACCGCATCGTGAAGGATGCGTTCCGGACTGCGGAGCATCCGTGTATCTGCCCGCCGGATTTTCCGGTGTGTGTATGCGGACGCAAAAGCCAGGGGAAGGTCATAACGAGGAAGCCGTGTCTCCCGTCCGAAGAGGAGATGGAGCGCAATCCGCGTGCAAAGAGTGCGAAAATGCGCGTATTTGAGAAGAAAAAGGAAGAGGCGTAAGGGACATGCCGCAGAACAGGGTGATTGAAAGAAACAGTGCATTGCGCTATACTGACGAAGTGATCGAGGGGAATACCGTTCGAACGATGAGCGCTGTCCCCCAGATCCGGGAGCGCGAGCTTCGGCGCACACAGATTGAGGCTGTGCGCGAGCGTTCGCTCAGCATGAATCTTCGTTATGTTCTGTTTCTGACAGTCGCGGCCGTAGCCGTCGTAACGATCTGCGTTTATTTTCTGAAACTTCAGGCAACCTCAACACAACTGCAGAAGAAGACAGTATCGCTTCAGACGACGCTTAAGGATCTTAAGATCGAGAATGACATTGTCTATAACGAGATCATTTCCGGGATCGACCTCGAGGATGTCCGGGAGAAAGCGATGGAAGAGCTTGGCATGAGCTATCCTGCCCAGAGCCAGATCACCTATTACGATGCTGCCTCCAGTGATTACGTCAAGCAGTATGAGGAGATCCCTGATTAAGCTATATGGGGGCATGTTCACTTGACTCAGCGCGGCAGGAAAACAAAAAAAGAAAGACGGTTTACCAAAATGATGCAAAAAAAGCTTCTGGCTTCTTTTGCATTTGTTTTGTTATTACTGGTTGCTCTTCTGGTCAGAATCGCGGCGATCTCCGCGACCCGCGGGAACCGGTACGCGAAGAAGGTGCTCTCCCAGCAGTCATATGATTCCCGCTCGATCCCGGCCAGAAGAGGGGAGATCCAGGACAGGAATTCGATTATTCTGGCAAGGAGCGACCGCTATTACAATGTTGTGCTGGACTGCTGGGCAGTCAATCAGAACGAGGATTATCTGGAACCGACCGTCGACGCGCTGGAGAAGATCATCGGAATCGATCAGCAGAAGAGCCGGGACGTGATCCTTTCGGAAAAGACAAGTGAATCCCGCTACCAGGTGATTGAGAAGAACATCACCGCGGACGTCAAGAAGGAGTTTGAGCGCTACGCAAGAGGGGCGGACCTGGATATGAAGGATCTGGGACGGGACGCCTACTATGAAGCGATGAATGAGCGCGCGGACATCCAGGGCGTGTGGTTTGAGGAGAAGTATATCCGGACTTATCCGTACGATGCGCTCGCAAGCAAGGTTGTCGGCTTCTCGAACGCGATTGACGTCGGAACAACCGGTGTCGAGAATTACTACAATGACCTCCTGAACGGAACGGCAGGAAGGGAATTCGGATACCTGAATGACAATTCCGAGTTTGAGCGGACCACCATCGAACCGGAGCATGGCAAAACCCTGCGCCTGACGTTGGACATGAACATCCAGGAGATCCTGCAGGAGAAGATTGACGCGTTCGACAAGACCTATGGCGACGAACAGCACAACGGAAAAGGCGCGAAGAATGTCGGCGTGATCGCGATGGATCCGAATACCGGCGAGATCCTTGGCATGGCGACCAACAGGGAATATAACCTGAACGATCCGTCAGACCTGACGACGGAGGGATATTCCGGTGCCGAGATCAAGTCCATGGACGACAAGACCTATGTCAATGAGCTGAACACGAAGTGGGAGAACTTCTGCGTGTCAGAAGGCTACGAACCCGGTTCGGTGTTCAAGCCGATCACGGTTGCATCCGCGCTGGAGACCGGCTCGGTTCATGACGGTGACAGCTATGTCTGCAACGGTTCTCTGTTTATCACGGATACGACCATCAAGTGCGACAACATCTACGGCCATGGGGAAGAGACGCTCGAGTATGCCATCGTCAACTCCTGCAACGTCGCGCTTATGACCATCGGCATGCAGATGGGAATCACGAACTTTATCAATTATCAGCAGGCGTTCGGCTTCGGCAGCCCGACCGGGATTGATCTGCCGAATGAGAACGCGGGCGTCGTCTACAACCGGGAGACGATGCATGAGGTTGAGCTGGCTACGTGTACCTTCGGACAGGGCTTCACCATCAATATGGTGCAGGAAGCTTCCGCGTTCAGCGCGGTGGTCAACGGCGGTTATTATTACCAGCCTCATGTGGTCGGGCAGATCCTGAGCGCGGACGGAACCTCTGTTGAGACGGTGGAGCCGCTTCTTCTGCGGCAGCCGGTTTCCACCTCCGTGTCGAAGCTGGTCAGAAGATATCTGAATACAGCGGTTCGGGAGGGTACCGGACGCAAGTCGCAGGTTCCGGGCTACCGGACCGGCGGAAAGACGGGAACGGCTGAAAAGATTGACCCGAGTGACGGAACCAGATGGAAGGGCCATTATGTGGTCTCCTTTATCGGGGCGGCGCCCATCGATGATCCGAAGGTTGTCCTGTATGTCGTCATTGACGAACCGAATGTCGCGGAACAGGCAGACTCGACCTATCCGCAGGTTCTGTTCCGGCAGATCGCGACGGAACTGTTTCCTTATATGGGCATCTATCCGACGGAGCCGGTCACGGACGATCTGCTTCAGTACCTTGGTATCACCATTGATGAAACCGTGAAGAATGAGGTGAAGAGTGCAACCTTCCAGTGCTTTGATTCCTCAGGGATTCTGTACAACGATGCCGCCATCAATAAAGACGGGGAAGTGATCGATGCTTCCGGCAATGTCATTGAGGGCTGCACCGCGGATCTGGAGAAGGGGATTGTGACAGACGGCTACGGCAATGAGATTGAGGTGGACGTCAGCGCTTTGCTTGACGAGGACATCGATCCGACAGCGGACAATCCCGACATAGCAGCTCCTCCGGAAGCGGTGGAGGGAGACGGGCAGGACGATACAACATGGACCGGCGCTTCGTCCGGGGATGAGGAAGAAGAGGAGGACGTGTGATGATTACTGTAGATACGCTGGCTGCTGTATTTCTGTCTTTTGGAATAGCCGCGCTGATCCTTCCGTTCCTGATTCCGTTTCTGATCCGGCTGAAGGTGGGGCAGACAGAGCGGAAGGAAGGCGTCCAGGCGCACCTGAAGAAAGCAGGGACACCGACCATGGGCGGGATTGCGATCCTTGTTTCGGTCCTGATTGTTTCTCTTGTCTTCGCGGCGCGCTATCCGAGAATTCTTCCGGTACTGGTGCTGACGCTCGGCTTCGGCATCATCGGTTTTGTGGACGACTATCTGAAGGTTGTCCTGAGACGGTCCGACGGACTGATGCCAAAACAGAAGATGGCGGGCCAGATTGTCGTGACGCTGATCTTTCTGCTCTATGCATGGCTGAGGGATCCGGCCTGTCTTGACTGGAGGATTCCTTTCTCACAGGGAGTGGTCCTTTCCGGGTTTGCCTTCCGGATCTTTGCCAGTATTGCAGCCTTCGTCATCATCATCGGAACCGTGAACGGCGTGAACTTTACGGACGGCCTGGACGGTCTGGCCGCTTCTGTCACCGCTGTCACGGCAGCCTTTTTCTGCTATGTTTCCCTGGTGACAGGCGGCGGCATTGAGCCTGTCTGCGCAGCGGTCTGCGGCGCGCTCATGGGATTTCTGCTGTTCAATGTGCATCCTGCGAAGGTCTTCATGGGAGACACGGGATCCCTGGCTCTGGGCGGATTTGTCGCCGGCGCGGCATATGTACTGCAGATGCCGGTGTTCATCGCGATTGTGGGCCTGATCTATCTGGTTGAAGTCCTTTCCGTGATCATTCAGGTGACCTATTTTAAGAAGACAGGCGGCAAGCGCATCTTCCGCATGGCGCCGATCCATCATCATTTTGAGCTTGGCGGCTGGTCGGAGACCAGAATCGTCGCGGTGTTTACGATCATTACCGTGCTTCTGTGCCTGGCGGCGCTGATCCGCTTTGAATGAGCCGGATCAAAAACATGGTTTGACAAAGGAGAGAAAACGGAATGGATCTGAAGGGGAAACAGGTACTGGTATTCGGCGCGGGCAGGAGCGGTGTGGCCGCAAGCCTTCTTCTTCTGGGAAGCGGCGCCTGTCCGGTGCTCTATGATGGAAATGAATCCCTGGAGGAGGCGTCTGTCCGGAAGCAGTTTCAGGACGCTGCGCAGGGCTTCTGCTTTCCGGACGACGGGAAACAGCTTGCAGACAGACTGCAGGAGATCGCCGGAATCCGGATCGTGACCGGAGCGCTGGACGACGCGCTGATTGAAGCATGCAGTCTGTGTGTGATCAGCCCGGGCGTTCCCGTGGACATTGAACCGGTCAACAGGATCAGGGCGGCAGGCGTTCCCATCTGGGGTGAGGTGGAGCTTGCGTACTGCCTGTCAAAAGGAGAAGTCCTGGCCGTTACAGGAACAAACGGGAAGACAACGACGGTCACCCTGCTTGGAGAACTGATGAAGCATTTCCTGGGGGAGGAGCGTGTACATGTCGTCGGCAATATCGGGATTCCTTATACCGGCATCGCCGCTTCCACGACCGACAGCAGTGTCTGCGTCGCGGAGATCAGTTCCTTCCAGCTGGAGACCACGCAGTCATTTCATCCGCATGTGAGTGTTATCACGAATATCACGCCGGATCATCTGAACCGCCATCACACGATGGAGGAATACATCCGGGTGAAGGAACGGATCGCGGAACGGCAGACCAGAGACGATGTGCTCATCCTGAATTATGAAGATGAGGTACTGAGAGCGTTCGGCAGGCAGATTCCGTCGGACGGCCCCCGCGTCGTATGGTTCTCCGGCAGGCGTCCTGTCGACTTCGGGATGTACCTGGAGGATGGAATCCTGAAGTATACAGACGGCGAAACCGTGCAGGAAGTGATTCATACGGACGAGCTGAAAATTCTCGGCGTCCATAATTATGAAAATGTCAGCGCTGCCTGCCTCAGCGCAATCGCGGTGCATATGCCGATGGAACAGATCCGGGAGGTGCTGAAAGCATTTTCCGGCGTGGAGCACCGGATTGAATTCGTCGCGGAGGTTGACGGCGTACAGTATTACAACGATTCCAAGGGCACGAACCCGGACGCTGCCATCAAGGCGGTAGAGGCCATGAAGCGGCCGACCGTTCTGATCGGGGGAGGATATGACAAGGATTCTTCCTACGACGCGTGGATTGAGAGCTTCCATGGGAAGGTGAAAGCACTGGTTCTGGTGGGCGCGACCAAAGAGAAAATCGCGCAGTGCGCGAAGCAGCACGGATTTGAAAATGTGCGGCTGTGTGATACATTTGAAGAATGCTTTGAAACTTGTGTCAGTATGGCAGCGCCGGGTGACGCGGTGCTTCTGTCCCCTGCCTGCGCAAGCTGGGGCATGTTCAAGGACTATGAGGAAAGAGGCCGTGTGTTTAAGCACCTGGTTCATGAACTGTAGGCAAGGAAAATCATCTTTCAGATAACATGATGTAAGGGTCAAAAGCCCTGAAGCCGAGGCAAGCTTGCTTGCCAAAGGCGAAAGGGGTGTTGACCCACCGGACACGGAGCACGCAGTAATTTGCCTGAGCAAATTACGAGAGTGCGGAGTGGCCGAGGAGCGCGAGAGTTGCGAAGCAACGGAGCGATCCGTGCATCATAACATGGGTGTGGTATGAGCAGAGGAATCAGAGCGATTGCGATTCTCGTCGGTGTACTGGGAGCGGCAGCCGCGATCGTACTCGGGGTCTTTCAGATCCGGTCGATTGATGTCAGAGGAAATGAGCGCTATTCCGCGGAACAGATCAGGGATGACCTGATCTATGATTTCAAGACGCGTAATACGCTCTATTTCTCGTGGAAATACCGCTCTGAGCAGCCTGCCGCGGATGCCCCTTACCTGAAAAGCGTCCAGGCTGTCATGCTCTCTCCTGCTTCGGTCAGAATTATCGTGAAAGAGGGGCAGCTGGTCGGCCGCGTACAGTATGAGAACAGCAATGTCTATTATGATCCGGACGGCGTTGTCCAGGAGATTACCGATACGATCTATGCGGGGATCCCACTGGTGACAGGCGTCGAAATCGAGCCGCCGCAGCTTTACCAGAGGATGGTGACCAAGAACGGCTCCCTGCTGCGCACGATGCTGAACATCACGCAGCTTCTGATCAAAAGCGAGCTGATTCCGGACAGTGTTACCTTTGATGCCAGCCAGAACATGGTTTTAAGACTTGGTCCGGTTACGGTCCTGCTGGGACAGGACGAGTATCTGGAGGAGAAGATCGCCAACCTGGTTTCCATCTATCCGCAGGTGGAAGGGGAGGAGGGAACCCTCAACATGGAGGGATTCACCGGCAGGAATGAGGCGATTACCTTCAAGGCGGATTCCGCGGACCAGACGCCGGAGACAGAATCCCAGGAGGGAGAGACCGGATCAGAGCAGGACCAGAACCAGAGTCAGCAAGACTCCCTGGCCGGTGAAGGGGCCGAAGGACAGGCCACGGCGGAAGACGGGAGCGCGGAGGCAGAAGCGCCGGATGATACGGCCCAGGAGGAAGAGCCGCAGAACACTTCAACCCCGTTCATGGTTTTCGATTCAAGCGGGACGCTGCGCTATGACGCGCATGTATCAGACGGTCAGGTTGTTGACAGCTATGGCAACCCGATTGACGGCTGCTATGTGAATGAGAACGGAAATGTGGTGGACGCTTACTGGAATGAGATTGATCCTGCGACAGGACAGCTTGCCCAGTGATGCAGGCTAGCGTAAAGATTTCATCGGATTGAAAAAAAGAGAACTCCAACCTATGATAAAGCTCAGGGTCTCAAACCGGAGTTTTAGGAAGGAAGGGAGTT
>CACZJF010000012.1 GCA_902781455.1 uncultured Lachnospiraceae bacterium | reverse complement strand
TACGACATCAGCATTGTGCTCGAAAGCCTTATAGATGGAATCGATAACTTCCCTCGTGATGTAGCAGTCACCGAAAACCACAATCTGGTACTCTTCCAGCAAGCTGGCGAATTCCGCGTCCAGATCCCGTTCCTGCTTGTTTACGATGGGGTCCTCCTCTGGGTACTCCAGGAGCTTTGGATCAATATCCTGGCATCTCCCGGTCGTTACCACGAACCGGCGCATCGCTCTCACAATCTGGTCGATCCTTGTCTCCTGCGCCGGGATCATAATATGAAGCCCTTTATCGGCAAAAGCGTAAAAGCTGTATCCGCATTCACAGTTGACGAACTCGTTCATAAGCGCATATGCGCTGTAATGCTTTTTCCTGCATTTCGGGCAGAAAACAACCTGTGTTTCACTCAGACCAGTTTTCTGACATTCTCCAGAAGTATAACACTGGCCATTCCCTTTTCCGGCTGCCTTCTTCCGTACCAACCTATTATCTCTCATCAAGCAATCCTCCAAATGATAAGATCGTATTTCCGCCATTCCTGGCGCGTCTTTCACTCAAACGGATAAGGGAAAACAAAACCGTTGATGAGTTGATCCCCTGGCCTTTCCGATAGCGGTCAAAGCCCCGCTGCCAGCAGATTATATTGATCCCGGCATCATCTCTGCCGGAGAGTCGGGTCTCTCCTGATGCCGACCATTCCGTCCGGGTTACCACATGCCGGCCTTCCTGGTTATTGGATTTACTCTCTGGTGGTGTGTCCGTCATGCCGCTGTCCTCCATAGTTCTGCAGCAGGCGTCCACACGATATCTTACCCGATATCTTTGACCACCTTGACTGCTACACCCTGAACCTCGAATTCCCTTCCATAGAAACGGGACTTATCATCCCAGGAATCATTCTCCGCCCAGAGATACAATCCCTGTTCATCCCTGCACAGCCTTTTCAGTGTACTGCTGTTGTGATTGATAAGAGAAGCGACTATGTCCCCTTCTCGGGCATCAGCCTGCTTCCGGATGATCACCATGTCTCCGCTGTCGATGCCGGCGCTGACCATCGAGTCTCCGGTTACTTTGAGGATATAGAATTTACCGCCACGCCCATCTGTGAAAACAGACGGAATGGAAACGTACTCCTCGACAAGCCCCTCTACCTCGTCAGCCGGTCCCGCGGGAATCGCATTTGAGAATGATGGCGACAGATTCGTCATGGGCTCTATCTTGTCGATCCGGTCTGTCCGGATCTCACCATGCTCATAGCGGATCATGCCCAGCTCGTCCATTGAACGCAGGTAGCGGTAGGCGCTCACATGGCTCATATTGAAGGCCGCACCGATATCTCTGGTACTCGGAGTCGCTCCGCCATGTGACATCGCATATTCTTCGGCGTAGGTTTTGATCTGCTCCATCAATCCTTTGTTCTTGGATCTCATGGTGTCTCCTCCATTTCTATCTGTAACGCCCGTTACGCTTAAAATTATAAAGGCTTGTCACCATATTGTAAAGACCAAAAACGGCTTCTTAACATCGCTGCTCGTTATTTTGTGCAGCGAAGCCAGGAAGCCGGATATTGCGACATTTTGTTCAGATTGCCGATTGACAGGATAAAACCATCCGCAGCGTCTCCTCGAAGCGCTCCCTCACATCGGCAGGCTCAGCGATCCGGATGCCGCCGCAGAAGCCGACCACCCAGGAGAAAAAGGTCTTGCTCGGCCGGACGGTGACGGAGGCTCGGAAAGTGGAGTCATCAAGAACGGTTGTCTCAATCTCTTCCCCGAACCGGTCCACCACGTTCTGCATGAACTGATTGTCGCAGATCAGGGTGACCTTGGAATCCGAAAAATCTTCATCCATCATCTTGAAGGTTGTCTTCGCAAACTCTCCCGCATTAAAGCTGTCATCCCTGACCGCAGCCTCTTCGGTGATTTCCACATCGCACATGCGGTCCACCCGGAAGGTGACGACCTTCTCCCGGAAATCAGAATAAGCAGCCAGGTAGTATCGTTCATCGTCCCAGATCAGAGCATATGGGGAAGCGATGAACCATTCCCCGTCATGCCGGAGAATATGCTCTTTCTGAGGATTGTAATTCCAGTAATGGAACCGTATCTTCTTCCCATCCTCCATCGCCCGGCAGATCGTATCTGTGGTGTGGAAAACCACTGTATTAGAGGTTTTGATCCGATCTGCCGTGAAAATCCTGGCTGTCAGCGCCGCCCTGTTCTGCTCGTTGGTCAGCTTCGCCAGCTTGCTGATCAGCATCTCGCTCTTGCCCATCGTGATAAAACGGGAGGATGACACGGCGTCCACAAGCATCTTCAGTTCGGCAAGTTCGAAGAGTCTCGCCCCGATATGATAGACTTTTCCGTTGCCGACCCGCTCAGAGAGGATCTCGATACCGGCAGCGTTCAGCACAGCCACATCATCCCTGATTGTATTCCTGTTGGCCTTGTAACCGTTCTCCTCATAGATGCGGATCAGATCGTCTGTGGTTATGGAGTGTTCGTCATCGGTATGTTCAAGCATATACCGCTCCAGGAAAAGAATCCGTCCTTTTGTATCAGCCATTGTATTCCATTCCCTTCAATCGTACTTTTGTGTATTATACACTCAGTTGTATGTAATTGTCAATGGTTCTTCACAGCCCCCTATCCGTTACAAAACGATTCTTAAGGAGCACCACCAGCCTTGGATGACTATGGTAGCTGTCCTTTATTGTATATCCGTTACAAAACGATTTTATAGAAGGCGGTCACACCTCGCTCGTAATCACGCCGAACCGCAGGAACATGGCATACAGATAGCTTCTGCTCCCCGGAACACCGAGCTTTCGCGGGCCGGATACAAAACCACAGCTCTCCTGCTCTGTGCGCCCATTCCTATAAGCCAGGTCAACCGTGGATCGGCTTATGCTCTTCTCTTTACCCTCGATCCATATTTCATTGCCATAGCCGGGAACATCCACGCCAGCATAGTGCCTTCCACCAGCGCCGGTTGACCGGCTTACCGTATAACTGAACTTTGTCGCTCCTGTATGCTCTTTCCCTCTGCCAGATGTCTTAAACGGATAGTTCTCGAACAGACAGATGCATTTCCACAGGTATTCGGATACGTCTGGGAGGTTGATGTGGACGATTAACTCTTCCACGGCAGTTTTCCGACTCCTGAACAACTTGATTCGCTCTGCCTCGGTACTCATGGTATCCAAGGAGTAGATGATTTTGCTGTGCGGAGTGTATCCAGTCACGGATGATCGACTCAGCCCGGTCGCCATTGCGATCTCCGCCACAGTCTTCTTCTCCTTCCACAGCTTCAACACCCGATCTGCCACAGGGTTCTCATAATACGTCTTCCCGTCTCGGACACCTGCTGTGATCAGTAGCTTCCGGACTTTCGCCGCAGACATCTCCAGTTCCTCAGCGATACTTTGTAGCTGCGGTTCTTTTTCGCTTGTCCAGAGTTGTACGAGATTATCGAGCAAGGTATTCATGAGTTTTTCGGCTTGTTCTTTATGTTCTGGATGCTTTTGTGGTCTTGGCATATGCTATCTCCTCTATTTTCGTTACAAAACGATATGAACGGTCTAAAAAATACCGGCTATCCGGTTCCCTTTTTATGATCTGTAGTTTCAACTTCCGATCCCTGTTGCCATCCGCGTATTATATTCATTAATCACACGTCCAGCTTCAGCAATTCCCACAGTTCAATCTCCATCGCCTCGCAAATGATCTCCAACGTGTCGATTCTTTCAATTCCCGATCCTTTCTTTGCGCTTTCGATCCTGCTAATCTTCCATGGTCCTGGGAATTTACATCGGTCTGCCAGTTCTTGTTGTGTCCATTGTTTCTGTTGTCGGAGCCTTCTGATTCGCTGTGCTATAAGATTATTATCGATTTCAACCACCTCCATGATAGGATGTGACCATTCTACCACGGAGGATGGTTGCTGTATATGCCGGAATGTGCAAAATATAACTTTACTCGAAGTCTCTTTTATCAAGAATCCACCATTCTTCATTGCCTTCCACTTGTTTGTGAAATCCGCTCCGTTCACACAGTTTTCTGGAAGCAATCGGAGTTATTGAACCAACAAGTGCCGTAATCTGCTCTATATTGCAATTATTGAATAACCACCGAATCGCCGCATCTTGTGCCTCTGTCATATATCCGTGCCTCCGATATTGTTCTTCAATTCCTATTGTCAGCTCATACGGTTTTCTTTTGAAGAGTATCCCAATATGACCGATAAGCTCTCCCGATTTGAGATAGATGGCAAAACCACCGTCCTCTGCCTTGGATGGCTGGAGATCTAAAAGCGAGGCAAAACGAGGAGCCTCAGGAAAATTCAGAATACCATTCTCCACAGTACAATTTGTTTTCAGCAATAGTCGTTCTGTTTGTATCTCAATCATAGTAGTGTCCGTTACTCGTTTTCGTTTGTTGGTGTAATGACTATATATCGGCAATCACAATAGAAGGCAGATTCTATCATCCTTATATAACGTCATTCAACCTTCACGCTGCTTTTTGCAAGTGAACAGGGTTACAATGGTTTCCGCCTGATGTACTCATCCAAAGCGTCAAGCAAATCCTCATCAGCTATTTTTCTTGCAAAGTATTTTCCACTACACTTAATGCTTTCAAAGTCATCAAGCAATAGCCATTTCGGATTATTATTGTGTTCTGACCAATCAATGTAATGTAAACTATCTCGCCTCGTATCAACATATGGTGAACTCATGAACAGTGTTTGGAAGAATGATTCGTCAGGAATACATCCCCCCTTGAAACCATAAAAAAAATCTTGGTTCTCTTTCAGATACCCAATCATCCACTCTATTGTACTACCTGTTAAGCACCACCATTGCGATCCATAATAATAAAGGAATCCACTCGAATGATTAGATTGTTTAAAAATATTATATGTTCTATTATATCCGCCAGTCAATTCTACCCAAATCCTTCGTAGTATTCTTGACAGTACGCTTTGATTCAAAATCACCTTAGGATAATATATGTCATTCCTTTTATCAAAATTGTTCGGTCTCCCATTGTTAAGATAATTCTTACTACGAGTCAAACCTATATAATTGGCTTTCGGGTTCTCTAATAAGAGCCGCTTAAAATCTACGATTGATGTAATTGGATAGTCATAACCACTCAAGAGAACATAATAATCGTATTCGCAAAAGTTATACGCATATCTTATCAGATTGATTTCAGCTTCTACTTGGGAAAATTGCGCCCACCTCACATCTATTCTCAATTCATCAGGAAGTAGCCGTATTCTCTTGTCGGTAGAAATATCACTCGAAATATTGGACTTCTTATCAACATGCACATAGATGTCTAAGTCTTTATTATCGAGTGCTGATATCAGTCTATTAACCCTGTTAGCATCTATATGACACATTATCAACACAGCAATTTTCATGCCCATACCAGTGTATTCATTTGTTATAACCTTCATCAGATGATATTAACCAAACTTATTGTACCGCTTTTTAGAAATATTGTTTATTATAACTAAATCATCCATTTTCTCTATCATTTCTTACTAAAATGTACAACGAGATTTTTTTATATTTAAATTACTCTGAGCTTCTCACCGTTTTCAGCCAAATAACAGCAGTATAATCTTAGACTCTTTTGTAATCGCTATCAATAATATTGTCAAAGGGTAAATGTATAGAGTGTACGGATCCAGTTTTGCTGGATTCAGGTGATCATCAAGAGTGATTGTCTTGATAACATCGATTGTCAGATAGTCCGGAATCATATAACCTTGGTTATTGATGAGGTCTATCCCTGGATCCATTACATCATTGAAGATTATCATACCTTGTTTATTAATTCTTTCGCTCAAAACTTGAACGTATCCTTAATCCCAAGCCATTTTTGGTCTTTCTCTGACAGGATCAAAGGATGTCCATCAGTAAGCTTGTACCCGGAAGCATCCGCATTGCCAGGATAATCGCCACAGACTTCCGGCCATTTGATGCCGATTTCCGGATCGTTCCACGCAAGACCGCCTTCGTCGTTGGCATGATAAAAGTCATCGCACTTGTAGCAGAATTCGGCCATATCAGAAAGAACAAGGAAACCATGCGCGAAACCGCGAGGAATCAGATACTGCTTCCGGTTATCCTCTGTGAGAATCTCACCGTGATATTTCCCATAAGTCGGAGAGCCCGCACGGAGATCAACCGCTACATCGTACACAGAGCCCTTTATTACACGGACGAGCTTAGTCTGTGGAAACTTCTTCTGGAAGTGAAGACCACGCAGGACTCCCTTGGTACTCATTGATTGGTTGTCCTGAACGAAGCTGAAATACAGTCCGGCCTCATACATATCCTTCTGACTGAATGTCTCCATGAAGTAGCCACGCTCGTCTCCATGAACAGTAGATTCAATTAAACACAATCCTTCAATATCGCTCAGGTTGTATGTTACTTTAATCTGACCCATTACAATTTTGCCTCCGCCAAGTATCTTCTTACTGCATCTTTCCAATCCGGGAGCGGCGTAAAGCCTGCCTCCACCAGTTTTAACTTATCCAGTCTACTGTTCTCCGGCCTCGCCGCCTTGCTGAGTCCATACTCCGTTGTGGAAACCGGAATGACGGTAGTAGATAGACCGTACTGCTTATAGAATTCGCAACAGAAGTCATACCAAGAGATGTAGCCGCCCTCATTTGTTGCGTGGTAATAACCGTATTTCTCTGTTTCCACCATGTCCACAAGCAGGCGGGCAAGATCCAGAGTATAGGTCGGCGTGCCAATCTGATCATTGACCACACGGACAGTATCATGCGTCTTTCCGACGTTGATCATCGTTTTGATGAAGTTTTTACCGTTCAGACCGAAAACCCAAGCAATGCGAACGATGAAATACTTATCCAGTGTACCGCTGACCGCCAGCTCGCCGTCAAGCTTGCTCTGGCCATATACATTCAGCGGAGCATAACACTTATCATCCGGCTCCCACGGCCGCGTTCCTTTTCCATCGAATACATAGTCAGTACTCAAGTACAGCATTTTTGCATCCACAGCTTTCGCCTCATCTGCAATGTACTGTGTACCGAGATGGTTAATAGCATCGACCTTTGACTTATTCTCCTCATCCTCAGCCGCATCAACAGCCGTCCATGCCGCACAATGAATAATGGCATCCGGTTTATTCTCCTTTATTACGGTAGCTACTGCTTCCCTGTCAGTAATATCGAGTTGAATATACGGAGCCGTAGTCACAGCCGATCCGTCAGCAACTCCACTATATGATTCTGCTATGTCAGACCCGATGCATTCATGTCCTCTGTTCACAGCATCGTTCACAACATCATGTCCGAGCTGTCCGCCAACTCCTGTTACGAATAATTTCATGTCTCTACTGCCACTCCCTATGGCATCGTGCCCGCGCCTGAACAATTCTTTCATCACATCATGCCCAAGCTGTCCGGTCACTCCTGTTACGAAAACCTTAATCTATATACCCTGCCGGTTGACCGGCTCCTTATATCACTGCTCTTGTCGAGCTTTCTGTCCGCACCGTTTATCAGGTGGTGTGGTTACCTGTTCGCATACATTTTCTCGTAGTAGTTCTGGTACTCGCCGCTGATGATTTCTTCCCACCAGCTGCGATTATCCAAATACCAGGCGATAGTCTTCTTGATACCGTCCTGGAACTTCGTCTCCGGCAGCCATCCCAACTCGTTATGGATCTTCGTTGGGTCGATTGCGTATCGAAGATCATGTCCTTTCCGATCCGTAACATATGTGATCAAATCCTCTGATTTTCCAAGTTCGTGGATGATCAACTTCACGATATCAATGTTGCGCATCTCATTGTGACCACCGACGTTGTATACTTCTCCAATCCGACCATTGCGAACAATCAAGTCGATAGCTTTGCAGTGGTCTTCCACATAAAGCCAATCGCGGACATTTAGTCCTTCACCATAGACCGGTAATGGTTTGTCATTCAGGCAGTTTGCAATCATCAGCGGGATAAGCTTCTCTGGGAAATGGTACGGACCGTAGTTGTTGCTGCAACGGCTGATTGTGATCGGTAGCCCGTAAGTCCGGTAGTACGACTGGACACACAGGTCAGCTCCAGCTTTGGAAGATGAGTACGGAGAACTTGTATGAATTGGTGTTTTCTCGGTGAAGAACAAATCAGGACGATCAAGAGGCAGATCCCCGTAAACCTCGTCCGTACTTACCTGATGGTATCTCACATTCCCAAAAACTCTGCAGGCATCCATCATGGTTGCAGTACCGATGATATTAGTTTGCAGGAAGATACCAGGGTCTTCTATGGATCTATCAACATGAGATTCCGCTGCAAAATTAATCACAGTATCCGGCTTTTCTTCTTCAAAGAGAGCAAACACACCATCACGGTCGCAGATATCCAGCTTGCAGAATCGGAAGTTGGGGTTGTCCATGACGGAAGCCAAGGTTGAGAGATTGCCAGCGTAAGTCAGCTTATCAATACACTCAACCCGGTCTTCCTGATGCTCATTCAAGTGATAATGGATATAGTTTCCGCCGATAAAACCGGCACCACCTGTAACAAATAATGTCATGTTAATACCGTACCTTTCCTTCTGCTACAGAACGCAGATGTTCGCCATATGGTGATTTGCCATACAGTTTTGCGGAGGATAGTAGTTGATCGGAATCAATCCAGCCATTTATAAATGCAATCTCCTCCGGAGCGGAGATAGTAATACCCTGGCGAGACTCTATAGTCTCCACAAAGTTCGCTGCCTGGAGAAGCGAACTCATCGTCCCTGTATCTAACCAAGCAAATCCGCGTCCGAGAAGCTGGACATCAAGAAAAGAATCATTCAGATACATCTCATTCAAAGTCGTTATCTCCAGTTCTCCACGTGCGGAAGGCTTGACCTCTTTTGCACGAACAGAAACACCAGCCGGGTAGAAATATAGTCCAGTCACTGCATAGTTGGATTTGGGACGCTTTGGTTTCTCTTCAATGCTCGTAGCTCGTCCGTCTTCATCAAATGCAACCACACCGAAACGCTCTGGATCAGTCACGTAGTAACCGAAGACGGTGGCACGATGGTTGGCTTCAGCATCAATCACGGCATCCTTAAGTAAAGCACGGAATCCATTCCCGTAGAAAATGTTATCACCGAGCACCATTGCGCAGGCATCATCGGCAATGAATCTTTCTCCGAGGATGAATGCTTGAGCGAGACCATCCGGGCTTGGCTGGACACAGTAAGATAAAGAGATACCGAACTGTGATCCATCCCCCAGCAGTTGTTCAAATCTAGGAAGATCGGTCGGTGTGGAGATGATGAGTATCTCTTTTATTCCCGCAAGCATAAGTGTGCTGAGTGGGTAGTATATCATTGGCTTATCGTAAACAGGAAGGAGCTGTTTACTTGTGACCATTGTCAGCGGATAAAGTCGCGTTCCTGCTCCGCCTGCTAAGATTATGCCTTTCATAGTTTTCAGCATCCTTTAGAAATTCAAATCATTAATTACTGAAAAATGTTTTTTTATCTGAGTTCGTTGATTAGTATAGATTTCCATCCCTATAGTTAAGAAACCCAAATATCATTATGGCAGTATTCGTATGCCAAAATGATTACTATCCTTTCTGCAAAGAACAGTGTTTTTTATTGTTTTTATTTTTTGAATTATCACAGCTTTTGAAATTGACTTAAATGTGGCAGCTGAAAATGATTTATTACCTTCAATTGCGTTGACAAATCTTTCATGTTCTTTAGTTTTCAAAACTGGATGATTTAACTGTTGATTATGTTCTATTGCAACCGTAGAATCTACTAACTTATAATCTATGCCTGTGTCTGATATCAGTTTTTTCCCTTTTGGGTTTTGTATTAGGATTAGAGAGATTCCATGTTTTATTTCCTCCGTATAATTGGATCCCCATGAATCTCCAAGCGTAACATCAGATATCCTACTCAAATTAGCAAATGAACAATTGTAACAGTTATCTGTATAACTTGCACCATATAGAAATGCGAGCATATATTCATCTACGCTCTTAGCAATTTTTTTATATTTGCAGTCATCCAATCCTTTGCTTCTAAAGATGATATCGCTAATGCTATATAAATCATAATGTTGTTCCCTTAAGTACTTTTCCAATAGTTTATGACTCGGTGTACCGTGACATATTAAATCTACCGTATAAAGATTTTCATGATTTGAACAATAGTTTTTAACCGCTGCTACCTGACAAGGCAATCCAATAAATAATACAGGAGCATTTTTCAATGTCTTTTTAACTACTTCATAAACATTTTGCGCATTACTCTTCACATATTTTGATCCTGAAAAATATCGAATTGATTCAGCATTATTTGATAGCTCAAAAGTAAAATTTCCATTAAGGAATCGACATGCCGCGACGTACCCGCCATTTCTGATAAAACTATACATAATAGCAGACGCAATCCCACCAGAAGCTGATTTTCTTCTAATTGGTTCATCAGCCCAACCCTGTAACCATTCTACAGGGGAACTGAAATCCTTAATACTCAGTTTTGGGCATACGGATTCACATTTCTTACAAGATATGCATTTACTGATATCTATGTACGCATTTGATACGAAGTAATCCTGAGTTAGTCTAATACACTTTTTAGGACAAATCTCCGAACACGCACCACAAGCATTGCAAGCATTTATTGGACACACTGTTTTCATACTTAAAACTCTCCGCGTTAGTTTCAATTTTTAAGCGCTTCATACAAATAACTCACTGATTTTTTTCTCTCTTCTTTGATTCTAAAGTCAAAAAGTTCCCAAGCATTACTCATATCCATCTTTTGCATATTTTCAATATCTTCATAGTTTTCAACGACTCTGTTACCAATACAGAGCCATTCTTGAAAATCTTCAATTCTAAGCATCTGATTTTTCCCTGTTTTGTATAAAGAAAAGAAGGGACGATGATAGATACAGCTAAATATCATACAATGAAATGAATCCGTAAAGACATACTCAGCGCCTTTAATCAATGCAATAAAATCTATAGGTGATGCATCTATAATATTATAATCAGCGTACTTACAATCAATCTTACTATGATACTCTGCTTCTAGAAGTGGTATTGTCACCAATTTAAGATTGTTTCTTTCAGCAAATCTCTTTATCAACAATCTTTGCTGATCGGTTCCTCTCAGAACATATGAAAACACATACTTTTCCTTGATAGAATTGTCATGTAATAGCATGTCCCATTCATTTCTGTCCAGTAACAAAGTTGGATCTAAAACTGTAACGCATCTATTTTCTCCTAATACACTATTTAAAAAACTACTACCTGTACTTTCTCTACAAGATATGGCCTTAAAGCTATTTAAGGCATTTCTTATGTCATTTTTAGTTTCCGGCGAGGCTGTTGTTATTCCTATACTTGGTGCATAGGCCACTTTTTCTTTACTATTCGAAAAATTCAGCCAATAGATACTTGTGCAATTAGAAAAGGCCGGATTCCATATTTGGTCACTACCACAAACAAAGCCATCATAATCTGCTTCAATGCTCATTGCATCATCTGTGTTATATACTTTGTTTGATATCTTTATATACTCATCAATAAAATTATTGCATTTACGTACTCTTTCGCGCAACTTGCGGTTTCCATATTTGTACTTTACATGTTGAATAGCAGAAGATAATCCATTGTGATTGATATATGAAAATAATGAACTAATTGTAAGGGCGTTTTTCTTGAATTGCTGTAGAAATTCAAAATCAACTATTCCCATTTTATCAATCGTCTTTCCAAGAGCATATGCTTGAAGGATAGACCCATAATTCCCTTTCCACCAAGTAATTCCAGCAAATTTTTTCATGTACATACACACTCCAACCATTCTCATTTGATCATATAATAAAAATCGTATATGTATTGTCTTCTTTTTGGATAGTATTTTAAATACCTGAACATGCGAAACCATGTTTTAACATCTTTATATGTAAATAGGCGTTTACGTAAATCTAGCCATTCTTTATTCCTATCTAATACATTATATAAATTATCATCGTTGATATCGTTCTCATTTAGGTAATCCTGTAAAGACGCAATCGCGACTTCAGCATACTCGATCCATTTTAGCTTCTTATCGACATTCTTATTTAGGGTTTTTTCAACAGAAAACGAGCTATCGTTATGAATTCTCCAATCGATCAAATTTATATTCAAGCTAAACAACGTTTTTCTAAGCAATGCAAAACGCCAGAAAAAAGCATCATGCGGAAAAGAATCATTCCAATACTTTTTAATATCATCAACAAATGACTTTCTAATACAAAATGTACATCCTGGATATGGAACGAAAAAAATATTACCATTTAGCTTTATCTGCATAATTCGGCCATCATTCCTACAAGGAATTATCTTATCTGTATCATAAATTCTATAATTTGAAACAAGAACCTCTATGTTAGTATGCTCCCGCATTACTTTTTCCATTAGTTCCAGCTTGTTTACTTCCCAAATATCATCCTGATCACAAGGGAAGATAATGTCCCCTTTTGCTTTACATATACCCTCAAAGAAGTTTCTTCTCCACCCTTTATTGATCTTGTTAACAATCAGCTTCCAGTGATCCAAATGGTAATCCTCAATATACTTTCTGACAGTCTCTACAGTAGAATCTGTCGAACCATCATCAAATATTAAAATCTCATCTGCTGATTTTGTTTGCTTCAACAAAGAATCAAGTTGAGTAGTAACATATTCTTCTCCATTATATGTAGTCATAACAACTGATATAACCATACAAACCTTCCTGGCATCATCGAAATATATTATACTATAAAACAAGTAAAGCTATATTTTTGTCCCATTATTTGCCGAATAAAGCATTTCAATCATACGTAGAGCATATTAGATTCTATACAGTTAATCCAATAATTCCTATAAGTTCAGCTTCAATATGTAATACATATCTCCCGCTGTTATTTGTTCCATTTTAGTAATGCAAGTACAAAACTATTCTTAACTAAAATTAATAATACTCCATAAACTATTACGCTTGACATTACGATAATAGTGAAGCTAACAAAGGAAACTCCAAGAATGTGGTGAGTACATATCGTAACAGTAATTACAACTATCACCCCCGCTACAGACTGTAGCAAGTAATGTATCACTCGTTTTATGTCAACATATAGTTTAATCTCATTTCTGCTTCTAAAGAGGCAGTAGAAAAAAACGCTGAATTCAGATATTGCTGTAGTAATGGCTGCCCCATTCTGACTTAATAATTCTATTAAAACAAAGTTCAATCCAATGTTCAATAATGCACTAATTATTGTTGCCTGAAAGTTTATCATTTCACGCCCCAAAGGAATATTCAAGCAATATGTAAGCAAGCCGGCAAATATTGCGCCAATTAAGCTAATCCCCAGAATTCTAAGTGGAACAATAGATTCAATATACTCATTTCCTCCTATAAACATAATTATTTCTGGAGCTACAGAAATGATCCCCGCACTCGCGGGTAAAAGGATAAGCAAAATGGAACTTATAAGGTTAGAATACAACTCCATAACCTTTTCATTATCTCCCGCTCCAAAATAATATGAAATTCTTGGAACTGTAACGGCATACAATGCCGCCATAATATTTTTAATTACCGAATAAACCTTTACAGCTAAAACATAAATCCCAACATTATAATCTCCACAAAACCATCCTATCATGGTAATATCGGAATTGACATAAATGTTTGTTGCTAACGCATTTGCAAACAGGATTGATATGGGTTTAAAATGCCTCTTAAAATTGATCGATTTTGTTAGTTTTAATCGAATATATCTTCGGCAATATCTCCAATTTACAATGCCAGTAATGACACTTCCAAGTATCGACAGAAAAGCATAAATATATAAATCGTCTTCACTTTTTACAAATATGAATATAAACACCAATGATATAATGTTAATAATTATACTTCTAATAGTAATGTATAGATAATCTTCGTATATTGTATTTACCCACTCTATTCCAAGTGTATTAAATGCAATCGAAATGCTACATATCAAGATCAGTTCAGAATACAAATGTAACTTGCTTATCGATATAATACAAACAGCAAGAAGGACATAAGAAACTATCGTAGATATAACATTTATTGTAAATATCTCACTAGTTAGTTTATTGATTTCATCCTTATTATTTCTGATTTTTGCTCCCTCTCTGACTGCATATTGTGTTACTCCAAGCATGGCAAACATCGAAAAATAACTAACTATTGAAGATGCAAAATTGACTTTTCCTATGTTTTCGCTATGTAATACATGAAATACATATGGATAAATGATTAGAGGAAACAAAATGGATAAACTGCTCTTGATGGCATTCAATACAGCATTCAAACCTAATGGTTTTTGGTTATTCATTCTCATTCCGTATTCTATCCCTAATATAAACTATACCAGCTAATGCAAACCACATAATGAAGCATACTGAAGGCTCTTCTGTTGACTGGAGAATAAAATCGTTCGTTAAGATTAAGAAAATCGACCCAAAATATAACAATGGATTCACGTATGCACTTTCATCATGCATACGCATAGACTTCAAACCCGAAACTACGATAACTATAACAAATGCATAATGCATGGTAAAACCTATTATCCCCAGTTCACATAGTCTTTTTAATATTCCGCTTTCCGTTACTCCCAAAGAAGCAGCACCCCAGGATCCTGTTTTTGACGGACCAATTCCAAACCATGGATTACTCTCAAAAAGAGTGATTGACCATCGCCATCTGCTTATTCGGCCTAAATTACCAGCATCACTATTCCAGTTTATAATATTTCTTATTCTCAGCAGAAAATAATTAATGGTTTCATTGCTTGTCCGAAAATCAGACGTGAGAATATAATATACTAATAAGAAAATTGCAATTATAAGTATCGATGACAAAATTTTTTTCCACGAACTTTTATCAATAATACTAATCTTTATTATATAAATTGCAGCCAAGGCTACAGTAGTCGAAACTAGTGGTCCCCTAGAAGATGTTGTAAGTATTGATATATAGAAGAAGATAGATAAAAATAAATGCGTCCTTCTTCTATAATAAATAAACAGTGAAAAAGCAACTATCGAAAAAAAGCCTACTATCACTCCCTGTGCAAGAGCTGACCTCGCAAACACTGTTGCCCGAAATGCATAATCGCCGCCATATAGGATCCCGCTACTACTATGAATATTAAGAAGATGTGTTCGTGTGATATATTCGTACCATGATAATAAGGCAATAATCACTCCCCATTTTTCTGTTTTCTCACATAAGCTTTTTACATTTACGCTTGGTAGACAATAAAGAACCAAAAAAAAGGGTAATGCATATACAATATATTCATATATTGCCCTCACCAATTGTGTCGAATCGTCTTTAAATACAGCATTGATAACGATATACAGGGAGAACACCAACATATATAATAGAATCAAAAGGTCGCTAGTCGCTCTTATTCTTCGAATATACTTTAATGTGAATAACAAACAAATGCCTATAAAACCAAACGTAAACACATATGGAACAAGATTATCCCATAGAAGTTTGCTAGTATAGTAAACTATAGTTAGAAATAAAAGAAGCTCTTTATCAAATTTTAAGACTAGTTTTCTATTCATTTATCATCCACCTATAGGCTTACTTCTTACTTTGTCCTTATAATACTCATATAATTCTTGAACTTCAGCTTTAATATCATACCCTGAAGATCGAATTATGTTGATTGCATTCTGTGAATATTTATTTCTATCTTTCTTAATGTCCTTACCTTCAATTTCTTTAAGCCAATCTTCCTTACTGTTTAAATTATTTACGTAATATACTTTTCCCGTCAAGTTTACTTCCTTAGTTATCACCCCAGAAACAACACAGTCTAAACCACTTGCTTGGGCCTCAATCAAAGATAATGGTAAACCTTCATATAGAGACGGCATAACAATTACATCTATCGCACTTAGGTACGCAGGAACATCCTTTGTAGTACCACAGAAGAACACTTTCTCTTCAAGGCCAAGATCCTTAACCATTTTTTCCAAATCATCTTTGTTTTCACCCTCTCCAACCAATAGGCATTTACAAGCTCTATTCAAGTTGATGTCTGCTATTAATTCAATAAGAAATGCCTGGTTCTTCTGTCTATTTAGATTTCCTATGTGCCCAATTATGAACTCGTCTTCACCAATCTTATACTGAAAGCGCACTCGTTCTCTGTCATTTTCTCTGTATCTGAACCGTTCTGTGTCAATCCCATTCTTTACTACGCGAAACTCTTTATTACCATACATCCATCGTCCCGCTTCTTCTCCGCATGCAAATCTGTCTGTACATAGTAATCCGAAAGCAGGAGTTAGCAATCTATGGATTGCTTTATGTGTACAAGTAGTATTATGTGAATGACAAATTCTAATTTTGCATCCCGCGAGAAATGATGCTAACAATTCAATTGTAACAGAGTGGCTATTCCCATGAATATGTACAATCTGAATATGGTTAGATTTAACCATATGATAAACCTGGCAGAAATATTGTATAGTGTTTTTTTTATTTCTTGGAAACTCAAACACTTTATATCCACTATTTTTTAAATCGCTAATCATTGACTCATCATTATCCAATGGGAACAAGAAGAACATATTCTCATTATGAAAAGTATCGTTAACATATAAATTTCTTATTACATTAGCAATTCCATTAGCCCTATAACTAACGGTGGATATTACAAGAATATTCATCGATCTTACCCCTATTCACATGTGCTTCACTCCCCAATGAGTCTTCTCCTTAGACTGGAAGCGTAGAATACCACATTTTTATTATTATCTTGCAGTTCTTGTACTAAAGACTTATCGGAATTATCAGGAATATAAAAATATATAATATCTTCATCAAATGCGTCAGTATTATATATATTATTAATTACCATTCCAATTCCTGTCCGGCCAAATCTTACCGTCGAAATAACTGCAATCCTCACCGATTATCTCCTCTATTGGGACTATTATGTCTCTAGCTTCGTGTTCAGAGTACAAACCGAATCAACAAGTTCTATACTTATTAGCGGGCCTTAAATCTATTGATTTTCCATTTTACTATTTTGGCTTGTTTTTTTATCTTATTGGGTACTATATTTTTTAACACCTCAATTGCTCTGTCTTTACCTGCTTCTTTTAACCAATAATTGTATAGCTTTTGATAATCATTGGCCGCAAACAATTCAAGTATAGTCGTTCTATTGGTTGGTTCTTTGCATGGTGAAACTAATTGATGGTTTCTTTCTCTAATCATCTGTAGTGTTGATTTTTCATATAATAGCTGATTCTTGTTTTTCTCCAGAATCTTTTTTCCCTTAATGCTATTTACTAAAATGCATGAAACACCTTTCGTTTCATCGATCTTAAAACCAGGATGAGCAGTTTCTATTCCCCAATAATCTCCTATAGTTAAATCCCCCACCCTATTTTCTCTAGAAAAACGACAATTATAACAACTATCCCGAAATATCGCATTGTTCAAAAAATAATAATAGTATGGTGAAGATATTGAGCTATACACAATTATTTTATCATCAAAACAAATACTTCCAGATGTACCCCATCCTCTATCTTTTGTCCTAAAAGAAACTGATTTTGCGCGTCTTTGATATTTTTTTTCAAAGAATTTTATATCATCTTGAAGCATTTTATTGCTGGGAACGCCATGGCATATAATATCAATTGTGTACAAGTTTTCTCTGTCGTTTTTAAGATAGCTATACAGTCCAGAAATCTGGCAGGGTGTTCCAGAAAATAATACAATCCGTCCTTTATCCAAGTATTCTCTTATCTCAGGAAAAACATGATATGCCCTACTTTGTGAATACTTTGAACTTTGTAGTAATGTAATATCATCAATTCTCTCGATTCCCCTATGCTCTACTGTAAAATCTGGATTCCACGCGGCTCCATATACAATTCCGCCCAAATTGATGATATATTTAGCTAGCGTTGCAAATACCCCACCAGAAGCAGATTTTTTTAAGACTTCATTGTCTCTTGCCACAGCAGCATAAGCACAAATATTCTCTTTCCCGAAATAATTGAAATCATTAAAATGGCAAACTCTTAAACATTTTCCGCATTCAATACATTTATCCTTATCGATTCGCGGATATGAATAACCATTCCTATCATTTATTAACGTTATTGCAGTTGTTGGGCACGCAATTACACATGTACCGCATCCACTACATTTTTCTTTTTCATAAAGCTTCATCATATACATTCACAAATTTTCACGTAGATACGTTATGGTTTTTTTCCTTTCCTCTCGTATTATTGTATCAACTGCGCAATAATCAATTTCCTCTTTCATAGTATTTGTAATCTGATCATTTGAATGGACCGCTCTATTCGTCAATCCTAAATCTGATAACAATCCATTGATTTTTTCTGCATTACCATAAATCTTCCCGTGCCCTTCTCTAACAAATACTACAAACTGTTTATGTGAGATCACAGAAAAAATAACTCCATGAAATGTATCAGTAAACACATATCTTGCTTTCTTAAAATAACCCAGCACTTCAAACGGAGAAAGATTCACGTTTTCATCGCAAAATGGCTGATAACCACCAATAGAAATAATTTTCAGCTTTTCCTGTTTAGCAAACTTCATAATAGCGTTTGCTTCATCATCTCGGATTCTTCTTCTATATGCATACACTATTATGAAGTCCTGAGATAATTCTATATCTGAAATATCTTGCCCAAATTCATAAATCAGGACTGGATCAAGATGGTGTTTTGGTCTAAGTGATGTTAGTTTTTCTACTATATAGGATGAATTATCATCACGGACAGATATTGCATCCATTCTTTTCAAATAACCTTGTATCTCGCTTGCCTTCCCAGAAGATATTATTGCATCAAGCGTTGTATTGCCAAATGAAGCCGCATAGGTAATAAGTCTACTTGTGTTGCTATTTTTCCCAAATAACTCAGGACTAAACCCAACTTCAGGATTCAACTGTAAGCAATTAAAAACTTCGTCGCTTCCAATTACTACAGTGTCAACGATTGTATTGTAATTCTTTTTTTTTGATAATCCCAATTGTAAACTATACTCGTTCTTATACTTATTCCTATCGACAGTTGAGAAGCGAACCTCCTCTGGAAGTAGTCGAAAAAGAATAGGGCAATTACTTACTGTATCTAATATCAAGTTCTTAACACAATACTTCTTGTATTCCTGATAATCTTCTCGCTTGTTGCATATTGGTTTTTCAATTCTGTAGTCTATAAATACCACCTGATGGCCTAATGACTCTATTATTCTTTTTAGACCATAGGCTTGCAGAAAGGAGCCACAGTTTACAACTCTCTGCATTGTAATAATTCCTATCTTCATTGGGCATTATTCCTTTTATTTCAAATCTCCGGTCTTTATAAAGGGCTTGTTTGTTTTCTTTTGCTCTAATATTTTAGCGTCAACGAGCACTCTATACCAATAATTATACATCCAATGATAAATAAAACCTTCTTTTCCATCCAAAAAACCTAGTTGGAAAACATAGCAATAGATAAATAGAAGCCATGCTCTCAAAAACAATGGAAACTTATAGTACACTCCAAACTTTTTTTGCCTAGTTGCCTGGATATTCTTATCACGTTGTCTAATATTGGTCTCTTTTCCCTCAAGATAATCATAATAATCCTGCATTTCACGTGTAGCATACCAATTCATTTTATTAATCCAAAACGTCATATCTTTATAATCATAATGGATGAATCGCTCTTTGCAGTATACAGATGTGCCACAGCTCAAAATGGTATGCTCGTCCATCTTTCGGTCTTCTATTCTACCAATCCCAGTTTTAAAGAGCATTAATTTATGCTTTTGGGAACCACCATGCTTTATTTTCCTACCCATGAAAAACAGCCAAGCTTCCATGGTCACACCATTCACATCATCGTCACTATGAGCGTCCATGATTTTTTCAAGTGCCTTACATAGCCTAGGGGTCATTCTTTCATCAGCATCAAGTCTAAACGTCCATTTTGTTGTAATATCTGTATTATCAATACCCCAGTTAAACTGTCTAGCATAATTTTCAAAGGGGTGCTGATATATATCAACAAATTCATATTCCTTTGCGATTTCAACTGTATTATCTGTACTTCCACTATCAATAATAACAGCTCTCTTAGCAAACCCTTTAATGGATTCAAGACAATCCTTTATATTTATTTCTTCATTTTTGGTTAAAATAATAAAAGTAACATCTGCCATTACACTACTACCTCTCAACATGTTTCTTCACTACAGACGTATACTAAATTTCATCCTTTAGACATAAATGAAAACGAATCTTCTTGACATACAATCTGATAATCAAAACTCATTTCACTCATGGTTGGATCATAATAATATGAGGAAAACATTTTTGCTATTGCTACAACAAAAGGAGCTGTTAATCTAACAAGAGGATTAAGAATTTTCAAGATTCTCACTTTATGTCGTTTTAAAGAGGCAAATGCTACTATTATCTCCACAGTATCTGCTAATTCACGATTTTGTGGAAAAAAAGTCCCTCGAGCATCGTGAATTATTAATTGCATGACACATTCACATAAGTTGTCAATATACAACATACTTCTACAATTATGATAATCAGGAAAGACTGGGGTTTTCTCCGCCAATCTTTTTAGTCTCATGAAATTACCTTTTATGTTGTTTCCATATATCATCGGCGGTCGCAAAATGACAACCTTAAAATCTTCAGAATCTAGTTCTTTAAGCCCGTTCTCCGCCTGCAGCTTACTATCTCCATAAAACCCATTCGGCTTTGGTTGAGTCTCTGGTGTTATAACCGTCTTCTTAAGTGACCGACTTTCCTGATATACAATCATACTACTCATAAAAATGAATTGCTTAACGCCATGTTCTTTCGCCCATTTAGCGACTTCAATGGTTAGATCGCGATTTACAGAGTAAAATAAAGGCTCCATTGATTTTTTGATATGCACATGTGCAATACCCGCCACATGATAAACTACGTCAAATCTCGAAAAGTCTGCTTTTTTCCACTCATTATTTCTCGAACTGACTTTTTCGACATAGAATTGCTCAGGGTATTTTTTCAACCATTCGTATACATGGTTTCCAACGTCACTATTTAATCCCACAATTAAAACACTATGTTTCTCAATTTTATTCATCTTTTCCACTCATTTCATCGGCACCAAATTTAGGTCCATACTTTATCTTACATATAATCGCGAAAGCAACTCCAAAGACAATCCATATTACAGCAATTACGAATTCCTCATTTGTGAATGTACATCCACTTCCCGGAATCAGATAAAGAATGGCCATTGCCCCTGACATTATCGTCGCAATTAACCCCACAATTTTATAATGTTTTACTTTATATGGCCTATTCATTCTTGGCTCTTTTTTTCTCAGAACAATAAATGCAGCGGCCACTATGCAGTAGGCAATACAGCAAGCGAAACTCGCAACATCAGAAATCCATACCAGCATTGTCCTACCAAAGAAAACCGAAATAATTGACAATGCCCCTACCAGAAGAATTGCATTCATGGGAGTTTTATGCTTTGGATGCAGTTTCCCGAAAGCAGAGGGAAGCATATGTACTTCCGCCATCGAAAACAATGCGCGGCTTCCACCCATAAGGAAAGAATTCCAACTTGTCACAATGCCACAAATACCACCGATTATTAAAACTTTCGCCATCGTTTCGCTAGAGAATGCTTTGGCCATGGCATCCGCAGTAACAAGACCATTTCTTCCGACAGACTCCGCAATATCCTTCATATTCATCACATAGCCAACAGCAAAAACAACTAGTCCGTAGAACCCCACAGCAAGGATGATAGAGAGCAACATCAGTTTTCCAACCTTTTTAAGTGAAACGTTGATTTCCTCAGCCACTTGTGGAATAACATCAAATCCAAAAAGGAAGAATGGCGCTATTACAGCTATAGAAAGAACATTTTTGACAATTTTAAACCCATTATCTCCCAAAAACAGCTGTCCATTGAGATTACTGGGACTTCCATTAATTGCTGAAGCTATGACAAGAATAATACCTACAACTGCGATAATAATCGTCAATACAGTCTGTAATACTGCTGCCGCTTTTATGCCCATAATATTAATTGAGGTAATTAAAACCGCTAGTATTAACGCTACTACAAGCCAAGTTGCGTAGATATCAAAGCCAGCCACAGTATATAGGTACCCTTTCAGGAAACCTGGAAAAATATATTGGATTACTGTTGGAAGTGAGCAAGCTTCAAAACATACCACTCCAATATAGCTAAGAATCATGAACCACGAGCATACATAGGAGCCCCAAGGTCCAAATGCCTTGTGACTAAAAACACGGACACCTCCAGCTTGCGGCATTGCAGTGGTAAGTTCTGAGTAGGTAAGCCCCACAAAGAAAATCATCACTCCTCCGATAATAAATCCAAGTACTGTTCCAAGTACTCCTGCCCTCGAAAGCCATCCTCCCGTAGATACGACCCATCCCCAACCGATCATGGCACCGAAAGCAGTTACCAAAACATCGAGAGGATTCAATACTTTATTGAACTCTCTTTCATTTCCCATATTAATCCTCCTGTGAATGTGTCACCCGTGATTCATCTTGTTTTGTTTGTATTCCATAAAAATATAAAAAGGCTCATCATCATCGTGCCCTCTATATAACTTACATTGGCATAAGTCATACTGTTTCAGCCATTCCTCTCTTGAGATCTTTCCAGTCTTTACTCTGGCGTCATAATCAAAGCATTCCGCCATTGCCTTTAGACCACTTGGTATAGTCTTGATCACGTCTGAAGGAATTGTCTTCTTCTCCATAGCGTCACACCACAGTGTAACCTGCGGCATTCCGGCTGCCGTAGTAGAGTATCCTAGTGCTGTATTCCTAAAATTTATTTCCAGGAACCAAAGCTTCCTATCTTTATCAACCATAAACTCAAATTCAAAAATGCCTTCTAATCCGATTTCTTCGATGATCTTCTTTATCTTCCCTGTAGTTTCTAAATCAGTATTATTCCTTACATCCCAGTAAGGAGAGTATTTATCAGGAATACAGTACTCCTGATACACCTCTGTTAAAATCACTGTTTGCTTCCCATGATCCACACTGAATCCATCAAAGGAAACTTCATCTATCTTATCCACATAACGCTGAACAAGGATTTCCTTGCTTTTCATCTTACCATATGCGGTTTTTAATTCTTCATCATTGTGGCAGATATAAACAATATCCTTCCATTCATCGCCAAAGGAATTAATAGCCTTCGTCATGATTGGGTATTCGATATCTTCCGGGATCTCTCCGACTTTTACTTTCCACGTCTTTGCAACATTCAGTCCATACTTTTGAACGACTTCAATCATATTGTCTTTATTCATGTAGTGAATAATACGACCTGTCTCACCAGCATTGTAAAAGTAGAAGAAGTCTTTCAACTCATTATAGTGCTTATCGAGAGTCATAACTGTCACGTCATCACCAGTAAGGATAAAAGATTTCTCATCCATCCTCGCATATTTTTCGATGATCAGTTTTATACCTTCCTCAGGCGATTTCACATAGTACTTTTCTTTAACATACTTACTTTGACCTACAAACTTCAGGTCACCCTCAACAATAACCACTACAGGTTTAATCCCCGCTTCACCAAGAGTACGTACAATGCCAAGCGGATTGTAGTGTTCCTTGCTTACAAAAACAATATATTCCCTCATTTAACTACGACCCCCTTTGCTTCCCATTCCTGCTTAACCTCTTCTGGTATACTCATGCCAGCTCTATAAATATTTAGCATTGGCCTATCATCAGCGCCATAGTTATGCTTTATACGCTTAAACAAGATCACGAATGTGCAGATAATGACCTTAAGATCCAGACAGAACGATACATGTTCAGCATAATACGTTTCATACTTAAACTGCGTTTCCCAGCTGCACTGAACTTCTAGTCCAATACTATCTGGTGGAATAAGGCCCCCTCGTACTGAATGGGCCTTCCTCTCTTCCGGGAGGTAATAAGGTCCATAAAACTTTGGCTGCGGTCTCGGACCAACAAAAGACATATCTCCTTTTAGAATCATGAACAACTCCGGAAGCTCATCGAGCGATGTGGACCTTAATGCTATTCCAAATCTCGTTAGACGATCTTTCTCTGGTAACAAGTTTCCATCTTTATCTTTTTCATTTGTCATTGATCGGAATTTGTAAAGTCTAAATATTTTTTCATCTTTTCCAATACGTTCCTGTGAGAAAAGAACCGGACTCCCCATTTCAATTCGTACGCAAATTGCTAAGATTAGATAAAGCGGAGATAAAAGAATAATGGTAACAAGAGATAAGACTATATCAAAAAATCTCTTTATAAACCGCTTATACATATGGCCTCTCCCATCTTTCAATCGGCCTTAAACACACATTCAAACGCCTCTGCATACATACGGCCAGATTGTACGCCACGATATGCCGCCAATCCTTCTATCGCCTGCTCTGATCTTGGATGCGGAAATGCTCTCATGACTCCCTTATATGCAGTCAATGCCGCTATCTTTATTTTCACACCATCTTCGCCAATTTCCACAAAAGTGTTAGGTGTGAAATGATTCTCTGCTGTATTCAAACTCCATTCTGTAGAGCTCGGCACTTCCATGAAGAGCAGTTCTTTTAGTTTCGGAACACCATCTGTACGCTGAAATAACCTACATGCAGCATTCACAGCTTTTCCCGTCTCATGATGGTCAATATTCGTATCTGACGGATGATGCGTAATAATTGCTTCAGCCTGCCAATCCGTAATACATTTTTCAATAAACTGAACCAGTTCCAGATGAGGAATTGTGTTCATTTTGATATTCGGGAAATCAGCATGATAAACCTTTTTGACTCCCAAAATCTTCATGGCGTTTGCCTCATCTGAAGCTAGAGTCTCTGAAATATTAGCCCTTGCTGCTGCGTGGCCAGACATAATAGCTACTGCGACCATATTCCCTTGATTGACCAATTTGTTTATTGTTGCTCCAGCCCCTAAAACCTCATCGTCCGGATGTGCAACCACTACTAAATAATTCATTCTTTTCCCTCGTTCTTATGTATTAGCATATACAATAAACATCCTATTACAGCTCCAACAGTGTTATGGATGATGTCATCAAATTCGAATAAGCCCCTTCTGCTTATCAACTGAATCAATTCTATGCCACAACTCAGGCTTGCTGCAAAGAAAACGCCTCCCCATTTCCAAATGGGTGCACTTATTACCCCAAGCGGTATAAAAAGCAAAATATTTTCTATAATTTGTGGCCAATACTTGTTCCATTCTTTATATGACCAGAAAGGTTGGAGTACTGCCCGCATTGTATCGGTAGCTATTCTAAACAGAAGCGTTTCACCAAAAATGATTAGAATATATCCAACTAGGAGGCCTGTACTCCATCTCTTCGTACTTAGTCTTAAAACGAGCACAACGGCAAGTACGAAAATCACATACCAAGACGGTATATCTATAAATCGAAATAACGTGTCGATTCTCTTTCCCTCCGGTAATACTCCCTACATAAAGTTCACAGCTTCCTCACCTATCCAAGTGATCTCATTTACCCGGTCGTTAATCTTCAGCGTAATGAGTACAGAACTGTTTCTTGCTCTTATCGAATCGATCACATACCGCTGATCAAATACCAAGGCAGTCAGTGCATCGCCGCTCGGGTATTCCGTTTCCTCTCCATCAACCACAAGGATGACCGGAGCCTTTATCAATCTCAGTTCTGGATTCAGCTTGAATGTCATATGTCTCCTCTCCGGCATGTCGTTGACAGAGATAATATTACACAACCAAAACAACAGTCTTGTCTTTCATTACTATTTCCAAACGATTTCCGTTTTCTTCAATCTTCTCAATCTTGAACTTGTCGATTATGTGCGTTCCAGCAATCCGGTAAAAGCTGCCCTCATCTATAACATCAGCAGGTTCTCCCAGTTGCAAATCCCCGTGTTGGGAAATGATCCTCTTCACCTTGTAATCAGTTAAGTTCATAATCTCGTTCTCCTCGTATTTAAAACATGATCACACGGCCTACGGTCTGATTAACAGCCTTCAAACATACCTTTAGCACAGTAGCCCTCACGGTTTTTTGCAAACTCCGGTCACTGTGTGATAAAAAAGTATTCTGAGCTTTGAGCAGTTCTTGCGCTTTAGCCTCTGTCCGTTCCAAAGCACGATCCTATTCGCGCTCTCGAACCGGAAGAAATAACTGCCTAAAACACATCACTGTGACTGCCTGTTCTCCGAAGAATCAAAGTCTCCCCTTCAATTCTGTAAATCAGCACCCAGTCGCCTTGTATGTGGCATTCCCTGCAGCCCGCCCAATTGCCAAATAGCGGGTGATCGTGGTACTTCGTTTCCAAGTTTTTTCCACTGCACAGTTTCCTGACCACATCATCCAAGAGCCTCATCTCCCAGCGGCGCTCTGCGCACCGACTGTAGTCTTTCCAATATTTGCCTGTGGTCTTCGGTACGTAGCCCTTCATCGGATGTTCTTATATCTTGCACAGCTCTGATATGTGTGATACTCACCGCATATCCGAGCTACTCGCTTCTATCTTTTGCTTCAATGACAAAGGGGCTTTTTAAGATATTGCATCATTTCATTTATCACGTAATTATGACTAGATTGTCTGGTGAGCATGTATGCAACACCTTAAAAAACCTCTTCGTTATCCCTCAAACCGCATCCGGCACTTTATGTTTGTAATCCCTCAAACCCTTTATTTTCAGGCTTTTTTGCCCTTTATGCGGCATAATTGGTGCGTCTGTGCATCAAATCGGTAGTCACTCCGCGGTCAATCAGAAGGCGGGATGTCGAGACAGTGTTGTTTCCGTTGAAGCTGATACAGTTATACTTTCCGAATGTTCCCGTCTGTACGCCCTTGTATGAAGCACCTAAAGACTCTGCAGCATCCTCGATGATGATTGCTCCATGCTTATCGCATATTGCCTTCAGTTCATCAATCTTTCCCGGCGTACCATACAAATGAGCCATTACAACCAACTTCACTTCCGGGTAAATTTCGAATGCCTTTTCCAGTGCTACCGGATCCATGTTCCAGGTATCATATTCTGTGTCGATAAACACCGGAATGCCGCCTTCATAACAAATCGGATTAACCGTAGCGTCAAACGTTACGTCGCTCGAAAAAACGCGCCGCGAATCCAATGCCCCATGACCTACCGACGGTTGTCCATATAATTCTTCTCCGGCCAATTTCATTGCCATGTGTAATGCCGCAGTACCAGCTGACAAAGCTACAGCATATTTACATCCAATCTTCTCTCTTGTTATTGCTTCTACCTGATTTATATTCTCTCCAACTGTACTCATCCAGTTGGTCTCATAGGCTTCCTGCATATATAGCAGCTCATCACCATGCATTGTCGGTGAACTTAGCCACAACTTGTTCTCAAACGGTTTAAGATCATTAGGTCGTTTGAATGCCATTTCTCTACTCCTCGGGTTTATCCCCCTTAACATATTGTATGAAATTATACTTGCTTATTTATATAATCTATGTTATCATCTATCATGGAGATGGATGGATTATGCTCCTTCAATGAGAAATAGCCCACATCTTCCATTCAGGAAGATTGTGAGCTAAGCCTTAACCTCCTTATTGAATTTTTCTTACTCTGTATTGTGGGTCAATCCAAGAGTATCCAAGAAGCCATCTCAACCTCTCTGGGTACTCGCGAACCAACCACAAATCCGTAGAAAAACTCAATTTCGGGACTAGGCTTAAACTCGTGAAACCCTTGAAAAATCAAGGTTTTTTCTTGGTTGTCCCTATTATACTGTTATCACTCGTTTACTCTCAAGACTTCCATGCCCAACAGGTGCCTGGCCGTATAGTTTTTCTCCACAGAGTTTGATAGCAAGGTGTAGTGCAGCAGTTCCGACGCTCAATGCTACTGCATACTTCCGTCCAACCTTCTCTGCAATCTGCTTTTCAACCTCATTTATGTTCGCACCGACTGTGGATACCCAGTTGGTCTGAATGGCTTCGTCAACCCACCTCTGTTCATCTCCATGCATGGTAGGACTCGACAGCCACACTTTGCTTTTGAATGGTTCAATGCCTTTGAATCTCGGATCATTTTTGAAGTCCATTATTGTTCCTCTTTCTTTTAACAACGGTTTCAACTAACATGTATATAGAAACGCCGATAAATGCTCCCAGCGTATTGTGTAAAATATCGTCAAACTCACAGAGCCCTCTCTGGCTAATCAACTGAAGAAGCTCGATAACAACCGAAAGCACGATTCCGACTATAATACCCTTCCACTTCCACAGACAACCAGCTAACACTCCCATCGGAATGAAAAGCAGAATATTGGCGATTATCTGCACCTTCTGAACATCCCACACTTTGTAGGACCAGAATAGTTGTGACTGAAAATGCTGACCTTCAAACGGTTTGCGAAACAGAAACGTCTCACCCAATATGATCAGTACATACCCAATCAACACTCCGACGGTCCATCTCTTCGTCAACACCGTTATGATGATTGTCACAACTACAGCTAAAAGGAAATACCACACAGGTATGTCATTAAACTTAATGATGTAATCGATTTCTTGGCTCCTCCGATTTACTTACACAACAAGAACAACAGTCCCGTCTTTCATCTTATCGTTTCATTTCTCTCATAACACAAAACAGCAGGCTGCCTGCTCTGTTTCAGTCCATTTACTATCCGGCTGCTTCACTTGTTTCAGCCATCATGTGATATCGTCCCGGTACGCCGCCTTATCCACCGTGACATACCTCTGGTCCTTCACCATCGTTGCTCCTGCCTGATTCGGGTGGTACGTCCCTACCACTTTCATCACCCTGCTACGGATATCTTTCTTGTTGCTGTAAGCGGCCATCATCAGCTCGTCGAGCTGGCCGAGGAATTCGTCGGTGTCGAAGGGGATCGGTTTTCCGATATAGATGAGCTCGTTCTCTGTCTTCTCCAGGCCTTCTTCCGCCATGAGGGTTTCTTCGTAGAGCTTCTCGCCGGGGCGCAGGCCGGAATATTCGATCCGGACGTCGATGTCAGGGCGCAGACCGGACAGGCGGATGAGGTTCCGGGCGAGGGTGTCGATCTTCATGGGACTGCCCATGTCAAGGACGAAGATCTCGCCGCCGTGGGCGTAGGTGCCGGCGGTCATGACCAGGCTGACGGCTTCTTTGATGGTCATGAAGAAGCGGACGATGTCGGGGTGGGTCACGGTCACGGGGCCTCCGGCCTCGATCTGGCGTTTGAAGATCGGGATCACGGAGCCGTTCGAGCCGAGCACATTGCCGAAGCGGACGGCGACAAATTCTGTATGAATGTTCCGGAATACATTCCCGGTTCCATCCTTGTCCGCAGTCTCCACGCCGACGTGCGTGAACATTTGCGGGATCTCATCCGCCTTGCCTTCCTTGATCTTCTGGTCAAATGACTGGACGATCATCTCACACAGGCGCTTGCTGGCGCCCATAATGTTGGTGGGGTTGACGGCCTTGTCGGTGCTGATCAGCACGAAGCGCTCACAACCGTGTACCATGGCCGCATAGGCGGTCTTGTAGGTGCCGATAGCGTTGTTCTTGATCGCTTCGCAGGGGCTGTCCTCCATCAGCGGGACATGCTTGTGCGCCGCAGCATGGTAGACGATCTGCGGACGGTATTCATCGAACACTTCGAACATCCTGCGGCTGTCCCGGACTGATCCGATCAGGGTCACCAGGTTCAGGTCCGGATACTGCTTTTTCAGCTCCAGCTGGACTTCGTATGTATTGTTCTCATAGACGTCGAAGAGGATCAGCTGCTTCGGCTGGTGGGCCGCGACCTGGCGGCAAAGCTCAGAGCCGATGCTCCCACCGCCGCCTGTGACCAGGACGATTTTTCCGTGGATGAACCCATAAACCTCGGAGAGGTCTGAGCGGATCGGCTCCCGGCCGAGGAGGTCCTCGACGGAGATGTCCTGCAGGCTGCTGACGGAGACGGTGCCAAGAGCGAACTGGTACAGGCCGGGGACCTGCTTGATGACACAGTCCGTCTCGTTGCAGATATTAATAATGTCTCTTTTGGCCTCCGCCCTGGCGGATGGGATCGCAAGGAAGATCTTGGTGACGCAGTACTTCTCCACGCTGGCGAGGATGTCGTCGCGGCCGCCGACAACCGGCACTCTTCCGATGTACCGGCCCCATTTGTTCGAGTTGTCATCGATGAAGCAGACTACCTTGTCATTCAGCTCCTTTGCATGATTGATGTCGCGCAGGAGCATCTGCCCGTTCTCCCCCGCGCCGATGATCATGACGCGGCCGGTCGCTTCTTGGGGACGCTGGAAACTGTTGCCCGCGAACAGCACGAGCCGGTAGGAGAAGCGCGGCAGGCACAGTCCCATGAACTGGAGGATCGCGCCCCATAAATAATAGGAAAGGGGCATCCGCCGGAAGAGAATCGTGATCAGGATGATATGAAGAAGCGAAGCCATGGTGGAGCCTGTGAAGACCTTGATGAGCTCCGGATAGCTGGCGTACCTCCACACGCTGCGGTACATGCCGGTCAGCCAGAAGAGGATCACCGCGCCGGCCGCGTAGGCTGTGATGAAGCTTAGGTAAGCGTTCAGGTACTCCATCGGGATCCTTGAATAGATGCAGTCGAAGCGGACCCACAGCGCCAGAAAGTAGGAGAGGTGGAGTGCGAGAAGATCCCACAGGATCAGGCAGATGACAACCACCTGCCAGTGTTCCAGCCGTTTTTTCCGGCTGTTCTTTTTTATCTGCGTACCGTGGTCCATATCGTGGTCCGTACCTCGTTGCTGTTGCGTCATTACCATTGTCGTGCTGCAGTATCGTTGCTGTCATGTTGTTGCAGCTGCCATGGTTCAACCGGCAGCCTGCTTGTTTCAACATTGCAACACCCCCCCACCATTTTGCATTTCGTTAGAAAAAATATGATGGTGCACTGCGATTATAGCAAAAAGGGTATGGAAAATCCATATTTTTTATGGTATTATCGTTGTGCGCATAGATGAGTGGGAAGAATACCAGCCCGAAAAGGATGTTGTATGAGCAGGAAGAACACGAACCAGACTGGTTCACAGGATAATCAGGTAATCACCATCGACCTGCTGGAATTGGCTCAGCAGCTTTTGTTTCATTGGAAGCTGATCCTGCTGTCGATGGTCGTGTGCGGCGGGATTGCGTATATCTATTGCAGGTTCTTCGCAACGCCGCTCTATTCTTCGACGGCAGGCCTCTATGTGTTCAGCAAGAGTACTTCTGTCACGAGTCTTGCGGACCTGCAGATCGGCTCCAGCCTGACGAAGGATTATGAGACAGTCATCACGGGGCGGCCTGTTCTGGACCGGGTGATTACGCGCCTGAAGTTGGACGAGGACTATGATTCGCTGCGTTCCAGGGTCAGAATTACGAATCCGTCGGATTCCCGTATCCTATACATCACCGTGACAGATCCGGATCCGGAACAGGCGAAGGAGATCGCGGACCGCACTGCGTCGATCGCAGCCACGTTCATTTCTCAAAAGATGGATCAGGATCCGCCGTCGATAATCCAGACAGGGTACTCCGACGGCGCGCCGGTCAGTCCTCGTACGCTGCGGACGACAGCCGTCGCTGCACTGATCGGCTTCCTGATCGCGGCGGCGTATCTCACGATTCAGTATCTGATGAATGACAGTATTATCACACCGGAGGATGTACAGGAGAAGCTGGGACTGAATGTACTTGCTTCGCTTCCGCTGGAGACGGAGGAGAGCAGACGGCCGCAGACGCGCGCTAAGCGCGGGAAGCACTTCCTGCCTTCCGGAAAGAGAAAGGCGTCATGAATTAATTAATCATGCAGACGGTTGAGTTTACCAAGATAGACAATATGAGTTCGACCATGCGGGAGTCCCTGCGTGCGTTACGGACCAATATACAGTTCTGCGGGGATGATATCCGGACAATCCTGTTCACCAGCTCCATGCCGGATGAAGGGAAAAGTACCGTGGTGCTGGACCTGGCCAGGTCGATCGGCGAGTCCGGCAAGCATGTGCTGCTGGTCGATACGGATATGCGTAAGTCAGTGATTGTGCAGGAGTATTCTGTTAAGAATGCGAATCACAAGCAGATCCTGGGGCTTTCCTACTATCTCTCCGGGCAGAATAAGCTTGATGAGGTCCTGTACCGGACGAATCTTCCACATGTGGATATTGTCTTTGCGGGACGGTCGGTCCCGAACCCGACGGAGATCCTGGGGAAGAAATATTTTACGGATCTTCTGGCGTACGGGCGGGAGAACTATGATTATGTCCTGATTGACTGTGCCCCTGTCACGGCCGCGATTGACGCCGTTCTGGTGGCGCACTACTGCGATGGCGCGGTTCTCGTGATCGCGCAGGGTGATGCCAGCAGCCGGGCGGTCCTGGATGCAAAGCAGCAGTTGGAGAATTCCGGTGTCCGGATTCTCGGCGCCGTCCTGAACAAGGTCCGCATGGAGGGTTCTCGTTACGGCCATTATTATGGGAAGTATTATGGGAATTATTATGGAAAGTACTACGGACACTACGAGACTTCCGATGACAATGGCGGGGCTGGAAGTGCCGGCGGTAAGAAGAAGAAGGACGGCGGCGGCACTGCGGAGGGAGAAGCGCAATGAAGAGATCTGTGAAAACTGCATTGACGGGTATGGTTACCCTTGCTGCGTCTGCCGCTCTTCTGTTCGCAGCGTCTCACAGCCTGATCAGAAACGCTTCCCGGCAGAACAGGACGCCTTTGTCTGATGGTTCCACCGCGGAGACCTCGGAGGAATGGTTTACGGATGCGGTTTCTGATGAGGATTTTGATTTTGGTGAGAATAAGGACTGGCTCGACCTGAACGATCTGGAGTACCTGCTGACGGACCGGCTGAAGTGTTACCTCTTCATCGGTACGGACCACAGTGGGAACGACAAGGCCAAGGATGAGACCTATCAGGGGTCCATGGCGGACTTCCTCCTGGTCGCGATCCTGAACAAGACAGACGGGACCTACGGGTTTCTTCAGCTGAACCGGGATACGATCACGGATGTGCAGATTCTTGACAAGAACGGTGAGATTACCGGCAATTCAGATGAACAGATCTGTACTGCCCACTGGTATGGCGGAAGCCGGCAGCAGAGCTGCCTGAATACCGTGGATGCCGTGTCTGAACTGTTGGGAGGACTTCCCATCGACGGTTACTATTCCGTCGGCATGGACAAGATCGCGCAGCTCAATCATATCATCGGGGGAGCGACCGTTACGATTGAGGACGACTTCTCCGCTGTGGATCCGTCCCTGGTGGTGGGCGAGACCATCACGCTGAACGATGAGCAGGCTTACAATTACCTGCACGCCCGCATGGGTGTCGGTGACGGCGAGAATGAGTCCCGGATGCGCCGGCAGCGGACTTATATGGAAGCAGTCTATCACAAAGTGATTGACCGTGTCCGCGCCGAGAAGAATTTCCTCGATGATATCACAGAGACGCTCGGCGAGAGCGTTACCACAAACATGGACGGAGATGACTTTGGGCAGATCCGCAATGTTGTCCGGGGTGGGACAGATCTCGGGATCCTGATCCCGGAGGGCAAGAGTACACTGGGCACGCATCTTGACGATGACCTGGAGCATACAGAATTCTATATGAATAAGGCTTCCCTTGCTGAGATCATGGTCCGGCTGTGCGACCTTCAGCTTGACGGCTTTACGGACTGGAACGATCTCGAGACCGAGACGGAAGTCTGGTGAAGCGGATCGGAAGACGGTTTCCGTTCGCATTTTCCCGGATGGAACAAGGGACTATTCCTCGGTTCCACATTACTCCGGAGTATCGTGGAAGATACGATAGAACATGCCCCGCTGCTGATGGGGTAGATCCCGCTGTTCTTCCACTGCTCATATATCATTCCATCATGAAAGGAGGTGAAATCCTATGAACAGGTTTGGACGTAAAGTCTCAGCGCTTCTGCTGGCGGCAGCTGTCACGGTAGCTTCCGTCGTCCCTGCCTTTGCTGCAAACAGCCCGGTCTCCGGTAATAGTGATTCGAGCACGACAGTCAACGCTACGGTGAACAAGGACGGTAAGTCTGTAACGGTTAAGAGCATCTCTTCTACCGGAAAGTCTGCTACGATCCCCGCATCCGTTAAATCAGGCGGGAAGACCTATAGCGTCAGCGAGATCAAGACGAACTCGATCCAGAAAAAGTACAACAAAGTCACGATCGTCATGAACGATGAGACGAAGGTTGGCGCTAAGATCGTGAAGTCTAAGAATGCGAAGAAGACCAAGAAGATCGTCATCACGGCGACAAATGAGAAAAAGCTGAATGCTTCTCAGTTCAACAAGAAGGCCTTCAAGGGCTTCAAGGGCAAGATCATCGTCAAGAAGTCCGCGATGACCAAGAAGCAGTTCAAGAAGCTTGCGAAAAAGCTGAGGAAGGGCGGCTTCAAGGGCAAAATCGTCCGGAAGAAGTAATCATTTTTGAGTGTGCACTCAAAAAGAAACGGCTGTGGAGGGAAGATTCATTCTTCTGCTCCATGGCCTTTTTTGACGGCTGCAGTCAGTGGTTGTCGGGATCGCAAGCTTGCTTGAGAGAATGATCAGCGTTTTCGAATCGAGCAGGGGGATTTCTGCCCCTGCTCGATTTGTTTTTCTTTTCCTTCTCATATCTTCTGATATGTGTGTACCTGGCAGCAAGCGCTGGCTGCTTTGATATATCGTAATTTATATCTGTCTATTATGACTATTGCGAGGTATGATTTCCTTTTATTATCACAAACGTAAACCTTGCGGCAGGTGAGGTTTATCTGCCTTGTCCGACTTCATTCTATCCGTTTTTGTAGGGAGGTTTTCATGGACGTGCTCGCCCGAATAACAAAGCTGCGTCTCAACAGGGGATGGACCGATTATGAACTTGCCAAAAGATCCGGATTGCCACAGTCTACCATCTCCTCCTGGTACACTAAGAATATGATGCCCTCTGTCTCATCCCTGGAGAATATCTGCAAGGGCCTCGGGATTTCCCTGTCGCAGTTTTTCCTGGAAGAAGACTCCGGGGAAGCAACGATACTGAGCAGGCAGCAGCATCGGTTGCTTGCATACGCTTCCAGACTGGATCCTGATCAGTATGAATCGCTTCTCAGCTTCCTGGAAAGGCTGAATCCGACGGCCTCGCTTCCCAGTGAAACAGAAGACGATTCCTCGATTCTCCCCGCACTCTGATGCGCCTTCCATGTTTTCCCATCCTTACACCCGCTTCCTGGCGATGATCTTCCCGGGGTTTTTCTCAAAGAGCATGTGTGTGATGTCCTCACCGTACTTCTTCCTGATGAATGTATAGCATTGTTCCATATGACCAGCGCGCTCGTCCATGTCATGGGCGTCACTGGCAATATAGTCAACAATTCCCAGATCCAGAAACTTTCTTGATGTTTTCTTCACCAGGCGCCCGTCAAGACCAAGGATGGAATCGGCGTTCACCTGAATCCCAGCCCCGGCATCGGCAGCCTCGATCACCATGCGTGGTTTTCTTTGAAAAACCTCACAGCGCTCAGCATGGGCGATAATCGGCTTCCACCCTCTCATGATCAGCTCCTGTGTATAGCTCAGAATCCTGTCCAGGCTGTCGGAGTAGGAATACTCCGTGAGAACATGGCTGGTATCCGCCAGCGTGTGTACGCGGCCTGTCTCAAGATGGTCAAAGATGTCATGATCAACATGGTATTCACAACCGATCGAAAGATCAACCCCAACAGAGGCTGCGTATTCCCGCAGCCTCTGATATGCTTCTTCGATCTTTTGTGATGGATAGGAAAACATATGGTGCCGGTAGTGGGGCGTCGCTATGACGTCTGTCACGCCGGTCTTCGCCATATGGTCTATCATGGCCTGACTGGTCGAAAGGTCAGGTGCTCCGTCGTCTACTCCATAGAGGACATGGCAGTGTATGTCTATCATGTTATGGCAGTTCTCCTCTTACCTTTCTTCTCTGAAGTATGGCAGGCCGAGTGCAGCCGGCGGCTGGTTCTCTCTCCTCTTCTTCATGCTGATGATGATCAGAACGAGGATGGTGACGACGAAGGGTGCCATCTTGTAGATCTCCTTGATCGCCATGTTCGTACCGGTTGGAATGTACAGATAGAGAATGTACAGCGCACCGAACAGGAGCGAAGCCAGAATGCTGACATTCGGTCTCCAGATAGTGAAGATAACCAGCGCGATGGCCAGCCATCCTCTGTCACCGAACGCGTCGTTGGACCACACGCCGGAGGCGTAGTCCATGACATAATACAGTCCGCCGAGTCCTGCAATCATGGAGCCGACGCAGGTCGCCCAGTACTTGTAGGAGCCGACGTTGATGCCGGCAGCGTCCGCAGTCGCCGGGTTCTCACCGACAGCCCGCAGCTGCAGGCCCTTTCTCGTCCGATTCAGGAAGAAGGAGGCCGACAGTGCGATCACGATCGCGACATAGACAAGGAAACCATAGTTCAGAAGCAGTTCTCCGAACACACCGCACTTCGATGCGAAGGGAAGCTTCGCCGCGTAGAACTGATGCGTGATCGACAGCGCGATGGACGGAACGTCAGAGCCGGTCAGCTTGATCAAAGAGCCGCCGAAGAAGTTGCCGAAGCCGACGCCGAAGGTTGTCATCGCAAGGCCGGTCACGTTCTGGTTTGCGCGCAGTGTAACCGTCAGGAAGCAGTACAGAAGTCCCATCAGGAACGAGCCGAGCAGACAGCATGCAAGCGGAATCGTGATCGCGAGAAATGCGTTCGCGTTCTCGATCGAGCCGACCTTCTGCTCGTAGAAAAATGCGCCGATGACGCCGGAGATCGCGCCGACGTACATGATGCCCGGAATACCGAGGTTCAGGTTTCCGCTCTTTTCCGTGAGCGTCTCGCCTGTGGAGCCAAGGAGAAGCGGAGTCGCCTGTGCAACCGCACGGGGAATGAAGGATACAATATCAAACATAGCTTACTTCGCCTCCTTCCGGAACATAATCTTGTACTGGATAAAGAACTCGCATCCGATCAGGAAGAAGATGATGATCGAGCTGAGGATATCCGAAAAACTCTGGTTCAGGCCGAACTGCGTCGCGACCTCGCCTGCGCCCTTTGACAGAAATGCCAGCAGGAAGGAGGTGAAGATCATGCCCACCGGGTTGAACTTCGCCATCCAGGCGACCATGACAGCTGTGAAGCCGCGGCCTCCCGCAAGTGTTGTCGTCATCGTGTGATCCGTGCTTCCGACCATCAGAAGGCCTGCGATACCGCAGATCGCTCCCGAAAGAAGCATGGTCCGCACGAAGACACGGCCGACCTTGATGCCGATGTAGCGTGCGGTGCGCTCACTCTCACCGACTACCGCCAGCTCATATCCGTGTTTGCTCTTATTCATATAGATGTAGAGCAGAACGGTCAGGATCGCCGCAACGAGTACGGTCAGGAGATACTTGTACTCTCCGATCTGCGGCAGCCAGCCGAACTGGGTCGACTGGTTGATGATACCGATCTTTCCGGATCCTCTCGGCGATTCCCAGATGATGATGAAGTAGGCAACCAGCTGTGTCGCGACGTAGTTCATCATCAGGGTAAACAGCGTCTCGTTTGTGTTCCACTTTGACTTGAAAAATGCCGGAATGGCAGCCCAGATCGCGCCTGCCGCGACTGCGGCAACAATCTCAATCACGATCAGAAGCGCGTTCGGGATCTTTCCGCCGAGCATGATCATGCAGCTTGCCGTCGCCAGAACGCCCATCATGACCTGCCCTTCCCCTCCGATATTCCAGAAGCGCATGCGGAAAGCCGGCGCCATCGCAAGGGAGATGATCAGGAGGATCGAAATGTTCTGCAGCAGAACCCAGAGTCTTCTCTCCGAGGCAAAGCTTCCTTCCCAGATGGTCCGGAAGACACTGAGCGGGTCATCGCCTGTCAGCAGGAAGGTGACCAGGGCGCAGGCTGCGATCGCCGCGACAATTGCCAGAGCGCGGATCGCCCACGCTGCCTGCCAGGAGATCGCCGATCGTTTTACGATATGGGCAAGGGGTCCTCTCTTCTTATTCATCTTGCCTCACCTCCTCCCAGAGTCGTCATCATGCTGCCAACCTCATACTTATTCGTACTCCGGCCGTCCAGTATGCCTGAAACCTTTCCTCCGCACAGTACCACGATCCGGTCCGCAAGCTCCAGAAGAACGTCCAGGTCCTCGCCGACGTAGACAACGGCAACGCCCTTTTGCTTCTGCTTATTCATCAGATCATAGATCGCATAGGAAGAGTTGATGTCCAGTCCACGGACCGCGTACGCTGTCAGCAGCACCGAAGGAGCGGTCTCAATCTCACGTCCGACCAGAACCTTCTGGACATTTCCTCCGGACAGACGCCTGACCGGTGTGGAAAGCCCCGGGGTCACAACCTCAAGCGTATCCCTGACGCGGGTCGCGACAGCCCTCGGCCGGGTGCGGTTTACAAACAGTCCCTTTCCTTGCCGGAAGGAACGCAGCATCATGTTGTCGGTCATGTCCATGTTGCCCACAAGGCCCATGCCCAGGCGGTCCTCCGGGACGAAGGAAAGCGCTACGCCCAGCCTCTGGATATCCAGCGGATCCTTCCCGATCAGACTGACCTTCTTTCCATCCGGCCCGATATAAGTGATATCGCCCTTTTCCACCGGCTGCAGGCCGGAGATTGCTTCCAACAGCTCTTTCTGGCCGCTGTTCGAGATGCCCGCGATTCCCAGGATCTCTCCGGAATTCACGGTAAATGATACATCGTCCAGCTTGAGCAGGCCTTCCTCGCTTCTCACCGTCAGGCCTGAGATCACGATTCTCGGCTCCGGATTCTTCGGCTCGGGGCGGTCGATATTCAGGGCAACCGCATGGCCGACCATCATATCCGTCATCTCCTGCGCATTGGTCTCACTCGTCTTGAGGCTTCCCACAAACTCGCCCGCGCGGAGAATGTCCACACGGTCCGAGATCTCGAGCACCTCATTCAGCTTATGCGTAATGATGATGACAGCCTTGTTATCCTTTTTCATATTCCGAAGGACGACGAACAACTTCTCTGTCTCCTGCGGTGTCAGGACGGCGGTCGGTTCATCCAGAATCAGGATATCCGCCTTCCGGTACAGAACCTTGACGATCTCAACCGTCTGCTTCTGCGACACCGTCATATCATAGACTTTCTGCTCCGGGTTCAGGTCAAATCCGTACCGCTCGCAGATCTCGCGGACGCGTGCGGACGCCGCCTTCAGGTCGTACTTCTCTTCCTTCAGTCCGAGAATGATATTCTGCGTCGCTGTCATGACGTCAACCAGCTTGTAATGCTGGTGAATCATACCGATTCCCAGATTCAGCGCATCCTTCGGCGAACGGATGCTGACTTCTTTGCCGTCGACCTCGATATACCCGGAATCCGGGCAGTAGATGCCGGAAAGCATATTCATCAGGGTCGTCTTCCCGGATCCATTTTCACCCAGAAGAGACAGAATCTCTCCTCTGTTGATATCGATGGAAACGTTCTTGTTCGCCACAACCTTTCCAGCAAATGTCTTCGTTATGCCGCGCATTCTGACGGCCGGTACTTTGTTATCCAATGTGTTTTCCTCCGGCTCCTCCTATCGTCTGCCGCCCGCCGGGCGCATCGATCCAAAAAGATGTGAAGAGGCAGTACAGAATTGGTTCTCTGTACTGCCTCATCCCAGTCAAAACAATTCTTAGAACGCAGTATCCAGAAGCGTGATTCCGTCGATCGGAGATCCGTTTCCTTCCTCGTCGTAGAACAGGCCGAAGTACGGAGCTGATCTGTACTCGGACTCATGATAGTATCCATCTGAGACAACCGCGGTATCCGGTGCGTAATCCGGATCGGTGTCGACGTCTGCTTCAAATCCATCCGGAAGCGGCTCGCCGAATACGGTGAACGCGGAAGTGTCAAATACATGCAGGCTGCCGTCTTCCAGCTGAGCCGTGACCTTCTCAATCTCCTCAGCAGTACCCTCGGCCGCAACAGCCTCGTTCAGATCGGTCAGCTCGACAGAACCGGTTGCAATGGTTCCGGTGAAATCGGTCGGGATCTCTTCGCCGTTTGCAGCGGAGGAAATCGCAGTCGCGAAATACGGAGCCCAGTTGATCTTGGAAGAAATGATGTAGGTGTTCGGAGCAGCATCGATGGTGGATCCGTTGTAGGAAACATCCGGGACACCGGCTGCCTCGCAGGCTGTCGGAGCACCCATGGAGTCAGCGTGCTGGGAGATCAGGACGCAGCCGTCCTTGATCAGCGTGTTCGCGCCTTCCTTCTCAGCGGTCTCATCATACCAGGAACCGGTGAAGGTGACTTCCATCGTTGCGCTCGGGCACTCATGTCTCACACCCAGGAAGAAGGAGGTGAATCCGGAGATAACCTCGGCATAGGTAAATGCGCCGACGTATCCGACCTTGGCTTCTTCTTCGGTGATGTCGCCGTTCGCGATCATCTCGTTCAGCTTCATGCCTGCCGCGACACCGGCCAGGAATCTGCCCTCATAGATCGAAGCGAACGCGTTGTGATAGTTTGCAAGTCCTTCGGTGTGCGCCTTGGTACCGGTCGCGTGGCAGAACTGCACTTCCGGAACTTCCTGCGCAGCCTGAATCATATAGTCCTCATGGCCGAAGCTGTCCGCGAACACGATGCCGCAGCCCTGATCCGCCATATCCATGGCCTCTTCGTAGCACTCCTGGCCTTCCGGAACATTCGTCTTCAGAATGATCTGGTCTTCGCTCATGCCAAGAATCTCAGCCGCTTCCTTCGCCGCGTTGATGAAGTTCAGGTCGTAGGTCGAGTTCTCATCGTGCAGGAAGATAAAACCTGCCTTGAAATCCTCGGGAACCGGTGCGAGGGGTGCCTCAGTCTCATCAGCCATCGCCGCTGCCGAGAACGAGAATGCCATCAGTGCACTCATTGCCAATGCTATAAACTTTTTCATACACTCTACCTCCTTAACGTAAGCGCATGTACCTGTAATCCCTTGTGACTACGGAATCAGTATATCAATGAACCCAACGAGTGTCAACAATCCCGGCCCTTGTGCAAAGCGCATTTTTCAGGCATACTGCAACAAAAAACATGAGTTACATCTCTGATTCAATACTAAAATATACAAAAATCCGGCAGCATCGCCCTTTGCAAAAGGCGATCTGCCGAATTGTCTGCATGTCTGAAAATCTGTTTGACCGCGCTCCGCCCTCCTTCCGTCTGCAGCGGGCAGGGTACCCGGTCTCCTGCGCGGCGGTTTAACGGAAATCCTTCTCCTGGAGAATCACACGGTCCTCACTGTCATAACGCTTCTTCGACGAACCGATCCTGCGGAAGAAGGTGCTGGCATTCTTAATGGCATGGTCCACCAGCTCGATGACATTGGTCACGGAAACTGCCTCTCCGTCTTTCTTCGCGGCCTCCACCCTGACACGGCAGGCCTCGACAGCCTTCTCACTGAACACATAGTCCTTGCTGTTCGCGTAGATCTGTCCGAAGTTGACAAGATCATCCACCGAGTATTCCGGAATATAGATCTGTGCCGTGAACTTCATGGTAAAGCGCGGATGCCGCATCAGAAGATCGTGGATGTACCGCTGCTCATCCTCAAGGATCATGATCAGGCCGTCCGTCCTGAATTCCATGGCTGTCGTCAGCTGGTCGACAATCGCGTCATCCAGGTCTCCGGCTTCCTCGACAATCAGGACGCCTCCGGCGATCTTCGCGATGGTTGCCGCGATATCCTTCCGGTTCAGATCTGCCGCGTAGATGCGGGCCATCTTGACGGAATGGGTTCCGGAATCCTCCGCGATCGCCTTCGCGATACCGGTCGCGATGGTGGTCTTTCCACATCCATGCGCGCCCAGAATCAGGATATTGCCGCTGCGGCTTGTGCGGTCGTCCTTCCGGTTCTCTGCCTGCCAGATCGCTCCGGCGATCTGCTCCGGCAGAGTACCGATCGAAGTGAAGCCGCGGAACAGATCCATCTGGCTCTCCTTCAGCTGCGGTCTGCCTGTATAGATCTGCGGCTCCGGTTCACTCTTCGGGACCTCTATGGTTACCTGCTCGCCGATCCTGCCCTGCGGACCGGCCGCGCCTCCAGACTGTGCCTCCACTGCGGCTCCGGCTGCCGCGAATCCGGCCATGCCGGCAGGCTCCTCCTGTACAGGCGGCTCCCCGTCAGAAGCAGCTTCTGTCCCGGATGGTCCGTCCGCGGCTGCGCCCAAGGTCAGCGCATCCTCTGCCGGAATCCCTGTCTCATCCTGCGCCCGCTCCGCGGCAGCCGCTCCCACAGGCCCGGCGATACGGATATCGTCATCCTCGCCGATGTTTCCGCTTCCGGCTGCCTGTGCTTGTGTCTTAGCAGCGGCCTGGGCCGGATCGGCCGGCGTCTCCTCTGCCGGTACGGAATTCCCTGACAGGAAAGCCTCATGAATCTTACGGATCTCTTCCACCGGCAGCCTGCGGGTCTTCGCCTCAGCGATCTCCTTCGTATAAGTTACGCGCGGTGCACTCATCAGCGCTGCCGCTGCCAAAGCGGCGTCCGGATCCTGCGCGCCTGCCTGCGCAGCCGGGCTCTCCACATCGGAAACATTCTCCCCGTCCGCCGGCATATCCTCCTGCAGATTGTCATACAGATCAGACACAGCCTGGGTTTCCTGCACCGCTTCATTTCCAAGGCCGGCAGCTTCTTCTCTTCCGGGAAGCCCCATCTGCGCTCTGAGCGCATCGTCCGCTTCCGCGATCTGTCCGGCCGGAATCTCGCTGGTCTGTCTGGCTTCACGCACTTCCTCTCTCAGAAAATGCGGAATCTCCGGATCCTTATCCTCTTCCTCCGCAGGCATCGCATTCATGCCATCATAAGAGGCCGCCTTCGCTTCTGCCTGCTGCTGCGCAGTCATCTGCGCCTCCTCTTCAGCAGACATCACCGTTCCGCCCGTCACCTGACGGACATAGTCTCCCTGATCTCCCATGGACAGGAGAATATCATCGATGGTCAGCCTTCCCGCCTGACGCTTCTGTGACGCCTCGGACACCGGTACACGGAACGTCATATCCGTTCCCCTCGCGGCAACCGCATTTTCCTGGTCCTCTTTCGACTGATCGATCGCTTCTTCCAGGATCGCCTCTTCCTCACCGATCTGGTCCTTCGGGCCGACACCGGATACGATCTCACGCATGCTGCGGATCATGTCTTCCTGCATCTGCTCCGGAGACACCGGCGCGGCGGGTTCCTCCTCCGGCATATCCGCTTCTGTTTCTGCTTCCGGCGCTTCTGCTGCAGCTTCTTCCGCTGCGGGCACTTCTGCCGCAGTCTCCTCTGCCGCAGCCTCTTCCACTGTGGTTTCTACCGCTGCCGCCTCTTCCGGCTCTGACGCCTCCGGCTCCTTAGGCGCGAATGCGTCCGCCACGGCCTGTGCTGTCATCGCCGCTTCTTCCGCAGCCTCTTCCTCTGTGGTTTCAACCGCTGCCGCTTCTTCCGGCTCTGACACTTCCGGCTCCTCCGGGGCAAATGCGTCCGCCACATCCTGTGCTGTCACCGCCACTTCGGCCGCAGTCTCTTGTGCCGCGGTTTCAACCGCTGCCACTTCTTCCGGCTCTGACATCTGTTCCGCAGCCTCTTCCGCCACGAGATCTTCCACCGCGGGCTCTTCCACCACCGGCTCTTCCACCACAGCTTCTTCCACCACCGGCTCTTCCACTGCAGCTTCTTCCATCACGGGCTCTTCTACAACAGGCTCTTCCGCCACGGCCTCTTCCACCGCAGTCTCTTCTGCCACAGTCTCTTCCGGCCGCGGAAGGGCTGCACCTTCCACCAGTGCCTTCCTGGCTTCCTCCGCCTTCCGGTCCACCTCGGCCTGTGCTTCCTCGGCCTTGCGTGTCAGCTCTGCCTTCGTCGCTTCCATCTGCGCAGTGTGGGAGATATCCGCCGCAAGTTCCGTCTTGATCTCCTCCTGCGCCGCGGCTGCCCGCTCTGCCTTCGCCAGGGAAGCAGCCTCGCTCAGGTAAGAATCCGGCCGGAACTCAGGACCTTCCTCTTCCTCCTCGAAGCGGTTGTCATAGATCTCCTGCTGCTTCGGTGTCAGCGGCGCGTACTTCTTCTTCAGCTCAAGCGCCTTGATTACATACTTTCCGCTGTGGAACCAGAGCACCAGGTCATCACAGGTCGCGAGACCCTCCTGCGTACGCCCGGCCTGAATCTCAATCTTGGCAAGCTCGTACGCCCATTTCTCATTGTACTCCTGGTCCAGATACTCCTTCAGGATGTCAATCTGCTCATCCAGGGAGGATCCTCTGCCCTGATAAATCTTATACTTCAGAATATACTTGTTGTTATCATGCGGGGCAGCCTGGACATACTCCGAATAATACTCAATTGCCTGGTCAAACTGGCGCAGTTTGATGCAGCATTCCACCAGCCTGTACAGAACCGTCCTTCCCACCGGGCTGCGGCGGTAAGCGCGCAGAAGAAGCACCTTGCTGTCCTCATAGCGCTCCAGCACCTCATAGACCTCGCTGATCATGATCAGTGTCTGAACATTCCGGACTCTCTTCCAGTCGATGGTATCTGCAATCCGCGCAGCACCCTCGTAATCCTCAGCCGCAATCAGACGATTGATTTCCTGCAGTTTCTCCTGATATTCCTTCTTGTCCATTCTGATACCCCGTTACAGTTTCTCGGATCCGTCCAAAGCACCGCCGCCAGATTCCGGCAGCAGCGCCTGAATCCTCCGGCAAAACACATGATCATGCTCTCTCAGAATCCTTCGTCTAACAGTTCCTCATCCGGTATTCTCGCTTTTCTTCTGGCCTTGCCCGGTCTGGTAAACAGATCACCGTCTTTCCAGGTATGAATGGAAAGCAGTACCAGAACCGGCAGGATCTCCAGCCTGCCCGCGATCATGTCGAAGATCAGGACGCAGGTGGAAAATGCGCTGTAGCCGCTGTAGTTCAAGGTCGGTCCGACCTTTTCCAGTCCGGGACCGATGTTATTCAAAGTTGCGGCAACTGCCGTAAAGTTTGTCTCCAGATCAAAATCGTCCACTGAGATCAGCAGGATGCTGACTGCCATCAGCAGGAAGTACGCCATGATAAACACATTGATGCCGCGCAGCACCGAATGCTCCAGCGGCTTTCCGTCGTACTTGATCTTCCGCACATTGTTCGGATGGATCGCGTTGTCCAGCTCCTTGATGACCGTCTTGATCGCGACCTGGATCCGGGAAACCTTGATGCCGCCGCCCGTAGAACCCGCGCAGGCGCCGCAGAACATCAGAAGCACCAGCACCCATTTACTGAAATGAGGCCACAGCTCAAAGTCCGTCGTCGAATAGCCGGTCGTCGTGATGATGGAAGCAACCTGAAACGCCGCATCCTTCAAGGCCAGAAGCCAGTTCGGATACATGTGATCAATGGTTACCGTGATCAGGCCGATCGCCACGCCGATGATGGAGAAATACGTCATGACCTCCGACACCTTCGGCACGTCCTTGATATGTCCGGTAATGATCAGGTAATACACCGAGAAGTTCGTTCCGAACAGGATCATGAAGATCGTGATGACAACCTGCTGCGGGATGGGATAACCCGCAAGCCCGGAATTCAGCACAGCGAATCCGCCGGTTCCGGCCGTTCCGAAGGTCAGGCAGAGACTGTCGAACAGCGGCATTCCAAGAATCAGCAGAAGCACCGCTTCGATCGTGGTCAGGCCTATATACATCTTATACAGGATGCCGGCGGTCTGTCCCGCCTTCGGGACCATCTTCTTTACGCTCGGTCCCGGGCTCTCCGCCTTCATCAGATACATCGTGCTTCCGCCGGCTGCCAGCGGAATAATCGCCATGACAAACACCAGAATGCCCATGCCGCCGACCCAGTGTGTAAATGACCTCCAGAACAGCAGCCAGTGCGGCAGTGCTTCGACATCTGACAGGATCGACGCTCCTGTGGTCGTAAAGCCGGACGCCGTTTCAAAAACCGCATCGATGAAGTTCGGTATGTATCCGGGCAGGAAGAATGGCAGCGCGCCAAAGATACTGTACAGAAACCACACCAGGGCACAGATGACGCTGCCCTCCCGGGCATAGATCCTTTTGTTCTTCGGACGGCTCACCAGAACCATCAAGGCACCGGCAGAAAGGCAGATGCCCATGGAGGCAATCAGCCAGACCACGTCCCCTTCCTGGTAGATTGCGGCAACCACTCCGGACGGGGCCATAAAGGCTGCCTCGAACATCAGCATCCAGCCAAGGATGCGGAAAATCATCGGATAATTCATACGCCGGCACCTCTGTTACGCAAACACATCGCTGATGTCATTGACACCCTTCAGCGTTGTAATGATGAGAACGGTATCCCCACGCTTGATCACGTCCGCGCCGCGCGGAACGATGAAGCGTCCGTTCCGGTAGATCGCCGCAACCAGGACACCCGGCTTGAGAGACAGTCCGCTCAGCGGAATGTCTGCCTTGGAGAAGTTGTCACGGATCATGAATTCCAGCGCTTCCGCCTGGTCATCCATGATGCGGTGCAGTGTTTCAATATTGCTTCCGAAGGAGTTCTGCATGGCTCTCACATACTGGACGATCAGCTCCGCCGTAATGTTCTTCGGAGAGATCATCGTATCGAGATTCAGGCTTTCAAACACCTCCTCGAACGCGACACGGTTCACCTTGGTGATGATCTTGCGCACGCCGCAGGTCTTCGCGAACAGGGACAGGACGACATTCTCCTCATCGATGCCGGTCATGCACACCACGCCCTCGGTATTTCGGATGCCTTCTTCCTCCAGCAGCTCCTTGTCAGAGCCGTCACCATGAATGATCGTTGCCTTCGGCAGGAGCTCTGCCAGTTCCTCGCACCGCGTCAGGTTCTTCTCTACAATCTTCACCTGAATGCCGGAATTCAGCAGCATTCTGCCCAGGTACAGGGCCACATCGCCGCCGCCGATAATCATCGCATTGCGCACGGAATGCGTCTCCAGTCCGATCCTGGTAAAGAACTTCTCCTGCTCTTCCAGCGCCGCGACGATCGAGATCACGTCTCCGGCCTTCAGCACCGTATTACCCTGCGGAATAATCATGCTGGAATCCCGCTCCAGCGTACAGACCAGAACATTGCAGTTCAGCTTCTCATGCATGTCATACAGGTTCATCCCATCCAGAACCGATCCCTGCGGAATGCGGAAATGCAGAAGCTCTACCTTGCCCTTGGCAAAGGCGTTGATCTCAATGGCCGACGGAAAACGGAGCACACGCGCCGTCTCCTGCGCAGCCGCGAATTCCTGGTTGATCACCAGCGCCAGTCCCAGCTCTTCCTTGATGAAGTTGACTGCCCGGTTGTATTCCGGATTGTGGACTCTTGCGATGGTCTGGCAGTTGCCGGCCTTGCGCGCCAGCAGACAGACAAACAGGTTCAGCTCGTCATGTCCGGTCACCGCGATCACAAGATCCGCATGCTCAATATCCGCTTCTTCCAGAACGGTGTAGCTCGCTCCGTTTCCGGAAAAACCCATCACGTCATACCGGTCACACAGCTGGTCTACCACCTTGTCACTCCGGTCAATCACCGTGATATCATGTCCCTCACTGCACAGATTCGCGACCAGTGTCTCACCGACCTTACCGCCGCCTACGATTATAATTTTCATACTTTGCTCTTATCTGCCTCTGTATCAGTCGTGTTTTAAGCATCTCAAACCAGGGATGTGTATGACATCCCTGGCACTGCAAACACATCATACCACGTTCGCAGGCTTGTGGCAACGCAACGGAAAACGACCGGCAGTCTTACCTGCCGGCCGTGTTATTCTTTATGTAATTTTTCTATACGATCGGAGTAATCTTACCCTGCTTCTTTATATCTTAAGGTGCTGCCTTTCACAGCGCCGCTCTAAAATTAATAGTATCTCTATTCTCTAATATATATATCAATAGCAACTATGTACTTTTAGGATTTCAGATATCTTTCTTCCTGGATATCATGTCCCGTTCCCCTTTCTCGTCAGGGACGGTTTCAGTATTCAGAAAACCTCGCTTTCATGAATGATTGTAAATGCTTTACAGTTACAAACGCTTCACTTATCGATCTCATCTTCTCGGGCTTCCCTGAGCCCTGTGGCAGGTAATCCGGTCAATATGACAAGTTTCCGGTGCTTCCGGGATATCCAAACCGCTCCGATCGAACCTCTAATGTCGAGTCTTCGGGATATTCCGTCAGGCTTTCGTGCAGGGACCTTCCACTCTGCCGCTGTCATACTGACGCATCTCAAACGGTTCTTTCAAAACAACCAATAGGCAGGCCCCCCTTTCTGCAAGATTTCAGCTTCTTTGGAATGCTGATGTTTCTTTCTTATGTCCTTCACTTGATGAAACAAGTTTAGCAAAGGAATTTCCGTTTGTCAACCCCTTGTTGAAACAAATCTGTAAAAAAATTTAAAATTTATTTTCTCTTCCCACGATTGAAATTAATCAGGCATCCGTCCGCGATGATCTGCCGTTCATGGTCTGTCAGATCCCCCAGGGTCAGCCAGATTTCCTCAAACGCGCCGTCGGCCGTCACCGCGAATCCCATGATCTTCTCCCGTTTCTCCAGTACCGCTGCACGGATGTCCGGCAGAAGGATCCAGTCACCGTTTCCAAAAGGCAGGTCCCCTTCGGGTATGATCAGCGGCAGCATACCCCAGTTGATCAGGTTCGAGCGGTAACGTTTGGTCGCATAGTGGAAGGCGATATTCGCCCAGCCGCCCAGAACCTTCTGGCAGGAGGCCGCCTGTTCTCTGGCGGAACCATCGCCCGGCTTTACCGCGAAGATCACGGAGCCAATGCCAAGCTTCGCGGCATCGTTCTTTGCTTCCAGAAGTCCCGGAAGCTTCTCGTCTGCCAGCCTCAGAGCCTGCGCAAGCTGCTCGTGCAGCGGCTGCTCTTTCTGCGCGGAATCTGCCGCGGCAGACGCTTCTGGTGTCTCGCTCTGACTGTCGGCGTCCGCCGCTTCCACGGTGCCTGCCTTCGCAGCTTCCGCCTGCAGCGCCTCCACAGGATCCCGTCCTTCCTCAATCGCCTTCTGCGCCAGCTGCACCGCCTTCGCGCGGCCCACATACGCCGGATCCCTGCGTGAGAGCGTAAACTCCGCCAGGCCCAGCGGGTTGCTGCGGAAGGAGCTTGTCTCACCGGACGGAATCAGTTCATCCGTGGTCGTCACCGGATCATGGATCTCGCTGACCACACGCAGCAGCAGATGCTCCGGAAGCGGGCTCATGTTCGGCCAGTCCTTGATGTTGGGGCCGAACACCAGCTTCTCGTCAGGGTGAGCCTCTCCTTTGGAATCGTAGACACGGTTGTCATAGATCGTCCTGTCAAAGAAGTACTTCGGATGCGAGAATTCCGCATCCACCTGTGTAGCCGCTGTCAGGAATCCCTTGTTCGCGGCAGTGGCAGCGATGGAACGCGCGTCCATCAGCGCGACCGACGCGATCTGCCCGTTCTGTACCTTCGAACCTTCCCGGTTCGGAAAGTTCCTCGTCGAATGCCGGATGGAAAATGCATTGTTCGCCGGGGTGTCTCCCGCGCCGAAGCAGGGTCCGCAGAACGCGGTCTTCACCACGGCACCGGCCTCGATCAGGTCGGCAAACTTTCCGTTCTTCACCAACTCCATATAGACAGGCATGGAGGCCGGATAGACGCTCAGCGTAAATGCGTCCGCACCTATGCTGGCTCCCTTCAGGATATCCGCCGCCTCGCAGATGTTCTCAAATCCGCCGCCGGCGCAGCCGGCGATGATGCCCTGGTCACAGTACAGCTTCCCGTCACGGATTCTGCTGCGCAGAGAGTAATCAATCTTGTCCCCGAAGGATACCTTCGCCCGCTTCTCGACCTCGTCCAGTACATCCTCCAGATTCTGCTGGACCGCTTCGATGGGATAGACATTGCTCGGATGGAACGGCATGGCGATCATCGGACGGACCGAGCCCAGATCCACCTCGATGCATCTGTCATAATAGGCAGCACCTGCCGGCGTCAGTTCACGATAAGCCGCGCCGCGGCCGTGAATCTCATAGAATTCTTTCACCTTTTCATCCGTCTGCCAGATCGAGCTCAGGCAGGTCGTCTCCGTCGTCATGACATCGACGCCGATCCGGAAGTCCGCGCTCAGGTTCTTCACACCCGGTCCCACGAACTCCATGACCCGATTCTTCACATACCCCTTCTCAAAGACCGCGCCGATGATTGCCAGCGCGACGTCCTGCGGGCCGACGCCCGGCATCGGTTCGCCGGTCAGGTACACCGCGACAACCCCCGGCATGTCCACGTCCCAGGTCTGCCCCAGCAGCTGCTTGACCAGCTCGCCGCCGCCCTCGCCCACAGCCATTGTGCCCAGGGCACCGTACCGCGTGTGGGAATCAGAGCCAAGGATCATGCCGCCGCATTCCGCGAGCATCTCTCTGGCAAACTGGTGAATCACCGCCTGATGCGGCGGAACATAGATCCCGCCGTACTTCTTCGCGGCGGACAGTCCGAACATGTGGTCATCCTCGTTGATCGTTCCGCCGACCGCGCACAGTGAATTGTGGCAGTTGGTCAGTACATACGGAATCGGGAAACGCTCCAGTCCGGACGCGCGGGCTGTCTGGATAATGCCCACATAGGTGATATCGTGGCTGGTCATTTTGTCAAAATGAATCCGCAGCTTTTCTTCATCGCCCGATTCGTTGTGATTGTGCAGGATCGACCAGGCGATGGTTCCCCTGCGCGAGCGCTCTTTCGAGGTGGAAATCCCCTCCTTCGCAAGAAGCGCGTCCGCATCCGCCGTGTCAGGAATCAGCTTCGTTCCGTTGATCAGATATACTCCGCCGCTGTGTATTTTCATGCTATGTCTCCATTCCACCGCCCGAAGAGCAGACGGCACCTGTCTTTTCGTTCTGCCGGGATCCGTATCCGGGCATTCCCTCTGCCTCCGGAGCCGGCCCCGTACAGCATACGTCAGGGGGCACCCGCCGGGCGCCCCCTGTGTGTTTCAGTCAGTTACGGATGATCATTACCTCTTCTCGAGCTGGGAAGAAGCGCCGTTGGATCCAAGGACATCCTTAATCTTGTGAGATACGATATCCTTCACATACTGACGGCCAACCTTCAGATATCCGCGCGGATCGAATACGGACGGATCCTTGATGAAGGTCTCGCGGATGCCGGCTGTCATACCAAGGCGAAGATCGGAGTCGATGTTGATCTTGCAGACCGCGCTGCGGGCTGCCTGACGAAGCTGGTCTTCCGGAACGCCGATGGCATCCTGAAGCGCGCCGCCGTTGGCGTTGATGATCTTAACATATTCCTGCGGGACGGAGGAAGCTCCGTGCAGAACGATCGGGAAGCCCGGAAGCCTCTGGGTAACCTCTTCGAGGATATCGAAGCGAAGCTGCGGCTTTGTGCCCGGCTTAAACTTGTAAGCACCGTGGCTGGTTCCGATCGCGATGGCCAGAGAGTCAACGCCGGTCTTGTTGACGAATTCTTCCACGTCTTCCGGATTCGTGTAAGAGGAATCCTCAGCGGAAACATTGACATCATCCTCAACGCCTGCCAGTGTGCCAAGCTCTGCCTCGACGACAACGCCGTGCGCATGCGCATACTCGACAACCTTGCTGGTGATCTCGATGTTCTTCTCGAACGCTTCGCCGGAGGCATCGATCATGACGGAAGTGAAACCAGAGTCAATGCAGTCCTTGCAGGTCTCGAAGTCCGGGCCGTGGTCCAGATGCAGTGCGATCGGGAGATCCGGATACAGACCAAGCGCACCCTCAACCAGCTTTACAAGATAGATCGAGTTCGCGTAAGCGCGAGCGCCCTTGGACGCCTGAAGGATGATCGGGGAATCCAGCTCATGGGCTGCCTCGGTGATTCCCTGGACAATCTCCATGTTGTTGATGTTGAAAGCGCCGATTGCATAGCCGCCTTCGTATGCCTTCTTGAACATCTCAGTCGTGGTAACTAATGACATATCGTTTCCTTCCTTTCTTAATTGTGATTTGATGTAGGAAAACTGCCGCTTCTTCGGTACAACTGCCGGCTGTACCGGCTGCTATGGGAATTATAGCGGTTTTTGTTCGCACGTGCAAGGTGAATATCCGACGACGCAGCTGTGCCGCAGTACACAGGCGAGGTACGAACAGGCTGCGTCTGCACGCGCGGCGGTGTTTTGGACGTGTCAGATTTCCTCCATCGCCCGCACCAGCTTCGGCAGCGTCACTTCAAAGTCCACCCCATAGGTGTCCGGCCCCGTCGTCCGGAATGTATATTCGATGGTCTCCTTGGTATAATCGCACGCGATCCGGAACGCTTCCGGAAGACTCTTTCCCCTTGTCAGCGCGCCGGTCACCACAGACGAGAAGATATCCCCGGTGCCATGGTAGCTCACCGGCACATGGTCCGTGTAGTACTCAAAGTATTCCTTCGTCTCCGTATCCAGACCCATGATGCCGATCTTTCCTTCTTCAAATGAAACACCGGTGAGGACGACATATTTCGGCCCAAGCTGCGCCAGCGCGTCAAGCATGTCCAGGATATACTGCCGGTCATACTGCGTCCGGTAGGGCAGGCCTGTCAGGAAAGATGCCTCCGTCAGATTCGGAACGATCAGGTCCGCTTTCGCGCAGAGTTTCGCGTTCTCCTTCGCGTACGCCTCGTCAAATGCAGGATACAGCTTCCCGTTGTCGGCCATCACGGGATCCACGATGATCAGGTTGGAGTCCGTCTTAAACTCATCGAAAAACTTCGATACGATCTCGATCTGTTCAAAGGATCCGAGATATCCGGTATAGATCGCGTCGAACCCGAGCTTCTCTTTTTTCCAGTGCTCCGCGATCGGAACAATCTGGTCCGTCATATCCTTACAGGTAAATCCGCTGAACATGGTATGGGTCGACAGCACCGCCGTCGGCAGGATCGCGGTCTCCACGCCCATCGCCGAGATCACCGGCAGGGCAACGGTCAGGGAGCACTTCCCGACACACGAGATATCCTGGATGGTAACGATTCTTTTCATGATTTCTGCACCTCCTCCATCATCATATCCTTCTTCAGTTTCCACATCATATAACTCTTTCCCACGTATGTCAACGAATCCGGAAAAAGGCACAGTTTCTGTTTGTTTTTTCAATGAAAAGACAGGATCGTGATCGCGGTGCAGACCGCGGCAAAGCTCCCGAGGATCCATGCCTGCAGTTTCATGTTATCCTTCATGAGGCCCACACACTCGCGCACCGTTGCATTTGCCCAGAACCACCACTTCGTCGGCTGTCCCATGCCGACCGCCCTGAGGCCGGCGCGGCGCGCATAGAGTCCGCTGCGGAACACATGATAGTTTGTCGTCGCATAGGCAACCTTCGCGTCCGGCTTGATTTTCTGAATCTTCTCTTTGGAGAACACCATATTCTGCCACGTATTCACAGACTGGTCCTCTTCCACAATCTGTCCTTCGTCAATTCCCTGTTCCAGAAGGTACTGCTTCATGGAAGCGCTCTCTGAGATCACTTCATCAGGTCCCTTGCCTCCGGACGTGATGATCAGCGGTGCCCTGCCGGTTGCTTCTTTCTGCTTTTCACAGAATCCGACCGCCCGCTCGATCCTGCCGCGCAGAAGCGGTGTCGGCGATCCATCCTTCCGGATTCTGCATCCCAGAACGATGACAAAGTCCTTGTCAGGATCCGGCTCATAATGAGCGGCCAGAAACACCGCAAGGAAGGATCCGATCAGCATAGATTCCAGGTACAGATACAGCACCGCGCACAGATTCAGTGCCAGATGCACCGCCATCTGATACTTCGGCGGAACCGTAAAGGGTCTGGAACTGATATAGATCAGAAGCAGCAGCCCACCCGACATCAGGAACGCAAGGATGATACCCAGCACATTGACCAGACGCTTCCCTTCATGCCGGATCAGGGCGATATTGGACACGCACAGCCAGGCGGAAACAATCAGGACAATTCCCAGTGACGTGAACAGATAAGTGATCGCGGAATCTGCTATGAACCAGATAATGTCATAGGAAGAAAAAGCGTCCGGTAGCCGGAAAATCCCGATGCAGTAACGGATGCACGAGAACAGGAGAATCAGGAAAAACAGGGCAAACCCCCTGTAATAGATGATGTTGTAGGAATATGGATTCACCCGGTGCTGTTTCAGCCCGGCAGCCAGAAGCATCACGACCATGAGAGACAGAAACACGATATAGTACGCGCCCAGTTTCGCCGCCCCGGCATCGGTATACAGCAGAAATGCAAACACCGCTGCCATCACGGCGGTGAACAAAAGAAAGAAGTAGATGTTCGGTTCCTTTCCCTTCTCATCTTCCTTCAGCATATAGTGGGTCGTCCGCTGTTTCATGTGTTCCTCCCGATCTCTGTTTTTCTGATGACAAGCGCCTCTTCTTCCTTCTCCACCCTGAGCACAAAGTCAAACCGGTCCACAGCGACGCACAGCGGATAATCTTCTCTTGGGAATATATGCGCAAGCTTCGGATCAAAAAACTGCTCACCGCCATGGTCTTTCAGATAAGCAATCTTTCCGTCGATGTCAAAGTCAGCGCCTTCCAGCAGTGCTTTCATATAGTTTGCCGCCAGAAGATCCTCCGGCGCGCTCTTTGTACCCGCGATCCCCATCGCTGTCAGGGAAACCGTTTCCGGATCCTGCGACCGGATATAAGCACAGACTGCCTTCGCATTGACCAGGCTCCCTGTCACGATCTGCGAGGCACCCGCCTTCGCCGCGTTGACGATCCCCTGCGTCCCGGCACCGGTCGTATGAATCATCGTCTTATTCCGGAAATCATAGTTCACTGCGTCCCAGGGGGAATTCCCCAGGTCACAGCCCTCCACTTTCGCGCCGCCCCGCTCGCCCAGCAGCACCCAGTCGGGGTGCTGCCGCTTCAGGGCAAATGCATCCTCCAGCGCGCCGATCGGATAGCACGCAGCTGCACCACCGGCAAAGCAGTAGCATTCCGTCGTAAACGCACGAAAAACGTCGATGATCACGGTCAGGCCTTCTGCCTTCTTCGCGCCTTCGATCAGTTCCAGAATCTGTATCTTCACGTTCATTCCTCCGTGCTGCGGCTTTCCCGCCTTCCTCCGCGCGCTCACGGCACCTTCCGGGCCGGAAGCGCTTTGCAGCTGAGTCAGCATACGGGGAGGCTGTTTCCAGCCTCCCCGACATCAATTCTCTTTCATTCTTTTCTGCCGTACCAAACTGTTCTCCGCATCATTACTGATTACTGCTTCGTCTTCTGTCCGGGCAGCAGCTTCTTCTTCGCCATCAGAAGCGCCAGGAGCAGGAAGATGATCGCCGCTGAGATACCGGCAGTCAGCGCAAACGGCTCATACGGGGTATCATCACCAGTCGGCTTGCTTGCAGTCGCTTCCCCGTTCGAGAGTGCCTGCGCCTCCGCAAGCGCGCTGGCGTCTCCCGCGAATCCGCTGCTCGGATTCGTCAGGTTCGCTGCAGCGACACTGCCGTCTCTGACGTTGTTTGTCAGGACGATGCTCTCGTCCGCATTCTTCGGCGACAGCGTCACCGATTCCTTGTTCAGCGAAATATCATAGCCACTCTTCTTGCCGCTCGACACAACCTTTCCGTTCTTGTCTGTCTCGGCGAAGTACAGCGTGATGGTATGAGGCGCCGCCAGCTTGTAAAGGTTGATCTTCAGCGTACTCGTCATGGAGCTCGCATTGGCAAGAGACATTGCCTTCTTGAACAGAAGCTTCTTATGCGCCGCGTCTTCGAAAATACCGATATAATAGGTCCCGTTCACGCGGATCGGTGTCTTCTTGTAGGTGACCGCCTTGGTCAGCTTCAGCTCGGCTGTCTCCTTCTCCGTCTTCCTCTCCCGCAGCGTGTACTCCAGGGTATGCTTATTGTTTTCACCCGGCTTCAGTTCAATATAGATATGCTTCTTATTCTTTGTGTACTTCTGGATCGCTGTGCCACTGGCCAATACCTCGTAATTCTTTTTCGGGTTAACAAGGTCGTAGCTTGCCATCACATTTTTCCCGGACGAATCTGTAAGTGACAGCATCTCACCCCAGATCCTGAACGGATTGTAATCACCCGCATTCCACCGGTAAGAGTTATCCTCTTTGGTCGAGGAGGCAGTATCCACCAGCTTGACAGGGATATCAGCGCCCCAGTGTGTATTGTCCTCACCCCAGATGCGGAACGAGGCTGTCAGCACGGAAGACTTCGCTTTGTTATCGCTGTCGACCACATTCACCTTGATCCTGTAGGTAGCCCGGGACAGACCTCTCTCCGCGTAGACATTGACCATGTTCACGCTCTTTGCCGTCTTGGACGTCAACTTCACAGCGATCTTGCTCCTGCTGTCAGAAGCACCCTTTGTCTTGAACCAGATCGCCTTGATCCCATTCTTATCCTTATCGGGCTGAAGTACGATTCCCTTTTTCGCGTCTGTTGTCTCAGCAAGATAGTAGGTCTCATCCAGGTAGAGTCCTTCCAGCACAGCCGTTTTGTTGCCCGTGTTGCTCTTAATATTGGAATAATACCAGGCATAAGGAACATCAATCTCTTTGCTGATGATCTTGCCATTGGCATCAGTCGCCGGGTTTGTCAGTGCGGCATCCGTAAACGCCGTCACATAGAAAGGTTTCGGAATCCTTCTCTTCTTTGAGCCTTCCTTGGTTTCCGGTACATAGTAAGGATCGCCGTCAATGCTGTTTTCGCGCGTTTCCTTGGTTACGACAATACTACCGTCTCTGGGCTTTTCCACCAACGGTATCGTATACTCATTCCCGCTTACCACCAGGTCTCCGTTAATCGTATATCCAAACGGTGCCTGGGTTCCCTTGACCGTAAAGCCGCCGTTCTGCATGACCGCATCTGCCTGCGCCTTCGTCAGCTTGATCTCGATAAACTTCCCGGCTGCCGTCTTATTGGTATAGAATCTCGCACCGGCTGATATCTCGAAGGCCGTATCCGCGATATATGGCGCTTTCCCTCCTGCACCGGCGGCCACCTTGATTGTGATCGTGTCCAGAATCAATCTGGCGTCAGCGAGTGCCCCGGTACTATTATTGTATACCGTCACATCGGCGTGATCGCCCTTATACATATAGCCGGCCGGAACATTCGTCCAGGACAGCAGCAACGGTTTGTTGGCTGTCTTAATCGCCTGAATCCCCGCTTCCGTCAATGTCACCGCCATCGTCTGACCCAGTGTGACCTTTTTGCCTTTGGCATCTGCCGGTTCTGTATCATAATACGATGCATCGAATTCCTTGTCGCCAAGCATCAGCCTGAATCCGACATTCGGTACAAATGCGCCGTTCACCGTATCATAATGCGCCTCAACCAGGAACTTCACCTTCTTCTGCTTAAACCGGATCGTCTTATCCGTGGTGCTTGTCGGAAGGCCGGTGATCGTGATCTGCGGCACAGTCGACGAAGTCGCCGGATACGTCTTGGTAATCGTAATCTGGACTTTGTCCTTAAACGGCTTGGAGGACTCTCCTGCCTGAGGGGTCACACCTTCTATTGTGTTCTCATCAAACACATAGGTGGGCGCTTCTTTACCCTCCCGAAACTCGAATGTCATAGATTTCGTGTCAGTGGGACTTATTGGAGTACCAACCAAACTCACCAACCCTGACAGATCAATTGTTGATGCGGTTGTCGCAGAAGCAAACTCAACTTCCTTTATCTGATTCTCCACCGGCAAGACTGTACCATTCTCCGCAACTTTCCAGATCGAGAATGGAATGTCTGCTAATTTCGTGTTTGGATCGGCAGAATCCACCACCTCGATGATCGCACTCTGCGCATCATTCTTCGTACTGTCAACGATTTTAATCTTACTGGGTGGTTCTTGAGAAGGCTTGGCTCCCTCAATCATGCTCGGATCCGGATCCACAGTGGGGCCGTTTTTCGTTAAGGTATCGGTCGCAGCGTCATAGGTAAAGTGGAAATCCCATGCCTTTGTTAAGGCTTGCGTCGCGTCCATGACGGTTTCCTTGATGACATAGGAAGAGGTGAGCTTCCCCTCCGGTCCGTCCGTCTTAATAAAATCAGAAATATCCCATCCCGGATCTCCGTCCATAAATGGGTGGGAAGCCAGTTCCGTATTCGCAGGAATTGTAACCGTCGTCTGCTCGTTATTTTTATAAACAATTGGTGCATCACCCGAATACAGTGTGAGCGTCACACCCGGCACAAGTGTAGCCAGATCACTCTCAACCTTATTTACTACAACACTCCTTGTAGCCAGGCCGCCGCCGGCATAAGGATTGTCCCCATCCGCCGATGCCTGCATGGGTACTGCAGCTTCTTCCGTCTCGGTCTCGGTTTCGGTTTCGGTCTCTGTTTCAGCTTCGGTCTCAGCCTCGGTCTCGGCCAGATTCGTCTCCTGTTCAGCCTCTTCCGCAGCCTTCAGCACAGGCTCATCAGATTCCGCCTCTGTTTCAGTCTCCGTCTCACTGGACGGTTCCTTCTCCTCAGACTTCTCCTCGTCTGAACCATACTCGGCCTTGACAGTCGCCTTGATGATCTTTCTGCCGGACGCAACGCTGACACTGCGTGCATAGGCTGCGCCGACCAGTCTTCCACCTGTTGTGATGGATCCGTTCGGCACCAGGTAGGTTCCGGCAGCCTGTTTGGGTACGTCGACCCCTCCCGTGTAGGGCTTCAGCTGGTAATCGCCGTCTGTCCCCTGCGCGATCGCTGTGACAGTGACGACAAACCGGCCTGCCAGTTCCGGAACGGATTTCTTGTCCACGGTCTGTCCGTCGGAAACCACATCGTAATGGGGAAGGGAAACATGACCGGCATCCGGGTTGGTGACAACATAGTTCACCACGACCATCCGCCCACCACTGATATCGATCTGGCCGCCGCTGAGCACAGCGCGCATCGGATCCTGTTCATCGTCAGCATTCGTCAGGACATTGCCTTCCGAGTCAGTGTAGACATTCACGACCGCCGTGTCAGATCCGCTCTGCGCATTCGCGAGAGAAACACTGTATCCGGCGAGCTGGTCCAGAAGGTCTGTGCTGTTGGAGATACTTTCGTCCTGCACCTTACCGCTGACGGACTCTGCCACTGCCGCAAAGTTGCCGGCTTCGCCGATGGAGGAAACCACCGATCCACGCGAAACAGCCGCGCCGTTATTCGCGCGGTTCTCTTCTGCGATCAAGGCAAACTCTTCCAGCTTTCCGGGCGCGGTGAATGAGAAACCGGTTACCCCAAGGTTCTGATCCAGGGAAATATCGGCTCCGATCTCCTGCGCGGAATCTGTCCCTACATTATAAATGTGTGTCTTGCACTGAAGCTGTGGCTTCAGTCCGAGATCCATGCCTTCGGAACGGGTAAATGTGACTTTGGTCCCTTCCGGAAGCGGAAGAAGGTCTTCTCCGTCATCCAGCCAGATGCTGTAGAACCGGCCGCCGGTGATGACTCTCTGCTTTCCGAGAATCGCCTTGTCTACCTTGGCGCGGTTATCTTCTTCATTATCATACTTCTCAAAGTCACAGACCAGAGAGCCGCTCTCGACGATGCCCTTGCCTTTCGGAAGCTTGACGCTGATCGTTCCCTTGGTAACCTTGGCTTCAAAGGTACGGCTCTTGCCTTCCTCTTCCTCCTCGTCATCGTCTTCGTCGGTCTTCTTTTCCTCCTCTGCCGGCTTCTCGGTCGCTTTCTCTCCGGACGCTTCCGTAGATGCTGCAGTGCTCTCGGGCTGCTGCGGTGCTTCTGTCGCAGGCGCAGCACTTTCCGTCTGCTGCGGCGCTTCTGTCGCAGGCGCAGGGGCTTCAGTCGCAGGTGCCGGTGCTTCCGTCGCAGGCGCGATCGTCTCAGGCTCGGCAGGTTCTTCCTCTTCGGCAGGAGGGGTCTCCTCTTCCTCGGCAGGTTCTTCCTCCGGTTCTTCTTCCAGCGTTTCGTCCGGCGTCTCTTCCGCAGACGCCAAAACCTCCGCCTCTTCGCCGAATACCGGACTGACAGCCGAAGTTCCCGTTGCACTCATCAACGTCACTGCCATCAGCAGTGCCGCCAGTTTGCGGGCTCTGATTTTCATGTGGTAAACCTCCCGGAAAATGTGAAACAGTCCATAGCAGACTTTCTCCCCCTCTGCTGTGAACTTCATCCCTTATTAATCCCATAGATTGGAAGTCAGCTCTCCACTGACCATATATGTGGTATTATATGCTTCCCGCAAAAAAAAGTAAACAGCAAATGCGTGTGAAATTGTCAAAAACATCAGAAACATCAGAAAAAAAGCAAAAAATACCGGAGCCTCCTGCAAGACTCCGGTTCAAAATGACGTATCTTTATTCCTGATTGTAAATATGATAGAAAATAACTTTCTCTGATCGGATTAGTCCTGGACGTACGGCATCAGAGCCACGTGGCGGGCTCTCTTGATCGCGACAGTCAGAGCTCTCTGATGCTTCGCGCAGTTGCCGGTGATGCGGCGCGGAAGGATCTTGCCTCTCTCGGAGACATACTTCTTCAGCTTCGCGGCATCCTTGTAATCGATCTCATTGTTCTCCTTGCCGCAGAACACGCAGACCTTCTTGCGTCTGTGCATGGGTCTGCTGCTGCGTCTCGGAGCATCGCTCTTATTAAACGCCATTTGAATCCTCCTCTATAAACGCCAGTTGATATCTGACATAGTACGGTCGAAGGGATCACTTGAACGGAAGTTCCTGATCGATCCCCTCCGGGATGTTGATAAAACCGTCATCTCCCGTCCCTGTTACCGGCGCAGGTGCTGCCTGCTCCGGAATCGGAGCTGGTGCTGGTGCCGAATAGGAAGCAGCCTGGGAATCGATAAAGGAAGATCCCTGCCCGCCCGCCTGATAGCGGTCTGCAGATGCCTTGCTCTCGGCAAATTCCTGATCTTCCACGACAACATCTGTCGTGTAGACAGTCTGTCCGTCCCTGTTGGTGTACTTTCCTGTCTGAATCCTTCCGGTGACAACGACCTTCGTTCCCTTGCGCAGATACTGCTCCGCAAACTGGGCACTTCTTCCGAACGCGACACAGCCGATAAAGTCCGCTGTCTGTGCATTCGGATCGTTGTTGTCACGGCGGACCCTGCGGTCAACCGCCAGTGTATATCTGGCAAATGCCTGCTGCTGGTCCCCTGTTCCGGCGGAGTATCTCACGTCCGGATCACGGGTCAGACGACCCATTAAGATGACTTTATTCATAGTATATTCTCCTTATTTACGCGTCCTGTCTTACGCATAAATACCGAAGCACTCCGTCCATGATACGAAGTCTTCCCTCAATCTGGGCAGGAGTTCCCGGCTCAGACTCGAAGTGGATGAAATAGTAGAAGCCTTCATGCATCTTCTCTATCTCATAGGCAAGTCTCTTCTTGCCCCAGTCATCGACATCCGTGACAGTGCCTTCTACGCACAGTTCGTATTTGTTCATGCTGCTTGCACCTCCTTATGGTCTCTGGCCCACCCTTGCAGTCGGATGAGCAAGGAAAAATGATACATCACAAGGACGCATTATACCGTACCGTTTTCCTGAAATCAAGGGTGCAATCTGCCTATTTTTTCCGTCTTGTATCCTCGCTTTTTTGAGGATACTAAATCATGTGTGACGCTGTTCTTACCGCACCTCAATCTGCGAGAACACTTCTCCGATCGGATCCGTGATGATCAGGTCCGCCCCTGCGTCGCGCGCCGTCGCTCCCTTGTTGATCAGCACCAGCTTCCTTCCGCGGAAGTAATCGATCAGTCCCGCTGCCGGATACACAACCAGGCTCGTCCCGCCGATGATCAGCACGTCCGCGTTGCTGATATAGGAAATGGACTTACTCATGATCTGATTGTCCAGTCCCTCCTCATACAGCACGACATCCGGCTTGACGGTTCCCCCGCACTTCGTGCATTTCGGGACACCCTCTGCATTCTTCACATAAGCCGCGTCATAGAATTCACCGCATCTGGTGCAGTAGTTGCGCAGCACTGATCCATGCAGCTCCAACACTTCCTTGCTTCCTGCCTTCTGATGCAGACCGTCGATGTTCTGTGTGACGACTGCCTTCACTCTCCCCGCCTGCTCCAGGCTGGCAAGCTTCAGGTGTGCTTCGTTCGGCTGCGCGTCCAGCGCCAGCATCTTGTCCTTGTAGAAACGATAGAACTCCTCCGGCCTGCTCACAAAGAAAGAATGGCTGATGATCGTTTCCGGCGGATACTTGTATTTCATATGATAGAGCCCATCCTGACTCCTGAAATCCGGTATGCCGCTCTCTGTCGAGACACCGGCACCGCCGAAGAAAACGATGTTCTCGCTTCCGTCAATGATCTCCTGCAGCTGTGCAATTTTTTCCATATTCATAATGACTGGCTCCTTTCGTGTTTTTGACCGAAATATCCAACCGGCAAGTCCCATAATCTTTCTGTTGCCTCTCAACCCATACCGAACAGGCTGGCCATAACCGCCCGTCCTCCACAATACGCACATCTCGCGGCGCAGTCTCTGCGCGCTCAAAGGGCCGCCCCACACTGTGAGACGGCCCGATCATTCCTATGCTGCTACATACACCTGCGTCAGGACACCCTGAAGAATCCGCCGCGTCGCGTCATTTCCCGTACAGGTTGACAGCGTCACGATGCGGTCGTCCGCTGTCACCTGAACGTCTCCGCACTTGATCTCGCTCGATGCGATTGCCTTTTCAATATACTTCTCAAAATCCTCCTTCGAAAAACGGGTGATATACGGATCGCCGATCTTACTCACGACGGAACTTGAGAAGATCCTGTACTGGAAGATGAAGTCCTTCGTAAAGATCCAGAAATACGGATTCTTGTCAAATGTTGCCTGCTCGCTGAATTTCTTCAGCTGGCCGAACATCGACCCATTCTTCATGTTATGCCCGTAGAGGATCGTGTTCTGGTCTGTAAAGAACGGGGAATTGGTGCAGTTTTCAAAGATGCACCCTGCGAAGTTGTCCACTTTCTTGAACGTCCTGTGCAGGTAATACTCGTTGTCCTTCGCCTGCGTGACCGGATAGGAGATATTGACCGCTCCCACGCGGATCCATCCGATCACATCCGGATTGATGCTCTGAAGCTCGGCAAAATCTACCGGGTTCTTCAGCTTCGGCAGTGCTTTCGACTTACCGTTCTCAACTGTTTCCTCCCGGTAAGCCCCGTCCAGAACCGCTGTCCGCTTCACAGGATCCTCCAGTGCCGTGACATCTGCCAGAGCCTCACCCGCGATGGCTCCCTCCGTCTCGCCCAAAGCCGCCTCTCCCTGCGCAGCCGGGCTGTCCGTCTGCGGCACTGCCGTCTGCGCAGGCGTATTCATGTATTCGTCATTCAGATCACTGTACTCGTCACTCCCCTGCTTGTAGGCCATATAGTAACTAAACAGCCTCCAGCCGGAATATGCGAAAACACCAATTGCCACCACGAGAAGCAATGTGATCAGAAATGTTCCGGCCGCGCCTCCGGCGCGGCTGTTCAGATTCAGATGTCCGGTTGAGGAAGATCTTTGTCTTCTGGCCATATTTACTCCCCTGATTCAAGTCCTTTTCCTATTCTGTCTGTGCCGTCAGATCAGACTTCCGACCGTCCTTGGATACGGCAGCACGTCCCTGATATTGCTGACGCCTGTCAGGTACATGACCAGGCGCTCAAACCCAAGTCCGAAGCCCGCGTGACGTGTCGTACCATACTTACGGATGTCAAGGTAATACTTATACTCATCCTCACTCATGCCCAACTCGTCGATCCTTGCCTTCAGCACATCGAAGCGCTCCTCTCTCTGGGAGCCGCCGATGATCTCGCCGATTCCGGGAACCAGGCAGTCCGCCGCCGCGACCGTCTTGCCGTCATCATTCAGCTTCATATAGAACGCCTTGATCTCACGCGGATAATCTGTGACAAAGACCGGACGCTTGAAGATCTGCTCCGTCAGGTAGCGCTCATGCTCCGTCTGCAGATCGCAGCCCCAGCTGACCTTGTAGTCAAACTTGTCATTGTTCGCTTCCAGCAGCTTCACCGCTTCCGTGTAGGTGACGCGCCCAAACTCAGAATTCATCACATGGTTCAGGCGGTCCAGCAGGCCCTTGTCCACAAACCGGTTGAAGAAATCCATCTCCGCCGGTGCATGCTCCAGGACATACCGGAAGATGAACTTCAGCATATCCTCCGCCAGATCCATGTCATCCTCCAGATCCGCAAATGCGATCTCCGGCTCTATCATCCAGAATTCCGCGGCATGACGCGTCGTGTTCGAATTCTCCGCCCGGAAAGTCGGCCCGAAGGTATAGACATTCCGGAACGCCTGGGCAAACGGCTCCACATCAAGCTGTCCGGAGACGGTCAGATGCGTAGACTGTCCGAAGAAATCCTGGGAGAAATCAATCCCGCCATCCTCTGTCCGCGGCAGATCCTCCAGATCCAGTGTCGTCGCACGGAACATCTCACCGGCACCTTCCGCATCCGTACCCGTGATGATCGGTGTATGAATGTAGACGAAATCTCTCTCCTGGAAGAACTTGTGAATCGCGTACGCCGCAAGGGAACGCACCCGGAACGTCGCCTGGAACAGGTTGGTCCGGGGTCTCAGATGCGGCATGGTTCTCAGAAATTCCACCGTATGGCGCTTCTTCTGCATCGGATAATCCGGTGTAGACTCCCCTTCCAGCTCCACCTTCGAAGCCTGGATCTCAAACGGCTGCTTCGCCTCAGGCGTCTTCACCAGTTCTCCGGTCACAATCACGGCAGAGCCGACGTTAAACCTGCAGATCTCCTCATAATTCTCCAGCCGCTCCGCGGTAAACACCACCTGCAGCGTCTCAAAATACGTGCCGTCATGCAGTACCAGAAACCCCAGTGACTTCATGTCACGGATCGAACGGACCCAGCCCCCGACCGTAATCACCTTGCCCTCATACGCACCAGGGTTCTTATACAGTTCTTTCACAGTAACGAATTTCGTGTCCATCGCTTTTCTGTCTCCTTCTCTATTTTCTCTAAGAGCAATAGTATATCAGGTCTTTCCCGCTTGCGCCATACCAGGCGCTCATCCCGCCGCCGATTCCGTAAAGCTGTAGAACTCATTCCCCGCAATGGCAAACAGATCCGTCGAATCCTGAATCCCGTAATAATACCACTCCTCTTCTCCCGGATTCAGCAGATGCGTGTTGAACTCATCATAGCCGACGATGCACTTGACGCCTTCTTTCGTCACAGCCAGCACAGGCCGGCCATGGGAGACAAAGTAGAGAACCTCGTCCAGCGTGCAGCCGGTCAGGTCAATCACCTGTTTGCCGATTCCGGCTTCCAGCTCATCCGGATCAATCGTTCCTGTCCGCATGACAGAAGGAACATCCTTCAGTTCTATGTCATGCTGCGGCTTCTTGTCTCCGCGGACCCAGACATAATTCTGATTAAAGTCCACTACAACGCCAAACAACTCGTCCGCCTTCACAATCGCGTCATTCGCGTAGGTACACAGCGCATCCAGGCCGCCGGCCGCATAGACATAGTACAGATGCTCCGGTTCCGGATTCAGCGGTATCGGGAAGGACCGCTGGCTTCCTGTCATTGTCTTGCTCGAGCCAACCGCGGACTCTCCCTTCTCAAGCGTGCCTCCGACACGCAGAAGAACAATCGTCTGTCTTCGCTCTGTCTCTTTTGTCGCAATGCCCAGGCTGACATCCCCTGTCGTATCGGAGGAGACGATCTGGTCCGGCGACGCTGCCTGAAACTGTGTTCCGTTCCAGGCGACCCGTTCCAGGTTCAGCAGATTATCCGACTGATCGACCCCTGTGACGTAGAGTCCGTTCGGCTCATAAACTTTCACGGCATTCCCGCTGCCATCCTCAAAGGTCAGACGGTACATGGGGAAGATCGCATTTCCGCCATGTTCTGCCTTCACGTCCACGCTTCTTGCGGTTCCGTAAACCAGGTCCTCCTTCATAAAGGTGAGCGGACGCAGGTATTCGCCTTCCGGCGCGGTAATCTCATGCACCGAACCGCTTTCGAAGTCAATCTTCTCGATCGTGGGCGACGCGTACATCTTTCCCTCCTTCAGCCAGGCAAAGTATCTACCACTTCCGGAACCCTGGTAGCAGTCGTTGTGGATTCCTTCCGCGTAGACTTCCACGTCGCCGGCGGACAGTGCGATCCGGTACAGAACACCATCCAGCATGGTCCAGACCGTGCTCAGGTCTGCCGTCAGATAGATGCAGTCCATCATATCCCGCTGGATCCGTTCCGTATTTTCGGCACTTTCCAGGAAGCACAGCTCACGCACCAGCGCGCTGCCGGCATCATAGCGGTACACGCCGATCCCGTTGCCGCCCTCGTGCGGTCCGCGGTTCATGTAGCCTCCCACGGAAAAGATCACATCTCCTTGCTGGCTGACATGCAGCACGCGGATGGTATTCTCCGGATAGAAGTCCCGCTCGTCCATGTTCTCCTGCTGGGGGAATCCGAAGATACGGGTGAACACGTCCGTATCCCTGCGGTAAGTCCACAGGACATTCTGCTGGACAAATGCAACCACGCGGTTTTTCTCATCCGGCATATAGGAAACGTCCTTCTGGGTGATGCCAAGGACAACGCCGGTCTCATCAATCACCTCGTTGGAGTCCGGATTGAATACCTGGTCGGTCGTCCGGTCAAAATTCAGCAGAAAGACACGGCTGTCGGTAAAGCGAAGCCGGTAATATTCATGCACATCGTAGATCTCCGTGCTCCCATTTTCGGCGGAAGCAGAGATCCGGTAGTCCAGCGTCATGGTGGCAGTACTCTCATTGATCTCCGTCAGACGAGGCGTCGGCTTATAGTAGATCTGCGGATTCAGCTTCGCCCAGGTCAGCTGGTTCACGCTGTCATGGATGTCCATGTGCGCGAGGGTCCCCTCCGCATCCGTTGTCTCGTCCGGCTCCACCGCCGCACCGATCGTGTCAAGGTCAGTCTTATTGATACACTTGTCCCAGAAGCCGGCGGCAAAATTCAGATAGTCAGCAGTATGCAGACCGTCTGCCAGAAGCACGTGGGTATAATAATAGATCCCGCGCCCGCCTGTCGTGACGAGAAGCTTCAGGACATATTCCTGATTCATCAGCATCTTGTTTCCAAGCTGCAGTGTCGACGTGACATAGTCTCCGTCTGTCTCGAGACGCACCACCTTGGTGTTTTCCAGCGACTGGGTTCCGTCGATGGTCACAACCTCATAGGATACCGAGTCGACGGCCGCACCGAAGTTCTGTATGCGGATCGATACCTCCCTGGTTTCGGTAAGGGGCGTGATGGAGTAACGCATCTGCGAGACGTCCATCTCGTGACTGTAGCCGTGCAGGCAGTTAAAGCTGATCCCGCCCTGCTGCATGTAGACAAGCGGAAATGTGGAATCTGACATGACGGAAGCCATGTCCGGCGTCGTACGGTTCAAATACCGGCTGGCCGCCAGTACCGCAATCACATAGACTGCGACAAAGACTATGACCCGGACGACAATATTCCGAAAGAGTCTGAACTGCTCACTCAAGTGTCTTACATTCCTTTCTTATGTCCTGATTCCTACAGCCACTGGATTGTTATGACCCTGAATTCGTCATCTGTCGCGTAGCGGTTGTTCCAGGTGCTTACGCCATACTGCTCCATCAGGTACTGGTCCGCGTCATAATAAAGCTTGTTGGTAAACAGTTCCACCTTCGCTCTTTCGTAGGCATCCTGTGTCCCGAACTTCATGACAATCGTAGACTCGCCGTTTCTGACAGACTCCATCAACGCGTTGTATATAACGTCCGTATCCCAGTTCTCATAGTACATCCCGTTGATCCGGTAATAATTGTAGCTGTCGTCCGTACACGAAGGAAGCGTGACGGCCGTTTCCGGCGTGTGGGTCGTGAGAATCTCACTGTCCGTGCAGCACAGATAGTTATAATTCATGACCGTGATGCCCGTCCCGTCTTCCATGGCGCCGGCGAATACCGGGTCTCCCCAGGTGACGTCAACCTGATAATAGTTGCCGTCGATGCGGACAATGTTCCACGCGTGGTCTCCGCCCATGTTGATCTTTCCCGTCACATAGGTACAGAAATAGCCCATCCTGTGGCAGATGTACTGAAATGCTTTCGCGTACCCTGCGCAGACGGACTGATGGTTGAGCAGCGCACTCTGCACGCACTGATTATCCGGGGCATGGGCATTGTATTCCACCGTGTTGATGAGATATTCATAAACCGATTTGATCCGGCCGTAATCTGACCAGGTCTCATCGGTTAAGCGTATGCACTCATCTGCCGCCGCCTCCAGCATGCCGCGGGTGGTCATGCGCTCATTCGGCGGAACCGTCGACTCGATCGTGTAGCCGGCCACCAGTCCGGTGACAGCATTCGACTGCACCTGCGCGCTCGACCCGATCCAGAACAGCTCGGGATGATCCGCCAGCACCGAGTAATACGCGATCCAGAAATCGTCCACGCTCACTTCGGCATAGATCTGTGCTTCATCCTCTCCGGCCGACAGCCGTGAATACAGCTCCCTGTATATCTCATTGTACTTTGACGGCAGGTTGTTGAAGTAATACTCCTCCACCCCGCCGTTGTCCCACTCAGTATCCCCTTCGTGGTAATAATTGTTTTCGATCAGCCCCGACCGTACCGCCATCTGCTTTACCACCGTCCGCGGGACGAGAGCAAACAGAATCCCGGCGATCAGGGCGATGGAAAACAGAATTGCAAGCGTTTTCTTTACCATCTGATTAGCCAATGATTCTCATTCAGCGATCCCATTTGTCACACAGGCGGTTGATCTCCTCCGCAAAGCGGTTCAGATCCTTGTTCGTTCCGCCCTGATTGTGTTTGATCACAGTCATCAGGCGATTGCCCGCCGCAACCAGTCTCGTGTAGATCGCTGCAGACTTCTTGTTCTTGGAGGAAACCGGTCCGGCTGCGCCGCGGTCTGTGCCCTTCCTGCGCACAGCAGCGCCGCCGTCCTTCTTCGCCTCGGCAATTCCCTCTCTGATCTCCTTCTCAATCAGAACCGGCTCTGCTTCCACTTCAAATGCGCCAGCCGCCAGGTCATACACCGTACCGGAGAACGGCGCACAGGCTTTCAGCCCAAGCTCCTGGATCAGGCGGTCGCGGAACAGCTCGGTCACCTTGTCGTCGCCGTGCGTAACAAAAACCATATCCGGTTTCTTTTCATCGAAGGCACTGATCCATTCCATCAGACCATGATTGTCTGCGTGCCCGGAAATGCCCGGCAGCTGGCAGATCTCAGCCCGTACCTCAATCTCCTCTCCAAACAGCCTGATACTCTCCGCTCCCTCAATAATCGCGCGCCCGGGCGTTCCGACTGCCTGGTAGCCGACAAAGAGAATCGTGCTCTCTTCCTTCCAGAGATTGTGCTTCAGGTGATGCTTCACACGTCCTGCATCGCACATTCCGCTCGCGGAGATAATAATCTTCGGGTTCGGATCATCGTTGATCGCTCTGGACTCCTCCGAGCTGACCGCTGTCTTCAGACCGGCAAAGCCGATGGGATTGACCCCTTCTGCCAGCAGCTGCTTCGCCTGATCGTCAAAGTCGCTGTACATCCGCTCCATGAAGATGTTCGTCGCCTCGATGGCCAGCGGGGAGTCTACATACACCTGGAAATTGTCATGCCCGCAGATCATATCCTGCTGCTTGATCTCCCTGATAAAGTAGAGCATCTCCTGCGTACGTCCGACCGCGAACGAAGGAATCACCACATTGCCGCCTCTGTCAAAGGTCCGCTGGATCACGTCCGCAAGCGCCCCGACATAATCCCCGTACTCCGGCTTCTCATGCTCTCTGTCTCCATAGGTGGACTCCATGATGACATAGTCAGCGGCATGCAGATACTTCGGGTCCGAGATCAGCGGCTGGTTCTTGTTGCCGATATCTCCCGAGAAGACAACCGTCTTTGTGACGTCACCTTCCGTGATCGTCAGTTCGATGGAACTCGATCCGAGCAGATGGCCCGCGTCGATGAACCGGATCTTTACCCCGTCCGCGATATACTTCTCGGTTTCATAGTCGACCGCCACAAAGCACGAGATCGCGCCTTCCGCGTCCTGCTGGCTGTAGAGCGGCTCCACCATCTCCTTGCCTGCGCGCTCGGCCTTCCGGTTTTTCCATTCTGCTTCAAATTCCTGTATATGCGCGGAATCAAGAAGCATGATCCGGCACAGCGCAGCCGTTCCGCCGGTCGCGAAGATCTGCCCGCGGAAACCATGCTTATACAGAAGCGGCAGAAGGCCCGAGTGGTCAATATGGGCATGGGTCAGAAGCACCATGTCGATGTCACCTACAGGGACAGGAATCGGTTTGTTCTCATAAAGATCCGGGCCCTGTTCCATACCGCAGTCAATCAGGAACTTCTTCCCGCAGGCATCCAGGTAATAACAGCTTCCGGTCACTTCATGCGTTGCACCCAAAAATGTTAATTTCATGCTTCCCTTCCTTTCTTGAAATTCATGCAATTAACATATTTTAACAAATTTTCCCCGTGATGTATATCGGGGAATTCGCGTATACGGACCTGTCCTGATCCGACCGTGGTCAGGGCGCATCCGGACGCGCCGCTTCTTCACAGCTTGCCTGAACCACGGTCAGAATGATACCATACAGGATAATCGTGTCAATCTGATGTCCTGATGCCGGCCGGGGATTGTCAGGAAGAAACCGGTGTTTCCAAAGGAGGAGGAAAGAGATGTATCCATATGCAGGAAGAAATTCCATCCTCAGCGAGGGGATGTCCGTATGGCTTGCCGTGCTGGCCGTCTGCGGAATTGTATTTTTCTACATTGCCTCGGGGAATTCGGATAAGATATCGCGCGCGGTCAGGTGCGGCTGCTATGACCGGGAGCGCATCCGCCGGGGACAGTGGTGGCGGCTTCTGACAGTTGGCTTCACGCATATCCAGCCCTGGCATATCGCGATGAATCTGCTGGCCCTGTATAATCTCCGTTCTCTGGAGAAGTTTTTCGGTCATGCCTGGTTTGCGGTCATTCTGTTCGGGTCGGTCATAGGCGGAAGTATCCTGGAATATGCCATGTCCAGAATCCGTTATTCCGTCGGACTGTCCGGCGGGCTGTACGGTCTGATGTTCGGCTATTTCCTGATCCTGCTGACTTACCGTTCCACGTCCGGCCTTCGCTCCATCGCGATGACGCTGGTGCTGAACCTTTTCATCAACTTCATGCCGGGCATCGCATGGCAGGCGCACGTAGGCGGTGCGATTACCGGCATGGTTCTGACCGAGGTTTTCCTCCTGCTGCACTAAGCAATGCTGCACGAAGCGATGCTGCATGAAGCAAAGCCGCGCGAAACAAAGCCGCGCGAAACAAAGCCGCGGGAAACAAAGCCGCGGGGCGCTGTGCGCCCCGCAGTCATATCTTCTGTCTGCCGCCGAAGCGGCGCTGCAAGAACGCCGTTGGCGTTCCTGCATCTGTCAATCCAGTCTCCATCCATTCCCAATCAAGACTCTGTCCGGTCTTAATCAGGTCTCCATCCAATCTCAGTCAAGCCGCAGTCCCCAGATCTTGCAGGCGCGGGTTCCGATCACCGCATAATTGCCCCATACGGCCGGAGACGCTTCGATCGCTCCGTTGCTCAGCTCACTCTTCGCGAGCTCCTTGCCCGTCTTCGGATCAAGCATATACATGAAACCGCCGCAGGTGCAGTAGATCAGCCGCGAGGTGCCGTCCTTGTTATACACAAGAACCGGTGAGGACCAGGCATAATAGGCCTTGTGCTCCCACACAATCTTGCCTGTCCTGCAGTCCAGGCAGACACACACACCGTCCAGCTGTCCGCCCGTCATGGCAACCGTCGCGTAGATGTATCCGTTCAGATCCCGCTTGCCAAGCGCCATGGTGGACTGCACGCCTCCGGACACGCCGTCCATCGTGTAGCACTCATACTCTGTCTGCCAGACAATCTCTCCCGTCTCGGCATCGATCTTCCAGATCGGCACAGGGGCCGTGTTGTAGCTCCGCCAGCCCAGATGGAAGGACGTACTGATATACAGGTACAGATGCCCGTCTTCCACCGACAGAACCGGCGAGGAATTGGAATCGTCCAGGATATCCTGCACCCACACAAGCTGCAGTGTGTTCAGGTCCAGGCACAGCAGGTGCCCACCGTTGTCCGCCACAAACAGATATCCCTTGTAGACCGCGCAGCTGTCCTCGTAGCCGACCCAGTACGGACTGACGCCGTCCGTCGTAGTACGCAGTCCCTTGCAGCGCCACTTCACGGTACTGTCCGGATTCACCGTCAGTGTTCCGGTCTGCGGATCCCACGACGAATTCAGGTGGATCATAAACAGGATCCCGTTCTCGGCAGGCCAGATCAGTGTGTCGGTCTCCGCGTCCACCAGCGGTGAGGAATCCATGAAGCCGAAGGTTCCCCTGAGGGAAAATGCGTCGTCTCCGCCGAACTCATAGAGGATGCTGCAGTCTACCAGGTTGATGACAAATGCGTGCGCGACGCCGAGTGTGCTGTTGATGCCGGCGCCCAGGTACATGATCGGATATCCTCTCGGGTCCAGCGCGCCGGCGCCCTTGAAGGTCCAGCCGATGTACATCGGATCCCGGGTCTGCTCGCCTGTCTCCAAATCGAGGAAGTACACATTGCCATCCATGGTCGCGTAGATCACCTCGACCAGGTCATCCTTCTGCTTCGCCCAGTCAGCCATGTTCATGTGCGCCTTTTCCTCGCGCGTCCACCTGCGCATCAGGGGCTGGCCGGTCCAGCCGGAGCCGGTCCAGGCATTCCCGTTGTAGGAAGTGGCGCCCGTTTCCTGGTTCCACACCTGGGTGATCCGGTTCTTTTTGATGTCGGCAAGCCCGGCTGACGCGGTGTCCCGGAAATTGTTTCCCCGGAAGGTAAAGATGCCGTCCGCCTGTGCGTAGACCGAACCTCTGTCAAAGGAAATCTCCCTGGGTGCATGATATCCCCCGCCCGACAGAATCTGCCCATTCGCCTCGACCTGTTCGAATTCAATCATGTTGGAAGGCTTCGTCGATTCCACCGCGTGCGGCTGGAACGAAATCTCCTCGTCCTGCTCCGTCTCGTCCGCGTAGAACAAGGCGCCGGCCGCTCCTTCTGTCTCGTTCAGGTCGAAATCAAGCGCGGCTCCTGCAAGGCCGGGATGGTCCTCATGAAGTTCTTCGTGCTGTACAGGGGTGTTCCCGGCACTGCTCTCCGGGCTTTTCCCGGAAGAGCTTCCTCTCAGGACAAACCAGTACACCAGAAATACCGCCGCCGCGAATAGCGCGGCCAGAACCAGAATCATCAAAAGCTTTGTGTTCGGCTCTCTCCAGTCGTCCGCGCTTCCCACGACCGGGCTGACCTTTCTCTTCCCGGTCCCCCGGTTCGCGCTGCCCGCGCCTGTCCTGCCGGCATTCGTTCTTCCGGTGCCCGTTCTGCCGGCGTTCGTTCTTCCGGCATTTGTCCTTCCGGCGCTCGTCCTGTGCGGCGTTCTGTTTGTCTCTTCCCGAGAATTCATGATGTTGGTCCTTTCGTGAAGTCTTCCACGACGCTACGCGCTCACGCTCCTGCAAAGCCGTCTGGTCAGGTTCCGTCCCACCGGTCCAGATAAGCGCCTGTATCGGGGAGCTCGCTCCTCGCAGCGCCTTCACTCAGCGCAAGGACGCTGGACGGGCCTCTGAATGACAGCGGCCTGCCGTAATAATCGGTCAGCCTTCCGCCGGCCTCCTCCAGAATCAGTCCGCCGGCAGCAAAGTCCCACAGGCCGAGGCGCATCTCATAATACCCCCCTGTCCTTCCGCTCGCCGCCATACACAGATTGTACTCGGCACTTCCCGTGATGCGGACCCCCTGGCTCCTGCTCTGGAATTCCCTGGTCAGCTCCTGCGCGATCTGAAATGCGTTCATGGAGAAGCCGGCACTTCCCGACAGCAGAATGCTGTCCGCAAGAGATGCCTTAGATGAATGGATCCTGCTGCCGTTCTCATAGGCGCCCTGCCCGCGCACCGCGCTGAACATCTGGTCTGTCACCGGCGCGTACACCACACCTGCGTAAGGCTTTCCATCCTTCATCAGTCCGATGGACGTCACGAAAGGATGCATGTTGTGAATGAAATTCGTGGTCCCGTCGATCGGGTCAATCACAAACAGCCAGCCTTCGTCGTCCCCGGGCGCGAAGACATCCATACCGTTCTCCTCCCCCAGGAACTTCGCCCCGGGCAGGATCTCTCTCAGGCGCGCAGTCAGAAAATCCTGCACCTTCCTGTCATACATCGTGACAAAGTTCGCATGGCCTTCTTTGTTCTCGATCCCCAGATCCGTGCCATGCGCGGAGAGAATGATCCTGCCGGCCTCGCGGGCCGCCTCTTCGATCTTCTGTATCATGTCTGTGCCTCTTCTTCCAGCAGCATCCGGTACACATCCCGCTTCAAAAGCCCCCGGTCTTTCGCCACAGCCTTCATGGCTTCCTTCCGGTCCATCCCCGTGTCCGTGTACTGCTTCATATGATCCGCAAGGCTGATACTGTCCCTGATCGTTTCCTGCTTCTTCCTGATCAGTTCCCTGCGGTCCTGTCCGGCGATCACCAGCACATACTCGCCGCGCGGCTCCTGCTTCTGATAGTATGCCGCTGCCTTCGCAAGTGTGGTCTTCCGGATCTCTTCATGCTTCTTGGTCAGCTCGCGGCAGATCGTCATGTCCCTGTCTCCCAGGCGCTCCAGCAGAAGATCCAGCGTCTTCTTCAGCCGGTGCGGCGCCTCATACAGAACGATCGTCCGCGTCTCCTTCACAAGCTCCTCAAGGACCGCCTCTCTTTCCTTCTTCTCCGGCGGCAGAAATGCTTCGAAGCAGAACCGTCTTGTCCCCTGTCCGGAGCAGATCAGCGCATTAACCGCTGCGCACGCGCCCGGCACAGGCACAACCTTTATGCCGTGGTCCAGAGCCATTTTTACGAGCTCCTCTCCCGGATCGGAAATCCCGGGCGTTCCGGCGTCCGTTACACAGGCGATATTCTTCCCGCCAAGCAGAGCTTCCGTCAGCGACTTCGCCTTCGCGGTTTTATTATACTCGTGGTAGCTGGTCATGGGGGTGTGGATCTGAAAATGATTCAGCAGTTTGATGCTTCCCCGCGTATCCTCCGCCGCGATCAGATCCACCTCGGAAAGGATCCGGACAGCGCGCAGCGTCATGTCCTCCAGATTTCCGATCGGTGTCGCGACCATGTACAGAACTCCGCATTCACCCATACAACGCTTTCAATTCCTCCGTATACACGCCCGTTTCCCGGTAGACCGTCAGCGGTGCTTCCACATGCACGTACATCTTCCCGCCCTTCCTGGCGTCAATCAGCACCAGGTTTGCCTCTTTGTCCGAAAATGGGTGCACCATCCGCATCCTGCCGACGCCAAGTCCATGCTTCTGCAGTGCGTGGAAGAGATCTCCGAGCCGGTGCGGCCGGTGCACCAGATACAGGTGTCCGCCCTGCCTGAGCGCCCGCGCCGCGGCCCGGGCCGTATCCTCCATCGTGCACAGCACTTCATGGCGCGCAATCGCCCGCTCCGGGCTTGGTCCCTTCAGTCCGCCGTCTCCCGTCATGTACGGCGGATTCACCGTCACGACGTCAAATGTGCCGGGCGCAGGCTGCGCGCAGGATTCGTCATGCATCCCGGCTGCCGCGTCCTCGCGGCGCCCGTCAGACGTTTCCTGTGCCGGACCCGCGCAGCAGATCCTGCGGATGTCTCCCTCCAGGAAGCGGATCCGCCCGGACTGCCCGTTCATCAGCGCACTGCGTCTTGCCAGATCGACACAGACCGGCTGAATCTCTACGCCGGTAAAATGGATGCTGCCTTCCTGCCGAAGTTCCTCCGGAAGGCGCGCGTCCATCAGGATCGGCACGATGCCGTTACCGGAACAAAGATCCAGCACGCGGTCACCCCTCTTCACCTGCGCCCATGCGGACAGAAGAACCGCGTCCATCCCGAAGCAGAAAAGCGCCGGACGCTGAATGATCCTGCAGCCGCCCCGCTGCAGGTCATCAATCCGTTCCTTCTGCTCCTGGCTCATACGCTGCCGGATCCATCCGGCTTCTCATTTCCCTGCGGTCTTCCCTCCGTCTTCGGACGCGGGCGATACCTTTTGTGCTTCTTCAACGCGGTTTTCTCTTCATTGTCTCCGGCGAAGTCTGTACCCCTGGACTCCTGGTCCGGCCTCGGATTCCTCCTGCGGCGCGGATTCTGGCGTTCCGGCTTCTCTCCGTTTTCCTCTCTGGCCGGCTTATCGGATCTCTCGCCCTTCTGGAATCGCTCACTCCGGTCTGATCTCTCACCCTTTCCGGACCGCTCGCCCTTTCCAGGCTTTTCGCCCTTCCCGGGCCGCTCACTCTTCTCCGGCTTCTCACCCTTTCCGGGCCTTCTCCGGCTTCTCGCCCTTTCCGGACCGCTCGCCCTTCTCCGGCTTCTCGCCCTTTCCGGACCGCTCGCCCTTCTCCGGCTTCTCGCCCTTTCCGGGCCGCTCGCCCTTCTCCGGCCTTTCGCCCTTTCCGGGCCGCTCGCCCTTCTCCGGCTTCTCGCCCTTTCCGGGCCGCTCACTCTTCTCCGGTTTCTCGGCTTTTGCGCTCTTTTCGCCTTTTTCTGCCTTGCTCTTCTTTCCCTGCTGGGAAGGATCCTTCTTCTTCTTCGGACGGAAGGTCAGCTGCTCAACCGGGAAGACCTCCATCTCCTTCGTATCCTCTTCCTCAAAGAGAACACGGACTTTCTGATGCAGTACGTCCAGCTCAACCACTTTTCCGATCTGACCATCCGCCGTGACAGCCTCTTCTCCCAGCTTCGGCATCCGCGCATTCAGGTACTCGTACGTGTCTTCCTCGTTCTTCAGGCAGCACATCAGCCTTCCGCAGGTGCCGGAGATCTTGGTCGGGTTCAGGGACAGATTCTGCTCCTTTGCCATCTTGATGGAAACCGGCTGGAATTCCCGAAGGAATGTCGAACAGCACAGCTCTCTTCCGCAGATCCCGATGCCGCCCAGCATTCTGGTTTCGTCTCTCACGCCAATCTGGCGCAGCTCGATCCGCACGTGGAAGATTCCCGCCAGGTCCTTGACCAGGCTGCGGAAGTCCACACGTCCATCCGCGGTGAAGTAGAACAGCACCTTGGTTCCGTCAAAGGAATACTCCGCATTCACCATCTTCATGTCAAGCTCATGCTCACGCACCTTCTCGCGGCAGACCTTGAGCGCTTCCTTCTCCTTGCCCTTGAGTGCTTCGATTCTTTCCTCGTCCTCCGGCGTCGTCTTGCGCACAAGCGCGCGCAGAGGCTGCTGGACAAGCTCCTCATCCACCATCTTCATGCAGGTGGATACAATCCCGAAGTCCAGCCCCTTGGAGGTCTCTGCGATCACATGGTCTCCCATCCGCAGCTGCAGATCCTTCGGATCAAAATAATACACCTTTCCCGCGCTGCGGAATCTGACTCCTACAATCTTTATCATAAAACGATTACTTCCTTCTCTTCTTTCTGTTTTTGGCTCTTATATCATAGTATAAGCGATTCGATGCGGTTATTCCAGTATCAAACAGCCCCCGCCCGGCCAGCTTCCGGCCGGCATCCGGGCCATAAGGCAAGCAAAACGCCGCGCGTTCTGCGCGGCGCGGATTATCCTGTTTCTGTGTCTGTCTGTCGCGAAGGGCTCTACACGCTGCGCAGATTCTGTATCGCGTTCCGGGCAACGATGACCTGCATGTGCTCCCGGAAGAATTCATCCATTCCCGTGGAATAGTCCATCGGCATGGAATACTCAGACAGCATATTGCAGACGCGGTCGAACTGCTCCGGATCGTCGTCCGGCTTCTTCACAAGCAGATAATAAGCCCCGTCGTCAGGGTTTTTATAAAGCGCATTGTCCCCCGGATAGGTCTCCGGCACACGTCTGGAAGCGTTCAGCACATTCTCCAGGCTGCGGAACAGATAGAACCTTGCGGATGTGCTCAGCAGATCATCCGCTTCCTTCTTTTCCGTATCCTTTGCGAATAAGTCCTTCCCCGAAATCTCCTGTCCTCCGGAAAGGTTCCTGAACCTTGCGTCCAGCTCGCCGGGGTCGTCCACTCTTGTGATAATCAGCACCAGCTGATCCTTGCCTGTCGGTACTGCTTCAATCATCAGCGGATTGTTGTTCAGGCTGAACCCAAGCTCCCGGGAAGCACGGAGCATCATATCCCGGAACAGGCCGCGCGCTTTCTCCCCGCCGCACACAAGCTCGGAGAGCTTGATCTTCCTGTCCTCAAGATCCTCTTTCGTCAAAACACAACGTATCTGTCTGTCGTTAATCTTCTCTATCTTCATAAGCATGCCCACCTTAATGCAACTATTATAACGGGAGAGGCCGTTTTGTAAAGAGGCGCGCGGCGCATTTTACAAAATCACCCAGACACAGCCTGTTTCATGATACAATAAGACTATCATGAATCTTTACGAAGCGCTTACTGAATACTGTTCCACCGACGCCTACCCGTTTCATATGCCGGGACACAAGCGGCGCGCGGCTTTTTTATGTGATCCTGCCTCCATCGACCTGACCGAGATCGATGGATTCGACGATCTCCACCATGCCAGGTCGCTTCTGCTCGAGGCGCAGGCGCGCGCAGCCGCCCTCTACGGCAGCAGTGAGACACATTTTCTGGTCAATGGCAGCACGGCGGGAATCCTGTCCGCCATCGGGGCGTGCGCAGTCCCCGGAGGCTGCCTTCTGATGGCGCGCAACAGTCACCGCTCCGCGTTCAACGCTGCAGCCCTGTACCAAGTCCGGACAGCGTATCTGTACCCTGAACGGTACGGCAGCCGTGCGGCACAAGACCTGAACGGTCCGGTCGACCCTGCCAAAGTGGAAGAAGCACTCTGTCAGCTGGACGATGTCTGTGCCGTCTTTATCACATCGCCGACCTATGACGGTGTTGTCTCGGATGTGGCTGAGATCGCCCGGATCGCCCACCGGCACCGTGTCCCGCTGATCGTAGACGAGGCACACGGCGCGCATTTCGGCATGCACCGGCTGTTTCCGGCGTCTTCCGTCACGCTGGGGGCGGATCTCGTGATCCACAGCCTGCACAAGACGCTTCCTGCCCTCACGCAGACAGCGCTGATCCATGTGAACGGGCCGCTCGTTGACCGGAATCGGCTGCGTTATCTGCTGAGCGTTCATCAGACCAGCAGTCCCAGCTATGTTTTAATGGCTTCCATCGATCAGTGCGTCTGCCTTCTCTCAGAAAGAAGAGACAGCCTGTTTGATGCCTATGCCGCGCGCCTGCAGCGGTTTTATCAGAAGACAGAACTGAGGAGCCTGTCCTTTCTGAAGACGGACGATCCCTCCCGGATCCTCGTCCGCCCGCCTGAGGCAGCTGCCCTTCCTCTTTATCACAGCCTCAGGGAGCGGTTTCATCTCCAGCCGGAGATGGCAGCAGTGTCCTACGTGCTCCTGCTCTCCTCTGTCTGCGATGACGACGAAGGCCTGTCCAGGCTCTCCGAAGCGCTCCTCACGCTGGACGCAGAATATGCAGCCGCGGCCTCTTCCGGCAGAAACGCCCTGCAGGGAAAACCGGAAAAGACCGGCACGCTCGCAAGGCAGGAACAGACACTGCCGGCAAAGACCGGCACGCCCACAAGGCAGGAACAGACACTGCCGGCAAAGACCGGAACGCTCACAAGGCGGGAACAGACACTGCCGGCAGAGCCTGACCGCATCACCGGACCGGCCTTCGCGCTGCCGAAGACGGAAGCATTTTGCACAATCGCCCAGGCGCTGTACAGCCGGTCGGAAGACGTCCTGTTCTCCGCTTCTAAAGGCAGGGTCAGCACCGAATTTCTCATGCTGTATCCGCCGGGCGTCCCGCTCCTGGTTCCCGGTGAGCGAATCCCGGCTGAGACAATCCATTTCGCACTGGAAATGCATCAGCGCGGATACATGTTAACCGGACCTGCTGATGACAGCCTGCAGCAGATCCGCGTCATTCAGGAGAGCGTATGAACGAAAGGAATCATCTGTTTTATCTGATGGGAAAAAGCGCGTCCGGAAAGAACGCCGTATATGAGTATCTGCTCCAGGACAGCACGCTTGCGCTGGAGGCGCTGATCCCCTGGACCACCCGTCCGATCCGCGCGAAGGAGCTGGAAGGTGTGGAATACCATTTTACCGACGAGGAAGGACTCCGGCGCCTGGAGCAGGCGGGGCGTGTGATCGAAAAGCGCACCTATCTGACAGAGCACGGACCCTGGACGTATTTTACGGTTGATGACGAGACACACCCATCCTGTGACCGGATCGGCATCGGGACGCTCGAATCCTTCCTGAAGATAAAGGATTATTACCCGGAAGGGTACGTCGTTCCTGTCTATATCGAGGTGGAAGACGGCCTGCGGCTTTCGCGCGCCCTGAAGCGAGAGCGCAAACCGGGCAACCATCGCTATGAGGAGATGTGCCGCAGATTCCTGGCAGACCAGAAAGACTTTTCCGAGGAGAATCTCCATGCCGCCGGCATCAGGAGGCGGTTTAAAAATGAGACGGACCGGGAGGAGTGTTTTCAGGAGGTAGCGTCCTACATCCGCGCTGTCCGCGAGGGCGGCAGTCAACTGTGACACAGAACCGGCATCAGGCCTTTGCCGGCTTCACCGGCACATGGGCCTTACCGGCCAGAAGAGAGTTGCTATGGAAGCATTTGATCAGATAAAAACCGTAAAATCTGCGTCCGCCGTCTGGCAGCGTGCCATCCTGGCAGACCGGGTCAGCCATGCCTGGCTGTTCACCGGGCAGTCTGCCGCAGACCTGCTCAGTCTCGCGCAGGCTTTTGCCGCTGCCCTGCAGTGTACAGACAGGCCGGAGGGAACCGCCGAAGCCTGCATGCACTGCAAAAGCTGCCTTCAGGCATCTGACGGCAATCACCCGGACATCCTTGTCTGGCCTCATGAGAAGCCCAAAGTCTTCTCCATTGACGAAGTCCGTGCGATGATTTCGGATGTCTGTATCCGCCCCTTCAGTTCACAGTACAAGGTTTACATTGTCCCGGACGCCCACCTCATGCGCCCGGACGCGCAGAACGCGCTGCTCAAAACACTGGAGGAGCCGCCGGCATATGCCGTCATCCTTCTTCTTGCGCAGTCCGCGGACGCAATGCTCGAAACCGTCCGCTCCCGCTGCCAGACAGTGGAGCTTTCCGGCAGCCGGGCAGAATATGATCCTCTGCTTTATCAAAAAGGAGAGGAGATCCTGCTGGATCTCCCCTCCTGGAATCTGTCACAGATCCGCTCTGCCATCAAGGAACTCGAGCCTTATAAAACACAGTCGGACAGTCTTCTGGCTCTGTTTACCGCATGGTACAGAGATGTTCTCTACTACAAGTCCGCGCAGGATGCGGACGGCCTGCTCTTTCCGGAGCACATCGCGCCGATCCGCGAAGCCTCTCTGGCTCTGTCCTTCGAACAGATCCAGTACATGCTGGACAGCATCCGGCATGCCGCCAGGCGGCTGAAGGCCAATGTGAAGTTCGATCTGACGATGGAGCTTCTTCTCCTCGCGTTTCAGAACGCCTCCCCCGCGTGAAGAGCGGCAGAAAAAAGCCGCATGCTTATGCTTCCTTGCTCTCCAGGTAAGTATTCAGTCTCGCAAGCAAAAGCTCTGCGTCAATTCCGTGCACCATCGCCGCTTCCTCCAGCGTCTCTGCCTGAGAGGACGGGCATCCGACACAGTACATTCCGCCGCCCATCAGCACACTTGCCAGATCATAATCCACGTTCAGGATCTCTCCGATCGTCATATCTTTCGTAATCTTAACCATAATCAACCTCCTGCTCTTACCGGCCCCGGCAGTTACGGCGGCGCTTCCTCCGCCTGCCCCGAAACCGGCCTGTTCTTGTTTTCTTCTGGGATTATAACCCCCAGTCTCCGGAATGGCAAGGTAAATTATACACAATTTAATTTTTCTCTGCCAATCGCCGCGAAGGCAGCCCCTTCCTTCCGGAAAATGCGCCGCCCCTCCTCGTTCTACATGACTAACTAAGATTTCGTTGTACTTACTGCAAGTCTTATATTATCATGTTTACAGAACCCCCTTATGCAGGGGAGCGAGATATTAATACAGGATTTCAATAAGGAGGTATCAATCAATGGCATACAAGATTACTGATGCATGTATTGCTTGTGGAACCTGCGCTGCTGAGTGCCCGGTAGAGGCAATCGCTGAAGGCGACGGCAAGTATGAGATCGATGCGGATGCCTGCATCGAGTGCGGAACCTGCGCAGACGCATGCCCGACCGGCGCGATCGAAGCTCCGTAATCGGACCGGAATCGAATAGAGGATTCGTCCCTGCCGCTGATGCGGCAGGGTTTTTTTATGCGTGCGGCCGCTCCTCGTCGGACTGGCGTTCGCACAGGCCGGCAGCGGCTCTGTTCTTTGTTTCCCTGTAACGTCTGACAACTTGCCTTATTGTATCTGATACGCAGCAGCACACATCATTACACATATTCTCTGGAACATCTCTTATGCCTGAACAGCGCTCATTTTCGTTCCCTGTTTTCGTAACATTTTTCTGATTCTATCCACCACTCCCGTCTGCGATTCACAAATCTGTGTTCCCTTCCTGTCATCCTGCCGGGCTTATCCTGCAGCTTCGTGCCATGCTGCTGAAAAGGTCTACGTCACATAAGTACTTCTTGGGACCCTGTCTGTCAGACACCTATAATGAAATCGTCACCCGCTGCCCGGACTTTGACTGTGGAAAGATACATCACACACACTTGCACCTTGGTCAGGCCCATCTACCTGGAGAGGGGGATTCAAACAATGCGTTATGAAAAGATCGAACAGATCGGAAGTCACAGACAACAGTGCAGAGGCGTGTATGACCTTCTGCGTGAATATGCCAGGGCAGGCATCTCCCTGTGCCTGGAAGGAAAGGAGGCGGAGCCCGGCCAGATCGCAGCAACCTGTCTGCGGGAAGGCGTCAGTTATATGATGGATTTCATTCCGGACAGCCCGGAGAACCAGAAGATCGCAAAGATTGATTTTACCAGGGTCGACCTGGATGCGGCCGCCGGAGGCAGCCCGCGCCCGGAAGCCCATCCGAATGTAGCCATACTGCATTGTTCCTGAGGCTGCTGAGGAAGACCCGGGGTTCGTTTTCCCCTGTCGCTGCCGGTGGACCGGGCGGAAAGTCCGCACCGGGCAGCAGACCGGAAGCACACGGCCGGTCAGATTCCGTCTTTTCCGTCTGCGCAGGGCCGCCCCGTCATGCACAGAGACAAAAGGCAGGGAGTCTGATCCGGCCAGGCTTCTGACCCTGCCATCATAATTGTTAACATTTATTACAGATATTTTAAGATTTTTCGTGTCGAACGTGCTGTCCTGTGTTGTTATACTTGTTTTGATATGGAATAGACTTTTGTCGGTTAATCAACGGTTGATCCCGTTGGATGAGGTATCACCACATGGACAACATGGACAGAGACACGAAACGCAGTGAACGCACTGCCCGGCGGAAGAAGCAGCTTCGCGCAAGGGTCCTTTTGCTGATCCTTCTCTTCATCCTGGGTACTGCAGCCGCCGTATTTCTGATTCTGCGGTTTACGCCGACCAGCAGGCGTATGCCGTACGAGGAGTACTTTGGCCCCGTGAAAGAGAACGAAGCTGCCATTGTGCTTCAGGATCAGATCCTGACAGACCAGTATGCGATGATCTCAGACAGCGGCGCGGTCTATCTTCCGCACAGCCTTGTCAGGGATTCCCTGAACGAGCGCTTCTTCTGGGATGAGGAGAATGCGCAGATTCTGTTTACGACTGCCCTGCAGACCTTTGAGATTCCCGTCGGATCGGATTCTTATACGGTAATTGACGGCGCCCTTCCGGACGATTCTTCTTCTAAAGCGCAGTATGATGATGTCATCGCCCTGCGCGGCAGCGATGACACGCTGTACCTGAACCTTGATTTCCTTGCGCAGTATACGGACATCGATTATGTCTTTGAAGAAAGTACAAAGCATGTATTTATCCGTACCCAGTGGGGGAACATGCTGACCGCCGAAGCATCCAAGGAAGCCGCGGTGCGTTACAGAGGCGGAATCAAGAGTCCGATTGTAGCGGACCTGCTCAAGGGAGATCAGGTCATCGTCCTGGAGCAGGAAGACCACTGGCTGAAAGTCCTGACGCAGAACGGCTTCATCGGCTGGGTCAAGTCAAACCGCATGACAGAACCTGCCCAGGTCAGTCTGGAGCATGAGGGATTCACGCCGGTGGAATACCCGTCCGTCCCGATGGACGGGAAAGTCTCCCTGATCTGGCATATGATTTCCACCACACAGGACAATAAAGCCTTTCCTGACGATATCGCTTCCATGTCCGGCATCAATGTCATCAGCCCGACCTGGTTTGCCCTGACCGACAATGAAGGAAACGTGGAATCGCTCGGCTCCAGAACATATGTGGAAGAAGCGCACAGACAGGGCCTGCAGGTCTGGGGACTGGTCAATGACTTCTCCCCGGATATGGATAACTCCGTCATGCTCGCCTCCACCCAGGCGAGGCGCAACTGCATCAGCCAGCTGGCCGGCTACGCGACGACACTCGGCCTTGACGGCATCAACATCGACTTCGAACATATTGATCCGGGCGATGCCTTCACCTACACCGAATTTGTCAGAGAGATCTCCATCGTGTGCAGGAAGCTTGGCCTGGTCCTCAGTGTGGACACCTATCCGCCGTACGACTTCAACGCCTATCTGAACCGGCCTGAGATTGCCGCTGTCAGTGACTATCTCATCAATATGGGATATGACGAGCACTACGTCGGGTCAGAGAGCGCCGGCTCCGTCGCGTCTCTCGGGTATGAAGAAGGCGCCATCAACAACCTTCTGCTGATGGGCGTGCCGGCTGACAAGCTGATCAGCGCCATCCCGTTCTATACAAGGATCTGGTATACCTCCCGGGATACCGAGGGCAACACCTGCATCAACAGTGAAGAGCTCTCGATGAACGCCGTCCGTGCCACGCTCGAATCCTGGAACCTGACCCCGACATGGGATCCTGTCACTGCGCAGAACTATATCGCATGGAACACCGATGACGGTGTCCTGTGCGAGATCTGGATCGAAGATGCTGCCTCGCTGGAGCGTAAAGCCCTGCTTGTCAGCGCCAATGACCTTGGCGGCTGCGCCATCTGGGCGCTTGGTTTCCAGGACGATACGGTCTGGGATGTCCTGTCACAGACCCTCTCCCTTACGGAAGAGGAAGCATCCGCGCGGATCAAAACGCTTGAGGAGCAGGATCTGGCTGCCGCCGCCGGGAGCGCAGAAGCCGCCACACAAACCGAGGCAGACACAGAAGCCGAAGACGGTCCGCAGGCCGCGGCGTAAGCAGGCCGGCTTCCACTGCATACAAAGACCAGGTGTCCGGGGTGAGAATCTTATCTCTCACAAATCCCCGGACACCTGGTCTTAATCTTTCTGTCTCTCTGTTCGCGCAGCGCTATTACTTCAGCGGCTTCACCTTAATCGGTGTCTGGTGCCAGATATCGTCCTCGTATTCCTGAATCGTTCTGTCAGAGGAGAACTTGCCCGCTGACGCCATATTCAGGATCGCCATCTTCGCCCAGCGCTTCTCATCCTGGTATGCCTCGACAATATCGAGTCTTGCCTTGTCATATGCCTTGAAGTCAGCCAGGATAAAGTACTGATCCGCTCTGCCGTACTTGTTCGTCAGCAGAGAATCATAGATCTCACGGAACAGCTCCATGTCGCCGTTCGAATACTTGCCGTTGATCAGCTCCATCAGCACACGGCGGATGTCCTGATCGGTATTGAAGTAATAATTCGGATCATAGCCGCCTTCGTTCTCGAAGCGGATCACCTCCTCGGAAGAAAGACCGAAGATAAATGCATTCTCTTCGCCCACTTCCTCGACGATCTCTACGTTCGCGCCGTCCATGGTGCCGAGTGTCGGCGCGCCGTTCAGCATAAACTTCATGTTGCTGGTTCCGGACGCTTCCTTGGACGCGGTTGAGATCTGCTCTGACACATCCGCCGCCGCGAAGATCCACTCCGCGTTCGACACACGGTAGTCCTCGATGAAGACGATCTTGATCTTACCGTTGATTGACGCGTCGTTGTTGATAACATCCGCCACGTTATTGATCAGCTTGATCGTCAGCTTGGCCCTGTGGTAGCCCGCCGCCGCCTTCGCGCCGAAGATATAGGTCCTGGGATAGAACGGCATCTCCGGATGATCCTTGATCACATCATACAGATGCATGACATGCAGGATGTTCATCAGCTGTCTCTTATACTCATGCAGACGCTTGACCTGTACATCAAAGATCGAACGCGGATCAACCTCGATTCCGTTGTGCTCCTTGATATACTCTGCCAGACGCAGTTTGTTCTGATACTTGATGTTCATGAACTCCTGCTGCGCCTTCTCGTCATCCGCGAAGACCTTCATCTTCGCGATCTGCGGAAGATCCGTCACCCACTCATCTCCGATATGGTCCGTCACCCAGCCCGCAAGAAGCTGATTGCCGTGCAGGAGGAACCGGCGCTGTGTGATGCCGTTCGTCTTGTTGTTGAACTTCCACGGATACATCTCATAGAAGTCCTTCAGCGTCTGGCTTTTCAGGATCTCCGTGTGCAGCTGTGCCACGCCGTTGACGGAATATCCGGCAACGATGGCCAGGTGCGCCATCTTGATCTGTCCGTTGTAGATAATCGCCATGCTTGCAATCTTATCCTGATTGCCCGGATACTTCTTCTGGATCTCCAGCAGGAAGCGGCGGTTGATCTCTTCCACGATCTGATAGATACGCGGCAGCAGCCTTGAGAACAGCTCGATCGGCCACTTCTCCAGCGCCTCTGCCATGATCGTGTGGTTCGTATAGGCAACGGTCTTCGTTGTGACCTCCCATGCCTCGTCCCACTCCAGGCCTTCTTCGTCAACCAGGATTCTCATCAGCTCAGCGACCGCAACCGTCGGATGCGTATCGTTCATCTGGAAGGTCGCCTTCTTATAGAACTTCCGGATGTCGGAATGCTGCTGCTTGTAATGCGCGATGGCGTCCTGCACGGACGCGGAGATGAAGAAGTACTGCTGCTTCAGTCTCAGCTCTTTGCCGGCATAATGGTTGTCGTTCGGATACAGGACCTCAACGATGTTCCTCGCGAGGTTCTCCTGCTCCACGGCCTTCTGATAATCGCCCTTGTCAAAGGAATCCAGCTGGAAGTCATTGATCGCCTCTGCGTCCCAGACCCTCAGCGTATTGACCACATGGTTATTGTAGCCGACAACCGGGATATCGAATGGAACCGCGCGGACCGTCTGGCAGTTCTCCTGGATAAAGCTGTTCCGTCCGGTCTTTTCATTGTATTCTACACGGACGTATCCGCCGAACTTGATCTCTCTTGCATATTCCGGTCTCTTGAGCTCAAACGGATATCCGTTCTTGAGCCAGTTGTCCGCGACCTCTACCTGACAGCCGTTCTCGATCTTCTGCTTGAACATGCCATAGCGGTAGCGGATGCCGCAGCCGAATGCCGGATAGCCGAGCGTTGCCAGAGAATCCAGGAAGCAGGCCGCCAGTCTTCCCAGGCCGCCGTTTCCGAGCGCGGGATCTCTCTCCTCGTCTTCCACCGCGTTCATGTCCAGTCCAAGCTCCTCCAGCGCTTCCTTCACGTTCTGGTACGCTGTCATGTTGATCAGGGAGTTGCCCAGGGCTCGTCCCATCAGAAATTCCATGGACATATAGTAGAGAATCTTCGGATCTTCTTCCTGCATCTCCTGGGTAGTCGCCATCCAGTCATCGATGATCACGTCCTTCACTGCATAGGAAACCGCCTGGAAGACTTCCTGCATGTTCGCTTCTTCCAGCTTCTTCCGGAAGAGGCTGCGCACATTGTTCTTTACCTGTTCCTGAAAGTACCCCTTATCAAACTTCGATTCAACTTTTTTCTTTGCCATTTTGTACCTCTTAACTCCTTCTCCTCACTGCAAGCGTTACGCGCTCACCGTTTACGGTCCACTCCTTCTCATAGGCGTCAGCCGGAGCGTCCCCGTAGACCACCGATTCCGCCAGCACTTCCTTCTTCATCTGGTCCTCATGCTTCTCCAGGATCGCCCTGATCTGGTCATTTTTGGATTCATAAACATCGATATGATCCTGAACCTCAAATCCGGCTTCCTTGCGCATGGTCTGGATCTTGGAGACGAGCTCTCTCACAAAGCCTTCCTCGAGCAGTTCCGGAGACAGGTTCGTGTCAAGCACAACCGTCAGCGCGCCGTTCTGCTGTGTCACGAAGCCTTCCGTCTGCGCCGTTTCGATCAGCAGGTCTTCCCTTGTCAGCTCGACCGGTTCCTGGTTCACGTCGAACCGGATAAAGCCGTTCTCATTCAGCTCGTCCATCGCCTTGCTGCCGTCAACCTCGCCCAGGAACTTCCTGATGCCGCCCAGAAGTTTTCCGAACTTCGGGCCGACGGTCCTCAGCTGCGGCTTGAAGATATAATTCGTAAATGCTCTGACGTCATCTGTGAATTCGATGGCTTTCACGTTCAGCTCTTCCGTCACGATATCCGCGTAATACTTCGGAAGTGTCACCTCAGCCTTGACGAACATGCGCCCGATCGGCTGGCGGTTCTTGATGTTCGCGTCATTTCTGGCGGCACGGCCCATCACGACGATGTTCAGCGCCTGGCCCATCTTCGCTTCCAGATCCGGATTGATCAGTGCCTCGTCCGCTTCCGGGAACAGGCACAGATGGATCGACTCCAGCGCGTCCTTCTCCACACGGCGGACGATATTCTGGTAAATCTCCTCGGTCATGAACGGAATCATCGGCGCCGCGCACAGACACAGGTTCTTCAGCGCATAGTACAGGGTCATGTAAGCATTGATCTTATCCTGCTCCATCCCGTGTGCCCAGAAACGGTCGCGGCATCTGCGGACATACCAGTTCGACAGATCGTCAACGAATTCCTCCAGCGCTCTCGCGGTCTCCGGAATCTTGTAAGCGGCAAGGCTCTCGTCCGTATCCCGGATCATGGTGTTCATGCGGGACAGGAGCCAGCGGTCCATGACCGGCAGCGCGTCCTCGCCTTCCTTCACCTTTTCGAGCAATGCCTGATAGCCCTCTTCATACTGAGCGGGATCGAAGTCGTCTATGTTCGCGTACAGTACATAGAACGCGTAGGTATTCCAGAGCGTTCCGAGGAACTTTCTCTGTCCCTCCTGCACCGCCTTGTCATGGAACCGGTTCGGCAGCCATGGCGCGGAATTCGAGTAGAAATACCACCGGATCGCGTCCGCGCCGTGCTTCGCCAGCGCGTCAAAAGGATCCACCGCATTCCCCTTGGACTTCGACATCTTCTGTCCGTTGCCGTCCAGGACAAGTCCAAGCACGATCACATTTTCATACGGAGACTGGTGGAAAAGGATCGTCGACTCCGCCATCAGGGAGTAGAACCAGCCTCTGGTCTGATCGACCGCCTCTGAGATAAACGCCGCCGGGAATTCCTTTTTGAAGGTTTCCTGGTTCTCAAAGGGATAATGATGCTGCGCAAAAGGCATTGCCCCGGAGTCGAACCAGCAGTCGATGACCTCCGGCACGCGCTTCATGGTCTTCTTCTGACATGCGGGGCAGGTGCACACGAAATCATCAATGTAAGGACGGTGCAGCTCTACCGTCAGCGCGTCTTCACGCCCGGAACGTTCCTTCAGTTCTTCGCGGGATCCGATGCAGATCTTCTCGCCGCACTCTTCGCATTCCCAGACCGGGAGCGGCGTACCCCAGTAACGGTTGCGGCTGATGCCCCAGTCCTGCACATTTTCCAGCCAGTTGCCGAAGCGGCCTGACCCGATGTTCGGCGGGATCCAGTTGACGGTATTGTTGTTCTTCACCAGCTCATCCCGCACCGCGGTCATCTTGATGAACCAGGATTCTCTCGCGTAATAGATCAGCGGTGTGTCGCAGCGCCAGCAGTGCGGATACTCATGCTCGAACTTCGGCGCGTCAAACAGCTTGCCTTCCTGTTCGAGATCCTTCAGGATCACCGGATCCGCTTTCTTGACGAACAGTCCGCCGTACGGTGTGTCCGGTGTCATCAGGCCCTGGCCGTCGACAAACTGGATAAAGGGCAGGTCATACTCCCTGCCGATCCGTCCGTCATCCTCACCGAAGGCCGGCGCGATATGGACGATGCCGGTACCGTCGGTCATGGTGACGTAATTGTCGCAGGTCACAAAGTGTGATTCCTTGTGCTGCTTCTTCGCCGCAATGCCCGCTGCCTCAAACAGCGGCTCGTAAGGACGCCTCTCCAGGTCCGTTCCCACATAAGTCTCAAGTACTTCGTAGGCGGGCGCATCTTCTGTGGCCAGTCTTCCGAGCACCTTGTCTGCAAGCGCCTGCGCAAGAATATAGGTATACCCGTCCGCCGCCTTCACCTTCACATAGGTTTCATCCGGGTTCACGCACAGCGCGCAGTTGCTGGGCAGCGTCCACGGCGTTGTCGTCCATGCAAGGTAGTATACGTTGTCTTCATCCAGAGCCTTAAAGCGCACAATCGCGGAGCGCTCCTTGACGAGCTTGTACCCCTGCGCAACCTCCTGCGCGCTCAGCGGGGTCCCGCAGCGCGGGCAGTACGGCACAACCTTGAAGCCCTTGTAGAGGAGCTTGTCCTCCCAGATCTTCTTCAGTGCCCACCACTCGGACTCAATATAGTCGTCATAATAGGTGACATAGGGATCGTCCATGTCGGCCCAGAAGCCAACCGTGTCGGAGAAGTCCTCCCACATCTGCTTGTACTGCCAGACGGACTCCTTGCACTTCTGGATAAACGGCTCCATGCCGTATTCCTCGATCTGCTCCTTTCCGTTCAGGCCAAGCTCTTTCTCCACCGCCAGCTCCACGGGGAGACCGTGGGTATCCCAGCCTGCCTTCCTCGGGACAAACTCGCCCTTCATGGTGTGATAGCGGGGAATCATGTCCTTGATGACACGCGTCAGGACATGGCCGATGTGCGGCTTGCCGTTCGCGGTGGGCGGGCCGTCGTAAAAAGTATAATAGGGCGCCCCCTCCCGGATCTTCATGCTCTTGCGGAAGATATCCGCTTCCTTCCAGAACCGGTTGACTTCTTTTTCCCGTTCAACGAAGTTCAGGTCGGTGTTTACTTTGTCATATCGCATCTGTCATTTACCTCCGCGGGATGCCTTTCTCGTCAGTATCCCACTGTGCCAGTTGATCAGTAATCACAGTATTATAAGGTTCTATCTGTTTTTATGTCAATTTGGGAAATCACGAAAATACACGCCGGATCCGCTCAAATGACGGCATATTGCAGTAAATTCTGCGATCGGCGCAAAACTATGGTATGATGATCTATACCTGTACCGATTCATGGCCCCGCCCGAGCGCTGCCACGAGACCTGGCTTCTTCGCTTCGACCCCCCAAAAGTCTGTGCTCAGAAGCCAGGCCTCGTGGCGGTACTCAGGCAGGGCCGTGAATGATAACGAATTTTAATATGACCATGAAACAGCGGAGGAATCACTCATGCTCAGAGGAATTTTTAACCTGGACAATCCGGTCATGCGTTTTCTTGGGCGCATCGCGGACCTGATGCTCCTGAATCTGCTCTTTATCGTGTGCAGTCTTCCCATCGTTACGATCGGCGCGTCCCTGTCGGCGATGTACTACTGCCTGTTCAAAATAAAGGACGAGGAAGAAGGCTATATCATCAAAAAGTTCTTCCACTCTTTCAGGGACAACCTGAAGCAGGCGACTGCGATGTGGCTGATCATGCTTGTGTTTTTCGCGATCCTCTTCCTGGAGTTTCTGATGTACCGCGAAGCTGCGGGAACGGCCGGCTCGGTGGTCCGCTCCATCGTTCTGATCGGACTGATCTTCTGGTACCTGATCACCACCTATGCCTTCGCGCTGCAGTCGAAGTTCTACAATACGATCAAAAATACCTTCCACAACGCAGTCCTCCTGATGTTCGCCAACGGCCCCAGATCCATCGCGATCATCGCCCTGACCGCGGCAGTCATTGCGTTTACGCTGATGCAGAAGGAAGTGATTGTCCTGTGGAATCTGATCCTTGCCTGGATCCTGATCGGCTTTTCCGGAATCGCGACCGTCAACGTACAGCTGCTCTATCCGGTCATCAAAAAGCTGATGCCGGAAGATGCTGGGGATGAGGTCACACCGGACAACGCATTTTCGGTAGATGAGAGTGCGGATCTGACAAACCTTGGCTACGGGCCGGCAGAGGAAGCCTCCGGATCATCGGAAGACCTGCACCAGCGACTGGAAAAATTATAAATGCTTCCTGACAAGGCGATCGGATCAAAAGGATTCTGACTTTACAGATGAGGATCCCTGCAGGCTGCCGCCAAAGCCTGCAGGGGTCCTTTTTGTCAGATCCGGTACACGCTCAGCGCATTCTCCTGCAGGACCTGCGCGCAGGTGTCTGTATCCATCTCTTTCAGAGCAGCAATCGCCTCGATGACATAACGAATATTGCGGGAGTCATTCCGCTTCCCGCGGTGCGGCTCCGGCGCGAGGTAAGGGCAGTCTGTCTCTGTCACAAGGAATTCCGGCGGGATCTCCTGCACCACCTTCTTGAGCGTCTTTGCGTTTTTGAAGGTCACAACCCCGCCGACGCCGATCAGATATCCCATCTTCACATATTCCCGCGCCAGCTCCAGGCTTCCTGAATAACAGTGAATGACACCGCCGGTGAACCGGCCTGCGTCATAGTTTTCCCGGATCAGGTCAAACGTATCCTGCGCCGCGTCGCGGCTGTGCACATTGATGGGCAGCTGCAGCTCATATGCAAGGCGCATCTGCTCCCGGAACCACTTCTGCTGTACCTCCTTCGTCTCCACCATCCAATGATAGTCGAGGCCGATCTCTCCGACACAGACCACGCCTTCCTGACCGCACAGATTCCTCAGTTCCTGCATGACGTCGTCCGGATGGGCGTACCGAAGGCCGGACGTGGTCTCCTTTCCTTCAAAGACGCCTGTGTCATCGGGATGAATCCCGCAGCCTGCGTACATCACAACGCAAGTGCCGGCGCCGTTCTCAGGCCCGTGCTTTGGATATCTGCGGGCATATGCCGCGGACGCCCGGGCGCCCTCCATCGACGCGCCCATATTAACCACGAATTCTACGCCGCCTGCTTTCAGTTCGCTGCCCAGCAGGAGCTCTCTGTCCTGATCGAAGGCCTCATCATCGTAATGTGCATGCGTATCACAGATCAACATATCGTGCTTCCTTTCCTGCGCCCCCTTCCGGGGTGAGTACTGCCCTTTTCCGTCCTGTCCCAGACTGAATTGTAGCAAGAGCGGCCGTTTGACACAAATACAATGATTGTATATAGCGCCGGCATCTGTTTTCTGTTATGATGAGTCCTATAATTGCCACGCGAAAACATGCGGTGCGGTAAAAGCCGCTGTTTGTCAGGCTTACACCGGTATTTACAGAGGAGAATCAATCATATGGGTAAGAGAGTCGCGGTCCTTACAGACAGCAACAGCGGGATCACGCAGGCACAGGGCAAGGCACTGGGTATCCGGGTGCTGCCGATGCCATTTTATATTAACGATGAACTGTTCTACGAAGATATCACACTTTCTCAGGAGCAGTTTTACCATCATCTCGAAACGGACGCGGAGATTCATACCTCCATGCCTGTCGTTGGTGACGTGCTGGATTGCTGGGACAGCCTGCTGAAGGAATATGATGAGATTGTATATATCCCCATGTCAAGCGGTCTTTCCAGTTCCTGCGCGACAGCTGCATCCCTGTCGGAGGATTATGACGGCCGGGTCCAGGTGGTCAATAACCAGCGGATCTCTGTCACCCAGCGGCAGTCTGTTCTGGATGCCATGGCGCTGGCGGACCAGGGCTGGGACGCGGCAAGGATCCGTGCCTATCTCGAGCAGACAAAGTTTGACTCCACCATCTACATCTATCTGCCCTCGCTGAAGTATCTGAAGAAGGGCGGACGTGTGACGGGTGCCGCTGCTGCCCTCGGCACACTTCTGAAGATCAAGCCGGTTCTCCAGATTCAGGGAGAGAAGCTGGATTCCTTCGCAAAGTGCAGGACAGTCAAGATGTCAAAGATGACCATGCTGAAGGCGATCGAGGATGACATCCGGGACCGCTTCCAGGCTGCGGATCATACCGACATGGTCTGGATCTCCGGTGCCTATTCCGGAAGCCGGGACGCAGAGGTAGAGGAATGGCTGTCCGAGATTCAGGACGCTTATCCCGGAAAGAACATCATTATGCAACCGCTGTCTCTTTCCGTTTCCTGTCACATCGGCCCCGGGGCGCTTGCCATCACCTGCACGAAGAAGCTTCCGGAAAACGCCGATGAAAGCGCCTGCAGGATGGATGTTCAGTGAGCAGCATGCCGCTGCTGCGGTTTTTGGCCGCTTCAAGGGGGAGCATCTTAAGGGGATTTCTGTTACAGAAAAGGGGGGAGATAAAGGATGAAAAAACTGCTGAACAATGTATCCGTTTCCAGCATCCTGGTCGCTCTGGTCGGCCTGGTTCTGCTTCTGATGCCGTCACTGACAAACAAGATCATCGTATACGGCATCGGCATTGTGCTTCTGGTCTATGGCGCAGGCAGAATTCTGCGCTATGTCACCACGCGGGATGCCGCCTCGGCCATGGCGAACCACGACCTGTCCATCGGACTGATCTGTGCTGTCACCGGACTGTTCATGCTTCTGTACTCTTCCGTCGTGATCAGCATACTGCCGTTTCTGTTCGGTCTGTTCCTGATCTTCGGAGGCGCGCGGTCCATCCAGACTGCGTTTGATGTAAGAAGGTTTCACGGGGTGCACTGGGTTTTCCATCTGGTCATCGGACTTGTCTTCGCCGTCGCAGGCATAGAAGCAATCCGCGATCCCTTCAGCACAGCTTCGCTTCTGACCCGTTTTGTCGGTCTCAGTCTGCTGCTGCTTGGAATCTACATGTTCCTCTCCAACAGAAAGGTCAACGAGCTGAGATCAAAGTACATCTATGAAGAAGATATCATTGATCAGGATACGGTGAAGTAATCATACCTCCTGATTCCGGTATATCGCTGACACCGCGCTGCCGTCTGACCCGGCGGAGCGCGCTGAGATCAAAATGAGAAAAATACCCGGACTGTCTGTGACGGTCCGGCAGGAAGGAAGGCGTCAACATGGCAGACAAAAAACCTTATTATATTACAACCGCAATCGCGTATTCTTCGGGCAAACCGCATATCGGCAATACCTATGAGGCGGTTCTGGCCGACGCGATCGCCCGCTTCAAGAGAGCAGAAGGATATGATGTCGTGTTCCAGACCGGTACGGACGAGCACGGACAGAAGAACGAGATCAAGGCCGCCGAAGCCGGCATGACACCGCAGGCGTTCGTTGATCAGAATTCAGGCATCATCCGGCAGATCTGGGATCTGATGGGGACCAGCTATGACCGCTTCGTGCGCACGACAGATCCGGTGCACAAGAAAAAGGTCCAGAAGATATTCAAAAAGCTTTACGATCAGGGAGATATCTATAAGGGTTCCTATGAAGGCTGGTACTGTACGCCCTGCGAATCCTTCTGGACCCAGAGCCAGCTGGTGGACGGCAAGTGCCCTGACTGCGGACGTCCGGTCACGATGGCGAAGGAAGAGGCTTATTTCTTCCGTATGAGCAAGTACGCGGACCGTCTGATTGAGCACATCAACACGCATCCGGAGTTCATTCAGCCCGTAGCGCGCAAGAACGAGATGATGAACAATTTCCTTCTGCCCGGACTGCAGGATCTTTGCGTCAGCAGAACCTCATTTACCTGGGGCATCCCGGTGGACTTCGATCCAAAGCATGTTGTGTATGTGTGGCTGGATGCGCTGAGCAACTATATTACCTTCGCCGGCTATGACACCGACGGATCGACCGATGATTATAAGAAGTACTGGCCGGCGGACCTTCACCTGATCGGAAAGGATATCATCCGCTTCCATACAATCTACTGGCCGATCTTCCTGATGGCACTCGGCGAGCCCCTTCCAAAGCAGGTCTTCGGACATCCGTGGCTTCTGATGGGCGACGGCAAGATGAGCAAGTCCAAGGGCAATGTCCTGTACGCGGATGAACTTGTGAATGTCTTCGGCGTGGACGCGGTGCGCTGCTTTGTGCTGCACGAGATGCCCTTTGAAAATGACGGCGTGATTACCTGGGATCTGTGCGTGGAGCGCTTCAACTCCGATCTGGCGAATACGCTCGGCAATCTGGTAAACCGCACCATCTCCATGACAAATAAGTATTTCGGCGGTGTCGTGAACAGGACCGGTGTTACGGACGAGCAGGTTTCCCCGGCCGGCGTGGTCAGCGAAGGGCAGACCGGAAGCATCGATGAGGATCTGAAGCGTATGGTCCTTGAGACGCCCAAGACAGTGATCGAAAAGATGGATGCTCTGCGGGTAGCGGACGCGATCAGCGAGGTCATCGCGCTCTTCAAACGCTGCAACAAATACATTGACGAGACGGCACCCTGGGTGCTGGCCAAGGGCGTAGACGCTCTGACAAAGGACCGCCTGAGCGAGGTTCTCTACAACCTGGTGGAAGCGATCTGTGTCGGCGCTGAGCTTCTGGAATCCTTCATGCCGGATACCAGCGCGAAGATCCTCGCGCAGCTGAACGCAGAAAAACGCGGACTCGACAACATGACACAGTTCGGGCAGTATCCGTCCGGACGGAAGGTAACTGACCAGCCGCAGATTCTGTTCCAGAGACTGAAGGCGGAAGACGTCGCTGAGATGGTCGCGAAGATGCACCCGGAGAAGGCTTCCGCGCCTGCTTCCGATCAGGCGGCAGATGCCGGTCAGGCTGCGGGGAACGGTTCCGGTACTGACGCGGCAAAGAATGATGCGTCTGAACCCGAACCGAAGCCGGAGGTTTCCATCGATGACTTTGCGAAGCTTCAGATCCAGGTCGGCGAGGTAATCAAGTGCGAGGAAGTCAAAAAGTCCCGCAAGCTTCTGTGCAGCCAGGTGAAGATCGGCAGCCAGACCCGCCAGATCCTCTCCGGCATCAAGCAGTGGTATACACCGGAAGAGATGGTCGGCAAAAAGGTGCTGGTCATCACCAACCTGAAGCCGGCAAAGCTTGCCGGAATGATGAGCGAAGGCATGATCCTCTGCGCGGAAGACGCCCAGGGCCGCCTGAGCCTTGTCCGGCCGGAGGGCGAGGTTGATTCCGGCGCCGAGGTACGGTAAGCGCGGAACCTCCGCAATCAACCTTTGGCACGCGTCTCATCAAATGACGCATTGGACGGCTCATTTGATAACCACCTGACCAAAGAGCCGGCTGTGTACCGGCTGCGTAGATAAGAATCACCTCTCCTTCAGCGCTGCAGCGCGTGGGAGAGGTGTTATGCTATCAGGAAAACAGGAGAATAGCCATGAGTAAGCTGTCAGATCCCCGCACCATGCTGGAGACCATCTCCAGATATGATTTCGATTTTCACAAGAAGTTCGGGCAGAACTTCCTCATCGACGAGGGTGTCATCCGCCGAAGCCTCGAAGCGGCGCAGGTCGGCAAAGACGATGTCATCTTTGAGATCGGTCCCGGCGTCGGCACCCTGACACAGTTCCTGGCCGACGCAGCCCATCAGGTCGTATCGATTGAAATCGATAAGAAGCTGATTCCCATTCTGGAAGATACCCTTCGGGATTACGACAACGTGGCAGTAATCAATGAAGATGTACTGAAGGTAGATCTGGTCTCGCTTGCGCAGCAGTATCACGCCGGCAGAGTCAATACCGGCAATACAGATTCCGGCAGCATCAGCGGCGCTAACGCTTCCCGGGAACCTGCATCAGCGCCTGCTGCGCTGGCTCCGCTCCGGATCGTCGCGAACCTGCCCTACTACATCACCACGCCGATCCTGATGAATCTGTTCCGGCAAAGGGTCCCTGCGCAGTCCATCACGGTCATGGTGCAGAAGGAAGTGGCGGACCGGATGTGCGCGCAGCCGGGCAGCAAAGACTACGGCTCGCTCTCCGTTGCGGTGCAGTACTACTCCGCTCCGCAGATCGTGGAACTGGTGCCGCCGTCCTCCTTTATTCCGCACCCGAAGGTTACCAGCGCAGTCGTGACGATGGAGCTGTACGAAGAGCCGCCGGTAAAAGCGCAGGATGAGGAGCTGTTCGATCACATCATACGCGCCGCCTTCGGGCAGCGCCGCAAGACCCTGACCAATGCACTGTCGTCCAGTCCGCAGGTTCCCTGTTCAAAGGAACAGATCGCAGACGCTTTGGAGCAGCTCGGCTTCAGTCCGTCCATACGCGGAGAGAAGCTGTCGGTCGCGGACTTCGTCTCTCTGAGCGACCATCTGGGCACCTGATTGCTCCTTTCACTGCTCTCTCCTGAGAGCAGGCAGCACGCGGCATCAAACCGTGTGTTGCTGAACCATGCAAAGTGCTTCTCAGACAACAAACCGGCCGGCATCCCTGCCGGCCGATCATAATACTTCCAATCCGTTTTTGAATTCAACCCGTCATCAATGTAAACTTGCGGGCTTCTCTCTGCGAACTGACGCATTCGATCTTCGCGCCGATCCCCCGCAGCTTTTCATCAAACTGCTCATACCCTCTCTGGATATAGACGATGTCGTCGATTGTCGTGACGCCTTCCGCCGCAAGACCTGCGATCACGAGCGCCGCACCAGCTCTCAGATCCGGTGCACTGATTCTCGCGCCTGTCAGTCTGTCGGTTCCGGAGATAATCGCGGTATTGCCTTCCACCTTGGATGTCGCTCCCATACGGGCCAGCTCGTCCAGATACTTGAACCGGTTCTCGAAGATTGACTCCGTCACAATCGAAGTGCCTTCCGCCATCGCAAGCGCAACGCCGATCTGCGGCTGCATATCCGTCGGATATCCGGGATACGGCAGGGTCTTGACATTGGCACAGGACAGACGCTTCGGTCCGATCACCCGCACCTCCGTGTCGAATTCCTCCACACGACAGCCAATCTCGAGCAGCTTGGAGATCGTCGCCTCCAGATGCTTCGGAATCACGTTCTTCACCAGAACATCTCCGCCCGTGCACGCTGCCGCGAACATGAAAGTCCCCGCTTCGATCTGATCCGGAATGATCGAGTATTCCGTCATATGAAGCTTCTCAACTCCAACGATACGGATCACATCGGTACCGGCGCCCTTGATGTTCGCTCCCATACTGTTCAGGAAGTTTGCGACATCAACGACATGCGGTTCCTTCGCGCAGTTCTCGATCACGGTACGGCCTTCCGCCATCGCCGCTGCCATCATGATATTGATGGTCGCTCCCACGGAAACCGTATCCAGGAACAGGTGACATCCTCTCAGATGCTCTGCCTGCGCGCAGATACTGCCGTTCCGGATGGAAACCTTTGCTCCCAGCGCCTTAAATCCCTTCAGATGAAGGTCGATCGGTCTTGAGCCGATATTGCAGCCGCCGGGAAGCGGCACTTCTGCTTTCTTGTACTTCCCAAGCAGAGCGCCAAGCAGATAATAACTCGCACGGATCTTTTTGATATATTCGTATTCAATGTTGACGTCGCCGATATCAGCTCCGCACAACATCACCGAATGCGGCGTCAGCCGGTCCACATGCACACCGATCTGGCTCATCGCCTCCAGCATGACATTCACATCGCGGACATCCGGCAGGTTCTCAATCAGGACCTCATCGTCCGTCATGATTGCCGCGGCAAGAATTCCCAGGGCTGCATTCTTTGCGCCGCCGATTTCCACCTCGCCGTGCAAAGGAGTACCACCCCTGATGATATACTGTTCCATACTCATTCCTCTTCAGTTACTAATTATTCCACCTTCCGGTTCTATCCCTTAATAACCCGGAGGCGCTCCCCCTCATGTCTGTATGCCCGCTCCCAGGCCTTGCTTCAGGCCATATTCCCGTCAGGAGTAAGCAAACAGGACCAGCATAAACTGCTCGTCCTGCATATTATAATCACTTTTTACAAATCTGTAAACTGATTTTATCATATCGATGAAGAGCGAAGGAAATCCCGGTTACAAGTCAGACCCCGGCCAGCCTCCTGCGGCAGACACAGGGATTCTTCGCTCCAACCCCCAAAAGTTTACGCTCAGAATCCCTGTGTCCACCCTGAAACTGGCCGGGATCTGACTTGTAACGAGTCCCGTCTTATCTGTTCATTCCCGGCTTCGGGCTATATACCCCATAATATGCTTCGGGTCGATGGCCAGCTCGCCATGATAGATCCGCACGGGAATCGGTTTGTCGAGCCCGCAGATAAGCGGAAACGCATCCTCCTCAAAGAAGTATATCATCAGTTTCTCTTTGTATGGGTCCAGTATCCAGTATTCCCTGACGCCGGCGTCCATATACTTCTGTAGCTTCAGGAAGCAGTCTTTGCGCTTCGTGGAAGGCGATATCACTTCAAGGATAAAATCCGGCGCCCCATAGATATTCTTGTTGGTATTCTTCTCATCGTCACAGAGTATCATCACATCCGGCTGTACCATCGTCCGGTTGTCACAGTCCAGCTGCACATCCAGCGGAGCGATAAACACAGTACAGGACCCGCCATTGTCAAGAATATAGTTAGCGATCTGTCTGTACACTTCCCCTGCAATCAGCTGATGAAGCGATACCGGCGAAGCCATATCATAGAAAACGCCGTCAATCAGCTCTACCCTCTGGTCATCCGGCAGGGCATAATAGTCCTCTATCGTGTAGCTTCCCTGTCTGGGATACTTCTCATCCTCCGGACCGTCAGAATCTGCCCGATACCGGAGCGGTGTTTCCCGCACAAGCGCCGGCTGCGCATCCACGGATTCCTTCAGCGCTTTCTCCAGTGCCTGCAGCGTTTCATACCTTGGAGATACGGTTTCTCCATGAAAGATCTTCTGAATCGTAGATATAGGAACGCCTGACCTCTCAGAGATCAATGCATAGGAATACCCCATCTCCTGCTTCCGTTGTTTCATCTCACTGATCGTCATAGCCACCTCCGCAAAAGATCTGCCTGTTCAACCTGTTTCCAGAATCCATAATACCAGACATTTTCCACTTTGTAAACCATAATATACACTTAAAGTACCATTTATGGCAGTTCGGGTGGATTTTATGGTTATTTTATTCCACTTTTATTCTTCCTGAACTTCATGTCACGTGAACCTCCCATGACTGAAGCCTCACAAAAATACGCCAGCCAGTTTTCAAAGACCGCATATCCCGAAAAATCAAGCCCTTTCCCCTCAATCGCTGAAAACGTGGTATAGTATTACTCATGATAAATGCTCAGATGGAGAATGCTATGATCAATGTACTGGAATATCTGGAGACTTCCGCCGGAAAGAATCCGGATCCGATCGCTGTATGCGATGATCGGAGGGCGTACAGCCGCGCCGGATTTCTTGATCTGTGCCGCCGCACAGGAAGCGGCCTTCTGCGCTATGCCGAAAGAAGAAAGCCTGTGATCGTTTTCATGGAAAAGAACGCGGACACGCTGACGGCGTTTTTCGGTATCGTCTACGCGGGAGCCTTCTATACACTGATTGACCCCATGCTGCCGTCCCAGCGTCATCTGCAGATACAGCAGGTTCTGGGCGCGGCGCCTGTTGTGACGGACCGGGAGCATCTGGCGCAGGCTAAGGAAGTGTTCACGTCCAGCCCGATTCTGGAGATCGAATCTCTTCAGAAGCAGGAACCGGATCCGGACGGTCTTCGTAAAGTACGCGAGCTCCATCTGGACACAGATCCGCTCTATATGAACTTTACCTCAGGCTCGACAGGTGTGCCGAAGGGGGTGCTGATCTGTCACCGCTCAGTCATCGATTTTATCGGTGTCTTTGTCCGCCAGTTTGGCATCCGGGAGGACGACGTCATAGCGAACCAGGCACCCTTTGACTTCGATGTCTCCGTGAAGGATATCTACAGCGCCATGCTGACCGGCGCCAGGCTGGTGCTGGTTCCCAGACCGCTGTTCACGACACCGGCCCCGCTGCTGGATTTTCTGTGCGAACAGAACACGACGGTGATGATCTGGGCCGTTTCCGCACTGACGCTGGTCAGCGCATTTCACGGCCTGGACTACAAGGTGCCGGACAAAGTCCGTATGATCATGTTCAGCGGCGAGGTTATGCCGCTGAAGCGGCTGAACGACTGGATGGGGCATCTTCCGGATACACGGTTTATCAATCTGTACGGACCGACGGAGATTACCTGCAACTGTACCTGGCATGAGATTGACCGGTCGCGGGATTATACGGACGGGATTCCGATCGGACGCTCCTTCCAGAATGAAGAAACCTTCCTTCTGGATGAGCAGGATCACGAGATCACCACGCCTGGCGTGACGGGAGAACTCTGTGTCAGGGGAACCGCGGTCGGACTTGGCTACTGGAATATGAAGGAGCAGTCCCGTGAACGGTTCCGGGATGATCCCCGCACACCGGAGTATTCTTCCCTGATCTACTGCACCGGAGATCTCGGCCGTTATAATGAGGAGGGAGAGCTCTTCTTCTGCGGAAGAAAGGATGACCAGATCAAGTATCTGGGACACCGCATTGAGCTGGCAGAGGTTGAGCTTGCCATGAACAAGATCCCGGGCGTGGAGAGAAGCTGCTGCATCTTTGATGAGCAGAAAGAGCGTCTGCATGGTTTCTACTGCGGCGCCATTGAACGGAAAGAGCTGGCCACGATGCTGAAGGAGCAGCTTCCGGTCTTTATGGTCCCTGGCTATCTCCACCAGCTGGAGTCGCTGCCGGTCACAGGCCGCGGCAAGATCGACCGCAAAGCGCTCAGAGAGACGCTTGGGAAGAAACGCAGCTGAGCAACGCAATCTGCAATCGACAACTCCATCGAAGGTGCCGAACGCAGCGCGGCCAGTCTGCCGGCGGCAGACTGGAACAAACAGGTGAACCATATGAATCAACAGGATATCAGAAACCTTCTTGACAGCTGTCCGACGCCGCTGTATGTTTTCGAAGAGCGTCTGTTAAAGGAAAGGGTGCAGTATCTTCGTGCTCACTTGCCGAAGGAAACCGGGCTTTGCTTTGCCGTGAAGGCGAATCCTTTTTTAGGCCGCTTCCTGCAAGGCTGTGTGGACCGCTTTGAGATCTGCTCGCCCGGTGAGATGTACATCTGTGAGAAGCAGGGCATCCCTGCCGCGCAGTTCGTACTCTCCGGGGTCTACAAGGATGAGCCTTCCATGCGGTATGCCTTTACGCATGGCCTGTGCGACGGCATCCTGACCGTGGAGTCCGTGCGGCAGTTTGAACTGCTCTCATCGCTTTCCAGAGAATACGGAAAACCCATCCGGCTACTGCCGCGTCTGACCAGCGGCAACCAGTTTGGCCTGTCGGAAGCGGAACTTTTGGATCTTCTGCGGCGGATCAGTGCCCCAGGCAAGGATCCTCTGGCGTCAGGCAGCTTCCTGACCCTTGCTGGCATCCAGTTCTTCTCCGGCACGCAGAAGACCTCCCTGAAGAAACACCGCAGGGAGCTTTCCATGCTGGACGATCTTCTGGACAGGATCCGTGCAGAGCTTGGGATCGAGATCCCGCTTCTGGAATACGGCCCCGGATTCCCGGTCGCGTATTTCAGCGGTGAGGACTTTGATGAAGATGCTTACCTGGAGGAGTTTTCCTCGCTTCTTGCGCAGATGCGGAACAAGCTTCCCATCATGCTGGAGCTGGGCCGGAGCATCACGGCTTCGTGCGGCAGCCTGCTCACGCGGGTCGCGGATCTGAAGCGCAATCATTCCGGAAATTACGCCATCCTGGACTCCGGGATTCACCATCTGGCCTACTACGGACAGTTTATGGCCATGAAGCACCCGGTCTTTGAACTATGGCCGCCCAGAGAATCCGCGCCGGATGATCCGGAGTGGAACCTGTGCGGTTCGCTGTGCACGATCAATGACCTGGTTGTGAAGAAACTGCCCCTGCATGACCTGAAGGCAGGCGACCTTCTCATTTTCCGCAATACAGGCGCTTACAGCATGACAGAAGGGATCTCCCTGTTTCTGAGCAGAGACCTCCCCGCGGTTGTGTGTCTGAAGGAAAATGGTGAGACGGAGCTGCTTCGCGGCGCAGAACCCACCTGGGTACTGAACGGCGGCGCTGATCCGGTCTGAACTCTGCGGTTTTTGCAGGATACAAACAGAAAGGAATTATCATCATGGAACAGCTTTACGAGATTTTGGAAGAAATGAACCCGGAGGTTGACTTTCACACTGAGACGGCTTTGATCGACGATCATCTGCTTGACTCTCTCACTGTGCTGGCTCTGATCTCCGAACTGGAGGATGCGTTTGACATTACCATCCCCGCGGTTGAGATTGTTCCGGCGAACTTCAACTCCGCTGAGGCGATGTGGGATCTGATCACCCGTCTCATGGAAGAGTGATATGTTCTCCATTTCTTCCTACTTTTCGGTAGAGTATCTTCTGATTCTTCTGCCGCTATGCATCTTACTTTATCTGATGCTTCCAAAGACAGCACGCCGCGTGACGCTGCTGTTCTTCAGTTATGCATTTTTCTGGGCGGTCAGCGGTAAGCTGATCGTCTATCTGCTTGCCGCAACCCTGACCGTGTATGCCTTCGGTCTGTGGATCGGCAAAATTCTGGATGCGCAGAAACAGGCCCTTGCCGCCTGTGAAAAGAGTGAAAAAAAAGCAGTCCGCTCCCGCTATCACACGAAGCTGCTGCGTGTTGTCGTCCTTGCCGTCCTTCTGCAGATCGGCGTCCTGCTGGTATTGAAGTACTCTCCGTTTTTCTCGGATAATCTCAATTCCCTGCTGCGGATCCTGCATATTCAGGTCACCCTGAAAAGCCCGAACTTCGCGGTTCCGATCGGGATTTCTTTCTATACGCTGCAGGCCGCTTCCTACCTGATCGATGTCTATCACCAGAAGATTCCGGCCGACCGCAATCTGTTCCGGTTCGCACTCTTTATCAGCTTTTTCCCGCAGATCATGGAAGGGCCGATCTGCCGTTATTCGGATACAGCCGCCCAGCTCTGGGACGTCCCGAAGATCCGCTGGGAGAATTTCGTCCGGGGGTCAGAACGGATTCTCTACGGCCTGATGAAGAAAACGGTGGCGGCGGACCGGCTGAACCTGCTGATTGACAATGTGTTCACCACTTATGATGCCTATGATGGTTTCGTGATCTGCCTTGCGGCTGTCTGCTACACCATTCAGCTGTATATGGATTTCTCCGGAACCATGGATGTGGTCATCGGAACCGGTGAGATCTTCGGCATCATCATGCCGGAAAACTTCCGTCGGCCCTTCTTCTCCCGGACTATCTCCGAGTTCTGGACCAGATGGCATATCACACTGGGCACCTGGTTCAAGGATTATCTGTTCTATCCTGTCTCGATGAGCAAACCGATGAAGAAGCTCACTTCCAGGTCGCGCAGGCGTTTCGGCAATCACTATGGCCCGCTGGTTTCCGGCAGTATCGCTCTGTTTGCCGTCTGGGTCTGCAACGGGCTCTGGCACGGCTCCGGATGGCATTATATCGTCTTCGGGCTTTATCATTTTGTCCTGATCTTAACCGGCAGCCTGATCCTGCCGCTGAGCATTGGGCTGGCGCAGAAGCTTCATATTGACCGGAATCATCTCCTCTACCGCATCCTGCAGATCATCCGGACCTTCCTGCTTGTATGCGTCGGTGAGCTGATCTTCCGTGCCCGCTCGCTGGGAGAAGCTGTCGGCATGCTGAGAAAAATCGGCACAAGCTTTACGCTGGACTCCCTGCACAGCCATGCGCTGTTCACCTACGGAATGGACCAGAAGGATTACCTGATCCTGCTGCTCTTCCTTGTGATGATCTTCATCCTGTCCCTTCTGCAGGAGCGGGGCGTCAGGATCCGGGAAAGCATCGCGAAGAAGGGAATCGCCGTTCATGCCGCCGTCTGGATCGTGGCAATTCTGTTTATTGTCCTCTTCGGCGCCTACGGGCAGGGATATCTTCCCGTCGATCCGATCTACGCCAAATTCTGAAAAAACCCGGCTGCTGCCGGGTTTTTTGATATCGCTGAAGGGATTCTTGCCTTTCCTTCCGGTCCGCATCCGGTTACGCTGCCGGGTGCTTTCCTTTGTTCACGGAATCTGTCTTGCCCGCCGCCTTTTCCTTGCGGATATGCTCGTATTCCCGAAGTTTCCGCACTTCTCCCGCGCTCAGGTCCTTCGGCACCGTGATCTGGATAATGACATACAGGTCGCCCCTCATGCCGCCGCTGCGGCTTTTCTTTCCCTTTCCGGCAAGGCGGAACTTTCTTCCGCACTGACATCCCTTCGGAATCTTCAGCATCACGCTCCCGTCCGGTGTCGCAACCTTCACCTCTCCGCCAAACACGGCCGTCGTGTATGGAATAAACAGATCCTTCTGCAGGTCCAGTTTCTCCGGCTCCTGGTAAGATCGCTGCGTGCCGGTGCCAAAGCCGCCTTGTGAGTAGAACTGCTCCGCGCCTGTGCCATGGCCGCTTTGTGAATAGAACTGCTGCGCGCCGGAGCCAAAGCCGCTTCCTGAATAGAACCGCTCCGCGCCGGAGCTGTTCCCGCCTTCTGACGAATGATGGAACATACCACCAAACAGGTCGCCGAACATCTCCTTCAGGCGGGGATCGTCCGCGTCAAAATGAAATGTCTGATACGTTCCGTCAGTGCCCTGCGTATAGCCTCCTGCAAAAGGTCCACCTTGTCCGTATGCGCCTGCGCCGGAAGCGAAGCCGCCAAATCCGCCAAAGGGATCCCCGCCTGAGTGCGATGAGGAAGCGCCTTCTTCAAAAGCGGCCATGCCAAACTGATCATACAGCTTCCGTTTCTCCGGATCGCTCAGCACGCTGTATGCTTCATTGACTTCTTTGAACTTTTTCTCCGCCCCCTTATCTCCCTGATTGCCATCGGGATGATATTTCCGGGCTTTTCTGCGGTAGGCTTTCTTGATCTCCTTGTCTGAGGCGCCCTTTTCCACGCCCAGCACCTGGTAAAAGTCGCGCTTTTTGCTCATCGCTCTCACCTCCTTTTCCAGTCTTCCTCAAAACAGGCCCGGGGTCTGTCCTCCGGGCCTGTTTGATTGATTCTTTCTTTCTGTTCCGGCTATGCGCTGGCAGCGCAGATCCGGACGCGCCTGTACCTGCGGCTTAGTCGCTGATCTGAACGAAATGTCTCTTGTCCTCCACCTGCTCAGCCGGCTGCTTCGGTACATCCAGTCTCAGGATACCATCCTGGAACGATGCATGAATGTCATCTTCGTGGATGCCTTCTCCGACATAGAAGCTTCTGCTCTGGCTGCCGGTGTAGCGCTCCCTGCGGATGTATCTACTGTTGTCGTCTTTCTCGTTCTCTTCCAGTTTCTTTTCCGCGCTGACGGTCAGATAGCCGTCCTTCAGCTCGCAGGTTACATCCTCTTTCTTGAAGCCCGGAAGATCGATCGCGACTTCATAGCCCTTCTCCGTCTCCTTCACGTCTGTCTTCATGATCTCATTCGCTCTGTGCCCATAGAGCTTTCTGCCCGCCTTGTCCGCTGTACGGGTCATCTCCGGCCAGAAGAAATCATCGTTGAAAAAGCTGTCAAACAGATTATCATGAAAAATGCTCGGTACCATCATAATTGTCCTCCTTCCGCTGCCCTGTCGGCAGGTCTTAACTTGTTTTGATTCCGGGAAACTGCCAGGACCTTTCCGCTTTGTTCCTTGTCCTGCTTTTGTTTCCTTCGTTCTGAACCCGTTATAGCACCGACTATTAGCACTGTCAATAGGTGAGTGCTAATATTTTCTGACATTTCACATTTTCTTCACACATCCTGGCTTTTTCCTCTTATACAGCTTGCAGACACAATCACAAAGATTGCCCGGCTGAATGATCAGCCGGGCGGTGCTCTTTCTCATGGTTTTCTGTGCGCTGCTTACTGCAGGTTTTCCAGGAAGGTTTCTACGATTTTCGTATAGGCTTCCTCGCCGAGCACATATCTTGACCGGGCGTGCTCCGCTCCCTTTACCTTGTGCACTTCCCGGTATCCGGAAGTCGCCTGCGCCAGCTCATCACTGTTCTGCGGCAGAATAAAGGTATCCTCTTCTCCATGAATCAGACAGACCGGAACCTCATTGCCCTGCAGGGCATCCCGCGGGCAGGTCTGTTTCAGGGTAAAATGATACCGCTTTCCCATCATCACATTCACGGGATCCAGCATGAAACCGAAATGCTTCTCGCGATAGAGCCGGCCGATCAGATCATAGAGGCTGGCGAATCCGCAGTCGGCCACCACAAATCTGACCCTGGGGCGGAACTTCAGTACACTCAGGGACGCGGCCGAGCCCATGGATTCCCCATGAAGTCCCAGCTCAATGTCCTCTCCGTAACGCAGGTATGTATCCTCGATCACATGAAGCAGATCCTCTGACTCCAGGTTTCCGATCGAGCAGGGCGCAGGAAGGTTCTCTCCATGCCCGCGGCAGTCATACAGAACACAGTTGAAGCCAAGCGCACGGTACACGCCAAGGTACTTCACGGATCCGTAACGGTTCGAGGTATATCCATGCGTCAATATCACAAATCGCCGGCTCCCCGGGTTCGTCGGTGCATATTCGCAGTGGAGGACATATCCGTCCTTGCCCGCAATCGTGTAATTCGTCCGCGGAATCTGGTCATAGTCTCCCCACAGTCCGTGTTCGATCAGCCATGCTTTCTCTTCTTCCAGCGTAAATCTCCTTGGGTGCACGAGCTTGCCGGCCAAAACAGCCGCCGCTCCGCCGTTGGCTGCTCCACCGACTGCTCCTGCCGCCAGAAGTGCCTTCCCTATCTTTCCGCTCATTTTCCTTCTCCCTGATCAACGCTTGCTTTTCTTGCACAGGTGTCTTTGTTTCCCGGCTGCTACTTCGCTTCAGACAGGCTGCTGCTGCACTTGCGTATTCTGCTCCGCAGCACATAATAGCTTACATCCCTTTTCCCCTGAATCAGGTCATCCACATATCTGACCAGATCCTGAACGCTCTTTTCCAGGTCCGGCTTCATCTGTTCGATCCGGGACACCCCCAGGTCCTGCGCACTGCTGCCGGACGCGCCCGGAACCCATGCGCCGGCGCCGGGCCACTTGATATATTTGATGTATTGATACCTGCCCGGCCAGCCGGAAAAACAGTATCCGTTCCAGGTGTAATACGCTTCCCGCCGGTGCGGCCAGAGGGACAGTCCGCCTTCAAACACCGTGAATCCGTTCTCATCATGCGTGATGATAATCTGGCTGTGTCCGCCTATGTCATTGCCATGCAGGTAGTCCTCATTGCAGACGCGCAGCGCCGCTCCGGCAGGAGCAGCACTCACATAAGCCTTCAGATGCTCCGGCGTCAGTGTCAGCTCCTCGTCGGGAAGATTCCGCAGCATATTATCGGATTCATTGAAATAGCCCCCAAAGTTATATCCCCAGATCTTCGCGTAGATGTTGTTCGCGTAGGCCCAGCACTCCTGGGGCTGCGACGGGAAGTCTGAATTGCGTACCAGGACGCCGTTGACCTCATACAGATGGCCGATATTGACCGTGCTTCCGCCGTCTGATCCATACAGTCCACTCTGTGCTTCTTCCAGGGTTTCCCCGCTGTGGGAAACCTGATCCTTCCCGGTGTCCTCAAACAGTCCGGAAATGTCTTTCGGGTCCACACTCGCCTGCCCGGCGGAATCGTCCGGCTGTATCATCGCGTCTTCCACGGCAGCCGGTGGATCTTCCACGTCCTCTTCGATGCCCGGGTCTGCCTCCGCATCCTCCGCATATCCGGCTCCCGAAGCTGTGAGGCAGGCAGCAGACAGTGCCAGCGCCAGCCAGAGCCAGTGTTTTCTCTGATTCTTCATGTCGGTTCTTTCTGTTGGTTCGATTCTGTCGGTTCGATTCACAGCACCTCCTCCACAACCGGGATATCTGTCTCTTACACGGCCTCTTCACCCACAGACCGTGAACCATCCACGCTTCGCGTGGATACCGCCGTTTCACGGCTCCTGTTCCCGGTTGTGGGTGAAGTTCCCGCTTCGCGGGCTTGATCTTTGTTTTGTACTGCCGCTTTCAGGCAAGCCTGACGCGTCAGATACAAAACGAAGATCGGCCGTGAATGGCAACATTCAAGGATTACACATCCTGGTCGTGGTTGAGGGTATCCATGATCACCGGAACAATCTGCTTCTTGCGGGAGACTACACTCTTCATCCGCGCCTCATTGTCCTTCACTTCCACGCCGAAGGCGTTCATGATCAGCTCTGAGGCGGATTCTCCGTAGCACAGAAGCCGGGTCTCTTCATTGATAATGTTGGTCAGCATAAAGAAGGCAAGGTCCAGTCCCTTCTCCTTGTATTTTTTCTCCAGGAATGGTTTTACACGCACCGCGATATCGTCAAGTTCCGGCTGGCTCAGGGAGGTCACCTGCCCGATGCCGATGACCAGACCGTTGTTGTTGAAGGTCTTGAAATCATTGTAGAAGATCTCTTCCGCAGACTTATCGCGCAGCGTGGAGCCGGCCTGGAACATCTCTTTTGCGTATTCCTGCGGATCGATGCCTGCGATCTGTGCCAGCTCCTGCGCAGCTGCCCGGTCCAGCATCGTACAGGTCGGAGAACGGAATACCAGCGTATCCGAGAGAATCGCGCTGCACAGAAGTCCTGCGATATTCTCCGGGATCTCCACCTCCCGCTCATGGGCAATCTGCCAGATGATCGTTGCGGTAGAACCCACAGGCTCATTGCGGAAAAAGACCGGATTAACGGTTTCCAGCGACCCGAGGCGGTGGTGATCAATCACCTCCAGAATCTCGGCATTTTCGACGTTGTCGACCGCCTGCGAGGCCTCGTTGTGGTCCACCAGGATCAGCGCTCTCTTGCGTACGCCCATCAGGTTCCGGCGTGAGATCGTGCCGACGTAGCAGCCGCGCTTGTCCACGATCGGAAAGTCCCTGTAGCGCATCTTCAGCATGGACTCCTGGATCACGTCCGTATAGTCATTCATCCCGAAGGTCATCAGGTTGTCCGACTTCATGAAGAAATCGATGGGCATACTCTGATTGATCAGGCGTGCCACCGTATAAGTGTCAAGCTTCGTCACCATCACAGTAGTTCCATGTTCCTTCGCCATGTGCTGGATCGTCTTCGAGACCGGCGCGCCCAGGCATACGATAATCGTGCCCGCACCGGCCAGAATCGCCATCAGCTGGGCTTCATACCGGTTGCCCAGAATGACGGTGTCATGCGGGTCAATGTAATTCTCCATGACATCCGGATTCGCGGCAGCGATAATCACCTTGCCCTGGTCGAGGATCCCGTTCTCGTCCCCGACGACCATCTCCGCCTCCAGCGTCTTCAGAATATTCCGGTAAGGTGTCTTCGCCACGGATACAATCGCGGAGTCATTTTCATCCATATAGGACTTGGCAATGTCGTTGGTGGTGACCAGGCCGGTCAGATGGTTCTCCTTGTCCGTGATGGCCAGCGTAAACACATTGTGTGTCTTCATGAATTCCCACGCGTCCTTCACGGAGATCTTTCCGTCCACCCCGGGTGTTCTCCGGATCTCCATATCCTTCACGCGTGTGCCGATATTCTCCAGATATCTTGGCTGGGAAAAATGAAATCGGTTCAGCGCGTATTGTGTTTCCGCGGAAACGGACCCCGCCCTGCAGGCCACATACTTCTTCTTTCCGTCCTCTCCCTGCAGCTGGTTTTTCATCCAGGCATATGCAATCGCGGAACAGATCGAGTCTGTATCCGGATTTTTGTGTCCAACCACACAGACAGTTTGTTTTTCAGTCATACCGGGCCCCCTTGATCATATGATCAGTCCTTGTTGGTTTTCATACTCTACAGTATAACAGCAATCCGGAGAAAAGTCGTTGGATAATCTTTATCTGCCGTGTTATGATTGAGGCATGAAAAAATACGCAAAAATCTGTGTGCTCTCTTTTTTATGCCTGACCCTTCTGCCGGCGCAGGCTTTTTTCGCCACACCTGAAAAACCGGTTCCTGCCATCCCTGTCTCGCTGAATCCCCTCGATACAGCCGGCGCCATCGCGCAGCAGGTGCGTGAAGCCGCGCAGCGGGTCGAAGAAGCGATCAGACAGTCTGAGCAGATGGAACAGCTGAATGAAGTCATGCATGCGCAGCAGCAGGCGCTGAGCGATCAGGCAGATTCCCATTCTTCAGAAACACCGCCCGCTTCTCTTCCGGGAGAAACCTTCCCCGGAAGCGCCGGGAACAATACAAAGCTGTCCGCCGGGAATTCCATGCCGGAAGCAGGTACAGAGACGGAAGTGGAGACAGAGGCAGAAACGGAAACTGTCCCGGAGACAGAATCCGAGCTTCCGGAAGAAACCGAGACAGAATTCCATCCGGTTGAGATGGGTGCTTCTCTTCCCTACACCGGCCAGGAACAGACCGAATCCGGCGCGGCAGGGGGATCTGATTCCGGACAGAACAAGGAAGAAACCGAATCCGTGGAAACACCTCCGACAGAGGAGGGGAGCGGAGAGATCGACGACTCGGTGATGGTACCGCGCCACGGCACATTTGCGATCCCGCAGATCGACGGCCTGAATGAAGCGCGCATCAACCTCTATGACTACCGTATGCTCCGCATGTATCCTCTCTCCAGGCTGCCGAAGGATCTGCATATCCTTTACCGCCAGCTGAAGGAGCAGGTCGAAGCCTATGACGGGACATGGTCTGTCTATGTGCAGAACCTCACCACCGGTCAGGCTCTGGTCGTCAATGACACCTCCATGCGTTCGGCGAGCGTCATGAAGCTCTTCATCATGGAAACCGTATATGACGCATTTGACAGGGGCGCGCTTCCCCGCAATGAAGATACCGTTTATCTTCTGCGGAACATGATTATCAATTCCAGCAATGATTCTTCGAACCGTCTGCTCTCACTGCTCGGAGACGGAGATCTGGCAGCCGGTGTCGCCAAGGTCAATGAATTTATCCGGCTGCGCGGATTCTCGGAGGGAACCATCGAGTACAACGGCTTCGAAGATCCTGCTGCTTCGCTCGATCCGTCGCACCCGAACGTCATCATGGCGAAGGATGTCGGCCTGCTGCTGAGCCGGGTCTACAACCGGACATTTCTCTCCCGGAAGGTCTGCAATGAAATCGAACAGATGATGCTGGATCAGGCGACGCGTTACAAGATCCCGCGCGGTCTTCCCGAAGGGGTCGAATGCGGGAACAAATCCGGAGAGACCGATACCATCGCAAATGACGCTGCGGTCATCTACGGCCCTACCGCCGATTACATCCTGGTTGTCCTGTCCAACGACTGGAGCAATGAGGATACCGCCAACGCGCAGGTCGCGGAGATATCAACAGCGGTATACAGCTTCTTTGAGCACTGACTGTCATGCTGACCGCCATGCGGTGGCGGCCGGCCTTCCGTTTTCCATAGACGGACAGGGCGGCCGCGCAAAACCATCTGATATCATTGCCTGGCGAAAGCGTTCCGTACGAAGGAGATCCCCATGAGAATCTGGGCAAAAGAATGGAAAGACAACCATATGCTGCGCGACCATGTCGTGACAGACGACACAAAAGACACCCGGACGCATAAAGTATTCCGTGCCCTGGATGAGGCCTGCCAGGCGTTCGACCTGCCGCACCCGCAGTGGCTCGATTCCACGATTCGTGAGTTTCAGAAGCACGCCCGCTGCCGCTTCACGCAGGACGCGTTTGTCGGGGAGGATATCCCCTTCGATTATCTGGAACTGCAGGTGCTGGAGGAAGACTGAAGAAAAAAAGAAAAAACAGGGGAACCGGATCTGGAAGCATGTCAGATCCGGTTCCTCATTTTCATCTCAGTGGAAGGTGCTTCGCACCGAGCGCGATGCGGCAAGAACGCCGTTGGCGTTCTTGAATTCAATGGGTACTGCGCCCGCCCTGGCAGGCGGCGCAGCCTTTCTGTCTCCGTGTGCAGGCAGCCGTCAGTTCCCTGCAAAAACCTTCGCTTCGGTATCAACCAGCGCGTCGAATTCTTTGCCGACAATCTTTGCCATCTCCGGATCCATGTCAACCATGTGCTCCATCTGAAGTCAGGTGTTGGCCATCTCCTTGCCCATCTCGTGTCCGATGAGGAAGCCGCCCATGCACAGTACGTTGGTGTTGTTGACCTGCCTCGCGCGGCGTGCCTGGTAGACACTCTCAACCAGCGCGGCATACACGCCTTTGTGCTTGTTGCAGATGATGCTGACGCCCATTCCGATTCCGCAGAACGCAAAGCCTCTGTCATACTCTCCGCTCCGGATCCCGCCGGCCACCGCGCAGGCTGCATCCTGGTAAAGCATCGGCTCATCCGGATTCACATCGTGGACCTCATAGCCCTGTTTTTCCAGGTCTTCGCGAATCGCGTTCTTCAGCGCAAGGCCGTAGCGGTCTGCCGCCATGATGATCTTCTTCACTTTCTCGTTTCTCATATTCAGCCTCTCTCCTTGTCATAGTTTACGAAACGGTCAACCTTCGGCTGGGAACCGCAGCCCGGAACAAATTCATTTGTAAAGAAAGCATCCACCAGAAGCTCGCGGACCTTTCCTCCTGTCGTAAATGCGCCCATGCACAGGATGTTTGCGTCATTGCTCAGGCGGGCACGCTGCGCGGAGTAGACATCCGAGCACAGTGCCGCGTAAGCTCCCTTGACCTTATTGGCCGCGATGGAAACGCCCAGTCCGGTTCCGCACATCAGCACGCCGCGCTCATATTCTCCGCCGGCAACCGCCTCTGCTACCTGGATGGCGACATTCGCGTAGATCGGATCCTCACTGCCAAAGTCCGTGACTTCTCCGTAGCCCTTCGCTTCGATGTATTTGATGATTGCTTCTTTTTCTGCCTGCGCGTTTGGATCGCATCCGATTGCTATCTTTCTCATGGTTTTGTCCTTTCTGATATTGCGGTCTTTTCTCTTTCCGATTGACGTCCCCACATACCACAGACCATCCACGCTTCGCGTGGCTACCGCTGCTTCGCAGCTTTTGTCTGTGGCTGTGGGTGGCTCGCTTCACGAGCCACCCATGAGGCAGGCTCTGCTTCTTACAGACGAGTCTGACGCAGCAGAACCTGCCTCATGGATTCCCGTCAATCGTAGCTGTTTTCTACATACTCTCTCATTCCCTGGAAGATCAGGTATACGCTGGTGGCGCCGGCATCCTGATGGCCGATCGCGCGTTCCATCAAGGATTTCGCGCGGCCGAACTTTGCCGTGTAATTCTTGGTATTCTCCATACCCTGACGCGCGCCTTCCTCGGCTGCTTTCAGGATGGACAGAAGGTCTTCGCCGGCGTGTGCTTCCATCGCTTCCACCGCCGGGGCAAGTGCGTCTACCATGGTCTTGTCGCCGACCGCGGCTTTTCCTCTTTCCTGAATCGCTTCCAGACTCTTGCGTTCCATGCGTGTCAGGTCTTCTCCGGTGATGACCGCGGAAGGCTCCGCACCCTTCGCGCCGGCAAGATACAGGCTTCCGAAGATCACGCCTGACGCGCCGCCCATCGACATGAGCATAGCCTGTCCTGCCTCCTCAAAGAGTTTGTAGGCGTTCTCTTCTCCTGAGCGCTGCGCGAGTTTCTTCTTTGCCTTCTGCATGCCGCCGGCCATGCCGATTCCGTGATCACCGTCACCGATCGCGCTGTCCACCTCTGTCAGGTAAGGCTTCGCGGCGATGATCTTGTCTGCCACATACAGCAGCATGTTCCGCGTATCCTCCGCGTTCAGCTCCGTCAGAACCCCGTCTTTGCTTCTGGTGATCTGTGCTTTCTCCACATCATTCTCGTCGAATTCCGGCTCTTCTTCCAATGTATCGTCCGCCTCATCCGCGGACAGCTCGGCCGTCACGGCACCCTTCGCGTAGAACGGAGAATAGCACGGCGCATCGATGTATCCTTTCAGCTCATCGTCCAGACGCATGATGGAAATCGAGAAGCCTCCCATCTCCATGCTCGTGCACCAGATCTTGACCTCCGCATCATGGACAATCAGACCGTCTTTCGCAAAATGCTTCGCAAGCTCATGATACACCAGGTTCAGCTCCAGGAGCGGCGTCGAGCCAAGGCCATTGACCAGAACAGCGATCTCTTCGCCTTCCTTCAGATCCATTTCCTTCTGCAGCTCACTGTACATCCGGTCGACGATCTTGTGCGCGGGCATCATCTTTGTCCGCTCGACACCGGCTTCCCCGTGAAGGCCCATGCCGAATTCCAGCTCATCATCGCCCAGCTCAAACGTCGGCTTCTCATTGCCCGGCAGCGTGCACGGGGAAATGCACACGCCGATGGAGCTGATGTTGTCTCTTGCCTTCTCTGCGACGCGCAGAACCTCGTCGAAATCAAGACCGGCATCCGCGGCAGCGCCTGCTACCTTAAACACATACACATCGCCTGCGATGCCGCGGCGGTCTGTAATCCTTTCCTTCGGTGCGGACGCGCAGTCGTCCCAGACACGGACATGCGCCGTACGGATTCCTTCCGCCCGGCACAGCTCTTCGGCCATGTCAAAGTTCAGGTTGTCTCCCGCGTAATTGCCATACATGAAAATGACACCCTTGCCCTGGTCCACCGCTTTCGCTGTCTCAGCGATCAGCTCGGGATTCGGGGAAGCGCATACATTGCCGCAGGCAACCGCGTCTGCCAGGCCGGAGCCGCAGAAGCCCGGGAACAGCGGCTCATGACCGCTGCCGCCGCCGATCACGATGGCAACCTTGTCCTTGCGCGCGGCGCGGTACTTGAACGCGTTGTACTCGCCGATCTTTTTGTAGTATCTCTTGTACGCCGTCAGATAGCCATTCAGCATCACTTCGACGACATTCGATGAATCTTCATTCAAAATCTTTTTGACACTCATAACTGTCCCTTCCCGTAAACTATGCGTTATCCTTCCAAAAGCCGACTACGGATTGCCAGCGCCTCTCGCCCCACAATCCTGTCATCCTGTTTTTCAATCGAACACCCGGTGCAGGTATTCCATCGTCTTCTTCATCCGGCCATAAACCGCGTCATCGTCATCCTCATAGATGGTAACGACTTCCAGATACTGCGGGATGTCATCCAGCCCGGCCTCATGCGTCGCTTCCCGCGCGTCAAGCATGCCGACGATCCGGCCCAGCGTCTCGTTCAGCTCCGCTTCATTGATCGGCTTCAGAAGATAGCCATCCACCTCATACTGCAGAGCACGGTGCGCGTACTCGAACTCCTTGTATCCGCTGAGAACAATAAAACGGACCTCCGGAAGCTGCTGCCGGACCATCTCGATGAGATCAAGTCCATTGATCCTCGGCATGCGGATATCGGTGATGACAATATCCGGCCTGTCCTTCATGATGGTCTCGTAGCCTTCCTGTCCGTTTTTCGCGATACCTGTACAGGAAAGGCCCAGCTCCTCCAGATGGATCAACTTCCGGATAAGCTGAGCGATACGTTCTTCGTCCTCTACGATCAGAATTGTTCGGGCTGCTCTTTCCATTCCGCGCCTTTCTGTCCCATTCATCCAAGTGTTTCGCGCTTTTGCTTTTTGGCTGCTTTCAGCCAGACTGCGCCCGGTCTTTAAGTCCGGGCGCAGATCAAAAAGCAGATTAAATCTCTAAAAGCTCGCTGTATGCCTTCAGCGCGCCGTCCATGCTGCCGGACAATACCTTCTTCGCAAGCGTCTTGCCGAGCTGCACGCCCTCCTGGTCAAAGCTGTTCACATTCCAGATAAATCCCTGGAACATGACCTTGTTCTCAAAGTGCGCAAGCAGGGCACCGAGCGCGGCCGGCGTAAGCTTCTCGCCGATGATGATGCTCGAAGGCCTTCCTCCGGCAAAGTTCTTGTTCGCGTTGTCATCCTTCTTCCCGCAGGCAAATGCCATGATCTGGGCGACAACATTGGCGCTGAGCTTCTGCTGGCTGGTGGAATCTTCAATCACGACATCATTGCCGATCTGGCTGTTCTTAAATCCGATGAACTGCAGCGGGACTATGTCGGTTCCCTGATGCAGGAGCTGGTAGAAACTGTGCTGTCCGTTCGTCCCGGGCTCACCAAAGATAACCGGTCCGGTCTGATAGGAAAGCGGCTCGCCGAAGCGGTTTACACTCTTTCCGTTGGACTCCATGTCAAGCTGCTGCAGATGTGCCGGAAAACGGGCCAGCGCCTGGGAATACGGAAGCACTGCCGTCGCAGGATATCCTTCCACGCTGCGCTCATAGAAGCCGATCAGCGCATCCAGAAGATCCGGATTCTCCAGCAGGTTCTCGTTCTTCGCCAGACGGTCTTCCGCTGCCGCGCCGTCCAGAATCTCCTGATAGACATCACCGCCGAACGCCAGCGACAGCACCGCGGCACCGACCACGGACGAGGAACTGTAACGTCCGCCGATGTAGTCGTCCATGAAAAATGCATCCAGGTATGCGTCGCTCTTCGCCAGCGGGGAGGTCTCGCTCGTGCAGGCGATCATATGCTTCGCCGGATCCAGTCCTTCCTTCTTCAGCGCATCCATCACGAATTCACCGTTTGTCAGCGTTTCCAGCGTGGTTCCTGACTTGGAAACCATGATGAACATCGTGTGCGCCAGGTCCAGTCCCATCAGGACCGCGGAAGCGTCGTCCGGATCCACATTCGAGATGAACCTTGCTTCCATCTTCAGCCTGCCGTTCGCCCTTGCCCAGTTCTCAAGCGCAATGTACAGCGCCCTTGGGCCAAGGTCACTTCCGCCGATGCCGATCTGGCAGACCATCGTGAACTTCTCGCCCTGCTCATTGACGATCTCACCATCGTGCACCCGCTTCGCGAACGCAGCGCAGCGGCTGGTCTGTTCTTTGTAAAATGCTCTCTTGTTCACGCCATCCGCCACAACGTCCTCACCGAGCTGGCCTCTGCACAGCTGATGAAGCACAAGACGGTTCTCTCCGGTATTGACACGTTCTCCGTTGTAGAGCACCTCAAACTTTTCAAGAAGCTGCTGCTCTTTCGCAAGCGCGCCAAGCGCCTGAAGCACTTCGTCATCGACCTGCTTGGCCGCAAAACTGTAGGACAGGTCCGCCGCCATCGGCACGACATATTTCTGCACGCGCGCGGCTGCGTCCGGACCGCTCAGTTCCTTCGCGATGTCCACCTTTCCCTTCAGGTTCTTCAGGGTTTCATAAGATTTCAGGGTATCCAGGTTTTTCCAATCCGGCATGATGTCTCTCCTTTATATAAAACAAAATGATCTGATCAGGCCCGTTCCTGACGCGAATCTCCTGATCCTGTTTCCTCCTTTTTATGAGCCTGCGCGTACCGCTGTCTTCAGCGCAACCTCCATCATCTCATGGAATCCCTCACGCACCTGCTGCGGATCCAGATGCTCTCCGGTAAATACATGATCCGAAATCTGGAACATGCCCAGTGCCTTCTTGTGCAGGCGCATCGCCGTCAGATACAGGCCGGAAGTCTCCATCTCAACCGCCATGATACCAAGATCCTTCGCTTTCTCATTGATCTTCGCATCCGGATCCGGATAGTAGAAGTAATCGGATGAAAGGACAGAGCCGATTGATGTCTTGATCTGCATCTCATCCGCGATATCGGAAGCACATTTGAGAAGATCCCACGTAGCGCAGGGCGCCACATGGCCCGGCATTGCCAGGCAGTCCGAATAGGCGGAAGTACTGGACGCAGTCATCGCCAGAACCAGATCACGGATCTTGATGTCATCACCGATCCCTCCTGCGGAACCGATACGGATGATCGATTCCACACCGAAAAAGCTGAACAGCTCCGTCGCGTACAGCGTGATGGAAGGAATTCCCATGCCGCTTCCCATGACGGAGACTTCCTTGCCCTCATACAGGCCGGTATATCCCAGCATGCCGCGTACATCGTTGAACAGGACCGGATTCTCCAGATAAGTCTCCGCCACAAACTTCGCGCGGAGCGGATCCCCCGGCATCAGGACACATTTCGCGATATGCGTGCCTTCCTTTATCTGAATACACATAGATGGTGATGTCTGCATGATAATTCCTCCTTCTCTGACTCCTTTGTATGATGTACTTTCACCCAATCGCCTTACGCAGCCCCTTTGTAAACTGGTCCGGGCAGCTCGTCTTCTTAAAGCCGCAGAGCGTACCTTCCAGCAGGCGGATCAGGTCCTCCGCCTTCTGTCCCTCTACCAACTTTGAAAACCCCTTCGCGTTTCCATCGCAGCCTCCCTCGAAGCGGACATTGTGCACGCGCGCATCTTCATCGAGATCAAAATGAATCATCCGGGCGCATACGCCATTTGGTTTGTAATCATAATGCGTCATTTTCTTCTCCTCCATGCAGCCGCTTTTGCTGCAGATGCCCGACTGACTGACGTCCTACTTGATCATAGCGGTTTCGCACGAAAATGTCCATGCGCAGCCAGTCCGATTCCGTGCGTTTGTTACAATTCGCCGCTGCCTTTTACATAATAGTGTCTTTCCAGCCATTTAGACAGCCCGTCAAGACCCGGATAAACCATCCTTTCACTGATGTTGAGCTGATCCAGAAGGTCTCTCGCCTGCACTATTGTTTTATACATAAGCCATCGCCTCTGAGAAAGATCTTCTTCTATTATAGTCGTCTTTTTGAGTTGCCACAACTCAGTCGTCCGAAGGATCCGTCCCTCGTCCCTGTATCCGTCCCGGCATGCGGTTGATCTGAATGACAGGCAGTGGCAGGTGAGCAATGATCCTATGGAAAAGGATGAAAAAAACGGAGACCCGTGAATCGGATCTCCGTATCATATGCCCAGGGGTGGAATCGAACCGCCGACATAAGGATTTTCAGTCCTCCGCTCTACCAACTGAGCTACCGGGGCATGAGTGGAGCACTTAGACGGCAGCAAACGAAGTGCCGCTTGCGTCTTACGTGCGTACCATAGTTGCGGGGGAAGGATTTGAACCTACGACCTCCGGGTTATGAGCCCGACGAGCTTCCAGACTGCTCTACCCCGCGATATTAATAAATGGGTGGTGGTGGATTCGAACCACCGAAGGCGTTGCCAGCAGATTTACAGTCTGTCCCCTTTGGCCACTCGGGAAACCACCCTTAAATATAAAATTGCAAAGCCGATGATCGGACTCGAACCGATAACCTGCTGATTACAAATCAGCTGCTCTGCCAATTGAGCCACATCGGCGAGAAACCATCTTCAACTTGCTCATAGCGACCCAGATCGGACTCGAACCGACGGCCTCCGCCGTGACAGGGCGGCGCTCTAACCAACTGAGCCACTGGGCCATGTACCCTGAAAACCGCATACGAAAAATCGTTATCCTACAAAACAAAGTTCCTCTATCCAAAACCGTTCTGCGCGGCTCACACTCAGCTAACGCTTCGTCTTTCTACTTACGTTTCGCCAAGTGCTCCGCTCAGGACAAGCCTGCGACCGATTAGTAACAGTCAGCTCCATACATTACTGCACTTCCACCTCTGTCCTATCTACCTCATTCTCTCTAAGGGGTCTTGGGAT
>CACZJF010000011.1 GCA_902781455.1 uncultured Lachnospiraceae bacterium | reverse complement strand
AGGTGTGTCACTTGTTAAGTTGATTGAACCGCCGTGTACCGAACGGTACGCACGGTGGTGTGAGAGGTCGGCGGCCTCACGGCCGCCTCCTACTCGATTGCCTTTCGTGCCTTTTGTTCAGGCTTTCGCCCGGTCCGCGAGGCGCAGCAGGATCAGGCCGCCCATGAACAGGAAGGCCAGGGTGCCGACGCCGATATTGACAGACCCTGTCAGCTTCGTTGTCACACCGATCAGCATGGTGCCGACGAAGGCGGCGCCCTTTCCGCAGATATCATAGATGCCGAAGTATTCTCCGCTGGAATCCGGCGGGATGATCTTCGCGTAGTAGGATCTGGACAGTGCCTGGATCGCGCCCTGGAACATACCGACCACGAATGCCATGATGCCGAACTGCCAGAGGGTCTTCATGAACAGCGCGTAGATCGCGACGGCGAAATAGCCGATGATGGCGATGGAGATCAGCGTGATGGTGGAATACTTCTGCGACAGCCTGCCAAACAGGACCGCGAAGAAGAAGGCGACGATCTGTGTCAGCAGAAGCACAACGAGCAGGCCGACCTGATCCAGGCCGAGTGCGGTTCCGATGGCGACTGCCTCATCGATGATGGTGTACACACCGTCGATGTAGAGGAAGAATGCCAGCAGGAAGAGCAGGATCTTGCGCTCCTTCGTCGCGAGTTCTTTCAGTGTGCGTCCGATCCGCGCGAAGCTCTCCCTGATGTAGGCGCCCTTGGCATCGACATAGTACTTCTGGCGGTACTGCTTTAACAGAGGTACCGTGACGGCATACCACCACACGGCGGTGATGCAGAATCCCAGCAGGATCGCCGCCCTCATGGGAATGAGATCCTTGCTGGCAAGCAGGTACAGAACCAGAGCTACGAGAAATGGGATACAGGAACCGATGTAACCCCATGCATAGCCGTTGGAAGAAACCAGGTCCATGCGGTCCGGTGTCGTCACATCGACAAGCATCGAATCGTACAGAACGAGAGATGTCTGGTACGAAACCTTCGCGATGACGTAGATGACAAGATAGACAATCCAGATCAATGCCACCGGGAGGGGAAGGATTCCGACGATTCCCATGAAGGCGCAGCTTGCGGTTCCGAGGACAAGAGACGCGGTGAAGAGCCGCTTCTTGTATCCTTTATGGTCCGCCATCGCGCCGAAGACAGGGCCGGCAAAGATCATCAGGATCGTCGCGATCGAAGTAGCGTAGCTCCAGTTGGCCAGATAATCGATGCTGCTGATCCCCGCGCGCTCACACAGCGTGTTGAACCAGATCGGAATTAACGTAGTGACCAGAAGTGTAAATGCGGAGTTGCCGATGTCATAGACAACCCAGGATTTTTCGAGGCTGGTATAGCCGGAGAGAAACTTGGGAGATTTCATGGCTGGATCCTCCTTCTGCATACTATTATCTTTGAAATGATAAAGAATGTAAAGGCAGAATCGAAGCCGGAAGCTGGATTTGTCCGTGCACTGCGGCGATGTGTCTGTGCAGGGCCGCGCGCGGGAACGAGCTGCTGCGTGCCAGTGGCATGCGTTTGGCACCGACAGGGGTTGACAGAGGCGGCGGAATCCTGTATAGTGAGCCTATAAAGATTGTGCGCAATCTAATTTCAAACAATCAAGGGCATCTGCCCTTCTGCATTCACGAAGGAGAATGAATATGGAACAAAGATATGATATCGCGATCATTGGAACGGGGCCTGCCGGTATTTCCGCGGCGATCACGGCAGCGGCGAGGAACAAGCGTGTTCTCCTTCTGGGAAGCACCGGCAGTTCCGACAAAGTATCGAAGGCGCATCTGATCCGGAATTACCCCGGATTGCCGGAGATTTCAGGAGACGCTCTGGCAGAGCATTTTCTGGAGCATCTGAAGAAGATGGACATTCAGATTACCGACCGGAAGGTGGCGATGATCTATGCGATGGGAGCGTATTTCAGCCTGCAGATCGACCAGGATTTTGTGGAAGCGTCGACGGTGATTCTCGCGTCCGGCGTGAGTTTTGGCAAGTCTCTTCCCGGCGAGGATGAGAATCTGGGGCGCGGTGTGAGCTACTGCGCGACCTGCGATGCCGCCTTGTACCGCGGGAAGGAAGCGGTCGTGGCAGGCTATGCGCCGAAGGAGGAGAGTGACGCAAGGTTCCTCGCGGAGATGGCTGAGAAGGTGGTGTATCTTCCGGTTTATAAAAACGCGGATCTGGAAGCTATGCCGGACAATCTGTTTCCGGACAGACCGAATATCGAAGTCAGGAAGAGCAGGCCGAAGAGCATATCGAAGAGAGACGGCAGAATGGTGCTCGAGACGGACGAAGGGGAGATCGAGACAGACGGGATCTTCCTTCTGCGGGAAAGTGTCTCTCCGGACAAGCTCGTGCCCGGACTTGTTCTGGACGGAAACCATGTGAAGGTTGACCGTGCCATGGCGACGAATCTGCCGGGCTTTTTTGCAGCCGGAGACATCACAGGAACGCCTTACCAGTATATCAAGGCAGCCGGAGAAGGAAATGTCGCGGCTCTGAGCGCGGTTTCTTATCTGGACCGGCAGAAATGAAATGCCGCAGCGCTAATCAGCAGCGAAAAGCAGCGATAAAAAGCCGCAGCGGTAATCAGCAGTGAAAAGCAGCGATAAAAAGCCGCGGCGAAAACCGCAACAGTGAAAAACAGCAGCGAAAGACTGCGATGAAAAAGGAGAAAGGAAAAGGAGAATAGCCATGAGTGTAAAGAAAATTGATGCCCCGGAATTTGAAGCAGCGATCAGCAAGGGAGTTGTGGTTGTGGATTTCAACGCGACCTGGTGCGGTCCGTGCAAGATGCTCGCCCCTGTTCTGGAAGAGCTTTCGGAAGAGATGAGTGAGAAGGCCGCTTTCTACGCAATGGATGTCGATGACAACCAGGGCGTGGCGCTTCGGTTCTCAATCAGCTCCATCCCGTATGTCGCCGTGTTTAAGGATGGCGTGAAGGTGGACGAGTCGATCGGATTTGTGCCGAAGCCGCAGCTGCAGGCTGTCATCGAGAGGAATCTGTAAACGTCAGGACCCTTCTTCCCGGCCGGTGCCGTGGAACAGCCGGGTCTGGCAGTGTTTTTGTACAGGATCATCGTGAATCAGTAAAGAATAAGCGCCGAATCTGTGTTATCATGGATGCGGCGCATTTTATACTGCATTGCAACCATCAGGCATTTGCCAGGGAGGGAGACTGTGAAGAAAAAGCTGACAAGGAAAGTAATCTGGATGTTCGCGATCGGACAACTGGGGTGGAGTACGCTGGCCGCGATAGTGACAAACTGGGTCATCAGCTTTTATGAGCCGAACCAGGAGATGCTTGACGCAGGGCAGACAGTGTTTCTCCCGCAGGGCCGTGTCATTCTGGGCGTGGTGACAATCCTGGGCGGAATCTACGCGCTGGGAAGGCTGTTCGACGCAGTCACGGATCCGTGGATTGCGAATCTGTCGGACAGGAGTACCAATCCAAAGGGGCGCAGGCTCCCCTTCATGCGAAAGGCGGCAATTCCGCTGACGCTTGCCACGATTCTGGTTTACTGGACCCCCATCAATAAGACCAGCCCGCTCAACGGCATCTGGGTGATGGTCATGATGCTTTTGTTCTATCTGTTCATGACGGTTTACTGTACGCCGTACAATGCGCTGATCGCGGAGCTGTCCGGCTCGCAGGATGAACTGACGGCGATTTCCACGGCGATTTCCTTTACATTTATCTTCGGATCCGCGCTGGGCTACGCATGCCCCTTTATCTGGGGCGCGCTGACACCGTCCCTGGGCAGAGTCATGGCAATCCGCGTCACGTTTGTGATCCTTGCCGTGTTTGCGCTGATCTGTCTGCTGGTTCCGACCTTTACCATCAATGAGAAGGATTTTGTAGACAGCAAACCGGCACAGGGCAACGCGTTTTCCTCCCTGACCAAGACCTTCGCGAATAAGGATTTCCGGATCTTCGTTGGATCTGATATCTGCTACTGGGTCGCGATCACCATGTTTCAGTCCGGACTGACTTTCTTCATCACGTCGCTGATGAAGCTTCCGGAAACCATGAACACGGTTCTGTACATCGGCATGACGCTTCTCTCGGTCTGTCTGTATGTCTTTGTCGGAAAGCTGACGAAGCGCTTCGCGAAGAAGAGCCTGATCATCTTCGCGTTTGTGGAGTTTTCCGTGGTTTACCTGATCACTGCCCTGTCACAGGGCCAGGCCGGGACAAACAGCGGCATGGTCTACGGGATTGCGGTTATGGTTCTCGCGGCTCCGGCGATGGCAATTCTGGGCATTCTTCCGCAGACGGTCGTGGCGGATATCGCGAAGAGTGATGAGGCAGCGACGGGAGAAAACCATGATGGTATGTTCTTCGCGGCAAGAACATTTGCCATGAAGCTTGGACAGTCGCTCGCCGCCATCCTGTTTACCTCCCTTGCCACCATCGGAAGGGCGAATGGAACCGGATACCGCATTGCTGCGGTCGCGTCGACGATTCTTTGCCTGTGCGCGGCGCTGCTGATGAAGTTCTATAATGAGAAGAAGATCATGCATCTGCTGGGCGAGGAACGGTAAGACCTGTCTGTTTTGACTTCCCAGAGGGAAAGTTCTATAATTGCGGACTGGATGCAGACGGTTTCGTCCGCGTGAGCCTTCACACAGATCAGGCGGTTTGTTATTATCATCTATGAAAATCCCGGAAAGAAAGGAGGAGGCTTTATGGAATCAAATGCTGTGATCGTCATTCCCGCGCTGAATCCGCCAACCTCTTTTCCTTCTTATATTGAAGCCCTGAAAGAAGAAGGCTTTTCCCGGATCGTCGTTGTCAATGACGGAAGCCGCACGGACAAGCTGCCTGTGTTCTTCAGGGTGAAGAGAGCCGGCGCGATTGTCATTGACCACGCGCAGAATATGGGGCAGGGCGCGGCCATGCGGACCGGCTTCCGGTATTATATGGAGCATTTTCAGGGACAGTCGGATGGCGTTATAACGCTGAACGCGGACCGTCAGCTTCCGGCGTCCGATGCCGCGAAGATCGCTTCCTCCCTGCACAATGAGCAGGCGATGGGATCCTTCGCGCTTGTGGTCGGAACCAGAAACCTTCTGGGAAAGAATGTCACGGATTATGATTATAATATGGGCGGCGTGATGAAGCTGCTCTATCATATGTTGATGGGCGTACGGCTGAATGACCCGCTGTCAGGTGTGTTCGGGATTCCGGATCTGAGAGTTCCGCACTGCCTGGAGGTCGGGGGAGACGGGTATGCTTATGTCACTTCGATGACCATGTCCTTTGAGAAGATCGGATTCCTTCAGGTGCCGGTCAGCTACGCGAATTATGAGGACGATGCGGCGCCGGCCTTCCGGAAGATCGCGGATACGATATGGATCCTGTTTACGATATTCAAGAAGTTCATCTTCTACTCGGTCACTTCCCTGGGCGCTTCGATCCTTGACGTCATCCTGTTCGGTATTTTTACCTCGGTGACGTTCCGGGGCAATCCTATGGCGATCATCTACAGTACCATCTGCGCAAGGGTGATCTCTGCTTCGGTCAATTATCTTCTGACGAAGCACTTTGTGTTCCACTTTAAGTCAGACTCGGCCCAGGAGACAACCAGGAGCGCAGGCGCGTTTTTCCTGCTCAGTGCCATGCAGTGTATCTGTTCCGCGCTGGTCGTCAGCACGATGAAGCTCCTGCTCGGCGGCAATGCGGTAGGCATCAAGGTGCTTGTCGATACAACGCTGTTCTTTGTCAGCTATAAGATCCAGCATAAGTATATCTTCAAGGATGATAAAAAGAAGGAAGAGGCGCAGGTACCTGTGCAGGGGAAAGAGGCTGCCGGCAGGCCGGAGCAGGTCCTGAATGAAGAAGTATCCGTAGATGTATAAAGCATGGAAAGAATGAAATCCGGGCAGGAGGGAAAGCCTCCTGCCCGGTCGTATATTATGGCTTGCGTACACGGATCCGGCGTGTGACCGGGATTGTGATCCGGGTGCTCAGGACGAAGCATTCTCAGCGCCGGCACGGTCTTTCTCTTCGGCGGTGTTGATATACTTCTGAAGTGTGTCGAAGGCTCCCTTGTAGATGATCTTCAGCAGACGGTCAAGATGGCGCAGCGCCCGCTGCAGCTCGTCCGGCTGAATCAGGTGGTCCCTCTGGGCGTCGGCCAGCTCATCGAGGTCGACGACGCGCACGCGCCCGTCCGGATAGACGACGACATCTGCGAGAAGATCCGTAAATATGTAGGTATCCACGCCGTCTTCCAAAGTCCGTTCCGACTGGATGATATCGCAGTACCAGCTGATGAGATTGTCCTCGTGGTCGTAGAACTTGCTCACTTTGAAGCCGCGCTCCGGAAAGTAGCAGGAATAGCCGTGCGAGAGCGTCTTTTTCGGGCGCAGCGTATACCATTTGGTAACGATGACGTCGCTGTCTCTGTACAGAAGAATGTCATCTTTCAGATAGACACATTCCGCAGGAATGATGCGTTTTCGGTAGAGCTTCAATCCTTCCATGGGGAGTCCTCGCAATCACAGGTTGTAGCAGGAAGCAGTCTGCCCCGGCTGTTCGGGGCTGCGGGATCTTTTGTCTGTTTCAGTGTAGCTCAGCAGCATTCATTTGTAAATGAAAAAGGCAGATCCCGGCGCAGTGTCTTCCGGTGCCCTCAGGGGGCGCTCTTTGGGCAGCGGGGCGCAGGGGGCAGTGTCCGGGCGATGGTTTGCCCGGCAAGCCTTGACGAAATGGTGGGAATTGGGTAACATGACATAATTCAGATAGATCGTAAAGACTTACAGAGGAGAGAACAGCATGGCACAGGAAAAGAAATTTGTCGAAGAGATCACTTCGATGGAGGAGGACTTCGCCCAGTGGTATACGGACGTGGTCAAGAAAGCAGAGTTGACTGGATATACACAGCTCAAGGGATTCATGGTGATCAAGCCGGCCGGCTACGCGATCTGGGAGAATATCCGGAACGAGCTGGACAGAAGATTCAAGGAAACCGGTGTTGAGAATGTCTATCTGCCGTGCCTGATTCCGGAGGGTCTGCTTCAGAAGGAAAAGGATCATGTCGAGGGCTTCGCACCGGAGGTTGCGTGGGTGACCCATGGCGGGACGCAGGAGCTGGAGGAGCGCATGTGCGTGAGGCCGACTTCGGAAACGCTGTTCTCCGACTTTTATTCCCGCGACGTGCATTCTTACCGTGATCTGCCGAAGGTGTACAACCAGTGGTGCTCGGTGCTGCGCTGGGAGAAGACGACCCGCCCGTTCCTCCGCTCCAGGGAATTTCTGTGGCAGGAGGGACATACGGTGCATGCCACCGCGCAGGAAGCGCAGGAGCGGACAGAGCAGATGCTGAATGTGTATGCTGACTTTACGGAAGAGTTCCTCGCGATTCCGGTGGTGCGCGGACAGAAGACCGAGAAGGAGAAGTTCGCGGGAGCGATCGCAACCTACACCATCGAGGCTCTGATGCACGACGGCAAGGCGCTTCAGTGCGGAACCAGCCACAATTTCGGAGACGGCTTCGCGAAGGCGTTTGAAATCCGCTATGTCGGCAAGGAGAATACGCTGGAGTACTGCCACCAGACTTCCTGGGGCATGACAACGCGTATGATCGGTGCCATCATCATGGTGCACGGCGACAACAGCGGCCTGAAGCTTCCGCCAAGAGTCGCGCCTGTGCAGGCGATGGTCATTCCGATCCAGCAGAAGAAGGGCAATGTGCTTGAGAAGGCGCAGGAGCTGAAGGCGGCGCTTGCTGGCGCAGGCATCCGCGCGAAGCTGGATGACACGGACAAGAGTCCGGGATTCAAGTTCTCGGAGCAGGAGATGCGCGGCATCCCGGTCCGCCTTGAGATTGGTCCGAAGGATATCGAGAAAGGGCAGTGCGTGATTGTCCGCAGGGATACGAGGGAGAAGATTGTCGCTCCTCTGTCCGAAGCTGCCTCGATGGTGCAGGATACTCTGGAGAAGATCCAGAAGGATATGTTTGAGAGCGCGAAGGCGCGGCTTGAGAGCATGACCTATGACGCTGTTTCAAGGGAGGAATTCGAGGAGACAGCCCAGACGAAGCCTGGCTTTATCCGCGCGATGTGGTGCGGCAGCCAGACCTGCGAGGAAGAGATCAAGGATCAGCTTGGCGGCGTGACAAGCAGATGCATCCCGTTCCATCAGGAGCATCTGGCAGATACCTGTGTCTGGTGCGGGAAACCGGCCAAAGCGATGGTCTGCTGGGGAAGGGCATATTAAGGAACTGCCTGCGGCGGGCAGGATCTTTGGTTGCAGTGTCTGAAGACCCTTTGAGGAAAGGGTAAAAGGGATAAAACCGACAGCCCCGGTCCGTGACAGGACCGGGGTTTTGATGACGCTTCAGATGACGCGCGCGGTATGCAGGGCGCATATCCCCGCGCGGTTTGTGTGGGAAGCTTGTTCCGGCAGGCGGCATGCCGGAGAAATGTGAGCGTATCCGTTATGACAAAAGAAAAAAGATTTCAGCTGCGGCAGTCTTCCATCCTGCTGCTGACGGCGGTGATCTGGGGACTGGCTTTTGTGGCGCAGAGCGTGGGGATGGATTATATCGGCCCTTATACCCTGATCGCGATCCGGTTTCTCCTGGGTGCCGTGACGCTGCTTCCGCTGGTTCTGTGGCAGAACAGGACCATCCGGCCTGACGCTGATTCGATCAGAAGAACCGCGGACAATCGCCTGATGGGCGGAGCTACACTGATCCGCGGCGGGATTTGGTGCGGGCTGGCGCTCGGGGCGGCGTCCACTCTGCAGCAGCTCGGGATCGCGCAGACAACGGTGGGAAAGGCCGGATTCCTCACCGCGCTGTACATCGTCATTGTCCCGGTATACGCGTTTTTCCTCGGACGGAAGACGAAACCGTTCCTCTGGCTGTGTGTGGCGGTCGCGTTCGCGGGCATCTACTATCTCAGCATGCCGGCGGGGAAGTTCACCCTGAGCAGGGGAGATGCACTGTGCCTGGCCTGCGCATTTGTCTTCGGGGTGCAGATTATGCTGGTAGACCACTACGCCAATCTTGTGGATGGCGTCAGGCTGGCGGTTTTGCAGTTTCTGACGGCTTCCGCGACAGGTTTCGTTCTGATGCTGCTTTTTGAGCATCCGGAACCCGGAGCGATCCGGCAGGCGGCCGGCGCGCTGCTCTATCTCGGCGTCATGAGCTCGGGGGCAGCGTATACGCTGCAGATTGTCGGGCAGCGGGGACTGAATCCGACCATTGCGTCTCTGATCATGAGCCTGGAGTCGGCCATTTCCCTGATCGCAGGTTTTTTCATTCTTCATCAGACGCTGACGATGCGTGAACTGTTTGGCTGTGCACTGATGGGCGCTGCAATTGTCATTGCCCAGCTGATATAAGCATCAGCTTTGCATTTCACCTGAAGTAGTGGTACGATGGGCACACGGAGGTAGCACGAATCATGAAAATGAAGCTTGTTGTCATCGTATTGAATAAAACCGAATGTCTGGAAGAACTGCTGGAGGAGTTCGCGAAGAGAAATCTTCAGGGCGCGACGATTCTGGATTCCAGGGGCATGATGCAGGAGCTTTCGGATGAGCCGGAGATGGAATTCATGTTTTCCCTCAGGCACATGCTGAATCCGCGTCACCGGGAAAACAGGACGATCTTTATGGCAGCTTCCGAGTCTAAGGTACCTGTTATCATTGAAGCGGTGAACAAGGTGACCGGCGGGCTGGAGAGAGGAGATACGGGAATTCTGTTCACGCTTCCGATAGATTCCCTGATCGGATTCGAGGTGAAGGAGACATGAGTCTGTCGCTGAATGCACTTACGCAGCTGGGGATCATGATTCTGGCCGGTATGTTTATGGGCCGCATGATGAAGCATATCAAGCTGCCGAATGTGACCGGATATCTGCTGGCAGGACTCCTTCTGGGACCGTATTTTCTTCCGGCGCTGGGGTGCCCGTTTTCTATTCTTTCAGAGAACTTTGTTTCGGGAATCGGCATTGTTTCGGAGGTGGCTCTGGGATTCATCGCGTTTTCCATCGGAAATGAGTTCCGGATCTCTTATTTCAGAAAGATCGGGGCTGCTCCTTTGATCATAGCGTCAATGGAGTCTCTGTTTGCCGTGGTGGTAGTGGTCGCGGGGCTGCTGCTGACCAGGCACGATGCCGCGTTTTCGCTGGTGCTTGGATCGATCGCGGCAGCAACCGCTCCGGCAGCAACCATTATGGTAATCAATCAGTACAAGGCGAAAGGCCCGGTGACTTCAACGCTCCTGTCGGTGGTCGCGATTGATGACGCGACTGCGCTGATCCTGTTTTCCGCGTCTGTGGCCGCCGCTTCCGCAATGACAGGAAGAGCATCGAACCCGGTGCTGCAGATCTTGATTCCTGCGGGCCAGATCCTCCTTGCCCTGGCTGCAGGAGGTCTGCTGGGTATCCTGCTTCTGATACCCATGCGGTATTTCCACAAGAAGAGCAACCGGCTCGCCCTGATCTGCGGATTTTTGTTTGTCGGGATCGGGATCGCGGATCTGTTCGGCCTGAGTTCACTGATGCTGTGCATGGCGCTTGGCACGGCAGTGGCGAATCTGAGCCCGGAGGCGGGGAGCATCCTTTCACTGGCCGAGAGCATTACGCCTCCGGTGTATATCCTGTTCTTTGTCGCTTCCGGAGCAGGACTGCAGATCAGTGTCCTGAAGACGGCAGGCATGATCGGAGCCGTCTATATCATAGGGCGCATCGTCGGGAAACTCCTCGGCGCGTGGCTGGGCGCGCGCATGGCGCATACGCCGGCGCCGGTCGGAAAGTATCTGGGTCCCTGCCTGCTTCCGCAGGCCGGTGTTGCCATCGGACTGACGCTGCTGGCCGGGCGGGTTGTGCCTGAGTACGCGCCTACGATCCGGGCAGTCGTTCTCGCAGGAACGCTTGTCTATGAGATGGCCGGCCCCGGCATTACGAAGCTGAGTCTTACGAAAGCAGGAGAAATTCAGGGATAATGGGGGACAGGCAGCGGCAAATAATGCCTGCCTGCCGGCTTTTTGCAGACTGCACAATTTTCGAATCTGTTTTTCGTACAACATTTGCAATGTATTCGGAAAAATTGGCTATTGCTTTTCTTCTGAAAACATGGTAGAGTGCAGTTAGATAAAAAGCTATATTATCCTTAAGGGCAAAGCAGTTGAAAAGCTGTGACGCAAAACTAAAGGGCCTTGGAACGAATGTGGAGTGTTCTGTGGCAGCCAGTTGCCGGTGATCCATGCGTAAGGATCGTTTTCTCTGATAAGCCACCAAAAGGCTGACGGAACCAGGCGGTAACTGCGATAGTGCCTGACTCTTTCGTTGAGCGCCTTAGGGTGGTTTTTTATCAGGGTAAGTTTTTTATATATATCGTTTCTCTTGTCTGGGCAGTGGGTAAGTGGAGAAAAGCAGTTGTAAGTACAGCAGTTTTGCAACAGTGGAGGAAGTTATGAAGACGAGACTGAAAAAACTACTTCTGTTCACCATACTGTTGGTGGCTGTTGGAATGATGTTCGGCGTTTCCAACTCGGCGGTGGCGAAGACCAAGAAGCTGAAGACCAAGACGATCAAAGCCGGCAAGTCAGTCAACCTGAAGGTCAAGGGAAATGCGAAGTGGAAGATTTCGAAGCCGGATGTTGCGCGTATGACTGTCCTGAACGGAAGCACGGCGAAGGTGACAGGCCTGCAGAAGGGAAAAACGGTCATTACCGCGAAGGTGAAGAAAACGCAGTATAAGGCTACGATTAATGTCAAGGCTTCCCCGAAGAAAGGCGGTAATTCCAGTTCGCACGTTGAGAGCCTGAGCAGCAGTAAGATCAGCGGTAGTCCCGATTCGACGTATTTTCTGAACATAGGCGATACGGTTGTGGGACATTTTGATGACGGATTTGCGAACAGTGTTGTTTCAAAGACGAATTCTTACCGTTCCAAGAAAAGGAAGGGATCTCTGACGAACGATTCTGTTCTGACAGAAGCAGCCCGCGTCAGGGCGGTGGAGTCGGCATGGTTCGAGGAACCGGCGGATCACACCAGGCCGAATGGCCAGCCTTACTATACGGTTGGCGGCACCAAGGCCAAGAAGTACAAGGATTCCCCGGTATATGGCGAGAACCTCGCCTGGGGCTTCTCGAATGCGGAGGAAACGCTGGAAGGCTGGATTGGCTCCTCAAGCCACCGGGCGAATCTGGAGCGTGATTTTGTCTCCGTCGGAGTGGCGGTATTCATGGCCAAGCAGGCTGATGGCGGATATGTCGCGTACATCGCGCAGGAATTCGGCAGATGATTGTCTGACCTGAAACAGAAGCGGAAAGTATGCTGCGACGCAGCTGACTGGGTAAGTGGTTATATTTTGAAGGGGGCGCCGGTTTATTCCGGCGCCCCTCAAATTTTAGGCAGAATTAATTCAGTCATGAATGATGTGCTCCACCCCCATATTCAGGATCATTTCCACGTGCTCATCGTCCAGCGAGTAGTAGATCGCCTTCCCGTCCCGGCGCGCCTTGACAAGCCTGGAAGCCTTGAGCGTGCTGAGCTGGTGGGAGATCGCGCTCTGCGTCATATCAAGTTCCCGGGAGATCTCGTTGACGCAGCATTCATGCTGCAGAAGCACACACAGGATCCGGATCCGGGTCCTGTCTGAGAACATTTTGTACAGGTCACTGAGTTTTCCGTACATTTCTTCTGAAAGATTTCCGGACAGCATATGGTTCCCTCCCCGGTACACCGGGCCTGGTCTCAGGCGATTCTGCGTTTTTCAATGGTTTTCAGGTAGATCATATCAAAGCATGGAAGGGCTGGTCAAGCACACACAAAGCGCACTTTCAGTGACATTCTGCCGGTCAGGCGCTCCGGGAGGGAGCCCGGCAAACACGGTCGCCTACCCTGCTTTTGCTTCAGTTGCACCGCCAGCGCTCCCGGCTCCTATAGAAGCGTGGCCGCCTCCGCGCTGGCAGCAATTCGCAAAATCCGGTCGGCTCCCTATTGTTTTCGGGCTCCCTCCCGGAGTGCCTGACCGGCAGCCCGGCCCCGGCAGCGAGGAATCGTCCCTTGAGCGCAGCATGGGCGGATGTTATAATATGATTACAGCGTCAAAAGCCTGACCTCCACGCAAGCTTGCCTGCGGTAGAGGCAGAAGATGTTGGCGTGCTCATGCGTGAGTGCAGTGGTACATGAGTACCATGAGAGTACGAATACGGGCAGGATTGCGGGGCGCGGAGCAACCCGCGATCGATATTCATGGATGATGCTTTCTCCCGTCGAGGGAGACAGGAAAGGAAGCGGGAGATGACACTGACACAGCTTCTGGAAAAGGTGGATTTTGAGCTGCTGCAGGGCAGCACGGACATAGAGATCAGCGGGATTGTGAATGATTCCCGTAAGGTGAAGGCCGGGTGTGTATTTCCCTGCATCCGGGGCAATGCTTTTGACGGGCATAAGTTCGCGGAGGAGGTTGCCGCGAAGGGAGCGGCCGCGATCGTCGTGGAGGAACGGGTCGAAGTGCCGGACGGAGTGACGGTTGTGCTTGTGGGCAATACGCGGATCGCGATGGCACGCATGGCTGCGGCATGGTTCGGCTATCCTGCCGAAAAGCTGAAGACGATCGGAATCACCGGAACGAAGGGAAAGACCACGACCACATACATGGTGAAGAGTATGCTGGAGTCGGCGGGAATCAAGACCGGGCTGATCGGTACGATCGAGACGCTGATCGGGGATACAAAGATCCCGAGCGCGAATACAACGCCGGAATCGCTGGTGCTGCAGGAATACCTGGCAAAGATGGTGAAGGCCGGCTGCGGCGCTGTTGTGATGGAGGTCAGTTCCCAGGCGCTGATGATGCACAGGGTTGAGGGGATTACCTTCGACATCGGTGTCTTCACGAATATCTCCGCGGATCATATCGGTCCGGGAGAGCATTCCTCTTTTGAAGACTATATGGAGTGCAAGAGCCGGCTGTTTCAGATGTGCCGGGCAGGGATTCTGAATGGAGATGACATTCATCTGGGAAGAATCTTGGAGGGGCATACCTGCACGACGGAGACATTTGGCCTGAGGCCGGCCTGTGATCTTTACGCGGAGGACATCCGCCTGGTCTCAAAACCCGGCTGTCTCGGGACGAGCTTTGAGGTGAAGGGCAGCATGTCATTTCATGCCGAGACGGATATCCCCGGAAAGTTCTCCGTGTACAATGCGCTGTGCGCGATCGCGATCTGCAGGCATTTTGGTGTGGACAAGGAGCAGATTGCGAAAGCACTTCTGGACGTGAAGGTGAAAGGCCGGGTTGAGATGGTCCGGGTCAGTGATGATTTCACATTCCTGATCGATTACGCGCACAATGCGATGGCGCTGGAGAGCATCCTTTCCACGCTGCGGGAATACAAGCCGGCGCGGCTGGTGTGCGTGTTCGGCTGCGGAGGAAACCGCGCGAGAAGCAGGCGGTATGAGATGGGTGAGGTTTCAGGACGCTGCGCGGACTATACCATCATCACCTCGGACAATCCCCGCTATGAGGATCCGGAAGCGATCATGGACGATATTGAGACCGGGATCCGGAAGACGAATGGAAAGTATATCCGGATTACAGACCGCAAGGAAGCGATCCGTGCCGCTATTTTGGGCGGCAGGCCGTCCGATGTGATCGTGCTCGCCGGAAAAGGACATGAAGACTATCAGGAGATCTGCGGGAAGAAGTATCCGATGGACGAACGCGTGCTGATCGCGGAGATTCTGGAAGAGGAAAAGAAAGGGTTATGATCCGGATCTATGAAATATGCTGATGTGGCAGTCGATATCACGGCTAAGGCACTGGACAGACCGTTTCAGTACCTGGTTCCGGAGGAGCTGGAAGCCGGGATAGAGGAAGGTGCCATCGTGAAGGCGCCGTTCGGGAACGGAAACCGGGAGATTACCGGTTATGTCCTGTCCCTGTCTGATCAGCCGAAACTGGATCCGGAGAAGATCAAGCCGATTCACGCGGTGGTGACTCGTCTCTCCGATGAGGAGAAACGGCTTACCTCCCTGGCGGTCTGGATCAAAGGCCGCTACGGTTCGTCGTTTGCCGCGGCCATGCGGACGGTACTCCCGGCGAGAAAGAAGACAGCGGCAAAGCTGAAGCGGGTTGTGTGTCTGGCTGTCCCGAGGGAACAGGCGCTGGAAGAAACGCAGCAGATGCGGCGGCGCCATGAGAACGCGCGCCTGCGTCTGATGGAAGCGCTGGCCGAGGAGGAACGGCTTCCTTACGAGGTCTGCACCGGGAAGCTGCATGTGACGAGTGCTGTGATACGCGCCCTGGTCCAGAAGGGATTCATCCGGATTGAGCGGGAAAGAATCTACCGCAATCCGATGCCGGCAGATGCATTTGCCCACTCACAGGTGCAGCTCAATGAAGCGCAGAGGAGCGCCGCGGACCTCATCATCGCCCGGACGGACGAAAAACCGGACAGCTGTTTCCTGATTCAGGGAGTGACCGGAAGCGGAAAGACAGAGGTCTACATAGAACTGATCGCGCATATGGTTGCGCAGGGGAAACAGGCAATTGTCCTGATCCCGGAGATCGCGCTGACTTATCAGACACTGATGCGGTTCTACCACCGGTTCAACGGCAGAGTTTCTGTCATTCATTCGAAAATGAGCCCGGGTGAGAAGCAGGATCAGTTTGACCGTGCTTCCCAGGGCGACCTGGATGTCATGATCGGGCCGAGATCGGCCCTGTTTACCCCCTTCGCGAATCTGGGGATTATCGTCATAGACGAAGAGCATGAAGAGAGTTACCGGAGCAGTCAGTCTCCCTGCTATCACGCGAGAGAGGTCGCGATGCGCAGAGGAGAGCTGGAGGGAGCCTGTGTGGTGCTTGGCTCTGCGACTCCGTCCGTTGAGGCGTCTTATCTGGCAAGAAGCGGAAGGATCGGCCTGGTGCGCCTGGACGAAAGGGCAGGCGCGGCTTCTCTTCCGCGGATACAGATCATAGATCTCAGACAGGAGGTACCTTCCCTGGACGGCATGATCCTGAGCGGCACGCTTCAGGAAGCCATGCGTGCTGCCCTGGAGAAGAAAGAGCAGATCATGCTGTTTCTGAACAGGAGAGGGTATTCCGGATCGGTGATCTGTTCCTCCTGCGGCCACGCGCTGCGCTGCCCGCACTGTGATGTATCCCTGACACTCCATCGCGGCAGGGGAGTTTCCCATGCCCGCCAAAGCGCTGCGGAGAAAGACCGCAGTGTCCTGGTCTGCCATTACTGCGGCTACACACAGAGTATGCCTGATGTCTGTCCGGAATGCGGAAGTGTGTATCTTCGTTCCTTCCGGTTCGGTACCGAGCAGGTCGAAGCGCAGGTAAGCACGCTCTTTCCTGACGCAAGGGTTCTGCGTCTGGACCGTGACACTGCTTCCGGCAAAGACGGAGAGCTGAAGGTGCTTTCCGCGTTCGCAGGCCATGAAGCGGACATTCTGATCGGTACGCAGATGATTGTTAAGGGACATGACTTTCCTGACGTCACACTGATGGGAATCCTGATGGCGGACCTGTCTTTGAATATCCCGGATTATTCCGCGGGGGAGCGTACTTTCCAGCTGCTGACGCAGGCAGCCGGACGCGCGGGGCGCTCTGACCGGCAGGGGCTGGTACTGATTCAGACATACCTTCCCGACCATTACGCGGTCACATGCGCGGCAGCGCAGGATTATGACGCATTTTACGAGAAGGAGATCGGATTCCGGGATACGGCAGGGTATCCGCCCGTCGGAAGCCTGACGGCGGTTCATATGAGTTGTCCGGATCAGGATCATCTGATTCTGGCGGCGGGATATGTGAGGAAATTCCTTCTGAAGATGACGCAGGGATCGGCCGTTCAGATTCTGGGACCGACGGACGAGCCGGTCGCCAAAATCGCGGATGTGTGGAGGATGGTGCTGTATATGAAGGGCGGATCGGCGGATACACTGCGCATGATCCGGAGATGGCTGGAGAAATATATTGAGATTAACGAGGGATTCGCGAATATCGGAATCACCTATGAGACAACAATCTAACGATTACAGCGCAGGATTGTGGAAGCGCGCAGCGCGAAACAATCCGTAATCGGCTTTTGAAGCGTATATCAAATTACGATTACAGGGCGGAGCGGGGAGCAGGTTTTGTCGGAAGGAATTGTTCCGCAGGAGGGACTGGCAATGGCATTGAGAAAGATCAGAGTGTATGGAGATGAGATCCTGACCAAGAAGTGCAGGGAAGTCAGGGAGATGACGCCGCGGCTGAAGGAGCTGGTGGAGGATATGCTTGAAACGATGTATCAGGCAGAAGGCGTCGGCCTGGCGGCTCCGCAGGTCGGGGTGCTGAAACGGATTGTGGTCATTGATGTCGGAGAGGGTCCCATCACACTGGTGAATCCGAAGATCGTCGAGCAGGATGGCGAGCAGGAGGGGAGCGAAGGCTGCCTTTCCGTCCCGGGCAAGGCTGGCCTGGTGGTACGTCCGAACCATGTGATCGTGGAAGGATATGACGCAGACATGAATCCGGTCACGGTCGAGGGAGAGGAACTGCTTGCCAGAGCGCTCTGCCATGAGCTGGACCATCTGGACGGTATCGTGTATACCAGCCTGGTGAAGGGCGAGCTGTATGACACAGACGTGGAAGAGGAAGAATCGGAGGAGGAGCAGTGATGGCTTCTGTCGTGTTTTTGGGGACGCCGGATTTTGCGGCCGGCATCCTGCAGGGACTGGTCGACGCCGGATATGAGGTGAGCGCGGTCTTTACACAGCCGGACCGGCCGAAGGGACGGAAAGGCCTGCTGCAGATGCCGCCTGTGAAGGAACTGGCCCTGAAGCTCGGGATTCCGGTTTTCCAGCCGGTGAAGATCAGGGAAGAGGAAAATGTCCGCATTCTGCAGGAGCTTCATCCGGACTTTATCGCCTGCGCAGCCTTTGGCCAGATCATTCCCCAGTCGATTCTTGACATTCCGCTGTATGGCTGCCTGAATGTGCATGCGTCCCTGCTGCCCGCCTGGAGAGGGGCGGCCCCGATTCAGTGGTCGATCCTGTCCGGGGACAGGACGACGGGTGTCACGATCATGCGCATGAACGCAGGCCTTGACACCGGGGATATGATTCTGAAAAAAGAGGTGGAGATTGGCCCGGACGAGACAGGGGACAGTCTCTTTGATGTGCTGATGGCAGATGGAGCCGGCCTGCTCGTGCAGGCAATGGAGCAGATTCTGGAAGGCAGTGCGGTGTACACGCCTCAGCCTGAAGAGAGCCCGACGCCCTACGCGAAGATGCTCAAAAGACAGTCGGGTCTGATCGACTGGAGCCAGAGCGCCGCTCAGATCGAGCGCATGATCCGTGCGTTTGACTCCTGGCCGGGCACCTATACTTATCTGAACGGAAAAACGCTGAAGATCCTCAAGGCCAGGCCGGTGCCGGCACATGAGGCGGAGCAGATGAAGCAGAAAGCACTTTCCTTATCCGGCTGCGGGAAGGCAGCCGCGGGAGAGATTCTGTATGCCGGGAAAGAAGGGCTGGTCGTACAGACCGGGGACGGCGCACTCCGGCTTCTGGAAGTACAGCTGGAGGGAAAGAAGCGCATGGATGCGGCATCCTTCCTCCGGGGCTGTCATCTGCAGGCAGGCGGGATGCTGACCGGTGACAAAAGCCTGTGAGATGAGTTCCGTCAAAGACAGAATAGAGCTGTTCGTCCGTGGCCGCGCCGGCCGCGGGAAAGCAAAGTGATGCAGGATTCGTAGGAAAAAGCTATGACAGGAACGGTGAATCTGAGAGAAGTCATTCTGGGCATACTGATGGAAGTCACGGAGCAGGAGGCATACAGCCATATCGCGCTGCGTGACACGCTGGACAAGTACCAGTATCTTCCAAAGCGTGACCGGGCTTTTGTGTCCCGTGTCACAGAAGGAACACTGGAGAACCTGATCCAGATCGATTACATCATCGAGTGCTTTTCCAAGGTGCCGATTCATAACATGAAGCCGCTGATCAGGAATCTTCTGCGCATGAGTATCTATCAGCTGAAGTACATGGACAGCGTTCCTGACTCTGCCGTGGTAAACGAGGCGGTTCGCATAGCCCAGAAAAGAGGATTCTACAACCTGAAGGGATTTGTCAACGGAGTGCTGCGCACCGCGGCGAGAGAGATGGTCCATATCGCGTATCCCTCACCAAAGGACGACCCGGTGGAATACCTCTCCGTCTCCTACTCGATGCCGCAGTGGATTCTGCATAAGTGGCTGGGTCAGTTCTCCTTTGAGGAAGTGGAGAAAATGTGCGATTCCTTCCAGGACGAGAGCCCGGTAACGCTGCGGCTGCGTACGAATCATGTTTCGAAGGAAGAGATCATCGCGTCATTACAGGAAGAGGGATGCGAGGTGTGGCAGCATCCTTATCTGGATTATGCCGTACGGATCTCTGGATTCAATTATCTGCAGGCACTGACTGCGTTCCGGCAGGGCTGGATCTACGTACAGGACGTCAGCTCCATGCTTGTGGCGGAGATCGCTGCCCCGAACTGGGGGGACTACTGCATCGACGTCTGCGCCGCGCCCGGCGGAAAGAGCATACACGTGGCGGATAAGCTCAAGGGCAGCGGCTATGTGGAGGCAAGGGACAAAAGCGAGGACAAGGTCGACCTGATCCAGGCAAACATTGACCGCCTCGGCATGATCAATATGGTTGCGGCACTGCGGGACGCCACAGTGTTTGACCAGGATTCGTTCCATAAGGCGGATATCGTTCTGTGTGACGTTCCGTGCTCCGGGCTCGGTGTGATCGGAAAGAAGCAGGATGTCCGTTACCGGATGAATCCGACCAGACAGGAAGAGCTGATCCGGATCCAGCGGCGGATCCTTTCGGTGTCACAGAATTATGTCAAGCCGGGCGGTGTGCTGATCTACTCGACCTGCACGATCGGCGCGGATGAGAACCAGCTGAACCTGAAGTATTTTCTTGAGAACTATCCGTTCCACCTGGAGTCGATCGATCCTTACATTCCGGAGCAGCTCAGGTGCAGAACCAGCGCGGGCGGATATCTGCAGCTGCTGCCGGGCATTCACCTGACGGACGGGTTCTTCCTTGCGAGGCTGAAGAGAAACCATGAGTGACACAGCGGATAAGACAGACATTCTGTCCCTGATGCCCGGGGAACTGAAAGCCTGGATGGAAGAGAACGGGCAGAAGCCATTCCGCGCGAAGCAGGTCTATGAATGGCTGCATGTACATCACGCCGGATCCTTCGATGACATGACGAATCTGCCGAAGGCACTCAGACAGACGCTTTCCGGTTCTTTTGTGATCGCTTCGGTCCAGGCCAGGGAGATCCTCACGTCCCGGATTGACGGGACGCGGAAGTACCTGTTTTCCCTTGCGGACGGCCATGTGATCGAGTCGGTCCTGATGCGCTACAGTTACGGCCTGACCGCGTGCATTTCCTCACAGGCAGGGTGCCGGATGGGGTGCAGGTTCTGCGCTTCCACCATCGACGGCAAAGCCAGGGATCTGAGCGCGGGCGAAATGATCGCGCAGGTGGTGAAGATGTCGGAAGACGCCGGGGAACGGATCGGACATGTGGTGATTATGGGCAGCGGCGAGCCTCTGGACAATTATGACAATCTGGTGCGATTTCTCAGAATCATGGGAGACCCGGACGGGGAGTGCCTGAGCCTGCGGGATATCACCGTGAGTACGTGCGGCATCGTTCCGAAGATCCGGAGCCTTGCCGGGGAAGGTCTTCCCGTGACGCTTGCCCTGTCTCTGCACGCGCCGACACAGAAGAAGCGTGAGCGGCTGATGCCGGTCGCGAAGAAGTACAAACTTCCCGATGTGCTTGACGCGATGAAGGAGTATTACGAACGGACCGGAAGGCGGATTACGTTCGAGTACAGCTGTGTGGAGGGAGAGAACACTTCCCCGGAGGACGCGCAGCTGCTGGCGGACCTGGTACAGGGGATGAACTGCCATATCAACCTGATCCCGGTCAACCATGTTTCGGAGCGAAACTACCGCCGTCCGGACCAGGCGAAGATCGAAGCGTTTCGCCGCAAGCTTGAAAAAAGAGGAATATCTGTTACTATTAGGAGAGAAATGGGCCGTGACATCAACGGCGCCTGCGGGCAGCTCCGCAGAAGCTATCTGACCAAGGAGAAGATCTTGAACACGTCAGAAGCGCAGGATGTCAGCCGGCAGCAGACTTGAAGCAAGGGAAGGCAGCATGGAGTCCTACGCACAGACAGATGTCGGATTAAAAAGAAATAGTAATCAGGACTTTGTCTACGCGTCCGATCACCGGATCGGCGCGCTGGAAGGACTGTTGATTGTCGCGGACGGCATGGGAGGACAGGCCGCCGGCGACCTTGCGTCGCGCCTGTGTGTCGAAGCGATGGTGGATACGATAGAGGGCTGCTCGGGCCCGGGGACGGTCAGGATCCTGTCCAAGGCGATCCGGGCGGCGAACCGTGCCGTGGTGCAAAGAGCCGGTTCGGATCCGCAGCTGGAAGGCATGGGAACAACACTGGTCGCGGCGGCACCCGATCACGGCAGTCTGTATGTGGCGAATGTAGGAGATTCACGGCTTTATATTCTGGATGATGACCGCATTGAGCAGATCACGCACGATCATTCTCTCGTGGAAGAGATGGTCCGGGCAGGAAAGCTCAGGCCGGATCAGGCGCGGAATCATCCGAAAAAAAACATCATCACCCGGGCCATCGGCGAGGATGGTGATATTCAGATTGACTTTTTCGATGTGGCCCTGAACCGGGGCGACATCGTTTTGCTGTGCTCGGACGGACTGTCGAATATGGTGGAAGATGAGCAGATCTTCCGGATCGTCCGCTCCTGCCAGGATCTTCCGGAAGCAGGAAAAAAACTGATTGACGCGGCAAACCGCGCAGGCGGGAAGGATAACATCTCCGTCGTACTGGCACGTTTTTAACGGTTGTCTGTTCTGACATAAGACGGGTGGTTTTGATGCAGCTGTGAAAGGCAGCAGGGAGCAGCAGATGTTGAATGCAGGCGATTTTCTTCAGAATCGGTATGAGATAATCAATTGCATAGGATCCGGCGGAATGGCGGATGTCTTTCGCGCGCGTGATCACAAGCTGAACCGTTTCGTTGCGATCAAGGTTCTGAAAGCCGAGTTCCGCAGCGATAAGGAGTTTGTGTCCAAATTCCGCGTGGAAGCGCAGGCTGCTGCAGGGCTGGCGCACCCGAATATCGTGAATGTCTACGATGTCGGGGACGAGAACGGGGTATACTTTATCGTGATGGAGCTGGTGGAGGGCATCACGCTGAAGACCTATATCCTGAGCAAGGGCAAGCTGTCCGTCCGCGAAGCGACCGGGATCAGCCTGCAGGTCGCGTCAGGCCTGGAAGCTGCGCACAATAACGGAATCATCCACAGGGATGTCAAACCGCAGAACATTATCATTTCCACAGACGGAACCGCCAAGGTGGCCGACTTCGGCATCGCGCGGGCGGCCAGTTCTGACACCATCAATTCCAACGTTATGGGCTCAGTCCATTACAGTGCCCCGGAGCAATCCAGAGGTGGATTCTCCGATGCCAAGAGTGACATCTATTCGCTTGGAATCACCATGTACGAGATGCTGACAGGCAGGGTTCCCTTTGACGGAGATTCCACCGTCGAGGTCGCGCTGAAGCATCTTCAGGAAGAGATCATTTCTCCCAGAGAGTACGTTCCGGATCTTCCCCGCGCAATGGAGCAGATCATACTGAAGTGTACGCAGAAGAGCCCGGACAGACGATATCAGAGCATGTCCCTTCTGATCCGTGACCTGAAGGAATCCCTGGTGAATCCGAACGGAGACTTCGTCCGGATCGCTTCCGACAATCCGCAGGGCGCGACGCACAGATATTCCAGAGAGGACCTGGAGGAGATCAACCGCCGGTCTCAGGATGGCGAGCCATGGCCGGGACTGTTTGACGGATCCTATGACGCGCGCATGAACTATCCGCCGGAAGACGAGATTCTGGACGAGGATGGATACTATCCGGATTACCCGGATTACCCGGATGATTATGATCCGGACAGTTTCGAGGAACCCGGAGGCAGGACGAAGCGCAGGAAAAAGCAAAAACCGGGAGGACCCGGCGCTACCTCCGAGAAGGTGGTGACTGTCATATCGATCATTGTCGCGGCGGCCATCGGTCTTCTGATTCTCTATCTTGTGATCCATACCTTTGATGTGTTCGGCCCGCACCGGGGCGGCAGCATGACAGAGGTTTCGAGCGGCGCGTCGTCGGATCCTTCCGCGCAGAACGTGCAGGTGCCGGATCTCCTCGGAAAGACGGAGAATGAGGCGCAGGCGCTGCTGAAGGAGATGGGACTGGGCTACAAGTATCTGGGAGAGACCGGATCCGGCGATTACGCGGCCGGCCAGATTGCCTCGCAGGATACGGCTGCGGGAACGACTGTGGCAAAGAACACACGGATCGGCTACCAGATTTCGACAGGAGCGGCCAGCGCCCTGACGGTTCCGGACCTGACAGACAAGGAACAGGCAGACGCGGAGCAGGCAATCACAAGCATGGGACTTCTGGTCTCGGTGGACAATACCCGCTACAGTGATACGGTGAAGGCAGGACATGTCATCACGACGAATCCGGGCGCAGGGTCCACCGTGCACGCAGGAGATACTGTCTCTTTGTATATCAGCCAGGGACAGGACACCCAGTCTGTGACCGTCCCGGACACCGTGGGCAAGTACAAAGATGACGCTGTGACGATGCTGACCAATTCCGGCCTCTATGTCTATGTGGCAAATGAGCCGAGCGATACGGTCGCGCAGAATCTGGTGATCCGGCAGGATCAGCCTGCGGGCAAGAGTGTGCAGACCGGTTCTTCCATCACGATCACCGTGTCCACCGGACCGGAGAATGCGATCGTGATCAATCCGGACCAGAACAATACACCTTCGGGCCAGGATACGGACAGCAGCTGGATGTGCTATGCGCAGCTGCAGGCACCTTCCGGATTCGCGCAGGGAAGCCCGGTCCGCGTCACCCTGTCCCAGAATGGGAATGAGACGACTGTTTTCGAGGGCGTGACCGACTTCCCGTATCTTCTGAACGTGGAAGGCGCGGCCGGCGTTTCCAGCGGCACTGCGTTTGTGTACCTGATGGATGGAAACGGGAATATCCTGTCGACAACCCGGTATGACGGAATCGAATTCTATGAGCAGTGACAGAACCGGGAAAATCATACGGGCGGTCGGCGGCTTCTACTTTGTCTGGTGCAGGGAAGACGGCAGAACCTGGCAGTGCAGGGCGAGAGGGGTGTTCCGGAAGAACAGCTTCAAGCCACTTGTCGGGGATGACTGCACGTTCCGGCTGACGAAGGCGCAGGATGTAGAGGGCTATGTCGAGACGATCCTGCCGCGGCGCAACCAGCTGATCCGCCCACCGGTCGCGAATGTGGACCAGGCGCTGGTCCTGTTCGCGTTTACGAGTCCGGAGCCGAATATCCAGCTGCTGGACCGGTTCCTGATCGAGATGAGACGGCAGCAGATTCCGGTCGTGATCTGCTTCAACAAGAGCGATCTTGCAAGCGGCGAGAACCGCTCCAGGCTTCTGGAGATATACAGCCGCAGCGACTGCCGTGTACTTGCGGTCAGTGTGCTCAGAGAAGAGGGCATGGAGCAGATCCGGGATCTGATGAGAGGAAAGACAACGGTTCTGGCGGGACCGAGCGGTGTTGGCAAGAGCTCCCTGACGAATTATCTGTGCCCCTCAGCCGGGATGGAGGTTGGATCCGTTTCGGTCCGCACGGAGCGGGGGAAGCAGACAACCCGGCACGCGGAACTGTTCGCGGCGGGAGACGATACCTTCTTTTTCGATACGCCCGGCTTCTCAAGCCTGGAGCTGCGGGATCTGGAGAGGGAAGACATCAAGGCTTTCTATCCGGAGTTTGAGGAATATGAGCCGGAATGCCGGTTCCAGGGCTGCATGCACATGCAGGAGCCGGACTGCGGTGTGAAGAAGGCAGTCCGGGAAGGAAAGATCCATCCGCAGCGTTATGAAAGCTATCTGCAGCTGGTGGAGGAGGTGTCAGCCCGGCGCAGATACTGAGACATCTGTGAACTGTCACGAGAAGAGGAGGAAACAGGATGGAATACTATCTGGCACCGTCGATTCTTTCCGCTGATTTCAAACATTTGGGGGATGATATTCTGGCTGTAAAGGAGTGCGGCGCGAAGATTCTGCACTTTGACGTGATGGATGGATGGTTTGTCCCGAGCATTTCCTTCGGGATGCCGGTTCTTGCCTCGATCCGCCCGCTGACGGATATGTTTTATGACGCACATCTGATGGTACAGGATCCGGGGCGCTATATCGACGATTTTGCCAAAGCAGGCGCTGACGGGATTACGGTACACGCGGAAGCCTGCGGCCATCTGGACCGGGTGCTGGACCAGATCCATGATAAGGGTCTGAAGACCGGTGTCGCGCTGAATCCTGCAACCCCGCTGAGCGTGCTGGACTATGTGTATGACAAGGCAGACATGATTCTCCTGATGACGGTGAATCCGGGGTTTGGCGGACAGAAGCTGATCCCTGCCACGCTGGACAAGATCCGGCAGCTTCGTCTCAGGCTCGATGAGAGAGGGCTTTCCACATGGATTGAGGTGGACGGCGGTATTCATGATGAGACGATTGATCTTGTCCTGGATGCCGGTGCCAATGTGATTGTTGCGGGCTCCGCCGTGTTCGGCGCGGACATCCGCGGAAACTACCGGAAGCTTACGGCGCATTTTACCAACAGCAAAGGTGAGGAAAGATGAGAGAGCATGCGATCGTCATAGCGGGGGGCAGGATCGAAGATGATTTTGCCCTCCGGTTTCTGTCTGAGCAGGCTGAGAAGCCGGAGAAGGACATGCCGCTTCTGATCGCGGCAGACCGCGGGCTTCTCTTTCTGGAACGTCACGGGATCGTTCCGGACTGGGTGGTCGGAGACTTTGACTCTGCCAAGGAGGCGTATGTGGAGCAGTATCTGCGCGCCCACCCGACGGTGCAGTCACGCAAGTATGCCTGGGAGAAGGATTATACGGACACGGAGATCGCCGCGCGCAGGGCGGCGGACCTGGGCTGTAAGAAGATTGATTTTCTCGGGGCAACGGGCGGCCGCTTTGACCACACGCTGGGCTGCGTGCAGGTCCTGGCCCTGCTGCTGGACCGTGGCGTCTTCGGCCGGATTCTGGAATCGCACAACCGGATCTCCATACACAACCGGAGCTTCCATATTCGCAAGAGTGAGCAATGGGGGAAATACGTGTCCTTCTTTGCGTGGGGAGAAGATGTGCATGGAGTCACCCTGACAGGATTTCATTTTCCGCTGATGGACGCGGTGATCACTTCTGCGGGAACACTTGCCATATCCAATCAGATCGAATCGGAGTGCGCGGAGGTCTCGTTCCGGAGCGGAAGACTGCTTATGGTGGAATCGAGGGACAGTCTATGAGAAGCTTGTTTTCCAGAAAAGAAAAGACACAGCCAAAACCGGAATATGACAAAGAGAATGAGGTTCCGGTTCTTCGCTGCAGCATCTGCAACGGAGAGCAGGTCGCGGGATTCAAGGATCGCAGGAGTGGGCATTTCCGGGAATATTCCGTGATCCGCAGCCAGCAGGAGCTGGAGACGTTCCGGCTGCAGTGCGGTGTGGACCAGGTCCCGAAGGAATACTGACTGTACGCGGACGATGGCACTGCAAAGCAGTGGAGAATCCGGAACGATTGTGGTAAAGTAAGAATCCGGTTAAATCAGGCCAGATGATTTCTGGCGTTTACGAAAGGCGGGCAATAACAATGAAATTAGGCATCCTGGGACTGCCGAATGTCGGCAAGAGTACCCTGTTCAACTCCCTGACAAAGGCCGGCGCTGAGTCGGCGAATTATCCGTTCTGCACCATCGACCCGAACGTGGGCGTGGTGGCGGTTCCGGACGAGCGGCTGAAGCTTCTGGGGGATATGTACCAGTCGAAGAAGGTCACGCCTGCCGTGATCGAGTTCGTGGACATCGCCGGCCTGGTGAAGGGCGCCTCGAAGGGAGAGGGACTCGGCAACCAGTTCCTTGCCAATGTGCGTGAGTGCGACGCGCTGGTGCATGTGGTGCGTTGTTTCGAGGACGCGAATGTCGTTCATGTGGACGGCAGCATCGATCCGGTCCGGGATATCGAGACGATCGACCTGGAGCTGATCTTCGCTGATCTTGAAGTGCTGGAGCGCAGGCTGAGCAGAGTGGGCCGGTCCGCGAGAAATGACAAGGATGCTGCCGCGGAGCTTGCCATGCTGCAGAAGCTGCGGGCGCATCTTGAGGATGGGAAGAAGGCATCTTCCTTCGAACGAAAGAATGAGAATGAAGAAACCTGGTTCGCGGAGTACAATCTGCTGACCGCGAAGCCGGTGATCTTTGCCGCCAATGTGGCCGAGGACGACGCGGCGGATGACGGGGCGAAGAATCCTCATGTACAGGCAGTCCGCGCGCATGCCGAGGAAACCGGATCAGAGGTGTTTGTGGTCTGCGCGCAGATCGAGGAGGAGATCTCCGAGCTGGACGAGGAAGAGCGGCAGATGTTCCTGGAGGATCTGGGACTGACGGAATCCGGACTCGACAAGCTGATCCGCGCAAGCTACAGCCTGCTGGGCCTGATGAGCTTCCTGACCGCGGGCGAGAAGGAAACCAGGGCCTGGACCATCAAAAAGGGAACAAAGGCACCGCAGGCGGCGGGCAAGATCCACACAGACTTTGAGCGGGGCTTTATCCGGGCAGAGGTGGTCAACTATAAGGATCTTCTTGACTGCGGCTCCCTCGGCGCCGCCCGTGAGAAAGGGATTGTCCGCCTGGAGGGCAAAGAGTACGTGGTGCAGGACGGTGATGTCATCCTGTTCCGGTTCAATGTCTGAGAAGGGATAAGCGATGTCATCGATCGAATTTCCCCATTTGGGGATCCATCTGAATCATGTCATCCAGACGATTCATATCTTCTCCTTTCCGGTGGCAGTGTACGGGATCACGATGGCGCTTGGCATCCTGTCGGGCCTTTTTATGGCCTCCTGGGTCGCGAAGAAGACAGAACAGGATCCGGAGGACTATACGAACATTGCCCTGCTGGGCATTGTGCTCGGGCTTCTTGGCGCCCGGACGTACTACGTTGTCTTCAGCTGGGATTATTACCGCCTCCATCCGGGAGAGATTCTGGACTTCAGAGGCGGAGGGCTCGCGCTGTTCGGCTCCCTGATCGGTGCCGTGGCAGCAGTCCTGATTTACTGTCACAGAAAGCATCTGCGCATACCGCTGGTACTGGACACCGCCTGTACCGGCATGGTCACAGGACAGATCATCGGGAGATGGGGAAACTTCTTCAACAGGGAAGCCTTCGGCGAATACACCGACAATCTGTTCGCCATGCGGCTTCCTGTCAGTGATGTCCGCGCGGATGAGGTGACGGCTCTGATGCGCGAACACCAGCAGACCATCGACGGCACAGTCTATATACAGGTCCACCCGACCTTTCTGTACGAATCCCTGTGGAACCTGGGGGTCCTGATCATTTTACTGGTGATGACCCTCAAGGGAACGAAACGCAGGGACGGCGAGATCTTTCTCTGGTATCTCCTGCTCTACGGGATCGGGAGATTCTGGATTGAAGGACTTCGGACTGACCAGCTTCTCATACCGGGGACGCAGGTCGCGGTTTCCCAGGTACTTGCCGCCTCCCTTGCGGCAGTGGCTGCGGTTCTGATCATCATCATACGGAAGGATTCGAAACTATGGCAGTAACAGATGTAGGAATTGATCTTGGCACAACCAGCATTCTGGTCTATGTGCGCGGCAGAGGTGTCGTTCTGAAGGAACCGTCCGTCGCCGCCTATGACAGAGACGAGGATAAGATCCGGGCCATCGGTGAGGAGGCACGGATCCAGCTGTCCCGCGCGCCCGGAAACCTGACCCAGATCGAGCCTCTGGAAAATGGAATCATTGCGGACTATGTGGTCACGGAGCAGATGCTCCGCTACTTCATACAGAAGGCGGTCGGCAGACTGTCTTTCCGGAAGCCCAGGGTCTGCATCTGTATTCCCGTGGGCCTGACGCAGGTGGAACGGCATGCGGTGGAGGACGCCGCTTACCAGGCCGGCGCCAGGGACGTCCATATGGTGGAGGAACCGATCGCGGCCGCCATCGGGGCAGGAATCGATTTCTCGAAACCGTGCGGCAACATGATCGTTGACATCGGCGGCGGGAGCACGAACGTCGCGATCCTCTCCATGGACGGGATTGTGGTCAGTACACGCGTCAAGGTGGGCGGAAATGACTATGATGAGGCGATCATCCGTTATGTCAGAAACCAGTTCGGCGTTGTGATCGAAAGAGCAGCCGCCGAAGAGATCAAGATCCAAGTCGGAACGGTCTATGAGCGCCCGGAGGAAAGATTCCTGGAGTTTATCGGCAGAGACATAGAGACCGGGCTTCCCAAGAAAGTCCGCATCAGCTCGGAAGACTGCAGGCTTGCATGCAGAGAACTCACAGGCAGGGTCGTTGAGGCAGTCCACAGTGTCCTGGAGAAGACACCGCCTGAACTGGCCTCTGATGTCGTGAGCCGGGGCATCGTCCTGGTAGGCGGTGGAAGCATGATCGACGGTCTGGAGGAGCTTCTGGAAGCACGGACAGGCGTGAATGTTGTAACAGCGGACGATCCGCTCTGTGCGGTGGCGATCGGAACAGGGCGGTACGCGGAGCTGGCCCTGGAGTGACAGTAGATATTCTGGCATCGGACTATGAGGCCATATAACTGCCATGGAAACAGTCAAAGGATATATCGAGCATATTACATACAGGAATGACCAGAACGGGTATACGGTACTGACCCTGTCGGATCCGGAGCGGGAGAAGAAGGGCCTGGACAGTGAGTTTACAGCAGTAGGATCTTTGCCGGACGTGGGGGAGGGTGAGCTGCTGGAGCTGACCGGAACCTGGACAACGCATCACATCTACGGAGATCAGTTTAAGATCTCCGCTTTTGTCATCCAGCGTCCGGAGGATACGGCGGCGATCGAACGCTATCTGGGTTCAGGTATGATCTCCGGCGTCAGGGAGGCGCTGGCGCACCGGATCGTCAAGGCATTCGGAAAGGATACCTTCCGGATCATCGACGAGGAGCCGGAGCGGCTGGCGGAGGTCAAGGGCATCTCCAAAAAGAAGGCCCGGGAAATCGCGCAGCAGCTGTATGAGAAGAGGGACCTGAGAGACGGTCTTCTCTTTCTTGCGAAGTATCATATTTCCAATACGCTTGCTTTGAAGATCTGGAAGCAGTACGGCCCGGACATCTACGCGATTCTGCGGGAGAATCCATACCGGCTCGCGGACGAGGTGAAGGGAATCGGATTCCAGACCGCGGATGAGATCGCGGCACAGTCGGGAATTCCGGTGGACTCGCGGTTCCGTGTGTGCAGCGCGATTCTGTACGCGCTGGAGCTGGCGGCCGGTGAGGGGAGTTTGTATCTGCCAAAGGATGAGCTGATCAGGAGAACCCGGAATCTGCTTGGCCTGACCGATGAGGCGGCTTCCTTCTATGAGGACGCCCAGGTTCCCAAGGCGCTCGAGGGAATTCAGGATCCGGTCGGCGCGGGCATTCTCGATCTTGCCGTGGAGAAGAAGGTGATTCTTCGGACGGAAGAGGGGGAGAGCAGGGTCTACAGCGCCATGGCTTACTACACACAGCTGCGTACGGCCCGTATGCTGATGGAAAGAAATCTGCAGACAGATTACACGGTTGAGGAAGCCCGTCAGAAGGCGGTCAGAGCAGCTTCCGGATCCGGCGTCGAGCTGGACGAATACCAGATGGAGGCTGTGATTGAGGCGCTCAGAAGCACGCTGTTCATCCTCACGGGAGGCCCGGGAACAGGAAAAACGACCACCATCAATACCATGATCCGGGTATTCGAGGAGGAAGGCTTGAGCATTGAACTGGCCGCGCCGACCGGAAGAGCGGCCAAGAGAATGAAGGAAGCCACCGGGAGAGAGGCACGGACGATTCACAGGCTGCTGGAGGTGAACGGAGACCCGGAGGATGTTTTCTTTTTCAATAAGAACGGCGATGATCCGCTGGAAACCGACGTGATCATCATCGATGAGATGTCCATGGTGGATCTGTACCTGTTTCAGTCCCTGCTCAGCGCGGTTGTCCCGGGCACCCGCCTGATTATGGTGGGAGACGCTGACCAGCTTCCGAGTGTAGGTCCGGGCCGTGTGCTGAGCGACCTGATCGCGTCGGGAAAGATTCCTACCGTCACACTCAGCCGTATCTTCCGTCAGGCGCTTCAGAGCGATATCGTGGTAAATGCGCATAAGATCAACCATGGAGAGCATCCTGTCATCAGCAACAAAAGCGCGGACTTCTTTCTGATCCGTGAGACGGATCCCGGAAAGATTCTCGGCATCATGATCAAGCTGGTGCAGGACAACCTGCCCCGTTACCTGCATGTGCCGGGCTCCGAGATTCAGATTATGGCACCTATGAAGAAGGGGGTGCTGGGTGTTTCCAACATCAACCGGATCATGCAGACATACCTGAACCCAGCCTCCCCGGAGAAGGAAGAGCACAGCCGCGGGGACACCCTGTTTAGGGAAGGTGACCGGGTCATGCAGATTCGCAACAATTATCAGGTGGAATGGACCAGACGCGGAAGGCACGGCGCGGTGCTTCAGACCGGCCAGGGCGTCTTTAACGGAGATATGGGAATCCTCCGCAGGATAGACCGGTTCTCGGAGACGGTTTCCGTCGAGTTTGATGAGAGCCGGATGGTGGAATATGAATTCGGAGAACTGGATCAGCTGGAGCTGTGCTATGCGGTGACGATCCATAAGGCGCAGGGAAGCGAATATCCGGCAGTCGTGATGCCGCTCTATCCGGGACCGCGGATGCTGATGAACCGGAACCTTCTGTATACAGCCGTCACCAGGGCAAAGCAGATGGTGGTGCTGATCGGCGATCCGGCCGTTATGAACGGGATGATCGATAACACGAACGAGGCAAAGCGCTATACCAGCCTGGATCTTTATCTCGCTGAGGGACTGTCCCCGGCCGGCAGCAGCCGGCCCGGTGCCCCGGACTCCGGAATCGCTTCTGCATCTGATGATCCGGGCGAGCTGTCCGATGATCCGGTGGCGTCAAACATGGTGGATCCCGGTTTGATCGACCTCGAGAATCCGTTTGCAACATTTGCATGAGTGACTGCATGGAATAACGGAGAATCTCCCAAACCAGGGACGTGATTTTTGGCGAAGGCGTCAATTGCTCCGGAGAGAAAAACATCATACAATCAGGATTAAAGAGACTCACATCACGTGGGTCTCTTTTTGTTTTCGTCCAGCACCCCATGGAAAGGATCGAATCTGGACGGCAAACAAAGTTTGCCAGACAGATTCGATCCTTCCCATGGGGCGGCCAAGGAGCGCAGCTCCTCAGGCCGCCTGCAGCGAAGAATGCGCAGCATTCTGAGGTGTAAGGTGCGGACTCAAACGCAGGCCAAGGAGCGCAGTTCCTCAGGCCGCCTGCAGCGAAGAATGCGCAGCATTCTGAGCTGTAAGGTGCCAGACACTGGTTATGTATGTAGATGAGGAGATTTCAGATGCGGGAAGGAGAGATCCTGGCCGGAAAGTACAGGCTGGTCAGACAGCTTGGGAAAGGCGGAGAGGGAAGTGTATACCTTGCGATTCATCTTCAGACCGAGATGTTCTGGGCGATCAAAGAGATCCGTCTGCAGCAGGGTACGGACAGGGAAGATTGCTGCCATGAACTGCAGATGATGAAGAGCCTGAAGATGAGGCACCTGCCGCAGATCATTGATGTTCTGAGGACTTCCGACTCTGTCTGTCTGGTCATGGAGCATGTCAGGGGCGTCTCCCTGGAGGACCGGATCAGGGGCGGGAAGGTGCTTTCCTATGAAGAGGTCAGGGATACGGCAGAACAGGTGACGGAAACGCTTTGTTATCTGGAAAGCCGGGAGAAGCCGGTCTGCCATCTGGACATCAAGCCTTCGAATCTGATCCGCAGGCCGGACGGTCTGATCAAGCTAGTGGATTTTGGCTCTGCCTGGAAGGAAAAGGAGCAGATGAAGCGGATGGGGACAGACGGATATGCCGCGCCGGAGCAGTACCGCAAGGACACAAAGCCGGACGTCCGGACGGATCTCTATGCGCTTGGCGCTACGCTCTACCGGCTGCTCGCGGGAAAAACATGGAACCCTGTGACAGACGAAGGGTGTGTGCCGAATTGTCCGCCGCAGATGTCAGACCTGATCCGGCGCTGCCTGCGGGCTGATCCGTCAGAGCGTTTTCAAAGCGCGGATGCCCTGAGGAGGGAACTTGTCAGAATCCGGAAGAAAGAAGGAAGGGAGCGTGGGAGAGTACACATTCTCGGCGCCCTGGCAATGGCGCTGCCTGCTGCCGCCCTGTGCCTCCGGATTCTTCCTTCCACATTAGACCTGTCGGCGGATGAATCCTGGGACTATGAAAAGCTGGTGCGGGAAGCCGGTGTCGTGAGCGAAGAGGAAGGCAGGGCGTACTACCAGAAGGCGATCTTTCTGGATCCGGGAAGAAGCGAAGCGTACCTGAAGTATCTGGATGAAGCCGGACAGGACGGCATCTTTTCTGAAGAGGAGGAAACCTTTCTCAGGGAAACGCTGCATGCAGTCAGACCGGGATCCGACCAGACTTATGAGGAACTGCTGAGGAAGAATGGGGAGGCGTATGCCAGGGCAGCGCTGCAGATCGGTCTGTCCTACTGGTACTGCAGCCCCCGCGAGGACAGCAGGAGAATTGCCATGGGCTGGTTTGAGAAAGCGGCTGAGGCAGCCAGGGAGGCAGAAGCCGGAAGCGCAAAGGAGTATTCCCGGAAGGCAGCAGGACAGAAGGGTGAGACTTTGCCTGTGGAGAAGGCGGACAGCCTGAAAGCTGTGGCTGAGGACCGGGAAAAAGCGGAACGGTATCTCAGGCTTGGCGCTGTTTGGGAGAAGATCAATTCGCCTTCCGGGGAGGACGCGCCCTGGAACGCGCAGGAATACTGGGAAGATCTGGGAGAGATTCTTTCAGAAGACAAGGCCTTTCTGCAGGAGGATCCGCTGATGCAGATGAAACTGAGTCTGGAAGCGCTGCGCACGATCACATTTCTGTCAGGGGACCTTATGCGGTCGGGGATTGACAGCAGACAGATAAACAGGCGGATCCGGGAACTTCTGGAAGGATGTACGGAAGTGGAAGTACCTCCTGCCCGGCAGGAGGTGTGCCGGGGACTGCTGGAGGAGATCAGGGAAGCCTCCGCGGCTGCCATACAGGCCGTGGAGCATCAGGAAGAGGAGCAGAAACCGGGACAGACAGAATTCTGACAGGAAGAAAGGGAGGAGGGATTTTGCATATGAAGTGGACGAGGATGGGATTTCTGAGGTGTACAGCTGTGTTTGCCATGGCTTTGTCGGTCAGCGTCAGCTGGCGGCAGCCATCAGCGGCCGTGGAGACAGAGCCGGTGACCGGCAGAAGCACGGAGGCAGCAAAAGAGGTAAAGGCGCAGGCGGAAGAGACACTGCCTTCTGAGACACTGCCAGCGTCCGGAAGTGAGGCATCTTCAGAGAAAGGACCATCGTCCTCAGACCAGACAGACGGTGCGCAGGAGCCGGAGCATCCATCGGAAGGAGAGAACGGCAATCCGCCGCAAGCCGGGAATTCTTCAGAATCCGGAACACAGGAAACGTCCCCTTCGGGTTGGGAGCAGGAGTCTTCGTCAGAGAGTGAACAAACGACGGAATCCGGGATACAGGAATCCTCGTCGGAGAGTGAATCTGCATCAGAGTCGGAAACACAGGAATCATCATCAGAAGGCGGTGAGAGCCCTGAATCCGAAACGCAGAAACCGCAGTGGCCGCAGGGACAGTATCTGGTCAGAATTACAGACGCCGCGGTAAAGCTTCCGGACGACGGGAGAATCTATGACGGTACAGACAGGATTGAGATCATCTTTCGCACACAGATCGACAGGATCCGGGAAGAAAAGGAAAGCGCGGACGGGGGCGAAGAGGACAGCGCGCCCGACGAAGAAGTACCGTCTTATCAGGTTTCCTGCAGCGCGCATCTGGAGGGGGCAGACGCGGGAGAACAGAAGGTCATATGCAGCTTCAGCCTGCAGACATCATACCCGGAGCATGTAAAGCTGGATGAAGCGACGATCCATCCTGATCTAAAGGTGAAAGTCCAGAAGGCTGTCCTTCGTGTCACGATTCCGGATGGGACAAAGCGGTACGGGGATCCTGCAGACCTGAAGCACATCCGGTTCAGGGAGGATCCGGCTGTCAAAGTAAGCGGCTTTGTCCTGGATGCTTCCGGCAATGAGATCATACCGTCCGGCTTCGAGCCGCCGGAGATTATGGTGGATAAGGAGATACTGAATCAGTGGAGTCCGGTCTATGACAAAGCCAGGGGAGCATCTGCCGGTACACAGAAAGCCCGGGAATACGCGCATGCACTGTGCCTGAAGAAAGACGCAAAGGGGAAAGTTACGGGGAATCCGACCGAGAACTATGTTTTCTGCTCGGATCCGAAAGACACGCGTCTTCGCGGCGGGACGGTCACGATTGAGAGGGCGCCTGCTTTGCGGAATACGACGTATGAACTGCTGGGAGAAAAGGGTGCGTATCGGATTGACAGTGACGGAACGGTGATAGTGAGATCCGGAACCAGCCTGAGCGCAATCCCCCTTTCCGGACAGGGATACAATACCGGGGCTAAATTCACGGACATCACCAGCGACAGTACGTTTACGTTCCGGCTGGAACAAAGGAATTCAGACGGATCTCTTGCGGCAGATTCTGAGACAGAGACCATCTTCTGCCGTGTGGACGGCAGTGCGCCGGAGGCTGATATCAAGGTATCAGGTGCATTCTCCTCAGGGGGTTCATTGTTTTCTTCCTCCACTGCCTATGCTGCGATCAAAGTTCCCGAGGATACAGTCAGCGGACTGTCCAGGATCCGTTACCGCATCCTGTCAGGGACGCTGAACACGGACACAGTGGGCGCATTTCTCCAGGGGACACCGAAGCTTTCGAGTATGTCGGAATGGAGAACAGCCGGGCAGGATACAGACGTGCTTCTGAGCGGACAGGGAATCTATGCAGTGGAAGCGGAGGTTACTGATCAGGTCGGGAATACCAGTCTGACGCAAAGCCAGACGGTAGCGATCGATGATTCGATTCCTGATCTTAAGATTGCCGGTGTGGAAAATGGAAGCGCGAATGCCTCCGCAGTCCGTATTCATATATACTGCAAAGACCCATCCTATCTGCCCGGTTCTTTGAAGGCAGAGATGAAGGCAGATTTCGGAGGAATGATTCCGGATTACACATTGAGCGAGGACTCGCCGGAGGAAGCGGTCCTGTCATTTGCAGATTTTCCACGGCAGAAGGATGCAGACGCAGTCTATCACCTGAGTGTGACGGCATCTGACCGGGCGGGGAATCATGCCCGGAAACAGATCTCTTTCTCTGTAAACCGGTACGGATCGAGCTATAGTCTGGCGGCGCAGACCGCTCAGAACCTGAAGAAGTTTTATCACATCAAACCGTTCGACGTGACATTTCTCGAGACAAATCTGGATCAGGTGGGAGACGCGCGCGTTCTTCTCCGGACAGCAGGGAAGCTGGAAGAACTGCGGCCGGGGGCCGGAATCGAAACGGAAGAAAAGAAAGACGGAAAAGGAGTGTCGCGGTATTCTTATACGGTTCCGGCAAGCCGGTTCTTGAAAGACGGTACTTATGAAGTGATGCTTCTGACGACGGACAGCGCCGGGAATTCTTCCGACAGCATCGCCCAGAGACTGCCTGTACGGTTCGCGATCGACACGGCTGCGCCGGAGTGCCTGGTTTCCGGGATCAGACCGGAAGGCCGGTATAAAGAGAAGAAAATGACAGCTGTCGTGGAAGTGCGGGACAATCAGGCACTCGAAAAGACGGAGGTCTATGTGGACACAGAGAAAGCATCCGGGGTCAGACGGGAGCAATCTTCTGACGCGGGGGAGATCCTGAAGATTCCTCTTTCTGAGAAGAAAGCCTGGCAGACCGTCCAGGTGTATGCCGGCGACAAGGCAGGAAATGAGCGCTGGACGTCGGAGATCCCGGTTTATATATCATCGGACGATCCGGAGAGCGCGCAGGCGTATCGCAGGGAAAGGCTCAGCGCGCAGCAGATGGAAATGCTTCGGAAAGGCCTGAACAATCTCTGGAAACGTCTGACAGGGAACGGGCTGCTTCACAGGAAGAATGCAAAGGCTGCGTCCGGAACCGTGAAAAACCTCTATCGGGCATCTCTGAGGGAGGAACGGCGCAATGCACCGTCCGGTGAACAGACGGTACAGGTGATCGAAGGGGCGTACACCGGCAGCCGGAGGGCAGGAACAGGCTGGGGCGTTATGGCCGGAATCGCGCTGACCGCAGCTGCGTTGGGACTGTCAGGAGGCGTTTTCTGGTACCGGAAAAGGCGTGTGTCCGGGCAAAGGACGCACCTGCGTTGAGTCCGGCAGGCCGGGCAAAGACAGCATCGCTCGACATTCGCTTCCTGCAGGGATAAAATGAATGCGAGATGAGAAGAGGGGAAGAAAGAGAATCTTATAAAGGCAAGGAAAGCCGGTCAGGCAGAGCGGCTTCTTTGCTGCGCGCAGTATGCATCGGCGCGGCGATGTCACTCATCTGGGGCGCGCTCAGCGGGGCACTTCACCTGGAACGATTGTTTCCGGACACTGTGTCCGGAAAGCTGTTCGCGCAGCCATTGACCATACAGATCGTATTATACGGACTGGTCAGTCCTCTTCTGGAGGAGATGCTGTTTCGCTGGTTTTTGTTTAACCTGACCCGCAAAGTAATGCCGGACAGATTCGCCGCCTTTGCCGTTTCTGCATTGTTTGCCCTCTGGCATGGCAATGTCATCCAGATGCTGTACGCATTTCCGGCCGGGTTGATCCTGCAGGCGCTGCGTACGCAGTCAGGCCGTATGGAGGAACCGGTTCTCTGCCATATGAGTGCGAACCTGACTGCGATTGCAGTGTCAGCGTTTGTATCGTAATTGTCCGGGGCGATTCCGGCCTGGTTCCGAATCCGGGAAAATGTCCTGTTTCTGCTTCACTGCCTTGACGCGTCATAGCGAATCCGATATGATTCTCGGGTGGGTGATGCTGCCTGCCGGCAACCGGCGCGCGGCAGACCGAACATATGGGCAGAATGGTATTCATGAAAGGAGAGCAGACGTTTATGTACTCAATTGAAGAGGTGCGCAGAGAGGATCCGGAGATTGCGGCCGCGATCGAGGCAGAAGTTTCCAGGCAGAACAGCCATATCGAGCTGATCGCGTCGGAAAACTGGGTTTCGCATGCCGTGATGGCAGCGATGGGGAGCCCGCTGACAAACAAGTATGCGGAAGGCCTTCCGGGACACCGTTACTATGGCGGCTGCAGCATCGTGGACGAGGTTGAGAATCTGGCAAGAGAGAGAGCAAAGCGTCTGTTTGGCTGTACCTGGGCCAACGTCCAGCCGCATTCCGGCGCCCAGGCCAACATGGCGGTTGAGCTGGCACTGCTTCAGCCCGGCGATACCTTCATGGGCATGAATCTGTCGGAGGGAGGACATATCTCCCATGGAAGCCCGGTCAACTTCTCCGGCCTGTACTTCAACTATGTTCCATACGGAGTTACCAGGGAGGGGTTTATCGATTACGATGAAGTGGAGCGCATCGCGAAGGAGTGCAGACCGAAGCTGATCATCTGCGGTGCCAGCGCGTACGCAAGGACGATCGATTTCAAGAGATTCCGGGAGATCGCGGATGCGGCCGGCGCGTACCTGATGGCGGATATCGCCCATATCGCGGGTCTGGTTGCCACCGGTGTTCATCCGAGTCCCTTCCCCTACGCGCACGTCGTGACAACGACGACGCACAAGACACTGCGCGGACCGCGCGGAGGCATGATTCTGTCCAGCGCGGAATTCGGCAAGGAGCATAAGCTCAATAAGGCGGTATTCCCGGGAACCCAGGGAGGACCGCTCGAGCATGTCATCGCGGCGAAGGCAGTCTGCTTCCTGGAGGCGCTGCAGCCTTCCTTTAAGGAATACTGCGAACAGATCGTAAAGAACGCGGCAGCACTCTGCAGCGGACTGATGAAAAGAGGCGTCGACATTGTATCGGGGGGAACCGATAATCATCTGATGCTGGTGGATCTGACCGCTTCCGGGAAGACCGGTGCCGAAGTCGAGGAAGCCCTTGACGCTGTCGGTATTACAGCAAACAAGAATACCATTCCGAGAGATCCGAGATCTCCGTTTGTTACCAGCGGACTCAGGCTCGGGACACCGGCGGCGACTACCCGCGGTCTGAAGGAAGACGACTTTGACCAGGTGGCTGAGGTGATCGCTTCCGTGATTCTCGAAGGAGACGCAAGGGCGGAAGAGTGCCGCAGGATTGTTGCGGATATTACAAAGAAGTATCCGCTGATGTAAAGAAAGCCGGACAGGGAGGTTCACACAGGCATTATGCAGATATGGGAAGCGATACTCGATGGAGCCAAGGATACGGCAAGACTGGTTCCGTTTCTCTTCCTCACCTATCTGGTGATGGAGTATATTGAGCATCGCACGAGTGACAAGACCAGAGCCGCGATCCGCAGGGCGGACCGGCTCGGCCCCCTGGCAGGCGGCCTGCTCGGTGCATTTCCGCAGTGCGGGTTCTCTGCTGCTGCCGCGAGCCTGTATGCAGGGCGTGTGATTACGGTCGGAACCTTGATCGCGGTTTTTCTGTCAACGTCAGATGAGATGCTGCCGATCTTCCTCTCCAGCAAGGTGGATATCCGCCTGATCATTCAGATCATAGCCATGAAGGCTGTCTATGGAATCATAGCCGGGTTCGTGGTCGATTATCTGTTCCGCAGCCTGAATGTGAGAAAGATCGGTGCCGGTATTCACGGAATCTGCGAGGCGGAGCACTGTGACTGCGAGAAGGGAATCCTGAGTTCCGCGGTGAAGCATACGCTCAGCATTGCCCTGTATATCCTGATTATTTCGGTGGCGCTGAACCTGCTCCTTGAACTGATTGGGACGGAGAACCTGGAAAACCTGGTATTCAACCAGCCGGTGATCGGTGAAGTTCTGGCGGGCCTGATCGGGCTGATCCCGAACTGCGCCGCGTCGGTCGCGCTTACGACCATGTATCTGGATGGCGCCATGAGTGCCGGTGCCATGATGTCCGGACTGCTGGTCGGAGCCGGTGTCGGAATCCTGGTGCTGTTCCGCTCCAACCGAAGCAGAAGAGAAAGCGCGAAGATCATTGCGATCCTGTATGCTGCCGGCGTCATTGGAGGACTGCTGACTTCGCTGCTGGGGCTTTTCTGACGGATCGCAGCAGCGCTCAGAGGCAGTCACTTCGCGCCGAGCGCGGTGCGGCGTTCTTGATTGATACCGGCCGGGCGGAGGGGAAAAGACAGAAAGCAGAATCGATACGGTATAGTTGATCCATTTAGACAGAGGAAAAGACCTGGATTCGGAAGGACAGAATGATGCAGGACTATATCATCAGGGCAACTGCGGCGGACGATACGATCCGGGCGTTCGCATCTACCACCAGGCAGATGGTGGAGGATGCAAGGTGTGCGCATGACACGACGCCGGTCTGTACGGCAGCGCTTGGAAGACTCCTCACCGGGGGGATCATGTTCGGAAGCATGCTGAAGGAGGACAAGGCGCTTGTCACACTACAGATCAGATCGGACGGTCCTGCCGGCGGCATTACCGTCACGGCGGACTCTCATTATCACGCAAAGGGATATGTGAACAATCCGCATGTGCAGATTCCGCTGAAGCCAAACGGAAAGCTGGACGTTTCCGGCGCGATCGGTTCCGGAACCCTTACCGTGATTCGAGACATCGGCCTGAAGGAACCTTATGTCGGCACCATTCAGATGCCAAGCGGGGAGATTGCGGAGGATCTGACGCTTTATTTTGCGGAGTCAGAGCAGATTCCAAGTTCCGTCGGACTTGGCGTGCTGGTGGACCGTGACTGGAGCGTAAAGCAGGCAGGCGGTTTCCTGCTGCAGCTGATGCCGGGCGCGCGCGATGAAGTGATTGACATCCTGGAGAAAAGGATCGCGGAAGTCAGCAGCGTTACGGATATGCTGGAGAAGGGGATGCTGCCGGAGGACATCCTTGAAAGCCTGATTGGAAGCTTTGGCCTTCAGATTTCGGAGAAGCACGAGGTTTCCTTTGCATGCAACTGCTCAAAAGAGCGGATTGAACGCGCGCTCATCTCCATCGGACCAAAGGACGTGAGGGAGATGATTGACGAAGGCAGGCCGGTTGAGGTCGGCTGCCAGTTCTGCGGGAAGAAGTACCGGTTCGACGTGGAAGACCTGAAGCGGATTCTTGCATTCCAGCAGAAGCGGTGACTTTGAGTGTGTGAAACAATCGTAACCGATGATTGGCGTGGCAGACCGCAGAAACGCTGTCGGCGTTCCGACTACAGCGCAACGTGTCGGCGGTACATGTCCGGCATGCGGCAGCCCGGGAAGCCAGCGCTGCCAGGAGGAAAAGAGGATGAGAGACGGTTTTATTAAGGCTGCAGCCGTGACGCCTCAGGTCAGAGTCGCTGATGTGGCATACAATACGGAGGAAGTAATCCGCCTTCTTCAGGAAGCAGCAGCAGGCGGGGCGAAGATTATCGTGTTTCCGGAACTGGTGCTTACCGCGTATACCTGCAATGACCTGTTTCTGCAGAGTACGCTGCTCCAGGAGGCCAGAGAGGGTCTTCGGCAGGTAATTCGCGCCTCGTTGGGCGTTCACGCCCTGGTTTTCGTCGGACTGCCGCTCGAGGTGGAAGGCAGCCTGTACAATGTCGCGGCTGTCCTGTCAGACGGCGCGCTTCTTGGCTTTGTTCCCAAGCGGGCGATCCCGAATTACAGCGAGTATTATGAGCAGAGGTATTTTACCCCGGGACCGGGCGAGCCGATTCTGGTTTCCTTTGACCAGGAGAGGGTAAAGCTGGGCGCATATCAGATCTTTTCGTGCTGCAGCGATGAAATCCCCGGCGGTCTGCGCGTCGCCTGTGAGATCTGCGAGGATCTCTGGCTTGCGGATCCGCCCAGCACAAGAGCTGTACTGGCGGGTGCCAATGTCATCGTGAATCTGTCTGCCTCTGTTGAGGTGACCGGGAAAACGGCCTACCGGAGAGATCTGGTACGGATGACCTCGGCACGGCTGGTGGCAGCTTACATCTACGCAAGCGCCGGCGAAGGAGAGTCCTCCCAGGACCTGGTTTTCTGCGGACAGAGGATGATCGCGGAAAACGGCAGCCTGCTGGCAGATTCCGGAAGGTTTACAACGGGAATCACGTATGCGGATATCGATGTCGACCGTCTCCGTTCAGAGAGACGCCGCATTACCACCTTTGCGTGCCGGAGGGACTCTGAATTCATATCGACAGAATTCGATCTTGATGTGAAGGAAACTTCCCTCGCGCGCAGGTTTGATCCGGCACCATTCGTTCCGTCCGATGAAAATGAGAAAAACCGCCGCTGTGAGGAGATCTTTCAGATCCAGGCGCTCGGCCTGAAGAAACGGCTTGATCATATCCATACAGAAGATGTCGTGATCGGTATCTCGGGAGGGCTGGATTCAACGCTTGCCCTGCTTGTCGCCGTCAGGGCATTTGACATGCTGCATCTGGACCGGAAGGGAATCCATGCCATCACCATGCCGGCCTTCGGCACGACGGACCGCACCTGGCGCAATGCCGTCGCAATGTCGGAATCCTTCGGCTGCAGCCTGCAGGAGATCAACATCCGGGAGAGCGTACTGCAGCACTTTCAGGACATCGGACATGACCCGTCCGTCACAGATGTCACCTATGAAAATGCGCAGGCTCGTGAGCGGACGCAGATTCTGATGGATCTGGCGAATCAGACTGGCGGGATCGTAGTCGGAACAGGTGACCTGTCGGAGCTGGCGCTCGGGTGGGCAACCTACAATGGAGACCATATGTCCATGTACGCGGTGAACAGCTCCGTGCCGAAGACGCTGGTGCGCCATCTGGTGCGGTACTATGCGGAAACGTTCGCGGATGAAAAGCTGAGGAAGGTCCTGGAGGACGTCCTGGACACGCCGGTCAGCCCGGAACTTCTTCCGCCAAAGGATGGGGAGATCGCGCAGAAGACAGAGGACCTGGTCGGACCGTATGAGCTTCATGACTTCTTCCTGTATTATGTGCTGCGATTCGGGTTTACTCCTTCCAAGATCTTCCGGATCGCGAAGGAAGCCTTCCGGGGGCGCTATGAGGCGGATGTGATTTTGAAGTGGCTCAGGAAGTTCTACTGGAGATTCTTCTCCCAGCAGTACAAGAGATCCTGTGTCCCGGACGGCCCGAAGGCGGGATCTGTAGCGGTGAGTCCGAGAGGCGATCTGCGCATGCCCAGCGACGCATGTGTGACGCTCTGGCAGAAAGATCTTGAGGCGCTGATCGTATAAGATGGTGTTGTTAATCCTGATATCCCGGCCGCACGCATCAGTAGGCAGAAAAGCTGCCCGGGCGCGGCAGCCCCGGCGGTGTCAGGCTTGTACACAAAAGAATGGAGAGTACAGTTATGCTTGATCCGGTTCAATACAAAGACTGGCAGATTGCCCAGGAGGCAGAGAAGACCCTTCCGTCCGTGCAGGAATTCGCTGCCCGGATGGGCCTTGAAGACGATGAGATCATTCCTTACGGCAGGACGCCGAAGCTGGATTTCATAAAGATTATGAACCGGCTGAAGGATAAGCCGGACGGAAAGTACATCGAGGTGACTGCGATCACCCCGACGCCGCTCGGTGAGGGAAAGTCCACGACATCCCTGGGCCTGATCGAAGGCCTCGGGAAGCTCGGGAAACATGCAGGCGGCTGCCTGCGCCAGCCTTCTGGCGGGCCGACCATGAATGTGAAGGGAACCGCTGCCGGCGGCGGCAACGCGCTCCTGATTCCGATGACGGAGTTCTCCCTTGGCCTGACAGGGGATATCAACGATATCACGAACGCGCACAATCTGGGTATGGTCGCGCTGAATGCCAGAATGCAGCATGAGCGCAATTATGACGACGAGCGTCTGCAGAAGATCGGCATCCGCAGACTCGACATTGATCCGGAGCGGGTGCAGTGGAACTTTGTCATGGACTTCTGCTGTCAGTCCCTCAGGAAGATGGAGATCGGTCTGGGAGAGGGGAAGATGGACGGTTATCGCATGATGACCCGTACAAACATCGCGGTGTCCTCCGAACTGATGGCAATCCTGTCGGTCGCTACCGACCTGCAGGATCTGAGAAAGAGAATCGGAGACATCGTCCTTGCCTATGATAAGAAGGGCAATCCGGTCACGGCGGAAGATCTTGAGGTCGCCGGCGCCATGTGCGCGTGGATGCGGAACACGATCAATCCGACCCTGTGCTATACCGTAGAGCATCAGCCCTGCCTGGTACACGCCGGCCCCTTCGCGAATATCGCGATCGGACAGTCCTCCATCATCGGAGACAGGCTCGGTCTCAAGCTCTTTGACTATCATGTGACGGAGTCAGGATTTGCCGCGGATATCGGCTTTGAGAAGTTCTGGAACGTGAAGTGCCGTCTCTCCGGCCTCAAACCCCATGTGTCCGTCATCGTCGCTACGATCCGTGCCTTGAAAATGCATGGGGGCGGACCGGCCGTCAAGCCGGGGAAGCCGCTGCCCGAGGAGTACACGAAGGAAAACCTTGCCCTGCTGGAGGCGGGCTGCGAGAATCTCTTCCACCATGTGAAGAATGTCCAGAAGTCCGGGATCCGTCCGGTTGTATGCATCAATAAGTTCCACACAGACACAGACGCGGAGGTTGCGCTGATCCGGTCCATGTGCGCTGAGCGCGGTGTGCGCTGCGCTCTGTCCGAGCACTGGCAGTATGGCGGAGAAGGCGCGCTCGAACTTGCGCAGGCAGTTGTGGATGCCTGTGAAGAAACGTCTGAACTGCACTATCTGTATGATCTGGATCTTCCGCTGCGCAGGAGAGTCGAGCGGATCGCCACCGAAGTGTACGGCGCGGACGGTGTTGACTGGGAGCCGCTTGCCATTGAGAAGGCACAGCGCTTCGAGTCGGATCCGAAGTACGCCGATTACTGCACCATGATGGTGAAGACACACCTGTCTCTGTCTCATGATCCTGAGCTGAAGGGGGTTCCGAAGAACTGGAGACTGCCGATCCGTGATATCCTGGAATATGGCGGAGCAAGGTTCCTGTGTCCGATGGCCGGAGCAATCTCCATGATGCCGGGGACCGGATCCAATCCCGCCTACCGCAGGGTGGATGTCGACACGCAGACCGGTAAAGTGACAGGATTGTTCTGATATATCAGACAGGAATTGTGCCTGTCCATCAGGCAGCGATGTACCAGTGCCGGGAGTGTCTGTGCCCGGACGCAGGAGGACAAGGAGGACAAGCACTTGAGATTCAGGCCATGCATCGATATTCATAACGGAAAAGTCAAGCAGATTGTAGGTGGATCCCTGAAGGGCGACGCGTCTGTCGCCGAGGAGAACTATGTCTCTGAGCATGATGCTGCGTGGTTTGCCCGTTTCTATGCCAAAGACGGACTGAAGGACGGACATATCATCCTTCTGAACCCTGTCAGCGCCCCGCAGTACCGTGATACAAAGCAGCAGGCCCTTGCCGCACTTCGCCAGGCGCCGGGTTTCTTCCAGCTTGGCGGCGGTGTCACGCCTTACAACGCGGAGGAGTTTTTAAACGCCGGCGCGTCTAAAGTGATCGTGACCAGCTATGTATTTCAGGATGGGACATTTAACAGACGTCATCTGGAGAAGCTGGTTCAGACGGTCGGAAAAGACCGCCTTGTACTCGATCTGAGCTGCAGAAGAAGAGGAGCGGATTACTATATCGTGACAGACCGCTGGCAGAATTTCACCGACGTCTGTCTGAACATCGAAACACTGCGCCAGCTGGCGGAAAGCTGCAGCGAATTCCTGGTCCATGCGGTGGACGCGGAAGGCCTTCGGAGAGGCCCGCAGCTTGAACTGGTCGACCTTTTGGCGGAGGCGGGAATCTCTGTCACCTACGCCGGCGGTATCGCAAATTTCCAGGATCTGAAGGATCTGAGACAGCGGGGCAAGGACAGGGTTGATGTCACCATCGGCAGTGCGCTGGATCTCTTCGGAGGAGATATGTCCTACCGGGAGGTGCTCAAAGTACTGACAGAAGATTTGGCCAGTGAGTGATGCGGCAAGAACGCCGTTGGCGTTTTTGGATTATAGGTGACAGCCGTCCTCTGAAGAAGAGCCAGGGTTCCTGAACGCAGACTTTTTGGGGGGCGGAGTGAAGGAAGCCTGGCTCTTCTGTGCGGCGGCCTCTGCCTGCAGATGAATTACGATCCATCCAGGACACAGCTCCTTTTACAGAATTTGCGTTGTTCGTATTCGATAACTGTGCTATACTTGTATCAACAACGGCGGAAGCTGTAAAAGTGCAAGAACCCGTCAACATCGATCCTTCAACAGGAGGTACTGCATATGAAATTTACGATCAGCGGAAAGAACCTGGAAGTAACTGATTCCATGCGGAAGGCAGTTATCGACAAACTTGGAAAACTGGAGCGTTACTTCACGCCCGAAACAAAGATCATCGTTACCATGAGCGTCGAGAAAGACCGTCAGAAGATTGAGGTGACGATCCCGCTGAAAGGAAATGTGATCCGTTCCGAGCAGGTATCGAACGATATGTACGTTTCCATTGATCTGGTCGAAGAGGTCATAGAGAGACAGCTGCGCAAGTATAAACAGAAACTGGTGGACCGCCATCAGGACGGCAGCTTCAAGAGAGAGTTCCTGGAGTATGAGACAGAGGATGTAGATGACATCCAGATCGTGCGTACGAAGCAGTTTGACATCAAGCCGATGTATCCGGAAGATGCCTGTGTGCAGATGGAACTTCTGGGACATTCCTTCTACGTCTTCCGCAATGCGGAGAATGACCAGGTGAATGTCGTCTATAAGAGAAAGGGCGGAACATACGGCCTGATTGAGCCGGAAGTATAACTGCCGCAGGTATTGATGAATATTGATTGATCTGACTGCTCCCCGGGGTTTCCCGGGGAGCTTTTGTGAGAGCGGCGGGATGAAAGCAGCAAGCCTTGTCACAGCCCTTTACTCGTGATAAAATCACTCTGATTATTTCATACCTGCAAAGGAGCAGATTCAGATGGGATTTATGGAAAAAGTTTTCGGCACGCATTCACAGCGCGAGCTGAAAAAGATAGAGCCAATTGTACAGAAGATCATGGGTATGGAGGACAGCTATTCGAAGCTTACGGACGAACAGCTGAGAGCCAAGACCGATGAATTCAAGAAGAGATACCAGGACGGCGAGAGTCTGGACGACCTTCTTCCGGAAGCATTCGCGACGGTCCGGGAGGCTGCCTGGAGAGTCATCGGCCTGAAACCGTACCGGGTGCAGGTGATCGGCGGCATCATTCTCCATCAGGGACGTATCGCTGAGATGCGTACCGGTGAAGGTAAGACACTTGTGTCGACGCTGCCCGCATATCTGAACGCACTCACGGGTGAAGGTGTTCACATCGTCACGGTCAATGACTACCTGGCAAAGCGTGACCGGGACTGGATGGGACCGGTGCATGAATTCCTTGGCCTGACCTGCGGCTGCATCCAGAACTCGATGGAGTCGGATGAGAGAAGAGCAGAATACGCGAAGGACATTACCTACATTACGAATAACGAAGACGGCTTCGACTACCTGCGTGACAACATGGTCATTTACAAGGAGAAGCTGGTGCAGCGTGACCTTGTATACGCCATCATCGACGAGGTCGACTCGGTCCTGATCGATGAAGCGAGAACCCCGCTGATCATTTCCGGACAGAGCGGAAAGTCCACAAAGCTCTATGAGACCTGCGACATTCTCGCAAGGCAGCTCAAGAAGGGTGAAGCGAGCGGCGAAGTCACGAAGATGACTGCCCTCATGGGAGAAGAGATCACGGAAACAGGTGATTTCATTGTCAATGAAAAGGACAAGGTGGTCACGCTGACGGAGCAGGGTATCGCGAAGTGTGAGCGCTTCTTCCAGATCGAGAACCTCTCCGATCCGGAGAATATTGAGATCCAGAACAATATTATCCTTGCCCTGAGGGCGCACAATCTGATGCACCGTGATCAGGATTACGTGGTCAAGGACGATGAAGTGCTGATCGTTGACGAGTTCACGGGACGTATCATGCCCGGCAGACGCTATTCCGACGGCCTGCATCAGGCGATTGAGGCGAAGGAGCACGTCAAGATCAAGAGAGAGTCCAAGACCCTTGCGACGATCACCTTCCAGAATTTCTTCAACAAGTACCAGAAGAAGTGCGGCATGACCGGTACGGCTCTGACTGAAGAGCAGGAATTCAGAGATATCTACGGCATGGACGTCATCGAGATTCCGACGAACAAGCCTGTGGCCAGGAAGGATCTGGACGATGCCGTCTACATGACGAAGAAAGAGAAGTACCGTGCTGTCGTCGAGGCGGTCAAGGAAGCGCATGAAAAGCAGCAGCCGGTGCTGGTCGGTACGATTACCATCGATGTATCGGAGCTTCTGTCCGGGATGCTGCGCAGGGAAGGCATCCAGCACAATGTCCTGAACGCGAAGTTCCATGAGCTGGAAGCGGAGATCGTCAAGGACGCCGGTGTACACGGAGCGGTTACCATCGCGACGAACATGGCCGGCCGTGGTACGGATATCAAGCTGGACGACGAAGCGAGAGCGGCCGGCGGCCTGAAGATCATCGGTACCGAGCGGCATGAGTCCCGCCGTATCGACAATCAGCTGCGTGGACGTTCCGGACGTCAGGGAGATCCGGGTGAGTCCCAGTTCTACATTTCCCTTGAGGACGACCTGATGCGTCTGTTCGGTTCGGACAAGATGATGTCGACCTTCAAGACACTGGGCGTGCAGGAGGGAGAGCGGATCCAGCACAAGATGCTGTCTTCTGCGATTGAGAGAGCACAGAAGAAGATCGAGTCGAACAACTTTGGCATCAGAAAGAACCTGCTCGAATACGACCAGGTCAACAACGAGCAGAGAGAGATCATCTACGCTGAGCGGCGCAAGGTGCTGGACGGCGAGAACATGCGCGAGTCCATCATCGGCATGATCGGCGATACGATCAACTCTTATGTGGATCTGGCAGCGGCCGGTGAAAGTGAGTCCGACGGCTGGGATCTGCGCGCGCTGAATGATTACCTGCGTCCGATCTTCCCGTTCCCGGTGATCACGGAGGAGGATGTCAAGGACATGTCTTCCGCGCAGCTTAAGGAGAAGCTGACGGCCCAGGCGCTTACGCTGTATGAGCAGAAGGAAGCAGAGCTGACAGAAGCCGGCGCGGATGTACGTGAGATTGAGCGTGTCTTCCTGCTTCGCTCCGTTGACCGTCACTGGATGAACCATATCGACGATATGGACCAGCTGCGGCAGGGCATCGGTCTGGCTGCCTATGGCCAGAAGGATCCGAAGGTGATGTACAAGATGGAAGGCTACGACATGTTCAATGCCATGACGAGTGCCATCCAGGAAGACACCCTGAAGACGATGTACCATGTCAAGGTGGAGGAGAAGGTAGAGCGTGAGGAGGTCGCGAAGGTAACGGGCACGAACCGTGACGAGACCGCGGTGCGCGCGCCGAAGAGAAGAGAACAGAAGAAGATCTATCCGAACGATCTGTGCTATTGCGGAAGCGGCAAGAAGTACAAGCAGTGCCATATGAAGCTGGATCAGGCAAAGTGACATGTCCTGTAAAGCTGCTCCGCGCGGCGATTCGGACAGTCTGTGCAGATTCTCAGGAACACAGATGAGGCAGGAAAGAAGATATGCTTGAATTAGATGAACTGAAGGCCCAGATGAAAACCTATGAGGAGCCCATGCAGCAGATGCGCTCCTCCCTGGACCTTGACAATAAGGAGAAGAGAATCGAAGAGCTTGAGCGCACGATGGCCGAGCCTGGGTTCTGGGAGAATCCGGAGAAGGCGCAGAAGCTTCAGAAGGAACTGGGCTCCCTCAGAAACGGGATCGACGCGTTTAAGAAGCTCGAGAATCTCTATGAAGAAACATTGATGATGATCGATATGGCGAACGAGGACGATGACGAGTCAGTCCTCCCGGATATCAGAAGCGATATGGATCAGTTTACGGAAGAGTTCGAGTCCATGCGGATCCGCACCCTCCTGTCCGGTCCCTATGATGCCAATGACGCGATCGTCACGCTCCATTCCGGCGCGGGCGGAACAGAGGCCTGTGACTGGTGCGGCATGCTTTACCGCATGTATTCCAGATGGATCGACAAGAAGGGACTCTCCATGGAGATCCTGGATTCTCTGGATGGAGACGAAGCAGGCATCAAGTCGATCACGTTCCAGGTGAACGGGGAAAATGCGTACGGCCTTCTGAAGAGTGAGATGGGGATTCATCGTCTGGTGAGAATCTCTCCCTTCAACGCGGCAGGCAAGCGCCAGACTTCCTTTGTGTCGTGCGACGTCATGCCGGATATCGAAGAGGACGTGGACATCGAAGTAAAGGATGAGGACATCCGGATCGATACCTACAGATCCAGCGGCGCGGGCGGCCAGCACATCAACAAGACATCTTCCGCGATCCGCATCACGCATTTTCCGACAGGAATTGTCGTGACCTGCCAGAATGAGCGTTCACAGTTCCAGAACAAGGACAAGGCGATGCAGATGCTCAAGGCGCGCCTGCTTATGCTGAAGATGGAAGAGAACCGCGAGAAGGCCGCCGGCATCCGCGGCGAGGTGAAGGAGATCGGCTGGGGAAGCCAGATCCGGTCTTATGTGTTCCAGCCCTATACCATGGTAAAGGATCTTCGGACCGGGCAGGAGACCGGCAATGTGCAGGCTGTCATGGACGGAGACCTGGACCCCTTCATCGACGCTTATCTGAAGTGGGATTCCCTCGGCAGACCAGACCGTAAGGCGATGGCTGCTGATTAACCTATAGAAAACAGTACAAGTAGAGTTCAGTTGTTAAGATAACGGAGGTACAAAATGGGTATTATCAGAGCTGCAGTCGGTTCAGTAACAGGTGCACTCAGCGATCAGTTTCTGGAGGTCGTGGAGCCGGTCAACATGGGGCCGCAGACCCTCATGACTCAGGGAAAGCTGAAGAACAAGAGCGGATTCGCTTCCAGCGACATCATTTCGAACGGATCCTGCGTCCATGTGTATGACAATCAGTTCATGATTCTGACCGACGGCGGAAAGATCATCGATTATACGGCAGAGCCGGGATACTTCATTATCGACAACTCTTCCGCGCCGTCTCTGTTCCAGGGACAGTTCAAGGCGAGCCTGAAGGACGTCTGGGAGAGATTCAAGTATAACGGAACTTCTCCGCTGGCCCAGAAGGTTTACTTCATCAACACCCAGGAGATCAAGGGCATCAAGTTCGGAACCCGCAACGCGATCAACTACTTTGACAGCTTCTATAACGCAGAGCTGTTCCTGAGAGCGTTCGGTACCTACTCGATCCAGGTGACGAATCCGCTGCTGTTCTACGCGAACGGCTGCCCGCGCAACGCGACGCAGGTTGATGTCGCTGACATCAACGAGCAGTACCTGAACGAGTTCCTTGAGGCGCTGCAGGCTGCGATCAACAAGATGAGCGCCGATGGCGAGCGTATCAGCTTTGTCGCTTCCAAGAGCTCGACCCTGTCCAAATACATGGCTGACGTGCTGGATGAGACCTGGAGAGAGCTGCGCGGTCTCGAGGTGATCTCCGTCGGAATCGGCTCGATCTCCTATGACGAGGAATCCCAGAAGCTGATCAACATGCGCAACCAGGGCGCGATGATGCAGGATCCGACGATCCGCGAGGGCTTTGTCCAAAGCGCGGTCGCGCAGGGACTGCAGAACGCAGGATCGAACCCGGCAGGCGCGGGCGCAGCCTTCATGGGTATGGGCATGGGCATGAACGCAGCCGGCGGATTCATGGGAACCGCCAGCGCGACCAATGCTGCCCAGATGCAGCAGCAGGCACAGCAGGCGCCGCAGGCAGAGGCTCCCGCCGCAGGCGGAGCACGTCAGAAGCAGCCGGGTGAGTGGTTCTGCCCTGAGTGCGGAACGCTCAACGCAGGTAAATTCTGCATGAACTGCGGGACAAAGAAGCCGGAGTAAACATATGGATATCGTATGCCTGGACGTGGAAGGCGTTCTGGTACCGGAGATCTGGATCGCATTTTCCAGGGCAACCGGAATCGACGAACTGAAGCGGACTACACGGGATGAACCCGATTACAACAAGCTGATGAACTGGAGGCTTGGAATTCTGAGAGAGCACGGACTGGGTCTGAAACAGATCCAGGACGTGATTGCCACGATTGATCCGATGGAAGGGGCGAAGGAATTCCTGGACGAACTGAGGTCCGTCACACAGGTGATCCTGATCTCGGACACCTTCACGCAGTTTGCGTCTCCCCTGATGGAGAAGCTCGGACGGCCAACCCTGTTCTGCAATACGCTGGAAGTGGGAGCAGACGGGATGATTGACGGGTTCCGCATGCGGATCGAGAACTCGAAGCTGAGCACCGTGAAGGCGCTGCAGTCCATCGGGTTTGACACGATCGCGGCCGGCGACTCCTACAACGACCTTGCGATGATCCGCGCAAGCCGTGCCGGATTCCTGTTCCGCAGCACGGAGAAGATTATCGCGGATAACCCGGACATTCCTGCCTATGAGGAATATCCGGAGTTTCTGGAAGCGATCCGTTCGGCGCTGAACGCATAGCTTCAAAACTATCATAATATGCAGCAAGAAAAACGCCCGGCTGAGTGATCAGCCGGGTGTTTCTATGATGATATTTACTGATAAGATTTGCATCATCAATAAGGTTTGTATAATCCGGTGAGATTCATGTAGTAGTTCGCGCGGATGACATTCAGATAGGGGAGCACCCAGATCAGTCCGAATCCCAGGCTGAGGATGCTCAGGGCAAAGTATCCGGCCAGGGACAGATGGAGCCGGAAGTACTCCAGGATCTTTCCGCACATCAGGCTGCGGCTGTTCATCAGACATTCAGCGGTGCTGTACTCCTGGTGGTCGATGTACAGGAACAGGGCCTGGCTGAAGGGGAACGCAAGCGCAGTCTCAAGCAGGATCATGCCGGCGAGCGCGCACACCAGAGCAAGAAGAATGGACATCACCGGAACACTCTTCCCGGTTCCGATGCCAAATGCGCCGGCATAGGCGAGGTTTGACATGGTTACGGTAAAGGGCGTGATGCATATGGTTTCGATCAGGGCCAGAACCGCGCAGATCCGGAATGCTTTCGATGTTTCATACCGAAATGCCAGGAACAGATCGGACACGGACACGCGCATATAGCGGCTGATGTTCAGGGACAGGAAATACTGTCCGGCCTGCAGCATCTTAGCCAGGATCATGATCAGATAATCGAGAACCAGATTGATCAGAATCAGCAGGACAAAACCAGCCCGGCCAAATGGCCAGGCCAGGTAAGAGATCAGCTGATTCGCGAACGCGGTCAGAATGCCGGTCAGAATCAGAACGAAGAAAAACAGCAGATAATTGCCGGCGAGGGCATTTCTCGAATCTTCCTTGATCTGGGAAAGAGAACGTGTCATATCATCGCGCCTCCGTTCCCGGCAACAGCAATCGTATCGGCGTCCCCCTTGCTCTCGCGGTATTTTCCGGAAAGGATGTCGTTGAGAATCTGCTGCGGGTCACCGGAAGCTGCGTTGCTCTCAGATTCCTGCTGTCCGGTGAGCTGCCCGGTATAATAGTTGTACAGCTGTTCCACCTGCGCACGCAGCCGCGGGTCGTTATAGACAGTGCGGACCGCGTACCATGTATACAGGCAGGTGATGACCATGGCAGAGGCGCCGGCGATGAGCGCAGCACGCGCCCTGCCCTCGACCTTGCTGCCTGACCTGGACAGCAGCGCGAGAATGATCGCTGCACCGGCCAGCGGAAGACTGATAAAGAACAGCTGGAAGGAAATGACCGCGATGATTCCGCAGACCATGGATGCTGTCGCCATGTTCCGCTTTGCGATCGATGCCTTGAAGCGGTTGTAATCGTCCGGCTCACCCGGTCCGGAATGATTGTTGTTCTGATAATCTGATCCGTTCAATTCTTTTCTCCATACCACACCGATAGGTGCGGCTTCTTCATACAGGCATATCACTGTAAATCCGTTTACAGAGATACAGATTCTTTCTGAAAAACAGTGTACCACCCTGCAGCATCGAACACAATCTTACGCACGGAATCTTCACGGATTCTTCACACGCGGCGTGTCAGTGAGAGCGGCAGTTCCAGGCCGTGAGCGGTCAGGAGGGCTTCGTCGCGCAGGATCTCTTCTGCCGGACCGTCGGCGACGATTTTTCCCTGATCCATCAGAACCACACGGTTGCAGGTATCCCAGATGAAATCAAGGTCATGGGAGGCGATCAGTTTCAGATGATCGAATTCATTCAGGATGCTGATCAGGTTTTTCCGGTTCCGGGGATCCAGCGCGATGGAAGGTTCGTCCATCAGCAGGATATCCGGGGTCATGGACAGGATCGTCGCGATGGACGCGAGTTTCTTCTCTCCGCCTGACAGCTTATGGACCGGCTTGTCCGCCAGATGTGTGATGTGTACGAGATCAAGCGCGCGGTCGACACGGCGGGCAACCTCATCCTCCGGGAGCGAATAATTGCGAGGCGCGAAGGCAACGTCCTCGCGTACTGTCGTCATGAAAAGCTGTGTTTCAGAATCCTGGAAGACATACCCGATTTTCTCACGGATCTTCGGAAGCGTCTTCTTCTCTACAGGGATCTCTTCAATCCGGATGCTGCCGGCCTGCGCAGTCTCCAGCCCGACGATCAGCTTCAGGAAAGTGGATTTCCCGGCTCCGTTCGCGCCGATGATACCCACTGCGTCATGTTCATGGAACGAGACGGTCAGCCCGTCCAGAAGCCGGCTGCCTTCTTCATATGAAAAGGATAAATCTGTAATATCGATATGAATGTGGCTCACAGGTATTCCTCCGTCACACAAACAGCCTTCCCACCAGCTCCAGGACCGGGAAGACACGAAGCAGGATCAGCACAACGCTCCAGATGACAAGATAGACAAGGTCCGAAGCGCGAAGACGCTTCATGGAAAAGCAAGGCTTTTCTCCCTGAAATCCTCTCATGCACATACTCTGATAGAGTGCGCCTGCCCGGTCCATGCTTCGAAGAAGCAGCTGCCCGATCATGGATCCCCAGGCGATCCGGGCTATGCCCTTCTGCCCCGGGGCGCGGAGCGCATAAGCCTGTGTCATACGGTCTGCCTCATTCAGAAGAACCGAGACATACCGGCAGATGAGCAGGAACTCAGTCACCAGGATTCCCGGTACGTGCAGCATGCTGAGCGCGCCGCAGACCGATTCAACGGGAGTCGTCGCGATCAGAAGATAGGACGCGAGGACAGTGAGGATTCCCTTCACCATCAGGCTCAGCATGGTCAGGACACCGCCGGACAGGGTAACACCGAAAACCGTGAGCACCGGTTCGCGGTCAAAAAAGGGATTCAGGATCCCGACCAGACACACAACCGGCAGTACGATGCGCAGCCGGTAAAGAGCGCCCTTGAAGGACAGCCCTCCGATCTCAAAAAGAAGAAACGGATAGAGCGCCATCCCCAGAATCCCGGTCAGCTGCCTTGGCTTCCATGACACCGCCAGTATAAGGTAGAGCAGCGTCACAAGCAGCTTGGAGAGCGGATGAATCCGGTTCAGCCAGGTGTCCTGCCGCGCCAGCTCGTCCAGCTTCGCCATACTGCGGGCGGCATTGGAAATCCTGCTCATCCGGCGATCTGCTTTCCGGACCCGGCCTTGCGGTTTCGGAAGAAATGAAATGCAAGCGCGATGACGATGCAGACAGCTGCCGTAATCAAAGCGCCGACCAGTCCGGATACAGTCGTGCCGGCAGCGCTCTCAGAACCGGGCAGCGCATAGTCCGGCAGAAATGCCGTCGTGTCCTGGATAGACCGGGCTGCCTGGTAAGCGCTGCCCGATGCGGCAAGCTCCGAAGTGCCGGCAACCCGTTCCATTGCCCATTCCAGACCATCCGGCAGCGCGGAAGCGAACAGGGACAGAAGGCCTCCGACTGCCGCGGCAGCCGCGGCGAGGATTCCAAGTGTCTTGCCCAGTGAGAAGCGGGACTGCGGCATACTGCCCCAGCCGATTCCCCACAGAAGCTCCGGCCGCACTTCATAGATAAAGCAAAGAACCGCGGCGGTAATCAGCCCCTCCACCAGTCCGATCGCAAGGTGGATCGGCTGCATGGCACCGATAAATGCGCCGAACGGGAGCTCGGAGACGCCGGAGAGATAAGTTTCGATACAGACAGAAAAAGCACCCATCTGCAGCGTAATTACGCAGCCGAGGATGGAAGCGAGGGTGATCTTTTTCTTCGACGCGCCATTTTGCATGATGCCTTTCCAGATCAGGAGAGCGCCGACAAAGCATCCGTAGAAGGCCATGTTCCAGATGTTGCAGCCCAGGGCCAGAAGCCCGCCGTCCGCGAAGAACAGGCACTGGACCAGGAGAACACCGATCATGGTCAGGAAACCGGCATATGGTCCGAGCACCGCCGAAAGCAGAAGCCCGCCGCACAGGTGTCCGCTGGAACCCGTTCCCGGAATCGTGAAATTGATCATCTGCGCCGCAAAGACAAATGCACCCATGACCCCCATCACAGGAATCTTTTCCGGCGCATGCTCCTGACGGACTTTATAGACAGAATAAGCCGCTGCGGCCCCGGAAGCGGCAAACATGACCCCGGCGGCTGCCGGCATGATCAAAGCATCAGCCATATGCATAACAGAATCCTCCCTTCGAATGAAAAACGGGTTTCTTTCTGTTCATCATACTCTATACAAAGAAGGAAGGGCAAGCAAAACTGCGGTTGCTTATTCTGGTGGAAAATGATATTCTATGTCGGCCGCTTCAGCGGTGATATGGTGAGTTCGTGACCATCCTCACCTTAAACAAAACTACGGAAAATGGAGGTAACTGTTCATGAGAGACAAGAGAGTGCTGTACCTGACGCAGGGGGCTGCGATCGCGGCAATTTATGTCGTGCTTTGCCAGATTTTCGCGCCCATCAGCTTCCGCGATGTGCAGGTACGGATTGCGGAGGGACTTACGATTCTTCCGTTTTTTACATCGGCGGCGATTCCGGGTCTGTTTGTGGGGTGTGTGCTGGGCAATCTGCTTGGCGGCGCAATTCCGATCGATATTATTTTCGGAAGCCTTGCAACCCTGATCGGCGCGCTGGGTACCTGGGCAATCGGCAGATGGATTCGCAGAAAGCATCCGGCCAGCCACAGGATGAAGTTCCTGCTTCCGGTGCCGCCGATCCTTGCGAATGCTCTGATCATACCGTTTATCCTGTATTATGGATACGGGATCACGGTTCCGATCCCGATTCAGATCGCAACGGTCGGAGCCGGAGAAATCCTGTCCTGCGGTGTCATCGGCATGATTATTCTGTTCGCGCTGGATAAGGCAGGGATGAGAATTTTTATACCGCAGGGGAATTAAAAAGATATAACCGGACGAGACAGATTCCGGAGACAGGAGTCGTATATGGCAAGTGTAGATAAGGTCACGCAGATCACACAGAACAGATTTCTGAATTATTTTGAGCTTTCCACGACCAACCGGGTCGGGGAGAAGGGAAGATATTTTATGGCTTCCAGGGCGGGAGATGTCTCGGCGCTGGATCTGTCTACCGGCCGGAATCACCCGGACGGGGTCGTGTTGTTCTCTCTGACCGGACCGGAGAAGGACCATGTGGTGCTGGTGCGTCAGTTCCGCTATCCCATCGCCGGATATGTCTATGAACTGCCGGCCGGACTGGTCGAGAGAGGGGAAGATTACAGGGAGGCTGCTGTGCGGGAGATGAAGGAAGAAACAGGTCTCTCCTTCCACCCGCTGGAAGTGGATCCGATGTATGAGCGCCCGTTCTATAATTCCGTCGGCATGACCGATGAGAGCTGCTGCCTTGTCTATGGATACTGTGAGGGAACAGTCAGCCGGGAGGGACTGGAGAATACGGAGGAGCTGGATGTTGTCCTTGCTGACCGTGAAGAGGCGATCCGTATTCTGCGGCAGGAAAAGGTTGCGGCGAACTGTGCGTATATGCTGATGCAGTTTATCGCGCACCCTGAGGATGCATTTTCATTTTTACGATGAGTATGGAGAAAGAGAAGAAGTACATAGAAACGCACAGCGCGCAGGAAACCTGGGAGGCAGGCAGAAGCCTGGGACAGACAGCCGTCCCCGGACAGGTGATTGCGCTGGTCGGCGACCTCGGAACAGGGAAGACGGTTTTCTCGCAGGGATTCGCGGCGGGGCTTCAGATCGATGATCAGGTGAACAGCCCGACCTTTACGATTCTGCAGGTTTATGACAGCGGGAGGCTGCCGCTGTATCACTTTGATGTGTACCGGATCGGGGACATCGAGGAGATGCTGGAGATCGGCTGGGACGAATATGTCTACGGGGATGGCGTCTGCCTGGTGGAATGGGCGGACCTGATCGAGGATCTGATGGAAGAGATCCCGCAGGAGAAGGTTCTTCGGGTACAGATCAGGAAAGACCCGGAGAAAGGAATGGATTACCGCAGGATTGATCTTTTATAATCAGATGTTGTCATGATTCACGAAGGATAGCAGAAAAGAACATGAAGATACTCGCAATTGACAGCTCCGGTATGCCGGCGTCCTGCGCCGTCTGCGAAGACGGTACACTGCTGGCGGAGTATACCGTGAATTTCAAAAGGACACACAGCCAGACGCTGGTTCCGATGCTCGATGAGATCCGTACCATGCTGGAAATGGATCTGAATGGCATTGACGCAGTGGCTGTAGCCGGCGGGCCGGGGTCATTTACCGGACTACGGATCGGGTCGGCGGCGGCAAAGGGAATCGGGCTTGCGCTGAACAAACCGCTCGTCCACGTGCCGACGCTGGAGGGCATGGCGTACAACTTCTACGGCTCTTCCGGCCTTGTTGTGCCGATGATCGATGCGCGCAACCAGCAGGTGTTTGCCGGAATCTATTCTTTTGTCAGCGCGCAGGAGCCGGAAGAAGTATGCAATGCGGAGTCTGGATGGAGAGATCCGCTTCATGTGTACAGCGGCCAGGAGGCACTCCGTGTCACAGATCTGTGCGAAAAGCTGAACACGCTGGCGCAGGAGACCGGGAAAGAGGCAGTCCTGCTGGGGGACGGCGCAGTTGTCTACAGGGAGCTCATCGAAAAGAACCTGACGGCGCCTCACTGGTATGCGCCGGCACATCTGGCGCAGCAAAAAGCCGGATCCATCGCGGTGCGTGCGATGGACCTTGCGCGGCAGGGGAAGCTGGAGAGCGCCGCGGCGCACCGGCCGGAATACCTGCGGGTTTCCCAGGCAGAGCGTGTGCGGGCGCAGAAAGAAGGACGTTGATCTTTCTGTGCCGGAAGCGTGAGCGGGTTCCCGGTTACAGCGCGGACGCAGTGTTTGACTTTGGTGGGTGAATCATGATGACAGGAAGAGACATGGAGCTTTCCGGCGGAAGGATCTTTGGTCCGGAAGACGGCGTCAGGATCAGTCTCCTGCGGAAAGAAGACGCAGAGGCTGCAGCTGAGCTGGAACGCGCGTATTATTCTCTTCCGTGGTCCGCGCATGCATTTCTCGATGCGCTGGACCGGGATTATTACCTGTTTCTGAAGGCGGAGGCAGATGGCGTCTTTGCAGGATACTGCGGGTGCATGCGATCCTTCGAGACCGGGGAGATTACAAATGTGACTGTCCGGGAGGCGTACCGCAGGCGGGGAATCGCACGGCGTATGCTGCTGGCGCTGATGGAGCTGGGGCGCAGGGAAGGAATCGAACGATACACGCTGGAGGTACGTCGTTCCAATGAAGGTGCGATCGCTCTGTATCACAGTCTTGGATTCGAGACAGAGGGTGTGCGGAAGAGATACTATGAATCTCCGAGGGAGGACGCACTGATCCTGTGGACAAAGCAGCCTTCTGAAGAGGAGAGGACGCACTGATCCTGCAGACGCAGGGGCAGGAAGAGAAACGAAAGGATATAAATCGAACATGATCGATGTATGTCTGCTTGGCTGCGGCGGCATGATGCCGCTTCCGTGGAGGCACCTGACTTCCATGATCGCGCGGGTCTCAGGCTCAAGCCTGCTGGTCGACTGCGGAGAGGGAACGCAGATTGCGCTGCGGAAGAAGGGCTGGAGCTTCAAACCGATTGACGTGATCTGCTTTACCCATTTTCACGGAGACCACATCGGGGGGCTTCCCGGCCTTCTGCTTACCATGGGAAACGCAGAGCGCACAGAGCCGCTGACCATGATCGGCCCAAAGGGGCTGACCCGGGTGGTAAACTCGCTCCGGATCATTGCGCCGGAGCTTCCATTTGAGATACGATGTGTGGAGATCGAACAGCCTCAGCAGGAATTTTCCATGAATGGATACCGGCTGAAGGCTTTTCGTGTCAACCACAGAGTGGTCTGTTACGGATACAGTCTGATGCTGGACCGTGCCGGCAAGTTTGATCCGGTGAGAGCGAAGGAGGCACAGATCCCGCTGAAGTACTGGAACCCGCTTCAGAAGGGGAATACGGTGACAGATCCTGAGAGCGGCAGGACATTTACCCCGGATATGGTACTGGGGCAGGCGCGGAAAGGCCTGAAGCTGACCTATGTGACGGACACCCGCCCGACTGCCCTGATTTCCGAAAATGCGAAGGATTCAGACCTGTTCATCTGCGAGGGGATGTACGGTGATCCGGAGAAGTATCCCAATGCGAAGGAGCACCGTCACATGATGATCGAAGAGGCCTGCCGGATCGCGCGGGACGCCCAGGTCGGGGAGCTGTGGCTGACGCATTACAGTCCGTCCCTGACGCACCCGGAGGAATATGAAGCCATGGCACAGAAGATCTTTCCGCATACGGTATTCGGGCGTGACGGGATGAGCGCAGAACTGGGCTTTGAAGACGAATGATCTGAAATGGGAGAGACCCGGACATGACACAGAAGGAAGAAATCCGAATTCTTGCAATTGAGAGCTCCTGTGATGAGACGGCAGCGGCTGTGGTGGTCAACGGGCGTGATGTCCGTTCTAATGTCATATCGTCACAGATCGATATTCACACCTTGTATGGCGGCGTGGTTCCGGAGATTGCGTCGAGGAAACATATCGAGCGGATCAACCAGGTGGTACAGCAGGCACTGGACGACGCAAAGATGACGCTTGATGAGATCGATGCGGTCGCGGTGACCTACGGACCCGGCCTGGTGGGCGCGCTCCTGGTGGGCGTTGCCGAGGCGAAGGCAATTGCCTGGGCGAAGAACCTGCCGTTCCTCGGGATCCATCACATCGAGGGACACATCAGCGCGAACTATATCGAGCACCCGGAGCTGGAGCCGCCGTTCGGCTGCCTGGTTGTCTCCGGCGGGCACACACACCTGGTCCGTGTGCGGGATTACGGCGAATATGAAATCCTCGGGAAAACCGCGGACGATGCGGCCGGTGAAGCATTTGACAAGGTGGCCAGGGCGATCGGACTCGGATATCCGGGCGGACCGAAGATTGACCAGGCAGCGAAGAAGGGCGATCCGCTCGCTGTTGCATTTCCGCATGGAAAGGTCCGCGGCTCCGAATATGATTTCTCGTTCAGCGGACTGAAGAGCGCAGTTTTGAATTATCTCAATGAAAAGAAGATGAAGGGAGAAGCGGTCTGCACCGAAGATGTGGCAGCGTCCTTCCAGAAGTCGGTCGTCGATGTGCTCGTGGAGCATTCAGAGAACGCCGTCAGGGAATACGGGTTCAGGAAGTTTGCCATCGCGGGAGGTGTTGCTTCCAACAGCGCGCTGAGAGCGGCGATGGAGGCTATGTGCCGGAAGCGGGGTGTTCAGTTCTACCGTCCGAGCCCGGTTCTGTGCACAGACAATGCTGCGATGATCGGAGCGGCCGCGTACTATGAATTCAGGAAGGGCGTTCGCTCTGACTGGAGTCTGAACGCAGTGCCGAATCTGAAGCTGGGAGAAAGATAAAGGAGATAAGGTGCCAGCGATGTCAGAATGGAAGAAAGAGCGTAATATCGCCATCGTCCTGTCAGCGGGCAGGGGCAGCCGGATGCACACACAGACGCCGAAGCAGTATCTGGATCTGTGCGGAAGACCGGTGATCGCATGGTCCCTCGGCGCGTTTGAAGCTTTTGAAGGCGTGGACGATGTCATTCTTGTAACGTCCTCTGAAGATATCGAATATTGTCGATCTGAGATTGTTGAGGCATACGGACTCAGTAAGGTGCGGCGTGTCATCCCCGGCGGCGCGGAGCGGTACCTTTCCGTGTGGGAAGGCCTGAAGGAAGCGAAGCGGATCCGGGATCAAGGGCAGGAAGGTCCGGCTGAAGGCGGATACCTTTTTGTGCATGACGGGGCAAGGCCTCTTGTGGACAGCGCGATTCTGGAAAGGACGCTGGCGGATGCCGGAAAATACCGCGCATGTGTGGCAGCCATGCCGGTGAAGGATACGATCAAGGCTTCGGACGAAGAGGGATTTGCGGCGCAGACACCGGACAGAAGGCTGCTGTGGCAGATCCAGACGCCTCAGGTGTTTTCCTTCGCACTGGTTTATGAAGCATACAGAAAACTGATCGAAGAAGGAATCACGCAGGTCACGGATGACGCGATGGTTGTGGAACGGGAGACGGAGGTCCGCGTGAAGCTGACAGAAGGCTCCTGGAAAAACCTCAAGATCACGACACCTGAGGATCTTGAAATCGCGCGGCTCTTCCTGCGGCAGGATTATAATTCTTCTGCCGGCCGATGATGGAATGCCTGGCAATTCAGGTTCCTGTGCCGGAAGGTCCCGGTATGATCGGAACAGACAGATGACCCGGAAACGGAGCACGGAGAATGCTCTATGATTTTAGGCAGAGTACCACGTCCATAGGAGCTGCTGCACCGCATAGGCGTGGGTGAATGCCAAACAAGCTTATTGGTTTTTGATATACTCTTTTACCATAGTCAGAGAGTTTTCGCTGACCGTCGCTACGAAATAACTGTCTGA
>CACZJF010000010.1 GCA_902781455.1 uncultured Lachnospiraceae bacterium | reverse complement strand
CGACATTTTTGCAAAGTATATATGAAAAAGTGAGCAAAGTGGCGGCCATGCTTGCATGAGCCGACATTTGGCGAACGAAAACACTGAGACGAAGTCGAAGTGAGAGAGGATATGATGGCAAATGTAATAACAGGCTTAAGAATCCTTGTGAGTGCGGTACTTATGTTTTGCCCTGTGTTTTCTCCGATTTTTTATGTGCTGTATCTGATCGCTGGATTATCGGATATGGTCGATGGAATCATCACGAGGAAAACAGCTGCTTTTCATGCTTCCACTGACGTTAACAATAGTTCCGATTATATACACGGTAATCCCGACATGTTCAGTAGCGACATTTGCAGCTGTTCAGGAGGGATACTTCATAAGGACAGGAAAGCGGACTAAACAAAAGAATATCGCTACGGAATCTGTGGGATGAAGAACAATGGATAGAGTAAGCGACAGACTGACGGTATTTTTTGAAGATCCGTTCTGGGTGGGCATTTTCGAGAGGATTGAAAATAGGAAACTGTCAGTAGCTAAAGTGACATTTGGTGCGGAACCGAAGGATTATGAGGTTTTGGAGTTTATCAATCGGAACTATTACCATCTGCAGTTTAGCCCGGCGGTTGAAACGATTGTAAAGGATACGAAAAAGAATCCTAAGAGGGCACAGCGTGAAGCGAAAAAACAGACATTGGAGACGGGCATAGGCACTAAATCGCAGCAGGCACTCAAATTACAGCAGGAGAAGAATAAACAGGAACGGAAAGTCAGAAGCCGCGAACAAAGGGAAGCTGAAAACCAGAGACTATTTGAATTGAAACAGATGAAGAAAAGAGAAAAACATAAAGGACACTGAGCAACGTGGTTACGAAGAATGAATTAAAAGAATCCTTGAAATCGCTGGGAATTTGTAAAGGGATGACATTAGAGGTGCATTCGTCTCTTAGCAGTTTCGGTGAACTTGAGGGCGGTGCAGAGACTGTGATCGATACATTAAAGGAACTTGTCACGGAAGAAGGAAGTATTTTCATGCCGGCGCTCAGGCTTAGCAAGGAATTACCACTTTCCGAAGAGGATAAAAAACTGGGGATTACAGTAAAGATAAAGGTCTTACCGTCTGATTCCGACAGAACGGCTATGGGGATCGTGGCAGATACATTCCGCAAACTGCCGGATACTTATACAGGGTCAGACACGATCAGTACTTCCGGTTGGGGAAAATATGGAAAAGAGGCTGTAAATAGCGGACTTGATTATCCAATCCATAATGGAGGAATGGCTCTTATGCTTGGGGTTGATATTTACAAACTTACAGCAATGCATTATGTGGAGGGAATAACACCTGACGTAATCAACAAACAGTTCGAGCCAACAGAAGAGATTAACTGTAAATATCCTCCGAATGAATGGTTCATTGAAGCTGGGCACCCGCCTATAAAGGCGTGGTACAAAATTCAGGACATGGCCTATGAAAAAGGGCTCATTAAAGAAACTACAATAGGTGAATGCAAGATAATGTTTTTTGATATATGGTCTGTGGTTTCGCTATATGAAAATGAATTAAGGAACGATCCGTATGGGCTATGGGGGATGATCAGACATGAGGATAGAGAAACTGACTGAGAATATGATTCGCTTTGCTGAAAGCAAACTTGACAGCACAGAGTATGCAGGCTGGTGCCTTGCGTTTATAGAGGACGCGCTTGAAATAAGCAATCATATCGAAATATATGGTGGAGATTCCGCGAAGGAATCCTGCGAAATATATAAGGACGCGCTGCGGCTCGGAGTTCCGAAGCGAGGCGCGTTTGTCTTCTATGATTGCATCTGTCTGGGTCCGGACGGTCCGGTCAACTGGGGCCATTGCGGCATCAGCCTCGGGGACGGAAGGATCATCCATGCCTGGGATATGGTGCGGATCGACGATTACCGGGAAATCGAAGCCATGACGGCGTTCTCCGGCGATCATCCAGGATACATCGGCTGGGTGCCGATAGAAAGTGTATTATATGGGAACGAAATATCAATACAAGAGATTGGACAATAACAATTTCACAGGTTATTCATTGGATGATTTTGTCCGCCACCAGACTGTTACAGAATGCTGGAGAAAGATAGCAGGCGATTGGAAGCTTGTGCCGAATGTCTATGAAGAAAACTGGTCGCAGGTGCAGTGCCGGGAAATTGCAGAAGACGTGGTGCATCATATAAATCTTGACCAGACTGGCTTTGGCGTGTTCGATGGCGGGCGGATCATTGGGTTTGCGGCCGTCTCCCACCGTATATTCGGAGCTGCGGCAAGATATGTACAGCTGGTTTGTTTTCAGATATCAGAGGAATACAGGCGCCAGGGCATCGGCAGGAAGCTCTTTTCGATGGCTTGTGAAGAGGCCCGACGGCTGGGTGCAGATAAACTGTACATTTCGGCTCATTCCTCAAAAGAGTCACAGGCGGCATACCGGGCACTTGGCTGTACGCCTGCGGAGGAGGTCAATGAGGGGCTGGCAGCAGCGGAGCCCTTTGATGTCCAAATGGAATACAGATTATAAAAGCGTAACCTGACGGATATGGTATTTGAGAATGTTGAGATCATGAAAAAATGCGTAAGGAAACGATTTATGAAAGACAAGTATTATGAACAAGCCGTAACCTGTGTGAAAGAACGTGTTCTCCCTGTACAAATGGAACTCTATAGGGCCTGCAACGGCGATCTGGACAGACGGTTTCTCCAGGGGGTTGTATTTGGCAGGCGTTGAAGTATATGAGAATACGGCAGTTCCGGATGGATGGGTAAAGTGGGTCATGCCGGCAAGAAAATATCTTGTAACCCAGATTACTCCGGAAAGCTACGGAGAGACATTTGAAACCGTGATCAACAGCCTTATTCCGGAACTTGGGATGAAACTTGCAGGCGCAGTATGTGATTTTACAGAACCGGCAACCGGGCAGGATAAACTGTTTTTCCCAGTGGAGTGAAAGAACAGTTGCTTTTTTCGGCAGATTACAGCTCATTTCTGAAACGGGTGCTGCGGCAGAAAGGAAATAACGATCGAGCGCTTTACCGACAGTGGTGACTGTGAGATCGTGTATTGCCGATCAACCAGCGGGAACGAGTGAGGAGGCCTGAAAGGAATGTTCAATAAGGATATGATTGCCCCATGCGGACTGGACTGCAGCATCTGCAAGCGTGCACTGGCTGAGACCGGCCGCTGTGCCGGATGCCGTGGCCCAAACGACAACAAGCCGGAGTTTTGTTCAGAGAGATGCGGCATCATTCTGTGCGAAAAGAGAAAGACGAACGGGTATTCATTCTGCGATGAGTGCCCGGATTTTCCCTGCGCCGATGTCATGGAAAAGGAGACCCGGTACGGATCGCAGTATCCGCTCCGAGAATCCCCGCTGGAGAATCTGCGGTTCATCCGGGAGTGGGGGATTGCCGCTTTTCTTGAGCACGAGCGGAAGCAGTGGACCTGTTCTGCCTGCGGAGGCGTCATCTGTGTCCACACAGGTGTGTGTGGCGGTTGTGGACGGCAGTACGCCGGTTCAATGGATAACTGATGCAAAGAGGGAGATCAGAATGCAAGAGATCACTTTTGCAAAAGGAAAGGAACTGCATCTGAAGAATTGCAGTGACGCACTCTGCCAGTCAACTCTCGGCGAAAGATACTTTTCTTCGCCGGGGAGCGCGGAAGATGCGATCCTTGAAGGGATCCGTCAGGAAAATTTGTATGTGGCATTCATCGGTGAAGAATGCGTTGGCTTTACATACATCATTCCAAAAGGAGCGTTTCACAGTTTTCCATACCTGCACATCATCGCCGTGAAGGAAGAATACAGGAACAAGGGAATCGGCAAGGCTCTGCTGGATTATTCTGAAAAAATCGCGTATGAAATGACAGACAGGTTTTTCCTTGTTGTCGGGGATTATAATCCGGACACAAAGCGGTTCTATGAAAGAAACGGCTATCAGCAGGTTGGGGAAATTCCAAACCTGTACCGTCCCGGAGTCACAGAATACTTGATGGCAAAAGACCCGAAAAAGTGACTGATATCCTATGCAAAGACAGATTTCATTTCCAAATGGTCGGCAGAAGCACAAAAGGAATATGGAAACTGATACGGACGAATCAAGATTTGTAAGGTGAAAGTATGAGAATTGATCATGTTGCGATGTATGTTAATGATATAGAGGAGGCCAGAGATTTCTTTGTCAAATATCTTGACGGAAAATCCAATGCCGGTTATCACAATGTGAAAACTGATTTCCGTTCATATTTCATTTCTTTTGACGATGGATCGAGATTGGAAATAATGAATAGACCCGATATGACTGATGAAGAGAAAGTCCTGAATCGTACAGGACTAATCCATATAACTTTCTCTGTAGGAAGCAAGGAACGAGTAGATGAATTAACCGGGCGCCTTAAATCAGCGGGTTTTGATATTGTAAGTGGGCCAAGAACAACTGGGGATGGCTATTATGAAAGCTGTATTATTGCAATAGAGGGAAATCAGATAGAAATAACGATATAATAACTTCACGTAAATCGGGCTGATAGTGGGACAGATTAGAACAGGAAATGACAGGATGGCCCCTTCCTGATCAAATATACTGATTTTGTCAGGGTAAAGGAAAGGTTCAGACCGTAAACGGAGTGGAGACCGGATAAAATGGAGTGGCTAACCAGCATTCGTACAGCAATTGATTATATGGAAGAGCATCTGACTGACGACATCAGTGCGCAGGATGTGGCGGACCAGGTGTATCTGTCGCCGTTCTTTCTTCAGAGAGGATTCTCTTTGATTACCGGATACGGAATCGTGGAGTATATCAGAAACCGCAGGCTGTATCAAGCGGCACTGGACCTCAAGGAGACAGAAGACAAGGTGATCGATATTGCTCTTCGATACTGCTATGAAACTCCGGAGAGCTTCACAAAGGCCTTTTCTCGGTTTCACGGTGTGACACCTTCACAGGTCCGAGACGGAGCCGCCGGAAAAGTCTTTCTTCCCTTGACAATCAAACTATCCATTCAGGGAGGTAATCAGATGGACTACAAAATCACACCGATGTTCCCGTTTAAGGTTATTGGCTTTCAGAAAGAGTTTGACAATGAAACCGCATACGCTGAGATACCAAAGTACTGGGATGAGATCTGTGAAAAGTATGCTTACAACGTGTACACCGGGAATGTTCCGGCGAATCCCTATGAGCAGGCCCTGGTGGACAACTGCATCGGGGAATATGGCGTCTGTATCGATGACATTGGCGGTGGAAAGTTCCGGTATCTCGTTGCCGGAAAATACACAGGCGGCGACGTACCGGAAGGCATGGTTATCTATGAATTTCCCCAGAGCAACTGGGCGGTGTTCAACTGCATTGGCCCGATCCCGGATGCACTTCAGAGCGTGAACACGCGAATCTTCCGGGAGTGGCTTCCCGGCAATCCGGAGTATGAGCTTTGCGGCAATGCCAGCGTGGAGTGGTATGATTGTGTGAACGGAGAAAAAACCGATCCCGACTACCATAGCGCGATCTGGGTGCCGGTGAAGAGAAAAGGATAATCAGAACCCAGACAATCAGACCCCGGATACTCAGAACCCGAACAATCAGGATCCGGGCAAGAAAGATCCGAACAATGGCGGAAACAATCAGGGCGGCGGGAACCGGAAGGATAAAAAGACAGAGAAGATTACGATTTCGAAAAGACCGTCTTCCGTAAAGGCGAAAGTAAAGAAAAGCAAAGTCACGGTTTCCTGGAAGAAGATCAAGAAAAACAAAGCCGGAAAGAAGCTTCTGAAGCAGATTCATTCAATCCAGATACAGTATTCTACTGATAAGACATTCAAGAAGGATGACAGGACAAAGACGGTCGGTAAGAAGAAAACGAAGGTTACGCTGAAACTTCAGAAGAAGACCACTTATTATATCCGCGTGAGATATAAAGCGGCGGACGGATTCTCGAAATGGAGCAAGGTGAAGAAGGTAAAGACAAAGAAATGATTTGTGGGCAGTGACGCCGGCAACTTAATGATGTAGAACATAAGCCTCTGTGATGCGTTATCGGCTAGCCATCGGAGGATGACTCCTTTTTTCAGGGAAAGAAACTGGACTTTCAGCAGAATACCACAAGCAATTCTTAAGAAATCATCCATTGTATTTTCACGAGCATCTGATATGATACGCCGCGTAATAAGCAGTATTAAGTGACAGCAGGGGGAATGTGAAGGGGATTGCTATGGATGAGAAAACGATGTTTGAGCTTCTGGAAATATTTGATGCGAAGAAAGAGCTTCAGGAGGATCAAAAGTTGATATCTGAAATCAGAAACGTGGATGACCAGGGGGACAGGATTATAAGGGGACTGTCCTATGTGATCAGCATCATCGCACGGTATTCACCTGTATATCATCCGGAAAAGGAACGCAGCATCTTTACCTTCTGGAAGATTATGGACGATACGACTATTAACAATCACGAAAAGGCAAGGATCCTTCTTGGAAAGACCGCCTGAGGTACATATAATGACCGGCAGGGCCGCCACACCGTATTATGGTGCGGCGGTCTTTTACACTGTGGTAGTCTTTTAAACTGCTGCAGGAGATATCCCGATCAGGCCATCTCATAAGATCAGGAAAATGCGTGGTACAATTAAAACCGGGCAATCATCCTGACCGCACGCTCAAAAAAAGAACCCCCAAAAACCCGTTAAAGGGTTTCTGAGGGTTTCAATTCTGGAGCATATGGGATTCGAACCCACGACCTTTTGAATGCCATTCAAACGCGCTCCCAACTGCGCTAATGCCCCAAAGCAATACTGAGTATAACAGAGAAGTGGGAAACTTGCAAGAATTCTTTTTCTCGGCTATACTTGATTGCGTGACTTGTATGTACAACTCAGCTGAGGGCACTGTGCCGAAACCGGATGCACAGCGTCCTGATGCAGACTGGTATGCAGTCAGCGGGAGATATGAAAGCAGTCAGAGGAGAAGGGGAAATGGAAAAGACGAACAATATGATACAGGTAAAGGTCTGCGGCCAGACAAAGGAGTTCCCGTCAGGAACGACCTATGCTGAAATTGCCGGCAGCTGGGAAGGAGTCGACGGACATAAGATTCTGCTGGTCAAGGAGAACGATTATAAACTGCATGAGATGAACCGGAAGGCGAAGAAGGACTGCAGTCTTTCGTTCCTGACGATTGCGGATAAAGAGGGGCGGGATACCTATAAGAGAAGCCTGTGCCTTATGATGCTGAAGGCTTTTGACAATGTGCTGGGCAGAGATGGTGTCCATGTGTGGATCCGGTTTACTGTGTCAGGCGGTTTGTACTGCACTCTGGACTGTGATCACGCGACACTTTCCCAGGAGCTGCTGGATCAGGTAAAGGAAGAGATGGAACATCTGAGAGACCGTGCGCTTCCGTTCAGCAAGAAGAGCGTTCGTACAGAGGATGCAATCCGTCTGTTTGAAAAGAATCAGATGACAGACAAGGCCAGGCTCTTCAACTACCGGATCAGTTCGCGTACCAATATCTACAGTCTGGAAGACTATACGGATTATTATTACGGATACATGGTACCGGATACTTCCTACCTGAAGCTGTTCGATCTGAAGCTGTATAAGTCAGGATTTGTTCTGATGCTTCCTTCTTCTGAAAAACCGGAAGAACTGCCTCCTTTCGAACCTGTGGAAAAACTGTTTGAGGAGCAGAATGCTTCCAGGATCTGGAGTAAGAAGCTGGGGATTCATACAGTCGGTGATCTGAATGATCTCGTTTCTTCCGGGAAGATGACGGATCTGGTGCTGATGCAGGAGGCACTGCAGGAGAAGAAGATCGCGGACATTGCCGAGGAGATAGAGAAGCGGGGAACTGTGAAGATGGTTTTCATCGCCGGACCATCTTCTTCCAGCAAGACGACTTTCAGCCACAGACTGTCCATCCAGCTGTCCTGCTATGGCCTGATACCGCATCCGATCGCGATGGACAATTATTTCAAAAACAGAGAGCTGTCCCCGAAAAATCCGGACGGCACCTATAATTTCGAATGTCTGGAAGCATTGGATGTGGAGCAGTTTAACAAGGATATGACTGATCTGCTGGCCGGGAAGACGGTTCAGATGCCCACCTACAATTTCATTTCCGGTGAGCGTGAATACAAGGGAAATACGCTTCAGATCTCAGACAGGGATGTGCTGGTGATCGAAGGGATTCACGGACTCAACGAAGCCTTTTCCTACAGCATTCCACAGGAGAATAAGTACAAGATCTATATCTCCGCCCTGACGCAGCTGAATATTGACGAGCACAACCGGATTCCGACGACGGATGGAAGACTTCTGCGCAGGATCATAAGGGATCAGAGAACCAGAGGATACGACGCGCAGAATACGATCGCGATCTGGAAGAGTGTGAGAAGAGGCGAGGAACAGTATATCTTCCCGCATCAGGAGAGTGCGGATGTCATGTTCAACTCAGCCCTGTTTTACGAACTGGCTGTTCTGAAGACCTATGCTCTGCCGCTTCTTCATGCGGTTCCGAAGGACAGCAAGGAGTGGGTGGAAGCGAAGCGCCTTTTGAAGTTCCTTGATTACTTCCTGCCGATTCCTGCAGATGAGATTCCGAAGAATTCACTGCTCCGTGAGTTTATCGGAGGCGGCTGTTTTGATGTGTGACGGCCTGTTTTCCATTGAGATAAAGCTTCCGGCGGATCGCAGCCGTGCTCAGAGGAAGTTGATTCGCACTGAGCGCGGTGCGGCAAGAACACCGTTGGTGTTCTTGAATGCATTTTCCTGAAAGGAATGCCGCGCCGGGAGGATGTGGTTGCTCCTGGCTGGCGTGTGTGTTAGAGTAAGCGTGTAAGCGGGACAGACGGCCGCTGCCGGGCAGACGAAAGGGTCCGGGAGAGGAAAGTCCGGGCTTCACAGGGCAGGATGCCGGATAACGTCCGGCGGAGGTGACTCCAGGGACAGTGCAACAGAAATGTACCGCCATGACCGGTGATGCGCTCCGGCGTACTTACCGGCAGGGTAAGGGTGGAAGGGCAGTGTAAGAGACTACCGCTCGCCTGGTGACAGGCGGGGCATATGTAAACCCCATTCGAAGCAAGACCGCAGCGAGACATATGGCGGCCCGTCAGTCTCAGGTAGGTCGCTTGAGCTGTCTGGCAACAGACAGCCTGGATAGATGGCCGTCCGCGACATAACCCGGCTTATCGTCCCACTTATACCGACAGAAGCATCCGTATCCACTGTGCGTTTTGACGCAGAGCGGGTACGGATTTTCTGTGTCTGCAAAATTCATTTTTTCTTCACAATTACTTATATGGATTGGTCAAGAATGCGAAACGGCAAGGTGTTATCATGCAGTTAGTGAAAGCAGCTCTGTTATGCCTGCAGAAAAGTGACTGGAAGCAGGAGCAAAGAGACGGGCTGCCTGGGAGAATATGAAAGGTATGAACGGCATCAGGGCTTTGTCATCGGTTATGACGGAAACGCCTCTTGCCCGGGAGAGAGGGAGCGGCTTATGAAAAAGCTGAGAGAAAGAATTGGATTACTGACAGCATGTGCACTTGTTCTGGGCATGACGGGCGGAACCCTTCAGGCTGCTGTTTATGATGCGACAGGAGTGTCAGGACAGCCTGCATCGGAAGAGGAAGAAGCGTTCCTGCTTCCGGGAGATTCCGTGGCGAATACGGAACTGGTGATAGACGGTGAGCCGGCAGAACCCGGACTGCTGGACGATGGATACACGCCCGGCTGGACGAACCGCAGCGGCAGAGTCTATGAGATTATGGTTATGTCGGAAGGATCGGATGAGGATTCGGCATACGAAGAAGACTTTGGTTACGATGAGGCAGGGGAGCCTGTCTATGATGAGGCCGGAAATCCTGTCTATGATGAGGAAGGCAATCCTGTCTATTCGGATGACGTGGAAGAGCCTGCCTATGAAGAACCTGAGGAGGCATATACCTGGTATGACCTGACAGCCGTCGGCGGAACAGTGGAAGTGTTCGGCGGGACATTGACGGATCCTTCGGACATTCCTTATGACCTTCCGGATGAGGCTGTTTATACTTACACAGACGCGGCGGGAATTCCTGCACAGATCTCTGCCTGGGAGATTGACGCGGCAGCATATTATGAGGATACACAGGTTGAGCTGACTGCTGACGATGCGGAAGAGGGTCAGCAGTTTTCGAAGTGGACGGTCTATACTGTCACAGGGAATACGCTGAACCAGGTTACGGACGAGATGCTGCAGTCTGATCCGAATCTGATTCCCGGACTGACGAGCGACATGCTGAATGCGGATCCTTTGAACTATACCGTAACCGGAACGAATTCCCGTATTCTGTTCATGCCGGTCTATGCGGCTTCTGATTCTCCGGCTGAGGAGAATGTGGAAGACGTTCCGTCAGAAGACGGGGTGGAGGACGTACCGAACGAGGAAGATCAGGAACCGGATGTGCTGGTGGATAATGTATCGCAGGAAGTGCTGCCGGCAGGCGGTACGGACTCAGGCTATCAGATTGATCCTGAGACGGGCTATACCATTGACCCGGCTACAGGCTATCTGATCGATCCGTCAACCGGTTATCCGATCGAACCGTCAACCGGTTATCTGATTGACCGTGTGACAGGGAACCGGATTGACCCGGCAACGGGACAGGTTGTTGCTCCGGAAGAACAGGAAGTGCAGATGAATCCGGGAGAAGAGAACCCGGTTATCATAGAAGCCGGCGGAGCGGATCTTTCTCCGGAAGGGGAAGAGGGAATCTCCATTCTGAATAACGCGCAGGAAGGTGCGTTTGATATTGTTTCTTCGGACGAGTACGGAACCAATGGTGAAGGAGAAGTCCAGCAGCCCGAGGCCCAGCAGCCGGAAGTGCAGCAGCCCGAGGCTCAGCAGCCCGAGGCCCAGCAGCCGGAAGTGCAGCAGCCCGAGGCCCAGCAGCCGGAAGTCCAGCAGCCAGAAGCGCAGCAGCCTGAGGTTCAGCAGCCGGACGTTCAGCAGCCGGACGTTCAGCCGCAGGAGGAGCAGAATCAGGGAGAAGCTCTGATGAATGCGCAGGAAGCGGAAGAACCGGAACCGACGCCCGAACCGACACCGGAACCGACACCGGAACCGACGCCCGAACCTGCTCCGGAGCCTGCGCCGGCAGAGCATACCCTTACACTGACTGACGCAAGTACTGATCCGGAGGGTCTGAGCAAAGCGGTACAGGGAACGCAGATTACGGTAAGGGCAGCCGGCAAGGAAGCAGAAGGACTGGTCTTTTCCGGCTGGTCTGCAGAAGGGCTGACGCTCGATGATGATCAGATCAATCAGCCGGAGCTTCACATCACCATGCCGGACACGGATGTTGTCCTTACTGCGCAGTATCAGGAGAAGACTGAGACGGTTACGGTTCTGCATGCAGCCTTTGAGAATATCGAAGCTTCTGACAATGGTGACGGATCGGTCAGCACCGAAGTGAAGGACGGAACGACGGTGACGGTCATCGCGGATCCGGCTCCGGAAGGATATCAGTTCCAGGAGTGGAAGATGACAGCGCAGAGCGCTGCTGCAACCTCGAGTATGACAGAACCGGTCATGGAAGTTACGGTGAACGGATCTGATGTGACACTCGAGCCGGTCTATACCGTGCAGGAAGCACCGAAGCCGGAGCTGACACTTACGGTGAATAGCGGAAGCGCAGATGTGCCAGGTCCTTATCTGGCGGGGCAGGAGGTTTCCATTACAGCGAATGTCCCCGAGGAAGGCATGTACTTCACGAGCTGGACCGTGGATCAGGCCGGGAACGGAAGCATAGTGGATGCTTCCTCTGCTTCTACGGTCTTTGTGATGGGCGATTCGAACGCGTCCGTGACTGCAAACTATGAGCAGCTCACCTATCAGCTGACGGTGAATTCCGGATCAGGCGGGGGTACATATCATTACGGCGATGAGGTCGTGATCTCAGCAGATGCGCCGAAGAAGGGATATTACTTTGACGGCTGGACCATTACAGGCGGCAGCGGTGAGATCGCTGATGATACCTCGGCTGAGACGACCTTTACGATGGACGATTCTGACGCGATCGTAACAGCGAACTATGAACTGATCCCGTACGAGTTAACTGTGAAGAACGGATCCGGTTCCGGATCATTTACCAAGGGAACCGTTACGGAGATTACGCCGAACTTCCCGGCTTCCGGCAAGGAGTTTGATCACTGGGAGAAAACGAGCGGAAAGATCAAGCTCTACGGTGCGAACAGCTACTATACGTCGGTCAAGATGAAGGCGAGTGACGCGACAGTGACTGCGGTCTACAAAGATGGACCGAATCCGAATGACAACTCAATCACCGGGCTGGAGAACGGGGCGGAGTATCTGAAGAGTACGACCCTGACATTTACCGCAGGCGGAGCAGGTATGGACAACACCAATCCGAACCCGGGCGATTACCGGTACAGACCGGCCGGGTATCAGATTGGCAGCGTAGGCGGCTCCTGGACTGCTTCCCCGTACACAACCTCCATGGCGATCAACGCAGTCGGTGATTATACGCTGACAGTCAGCTATGCGAAGGATATCTATGATGGAAGCAGCTGGAACGCGGACGGAACGAGTGTAACGAAGTCTGTCACCTTCCATGTGGTGAATGCATTGTCCGTACAGACAGGCGACAGCAGTCCGCTGATCCCGCTTGCGATCGCGGGCGGCGCGGCGCTGGCGGTGATCATCATTCTGGTGATTGTCCTGATGAGAAGACGGAGAAGATGAGTACGGAAATACCAGGCTGTTCTGCCTCCGGTCTTCCATGAGCGGAAAGCACAGGGAGCCGGAAGCGCCAAAGAGCAGAGAAGGAATTGGGTAAGAGAAAAGAGATAACACAGTTTTATAAAGATCCTCCCGGATAAAATATGGTCCGGGAGGATTCTTATGTGATCGGGTTTGGGCGGAACAGATTACAGGCAGAACCGGTACAGGATCTCCGCGACACCTGCATGATTGTTGTCATGTTCAGTGACATAGTCGGCCTTTGCTTTCAGCGCTTCAACCGCATTTTTCATGGCGCAGCCGATGCCGGCTTCTATAATCATCGGGAGATCGTTCTCCGCGTCTCCGGCGCTGATGGTATGGTCGATCGGGATGTTGTTCTGCTCAGCGATAAAGCGAAGCGAGGAGCCCTTGTTGACCCCGGGAAAGACGATCTCTAAAAGCCAGGCGTTGGACTGGAAGCAGTCAAGCCGTCCCGCCATACGTTCCTGGAAAAACTCCCTGAACTGTGTGATTTTTTCAGGATGCGCATAATCGAGGCAAAGCAGCTTCGGAGGCGGAGCGATGTTTGCGGTGCGTATGTTTTCGCAGATCTCAACCGGAAGATTCTGTATGGAAACATACTTCTGCAGAGATTCGCAGTCTGTCTCAGCGATCACGGAGGTGTCGGTGTACGTCTGGATGAAGATGCCGAAATCTCTTGCCAGATCGAAAGCTTCCACCACAAGATCCAGAGGGATCGGACGACGGAGCAGTTCCTTCTCGCGGAATGTGTCATAGACAATCGCGCCGTTGCTGCTGCTGACGAGCAGGTTTTCTTTTCCATACAGTCCCAGCTTTTTCAGGAGGTTGCATGCCCCTGTAAGCGCGCGGCCGGTTGAGATCACAAACAGGTTTCCCTTTGAGAGAAATGTTTCGATCGCGATGCGGTTTTCTTCACAGAGTGTCTTGTCTGTGTTGACCAGTGTGTCATCGATATCCGAGAAAAACAGGACTTTCCCGGCAAGTTTTTCCTGTGCCATAGGCTGGGGCTGCCTCCTTCCCGACATAATATCCGGTTCATTGTGGTTTCAGTACGATTGACAGTGTGGTTTCCTGCAAAATGAATTAACAGAGTGGTTTCCGGCAACAGTATAGGAAGTGCTTCCTTTCTTGTCAATCGATTCGCGGAAGGATATACTAACCAGAAAAACAGGGTGCGTATGTACGCCCATGAAGACCAGAGAAAGGATGAAGGCAGAAAGATGACACGAAAGCTGTATTATGAAGACACCTGCAGGAAGGAATTTGACGCGCTGGCAACGGCATGTGAGCAGAAGAACGCCTCTTACATGGTTACGCTGGACGCGTCTGCATTTTACCCCGAAGGCGGGGGACAGAGCGGAGACAGGGGAATACTGGTCCTGCAGGACCAGAGCAGAGTGGACGTTCTGGATACACATGAGAAAGGGGAGGATATCGTCCTTACCTGCTCCGGACCGGTTCCGGCCGGGGAGCGCGTCCATGGGATTCTGGACTGGGAGTTTCGGTTTGACCGTATGCAGAACCATACGGGAGAGCACATCCTGAGCGGCCTGATTCATGAGCGCTACGGCTATCACAATGTCGGGTTTCATATGAGTCAGGACAGGGTTACAATTGATCTGGACGGGGAGATTCCGCCGGACGAGCTTGCCCTGATTGAGAAGAAAGCCAATGAGATTGTGTGGGCGGATCTGCCTGTGTGCGTCGATGTCCTGCCGCAGGATCAGGCGGATCAGGTCGAATACCGGAGCAAGAAAAAACTGGAGGGAGAGATCCGACTGGTGACAATTCCCGGAGCAGATGTCTGTGCCTGCTGCGGCACGCATGTCGCACGGACCGGTGAGATCGGACTGATCAAGATTCTGTCTCATGAACGGTTCCGCAACGGTGTGCGGATGGAGATCATGTGCGGCAGATGGGCATATGAGTATATGGAAGAGATCTTCAGACAGAATCATGAAGTATCTGTCCATCTGAGCAGCAGGATGCATGAGACAGGAAAAGCTGCGCAGCGCCTGGTGGAGGAAAATGCGCGTCTGAAAGGGGATCTGACGGGCATGCTGTTTGCGCAGATTGACCGTGTGGCCAGGGAACTGGAAGGTGCGGGAGACGTACTGCTCTTCGCGCCTGATTCCGACTCCAGAATCGCCATGAAGCTTACTGCGAAGGTGATGGAAACGAGCGGCGGAAGCGTCTTTTCATTTGCCGGATCAGATGAGAATGGGTATAAGTACGCCGCAGGACTGAAAGAAGGCGATCTCAGAAGCCTGGTAAAGGAGATGAACCTGAGCCTGAACGGAAGAGGCGGCGGAAAGCCGTATTTCCAGCAGGGCAGCATTCAGGCCGGCCGGGAGGAGATTGAAGCATTTTTGAGGGAGAGATATCCAAAGATGACATGCAGCGTTTTTGACAACTCAGTCGGGGTGTCTCCCGCCTCTGCAGGCGGCAGGTAACAAGTTTCACTCAGTGGCGGGTGACAGAGTGAAAACTTGACGGGGAATGCCAACAGGAAATAGAATCAGATCAGGAAACACGCATGGGGTACAGAAGAAAGGGGTAACCAGATGGGTAAATACTTTGGAACAGATGGTTTTCGCGGGAAGGCAAATGAAACGCTGACAGCGGAAAAGGCATTTAAGGTGGGACGCTTTCTTGGCTGGTATTATGGACAGTTCCATGAGGACCACAGGGCCAGGATTATCATCGGCAAGGATACGAGACGGTCGAGCTATATGCTGGAGGACGCGCTGTGCGCAGGCCTTACCAGCTCGGGAGCAGACGCTTATCTGCTGCACGTAACGACGACACCGTCGGTTTCCTACTGCTGCCGGACAGACGGGTTCGACTGCGGAATTATGATTTCAGCGAGCCACAATCCGTTCTACGACAACGGCATCAAGATCATGCGTGCCAACGGCCAGAAGATCGAGGCTGAGATCGAGGAGAAGATCGAGGCGTATATCGATGGAGAGATACCGGAGCTTCCGTACGCGATGGACGAGGCGATCGGCCGTTCCATCGACTACTCTGCAGGCCGCAACCGCTACATCGGATACCTGATGACGATTCCGTCAAGAGCGTTCAATGGATACAAGGTCGGGCTGGACTGCGCGAACGGTGCTTCCAGCATGATCGCGAAGTCCGTCTTTGAAGCGCTCGGCGCGAAGACATTTGTCATCAACAACCAGCCGGATGGTGTGAATATCAATGATAACTGCGGGTCGACACATATCGGCATGCTGCAGGAGCTGGTCAGGGAAAAAGGGCTTGATGTTGGATTTGCCTATGACGGAGACGCGGATCGGTGCCTCGCGGTTGACGCGGAGGGCAGGGTCGTGAATGGAGACCAGATCATGTTCCTGTGCGGAAAGCACATGAGTGAGCTTGGCCAGCTGGATCATAACATGATTGTCACGACGGTCATGACGAACCTTGGTTTCTATAAAACCTGTGATGCCATCGGACTGAAATATCAGCAGACGGCCGTCGGTGACAAGTATGTCGCTGAGAATATGATGGAAAACGGATATGTGCTCGGAGGCGAGCAGAGCGGACATATTATCTTCGGAAAGTACGCGACGACCGGAGACGGCGTGCTGACGTCTCTGATGATTATGCAGACCATGCTTGAAAAGAAGATGCCGCTGGCGCTCATGGCGGACGAGATGAGGATCTTTCCGCAGGTGCTCAAGAACATCAAGGTGCATGACAAGAAGACAACGCTGGACAATGCGAAAGTGCAGGCAGCCGTCAAGGCAGCGGAAGAAGGACTGGGCAATGCCGGCAGAATCCTGGTGCGCGAGAGCGGTACCGAACCCAAGATCAGGGTGATGGTGGAAGCGGACACAACCTCGGAATGTGAGAAGTGGGTTGATTCCGTGATCAATGTGATCCGCGCCGAGGGACTGGCACTGGATTCGTAAACAGGGTATAGTGGTCTTACAGATCCGTGTTCTGTGCTCCGACCGGGGAATGCAGAAGCTGTAACGGATCAGCCGGGATTGACGGGAATCATTTGGAAAGAATCGATTGAAAGGAGTCTGGGATCTATGAAGGGAATCATACTTGCCGGGGGCAGTGGGACTAGACTGTACCCGCTCACCATGGTTACATCAAAACAGCTGCTTCCGATCTTTGACAAACCGATGATCTATTATCCGATGTCTGTGCTGATGTCAGCCGGCATCCGCGATATCCTGATCATCTCCACCCCAGCAGATACGCCGCGGTTTGAAGAGCTTCTGGGAGACGGAAGCCAGTTCGGCGTGAGGCTGTCTTACAAGGTACAGCCAAGCCCGGATGGCCTCGCGCAGGCATTTATCATCGGAGCGGACTTTATCGGGGACGATACAGCCTGCATGATTCTGGGCGACAACATCTTCTTCGGGCACGGACTGAAACGCCGCCTGAAGCTGGCGGTAAAGCACGCGGAGAGCGGCGAAGGCGCGACGGTATTCGGCTACTACGTGGACGATCCGGAGCGGTTCGGCATCGTTTCTTTCGGTGCGGACGGTAAGGCGCAGAGCATCGAGGAAAAGCCGGAGCACCCGAAGAGCAACTATTGTGTGACCGGCCTGTATTTCTATGACAACCGGGTCGTGGAGTACGCGAAGAACCTGAAGCCCAGTGCCAGGGGCGAGCTGGAGATCACGGACCTGAACCGGATCTACCTGGAGCAGGGCGAGCTGAATGTGGAAGTGCTCGGACAGGGCTTCACCTGGCTGGATACCGGAACGCATGAGTCCCTGGTGGACGCGACGAACTTCGTAAAGACCGTCGAACAGCATGAGCACAGAAAGATTGCATGCCTGGAAGAGATCGCGTACAGAAATCACTGGATCAGCCGGGAACAGGTGATGGAGGTTTATGAGGTTCTGAAGAAGAACCAGTACGGGCAGTATCTGAAAGATGTCCTGGACGGAAAGTTCATCGACGTCACTCAGTGAGAAGTGGAATCAGCTGCCGGTACCGGCCGGAAAAGGTGAGCATGAGCTGATCATCAGCCGGCCTGGTGAACAGGAACCGGAGCATGAAGGAGGAAGCATCTATGACAATTATCGTAACGGGAGGCGCCGGATTCATCGGCAGCAATTTCATCTTCCATATGCTGGAAACCTATCCGGAATACAGGATTGTGTGCCTGGACTGCCTGACCTACGCCGGGAACCTGAGTACGCTCGCGCCGGTTATGGAGAACCCGAATTTCCGTTTTGTGAAGGAATCCATTACCGACAGGGAAGCTGTTTATAAGCTGTTTGAGGAAGAGAAGCCGGATATCGTCGTGAACTTCGCGGCTGAGAGCCATGTGGACCGTTCGATCGTGGATCCTGACATCTTCCTGGAGACCAACATCCGCGGAACGACCATACTCATGGACGCCTGCAGAAAGTACGGCATTACACGGTATCACCAGGTATCGACGGACGAGGTGTACGGAGATCTTCCGCTGGACCGCCCGGACCTGTTCTTCACGGAGCAGACGCCGATCCATACCTCGAGCCCCTACTCCAGCTCCAAGGCGTCGGCGGATCTGTTCGTGCTGGCGTATCACCGCACCTACGGACTGCCTGTCACCATCTCACGCTGCAGCAACAATTACGGGCCGTATCATTTTCCGGAGAAGCTGATTCCGCTGATGATCATCAACGCACTGCATGACAAGAGCCTCCCGGTCTACGGGCAGGGGCTGAATGTGCGCGACTGGCTGTATGTGGAGGATCACTGCAGGGCGATCGATCTGATCATCCATAAGGGACGTGTCGGCGAGGTCTACAATGTCGGCGGGCACAATGAGATGAAGAACATCGACATTGTCACCATGATCTGTGACGCGCTCGGCAAACCGCGCTCCCTGATCAAGCATGTGGAGGACCGCAAGGGCCATGACATGCGCTATGCCATCGATCCGACCAAGATCCATGAGGAACTCGGCTGGCTTCCGGAGACAAAGTTCGAGGACGGAATCAAGAAGACGATCCAGTGGTATCTGGACCATGAAGACTGGTGGCAGCCGATCATATCCGGTGAATACCAGAATTACTATGAGAAGATGTACGGAGACAGGAAGACGGTCGACTGAAGAGACGTCGCTTCCTGCAGAGCAGAATCCCGCCGGCGGACGCGGAAGGCGTGAGGCCGCGGGATGCGCAGCATGCCTGCGAAGGAGAATCGAATGAAAGTACTGGTGACCGGTGTCGGCGGACAGCTTGGCCATGATGTGATGAATGAACTCGCGGCACGCGGGTATGAGGGGACCGGATCGGATCTGGCGCCGGCGTATGCAGGGATTCCGGATGGATCGGCTGTCACTTCCATGCCTTATGTTTCGCTGGACATCACAGACCGGGAAGCGGTCCTTCGGACTGTAGGGGAGATTGCCCCGGACGTCATAGTGCACTGCGCGGCGTGGACCGCGGTTGACCTTGCGGAGGACGCGGATAAGCTGGACATCGTCCGCCGGGTCAATGTGGACGGAACGAAGAATCTTGCGGATGCGGCGGCTGTATCCGGCGCGAAGATTGTCTATCTGTCGACGGATTATGTCTTTGACGGAACCGGAACAAGACCATGGCAGCCGGACGACAGGAATTACGCGCCGCTGAATGTATACGGGCAGAGCAAGCTGGACGGCGAGAAGGCGGTAGCCGGAGCGACGGACAGATATTTCATTGTCCGCATCGCGTGGGTGTTCGGGAGAAACGGGAAGAACTTTATCCGGACGATGCTGCAGATCGGAAAAAACCATGACACACTCCGGATCGTGGACGACCAGATCGGAACGCCGACGTATACGCTGGACCTTTCAACGCTTCTGGTCGATATGATTGAGACACAGAAGTACGGGTATTATCACGCGACGAACGCCGAGCTGAAAGAAACCGAAGACGGATACACCGCGGAGGGAACGAAGAACGGATATATCAGCTGGTATGATTTCGCGAAGGAGATTTTCCGGCAGGCCGCCCTGATGGGGTATTCCGGGTATGACCAGGACCATCTGAAGCTTGTACCTGTTTCCACACAGGAATACGGGGCGTCGAAGGCGAAGCGTCCCTTTAACAGCAGGCTGGACAAGAGAAAGCTGGAGGAAGCAGGATTCCATGCGCTTCCCGACTGGCAGGATGCGCTGAAGCGGTTCCTTGCCGATATAAAAACTGAAATTGGATGATGGATGCCAGTTTCCGGCAGACGACAGTATGAAACCCTTGTTGATAAGAGAGGATTGCAGATATGGGACAGATCACCGTAACGAAATCATCAATTGAAGGACTCTATGTCATCGAGCCGACCGTCCACGGGGATAAGCGCGGATACTTTATGGAGACGTACAACCAGAACGATATGGCACAGGCCGGGCTCGATATGGTGTTTGTGCAGGACAACCAGTCCTCCTCTGTCAAAGGCGTCCTGAGGGGACTGCATTTTCAGAAGCAGTATCCGCAGGGCAAGCTGGTCCGTGTGATCCGCGGTGAGGTTTTTGATGTTGCCGTGGACCTGAGAACCGGAAGCAGCACATTCGGGAAATGGCACGGAGAGGTGCTGTCAGAAGAAAACCACAAGCAGTTCTATATTCCGGAGGGATTCGCGCATGGCTTCCTGGTACTGTCGGACTATGCCGAGTTCTGCTATAAATGCACGGACTTTTACCGTCCGTCAGACGAGGGCGGACTTGCGTGGAATGATCCGGCGATCGGAATCGAATGGCCCGGACTGGAGGGGACATACCAGGGCAATGCCGGGTGCGGGGACTATCACCTGCAGGATGGCACGCCGCTGAATCTGTCTGATAAGGATACCAGGTGGGACGTTCTGGCGAACACATTTCACTTTTGAGAGACCGGAGAGGGCATATGATACAGCAGCCGGAATACAAAGAACAGATTGATGCCTGGGTGGACGCACATGCCGGTCAGATGCTGGAGGATCTGAAAGCACTGGTCCGGATTGCGTCCGTGAAGGGTGAACCGAAGGAAGGCATGCCTTTTGGCGAGATGCCGGCAAAGGCAGTCGGCGCGATGCAGGAGCTGATGGAGCGCGCCGGACTTCGGACAACCAACTATGAAAACTACTGCGTGGCAGGAGATCTGGACGCGGAGGGTGAGAAAGCGCTTGATATTCTGACACATCTCGATGTGGTACCGGTGTCTGACAGCTGGACAAAGACCCGTCCTTTCGAGCCTTTGATCGAGGGGGACCGGATCTACGGCCGTGGAACCAGCGATGACAAAGGACCGGCGATCGCGGCGTTGTACGCGATAAGATGCATCCGGGAACTGGGGCTTGGCCTGAAGCGGGGCGTGCGCCTGATCTGCGGCTGCGATGAGGAGAGCGGTTCCGATGACCTTGCGTATTATTACAGCAAGGAGCAGGAAGCGCTTTATACATTTTCTCCGGACGCGGATTATCCGCTGATCAATGTCGAAAAGGGACGGCTTGAGAAGTCCTTCCGCGGCCAGGGCCTCGTGGCAGGCGGTAAGGCCGGCGGGACGCCGGAGGGTGTTCGTGTGCGCCTCCTGCGGGCGGGGGATACCATGAACATCGTTCCGGGTCTTGGTACGATGACTCTCTCAGGCGTGTCAGAGGAAATGCTCCGGCGGGCAGTGAATCAGCTGCAGGAGAGCTTCTCGGATGACTGGGCGAAACTGGCTGAAGCAGGCGGTGGAATCTCCTGGGAAAGGAGCGAGGGTGCGTATACCCTGACGTTCAGCGGTATTTCTTCCCACGCAGCGCATCCCATGGGCGGGGTCAGCAGCCTGACAATGATGCTGGAATTCCTGAAGCACCTGGATCTTTCAGACGCACCCGGAGAGAATCTGCTGCTTCGGATTGGGAAGCTGTGGCCGCATGGGGATTATGATGGAAAGAGTCTCGGGATTGACTGCGAGGACCAGGAAAGTGGCCCTCTGACGATGTCGCTTGATATCCTTTGTTATGAAGTGTCAGAAGATGATCTGTCTTACCGGGTCGAAGGAACCTTCGACTGTAGAGCGCCTCTGTGCTGCAATGACGAGAACCTGACTAAGAAGGTCAGGGACGCGCTTACAGCGGCCGGACTTGAGATGGAAGAGGGGGCGATGATCCCCGGGCATTATGTCAGTCCGGACTCGGATCTTATTCAGAAGCTGCTCGAATCCTATGAGCTTTACTTTGGGAAGAAGGGAACTCCGTTATCGACCGGCGGAGGAACCTATGTGCATGAGCTGGAGCGGGGTGTTGCCTTCGGCTGCGCTGTCCCCGAGGTGGATAACCGGATGCACGGGGATGATGAATTCATGGAGATCCCGATGCTGGTCAGGAGTGCCAAGATTATCGCGGACGCGATCCTGCGCCTGTGCGGGTGAATCCGGCATAGAGGTTTCTTCTGACATCAGATGTCTGTATGAAAGCGTATGTTCCCCTGCCTGTCGGGCAGGGGGCTTTTTTTGCAATGTTTGATTTTTACGCTTACTTCTGATATGATTGCTCAGTTGCAAGACGTATTCAGTCACCGTTACGTTGGAAGACTGAAGAAATAAGATTCAATTGATAAGGGGAAAAAGACATGAGAAAACACAGAAATCGTATTGCGGTTGCGGCAGCGGCTATTCTGGCAGCCCTGGCCCTGACAGCATGCTCAGGCTCCGGAAAAGCGAAAGATGTCGATGTGGCAAAGACAGCGGACGAGCTGAACAGCTCTGTGATTACCACTGATACACTGACGGAGACGAAGCAGGAAATGCTGGGAAGTATCTACTTCTTCGAAGACGGACAAGTGGTAAACAGCAAGGTTTACATGAGCGGCAATGCCACAGCGGATGAAATCGTGGTTGTCGAGTGCAAAGACGAGGACACTGCAAAGAAAGTGACAGAACTGCTGAACACCAGAGTCAAGAACCAGAAGGATCTGTTTGCGGCATACAACGCGGACGAAGCTGCGAAGCTTGACAAGGCGATCGTGAAGTCCAGCGGAAAGTACGTGGTGATGTGCGTGTGCGATGACTACGACAAGGCAGAGAGCATCCTGAAGGATGCCGGCTTCTGAGAATCGAAGCTTTCGTAAAGAGCGGATCAACTCAAAATGACCAGCTGAAAACAGATCAGCTGAATATGAAAAGGACCTGCAGCCGCAGGTCCTTTTCATGTTCTGATCAGATATAAAGTGCGTATGCTCAGTTCGCGCTGACGATTCCGTCACTGGCGTCATTGTCGGATCCACTGTCATCGCTGCCGATGAAGCTGTCATCGCCCGCACCGCCTTCTTCTGCGTCTGACGCCTCATCAGACGCGAGATTCGAGATATCGTCCGGATGGTTTGCCTTCTCCTGGGCGAATTCTTCCTCGGTGATGTAGTGCGCCTTCAGGTAGTCCAGCATCATTGACAGGTAATTGGCATAGAGGTGGATGCCGTCGGACGAAGCGTCCGAGATCAGCTCACCATAGCCGTCGGAGAAGATCTCGTTCAGGTTCAGATACCAGGCGTACCACAGTTCCTCGCAGGCTTCCAGGATATAGCCGTTGATGGTGCGGACATTGTCATTGTTATCATACTCAAAGCCCGGCGCGATCTTTGTCTCGTCCACATAGATGACCGAACAGACGTAGATGATCGCGTTCGGCTGCAGTTCATGGAACTGCTGCAGCACGGACCGGAAGACCGGAAGGAAATCATCCCACGGATAGTAGCCAAGGTCATTGGCACCGAGCATCAGGTAGATCTTGTCATACTGATGTCCGCTGAGCCCCTGGTACACGGAGACATTCCCGTCCGCCGTGGAGATAATCTGTTTGTCCATGTCATTGACCGCCAGACCGACACCGGTCAGGAAGGTTCCCTGCGTAATGCCGGAAGAATTCCGGAAGCCTTCCATGCGGGAATCGCCGATGAAGACCGCATTGTTGAAGTAGGAATCATCCACTGACGGGCTGCGCGGATTCACGACTTTCGGGCTGTCGATCGATTCAGAATTGGATGGTTCTTCGAACAGGCCGGAAGGAATGTCAGGCTCCTGATCCGCCTCCGCCAGATCGCCGCCTGCAAGCGCGACAACGGAAGAGCTGCCGCTGCCGGCCAGGGAATCCTCCTGGGTGGATACCGCGGTGTCAGCCGCGGCAGAATCCGTCAGCAGTCCCTCTGTCTGGGGATTGCTCGCGGTATTCATAATCTCAACGCTTGTTCCGACCCGGTGGGAAAACAGTCTGTAGATTACATTTCCTTCAAATACAACAAGTACCAGACAGACAAGACCAAGCAGACGGGCAATCAGGTACCTGCCGGGATCCGCCTTGCCGCCTCTTCGCTTTTTCCTGCTTCTGCTGTTTGACCCGGATCCTGAGGCTGTCTTCTTCCTGGAAGGGGTCTTATTTTCCAACACTTCATCCGGCCTTCCGGAATCTGTCTTTTCCATGTAAATCAGTCTCCTTAATGCCTCCTCCTGAAGGGCAGATATGCCGGAAGAAGCCCTTTGTTTATTGTGTCCGGGCACAAAGTGACAGTTGAACACAATACCTTATTATTATATAATAACGAAGTTGATTGTAAAGCATTTTTAGGGTGAGCAAAACATGGTATTCAGCAGTCTGCTGTTTCTGTTCCGGTTCCTCCCGCTGGTGCTGATTCTCTATTTCGCGGTGCCGCCGCGTCTGCGCAATCTGGTGCTGCTTCTTGTCAGCCTCGTGTTCTATGCCTGGGGCGAACCGGTATATGTGATTCTCATGATCGTGTCGATCCTGATCTCCTGGACAGGAGGTCTTCTGGTCGACCGTTTTTTGCGTGCAGGAAACAGGAGAGCGGCAAAGATCAGCCTGGTGCTTTCGGTCGCTGCAGGACTGTCGCTGCTTGGCTTTTTCAAGTATGCGGATTTTGTCCTCCGCACGGTCAATGAGCTGGCGCACAGCGATATCCCGATGCTGTCGCTTGCGCTTCCGATCGGCATCAGCTTTTATACATTCCAGACGATTTCCTACATCATCGATGTGTACCGGTCCAATGCGTGCGTGCAGAAGAATATCATTTCCTACGGTGCCTATGTGACCATGTTCCCGCAGCTGATCGCGGGACCGATCGTACAGTACAAGACGATCGACAAACAGCTGCGGTACAGAAAGGAATCCTCCGATGAGTTCGCGCTGGGCGTGATGCGGTTTATCACCGGCCTGGGCAAGAAGGTTCTCCTTGCGAATAACGCCGGACTTCTGTGGGACCAGATCCGGGTGATGGATACAGGAAGCCTTCCGGTTCTGACGGCATGGATCGGCATTGCTGCCTATACCTTCCAGATCTACTTTGATTTTTCCGGATACTCCGACATGGCAATCGGGCTCGGGCATATGTTCGGATTCCGGTTCCTCGAGAACTTCGAGCATCCGTATGAATCAAAAAGCGCTTCTGAGTTCTGGAGAAGATGGCATATTTCGCTCGGAACCTGGTTCCGGGAATATGTGTACATTCCGCTTGGCGGAAGCAGAAAGGGAACGGCCGGTCTGATCCGCAGCACCATGGCGGTCTGGCTTCTGACCGGAATCTGGCACGGGGCGGACTGGAACTTCATGATCTGGGGTCTGTATTATGGCGTGATTCTGCTTCTGGAGAAGCTGGTTTTCGGTCACTGGCTGGAGAAGCTTCCGGGTGTTCTGCAGCATGTTTACTGCATGATTGTGGTCATGATCGGCTGGTTCATCTTCTCATTCAATGAGATCTCCGGCGGCATGGGATATTTCGGTGCGCTGTTCGGCACAGGCGGCAGTTTTCTGGACCAAGGATCGGTCTACCAGCTCTATTCCAATGCGATTATGCTGGCGGTGCTGATCATAGGAAGCACCGCGCTGCCGCTGCATCTTGCGAAGAGACTGTCCGCGCGGTTTGGAGAAACCTCCGTGATGCAGGTGATTCTGCGCGGCGCATTTGTGGTCGTTATCTTTGTGGCCAGCATCGCGTATCTGGTCAGTGCTTCCTACAATCCGTTCCTGTACTTCAGGTTCTGATCAAAGAGAACATTCTGATCCGGGAATACAACGCCGGGAAGCAATCCGTTCCTGAAAGGATAATCGGGAAGTGTTTATGAGAAATGAGCAACCCAGGGCTGCGAAAGGGCATGGCAGCGTCTATCTGAATACCGTGTTCCTGCTTCTGATCTTCGGATTCACCGTGGCGAATATCATTCGTCCGCAAAAGGAGAGAAGCGAAGCGGAAAACCGCTCCCTGACCCAGCGCCCTGCGCTGGAATGGGACAGTCTGATCTCGGGAGAATTCGCGAAGGAGTACGAGACCTATCTCTCAGACCAGTTTATCCTGCGGGATGGCTGGATTACACTGCGGACAGGGATCGAGCGTGCTGCGTTGAAACAGGAGCTCAGTGACATATACTTTGCTTCGGACAGTTACCTGATCGAGAAGCATACCGGTGTCTTTGACACAGACACGGCGAAGGCAAACATCGGCCGGGTCGCGGCGTTTTTCCAGACGCTTGAAGAGAGCTTCACTCCGGAGCATCTGAGCTGTATCGTTGTTCCGAACGCAGTGAAGATGCTGCCGGAGATGCTGCCTGCGTTCGCGGATCCCTATGATGAAGAAGTGTATCTGAATCAGATCAAGGCAGCGCTTCCGGAAGGCATCTGGTTTGACGCGCTGGACGTGCTGCGCCGCTCGCATTCGGAGGATCCCTCCAGACAGCTGTACTACAGGACGGATCATCACTGGACGACGGAGGCAGCCTTTGACGTCTTTTCTGCCTGGGCCGCCGAGAAGGGACTGGGAGAGGTGGACGCCGGGCAGTTTACCGTTCAGACGGTGACCGATTCTTTCGAGGGAACCGTCTCGTCAAAGCTTGGGATTGCAGGGAAGGCTGATTCCATCCAGAGGTGGGATCCGGCAGTGCCCTATGATTATTATCTGGTGTATAATCATTCCGATGATATCCGGAATTCGATCTACCAGGATTCCTTCCTGGAAACAAAGGACAAGTACGCATACTTCTACGGCGGCAACCAGGGTCTGATTGAAACGAAGATGCCGCAGGGCAATACCGGAAGAAGGCTTCTGATCATCAAGGATTCTTACGCACATTGCTTCGCACCGTTTACCTGCGGACTGTTTGATGAGGTGGACCTAGTTGATCCAAGATATTACAACGCCAGCATAAAGGACCTGATCGCGTCGAAGTCCTACACGGATGTGCTGTTTTTGTTTAACGCGTCCGGGTTTGCCGAAGAGACGGGGCTGGCAAGGCTGGCAGTCTGAAGGAAGCCAGGCAACTGAGGCCGGATCACAAAATAGAGGAGAGGAGAAGCTTATGAGCTGCGCGGACAGAATCTTTATTGATATGTGCAAGGACATCCTGGAGCATGGGACCAGCACCCAGGGGCAGAAGGTCAGGCCGCACTGGCCGGACGGAGCGAGCGCTTATACCATCAAACGCTTCGGTGTCTGCAACCGGTATGACCTGAGAAAGGAATTTCCTGCGCTGACGCTCCGCAAGACCGCGCTGAAGAGCGCGATGGATGAGATCCTCTGGATCTGGCAGCGCAAGTCGAATAACATTCATGACCTGAATTCGCACATCTGGGATGAATGGGCCGATGAGGACGGAAGCATCGGGAAAGCGTATGGCTATCAGATGCAGGTAAAACACAGGTACGCGGAGGGTATGTTCGACCAGGTGGACCGGGTGCTCTATGACCTGAAGAACAATCCTTACAGCCGCCGGATCATGACGAACCTGTATGTGCATCAGGATCTGCATGAAATGAACCTGTACCCGTGCGCGTACAGCGTGACGTTCAATGTTACCAGGGAGAAGGTCAGCTTCGAGCCCGACAGTCCGGCTGCGCTCGACGCAAGGCCGGAGCCGGATGAGAATGGAGAATGCCTGGTCCTGAACGCAGTGCTGAACCAGCGCTCCAACGATGTGCTGACAGCCAACAACTGGAACGTGGCACAGTACGCGATCCTTCTCATGATGATGGCGCAGGTGAGCGGCATGGTTCCTGGAGAGCTGGTGCATATGATCGCGGACGCGCATATCTACGACAGGCATATTTCGCTGATTAAGGAGCTGATCTCAAGGGAGCCTCTGAAGGCACCGAAGGTCTGGCTGGATCCGGACGTAACCGACTTCTATGCCTTCACAACGCAGAACCTGCATTATGAGAATTATGAGACGCATGAGCAGATTCGTGGAATACCGGTAGCAATCTGAGGGACTATCGGCAGCAATGTAAGAGAATGCCAGCAGTATTCTAAGAAAACACCGGCAGTGATAGAGGAGGTAAATGTATGCAGCTGATTGCGGCGGCGGATGCCAGATGGGGAATCGGGAAAGACGGGAAACTTCTCGTATCGATTCCTGCCGATATGAAGAATTTTAAGACTGTGACGTCTGGAAAAACAGTGATCATGGGAAGGAAGACACAAGAGAGCCTTCCGGGAAAGAGACCTTTGGCAGGCCGGCGCAATATCATTCTGACCAGGCAGGCGGATTATGCCGCCGAAGGGTTTGAAACGGCTTCCGGAGTGGAAGAGCTGCTGAAGCTGATCGAAGGGACCGATCCGGATGATGTATTCTGCATCGGCGGTGCCGAGATCTACCGTCTGCTTCTTCCGTACTGTGACAAGGCACTGATCACCCGGATCGACCATGTATATGACGCGGACGCATTTCTGCCTGATCTGGATGAGGATCCTGCATGGAAACTGGTGGAGGAGAGCGATGAGCAGGTCTTCTTTGATCTGACTTATCATTTCTGCACTTATCAAAACACTGCCGTATAAAACCATTTATCTTGACATCATGTGTACTGTTCCCTTTTAATGTTATTAATGATGAAGCGGCGGAAAACGCGGGAGGAGACGGATCCTGACTGATTCAGTCCCTTCCTGACCAGATAAAGGAGGCTGTTTTGATCTACACAGTTACTTTCAGTCCAACCCTTGACTATGTTGTCAGTGTTGACGGTTTCCGTACAGGAATTATTAACCGGACCACATCGGAGCATGTATACCCGGGCGGAAAAGGCGTTAATGTTTCCATTGCCCTGAAGAATTTCGGCTTCGAGAATACCGCTCTGGGATTTACGGCGGGCTTTACGGGCGCGGAGATCAAGCGCCTGCTCCACGGAATCGGCGTCCAGAATAATTTCATCAATGTGGAGCAGGGCATGAGCCGTGTCAACATGAAGATCGTGTCTGACACGGAGACGGCGATCAACGGACAGGGACCGCAGATTACCAATGAAGACATCGGGATTCTGTATGCCCGGCTGCGCTGCCTGGTCGACGGAGACTATCTGGTTCTGGCCGGACATATCCCGGACATCCTTCCGTCTGATATGTATGAGCAGGTTCTCCAGTTTCTGAAGGGAAGAAACCTGAATGTTGTGGTGGACGCGGAGAAGCAGCTTCTGACAGGGACCCTCAAGTATCACCCCTGGCTGATCAAGCCGAACAGGGATGAGCTGGGGGATATCTTCGGCGTGAAGATCGACGGGCGCGATGACGCGCTGCCGTACGCGCGAAAGCTCCAGGAGATGGGTGCCAGAAATGTGCTCGTGAGCATGGGCGGCGATGGTGCCGTGCTTCTGGCGGAAGATGGGACCATCTACAGTTCAGACGCGCTGAAAGGGGTTGTCGTGAGCACGGTCGGTGCCGGGGATTCCATGGTTGCCGGGTTCATCGCCGGTTATCTGAGATCATCCGGAAACTATGAGACTGCGTTCAGACAGGGAATGTGTGCAGGCGCGGCGAGTTCCTTCAGCCTGGTGATTCCGGATGCCCGTCAGGTGGAACGTATGATGCGGACTTCGCGTTTTGAGATATCCGTAGATCACATTTGAGAGAAAAACCGTCAGTACACGCCAATGGTGTGAGGAAACAGCGATTGATGCTGTGAAGGGTGGTGAAGGCAGATGAATATAGGATTTCTCGCAGCAGGCAGCAGGAAAGACTTGATTGAGAATTTCTGCGTCGCTTACAAGTATATCCTTGCGAAGCATACGCTTTACGCAACGGAGATGACCGGCAGAAGAATCGAGCAGGCAACGAATCTGAAGGTGCATAAATTCCTTTCAGGGGCTGTCGGCGGAGAGAAGCAGTTCATCGACATGATCCAGAGAAACTATATGGATCTGGTGATCTACTTCTACAATCCGATGATGACCAGCCCGAACGAGCCGGATATCGTGGAAATCACAAGAGAGTGCGACCGCTACACGATTCCGATCGCGACCAACATTGCCACCGCGGAAGCCATGGTTCTGGGAATGGAGAACGGTGACCTGGACTGGAGGATGTCGGTCCGGGCGGAGGAATGACATGAGGGTGATCGCGGGCAGCGCCAAGAGCCTTCCGCTCAAGACCGTCGGCTCGGACAGGACCAGGCCGACCACGGACCGTGTCAAGGAGACACTGTTTAATATCATTGCGCCTGAGATACCGGAATGCCGTTTTCTGGATCTGTTCGCAGGGTCAGGTGCCATCGGGATCGAGGCACTCAGCAGAGGGGCCGGGAAGGCGGTCTTTGTAGAAAAGGATCATGCCGCGCTGAAGGTCATCCGGGAGAATCTCCGCTTTACACATCTTGAAGATCGCGCGGAAGTGATCTGCCAGGACGCGGTGAGGGCGGTATCTTCGATGACGCCCGACGAACCTTTCGATGTGGTATTCATGGATCCCCCCTACGGACACAGTCTGGAGCAGCGGGTTCTGGAAGCGATGAAAGGCAGCCGTGTGATCGGCGCGGAGACATTGATTATTATCGAAGCTTCGAAGGATACGGCATTTTCTTACCTGGAAGAGCTTGGATACAGAATCCTGCGGGACAAGTGTTACGGGTCAAACCGGCATGTGTTTGTCAAAGCAGGGGCAGAATAAAGAGTTGGACAGAAGAGATGATCAGAAGAGCGGTATACCCCGGAAGCTTTGATCCGGTGACATACGGACATATCGATATCATGACCAGAGCAGCGCAGGCAGTGGACGAACTGATTGTCGGCGTGCTGGAGAATCGTGCAAAAATTGCGTTGTTTTCTGTGGAAGAACGTGTTAAGATGATAGAGATTGCAATGAAGGATTTGCCGAATGTCAGAGTGGAATCCTTCCACGGTCTTTCGGTCGACTTCGCGAAAGAACAGGGTGCGGGATTTATCGTCCGCGGCCTTCGGGCAATTACAGATTTCGATTACGAGCTGCAGATGGCGCAGACAAACCGGATTATGGCACCAGGCGTGGATACGATCTTCCTGACCACGAATCTGGAGTATGCGTATCTGAGCAGTACAACAGTGAAGGAAGTCGCTTCGTATGGGGGAGATATCACGAAGTTCGTTCCGGAATATGTTGCCAAAGCCGTAATCGAAAAGACAAAGAAGAAGTAACCGGTCGTTCAGTATTTGGGGAGCAATAGTGAAGAGGGAGAGTGTGCGCGGGACGCTGCGTACATAGTAAGGAGAGTCAGTATGGCCAGCAGGATTGAACAGATTATTGAAGAAATCGAGGAGTACATTGACGGCTGCAAGTTTCAGGCCCTTTCATCAACAAAGATTGTTGTGAATAAGGAAGAGCTGGAGGAGATGCTTCGGGAGCTTCGCATGAAGACCCCCGACGAGATCAAGCGTTACCAGAAGATTATCAGCAATAAGGACGCAATCCTTGCCGATGCGCAGCAGAAGGCAGACCAGATTATTGCAGACGCGCAGACGAAGGCAGACCGTATCGTCAGTGAGAGCGAAGTGATGCAGAAGGCGCTCGAGCAGTCCAACCGCCTGATCGAGCAGACCAACCAGCAGGCGCAGGAAATCGTCGACAACGCGACGAATGATTCGAACAACATCCGTATGAGCGCCATCGCCTATACGGACGAGATGCTCGACAATCTTGAGAAGATCATGGCGCATACGCTTGATACAGCCGGCACCAGGTATTCCAATTTCATGAACTCGATTCAGAGCTGCTATGATATTGTGACGAAGAACCGCAGAGAGCTTTCACCGCACGTAGCGCCGAGTGTCAGCTACGCAAAGAGTGTGGAGCCTGCCGCCGCGCCGGATGAAGAAGAGGAAAAGAAGGAAGAGGCTGAGGAGTAATCTGACGAAAGCGGCCGCACCTGCAAAAGCCGCTCAGAGATGGTCAGCATTCGGATCACAGGAAAAGTGATTTGTAAATGAGTATTCCAGGGACATCTGTATATGGCATACAGATGTCCCTGTTCATGTGAAGACGGCAGACCGGAATCCGTACTTCGACGCGCGGATACCCGGACCGTCTCACGGAACCTGACGAAGGAGAAACATGGCAGAGCATATCAGACTTGACCGTTTCCTGGCGGAAGCGGGGATCGGGTCCAGGGCAGAAGTGAAAAAGCTGATCCGCAGCGGTCGGGTGTCCATCAACAAAGAACGGGCGAAACAGCCGGAACAGAAGGTCAGCCCGGGACTGGACGAGATCCTGGTTGATCAGACGCCGGTGAAGCCTTCGGCTCCTCCGACCCTGATGCTGAACAAACCGGCCGGTGTCATCAGCGCGACAAAAGACACGAAAGAGAAAACCGTCCTGGACCTGATTCGGGAACCCTATGCGTCAAAGCTCCATCCGGTGGGAAGGCTTGACAAGGATACGGAAGGCCTGCTCCTGCTGACAGAGGACGGAGGGCTGAGCCATGCGCTGCTCTCACCGAAGAAGCATGTGATGAAAACCTATTTCGCGGTGATCAGCGGGCAGCCTGACAGGGAAATCATGCTTGGATTCCGCGATGGCATCGAGATCGGAGAGAAGAAGAAAACACTGCCGGCGAAGCTGGTGTTTCTCTCTGTCTCAGACACTGTGCAGACCGCGGATTCAGAAGAAAATGAAATCCTTCCGGGTGTGGAGAGCATTTTTTCCGATGGTGAGATCCTTCCCGGTATGAGGAGCATATCTCAAAGCGACCTTGCGCACTGTGAAGAAGGGGAGTGCTGCGCGGTCGTATCGATCTCGGAGGGAAAGTACCACCAGATCAAGCGGATGTTCGGTGCGTTCGGCAGACAGGTCTGCTTCCTGAAAAGGCTGTCCATGGGAGAGGTTGTACTGGATCCCGCGCTGAAGCCGGGGCAGTACCGTCCGCTCACCGCCAAAGAGATGGAACTGTTGACAGATGTCCCTCCCATCGTGCACGAGGATGAGATATGTCAGTGATAACACACAGACAACTGAACAGAGAGCTGTTTCTTCCTGTCACACGCCAGGACATGGAAGCGCGCGGCATCCGTCAGCCGGATTTTGTGTATGTCATTGGGGATGCCTACGTTGATCATCCGTCCTTCGGACCTGCGATCCTGTCAAGGCTGCTGGAAGCCCATGGCTTTAGCGTATGCATCCTTTCGCAGCCCGACTGGCGCGATCCTTCAAGTGTTGCTCTGTTCGGAGAACCGAGACTGGGCTTTCTGGTATCGGCCGGCAACATGGACTCCATGGTAAACCATTATTCTGTCTCAAAAAAGCACAGGCAGACGGACGCCTACAGTCCGGGCGGCGTGATGGGAAGAAGGCCGGACCGGGCCTGCATGGTGTACTGTAATCTGATCCGTTCCGTCTTCCGGCATACGCCGATCATCGCCGGAGGCATCGAAGCATCGCTGCGGCGCATGGCGCACTATGATTACTGGAGTGACAGCCTGCGCAGGTCTCTTCTCATGGACAGCGGCGCCGACCTGATTTCCTATGGGATGGGTGAGCATTCGATCGTGGAGATCGCGCAGGCGCTTGATTCCGGACTGAATGTCAAAGATCTTACATTTATTGCAGGGACCTGCTATAAGACGAAGGATCCTTCTTCTCTGACAGATGCGGTCATGCTGCCGGACTGGGATGCGCTCCGACAGGACCGCCTGAATTATGCGGTGAGTTTTTATGAGCAGTACCGCAATACGGATCCCTTCAATGCAAAGACGCTGGTGGAGCCTTACGGTACGGTGTATGTTGTGCAGAATCCCCCCGCGAAGCCGCTCACGCAGCAGGAAATGGACGATGTCTATGCGCTTCCCTATACAAGAGCCTGGCACCCGGATTATGACGCCGCAGGCGGGATCCCGGCTTTTTCCGAAGTGAAGTTTTCAATTACCTCGAACAGAGGGTGCTTTGGTGCATGCAATTTCTGCGCGCTGAATTTTCACCAGGGAAGGATTATCCAGGCAAGAAGCGATGAGTCGATTCTGGAAGAGGCAAAACGGCTGATCCGGGATCCGGATTTCAAAGGTTACATCCACGATGTGGGCGGACCGACGGCAAACTTTCATCAGCCGTCCTGCCACAAGCAGCTGAAGGTAGGAACATGCAAGGACAGACAATGCCTCTTCCCGAAGCCCTGCCCGAATCTGGAAGTGGACCACTCCTCCTATACCGCGCTTCTGAAGAAGCTGAGGAATCTGGACGGCGTCAAGAAGGTGTTTGTCCGTTCCGGGGTGCGGTTTGATTATGTCATGCTGGATCATGACGACGCGTTCCTCGAAGAACTCGTCCGCTGGCATATCTCCGGGCAGCTGAAGGTGGCGCCGGAACATGTATCCGACTCTGTGCTCAGGACGCTCGGAAAACCGCCGCACAGCGTTTACACGGCATTTGCAGGGCGTTATAATCAGATGAATCAGTCCTGCGGTATGGATCAGTATCTGGTGCCGTATCTGATCAGCTCGCATCCAGGCTGCACCATGAAGGATGCGGTTCAGCTGGCAGAGTACCTGCGGGACATTCACCATCAGCCGGAGCAGGTGCAGGATTTCTATCCGACGCCGTCGACCCTGTCAACGGTCATGTACTATACCGGCGTGGATCCGCGGACACTGAAGGGTTCTGACCCGAAGTCGCTGAAGAAAGTTTATGTTCCGAAGGATCCGCATGAGAAGGCAATGCAGAGAGCCCTGATGCAGTTCCGCAATCCGAAGCTGTATCAGCTTGTCAGGGAAGCGCTGATGACAGCGGGGCGGGAAGACCTGATCGGATATGGCGCGAAGTGCCTGATCCGGCCGCAGAAGGAAGGAAACAGGTCAGACAGGCGGCCTGCAGCCGGATCTACGAAGAGGACTTCAGCGCAGTCCGGCCGCAGAACGGACAAGAGGACTTCAGAACGTTCCGGCCAAAGATCCGGCAAGAGAACTTCAGCGCAGTCCGGCCGCAAAACTGACAAGAGGACTTCAGTGCAGCCCGGCAGCAGTACCGACAAGAGAATTTCAGCGCGGTCTGCCCACAGGTCCGGAGGGGCTTCGCGCAATCTGTCCGGAAAGAAAAAAAGCTGAGAAGGAAAACGAAAAGTGGGAAAGAAAAAGAACCATCCCGTCAAGGGCAGCTATGGTTATTATGCCTATGAAAAGAAACGGAGGATCGCCATCGTCGCGTTCCTGTTCGGCCTGTGCCTTCTGATCTTTTTCACAGGCCTGATCATGACAGGCACCAGGAAGAATATGTTCACGCTGTTTGCGATCCTCGGTGTCCTCCCCGCGGCAAAGTGGACTGTGTCGATGATTATGGTGCTGCTGCAAAAGCCCATTGACCCGAAGGTGGTCGAGATCACGGAGGAGATTGCGGGGGATCTCGTACACGGCTATGAGCTGTGCGTCACGGCCTATGAGGGAAGACTTTCTCTTGACTGCGTTGTTGTGTGCGGCAACAACATCGCAGCCTATTCCAGCGCACAGAAGGGGAAGTTCGAATTCATGGAGACACATGTGCGCAAGATTCTCCATGGCAATGGCTTCGGCAATCCTACCTTCAAGATTTTCAGGAAGCTGGAACAGTACCAGGAGAGAATCCGACAGCTCGCGTCTGACCCGCAGAAATACCGCGAAGGCCTGAAGTACACGCCGGACGAGGCACACGAGGGAGAAACCCGTGACGAAGCGGTACTGAGAGTCATCAAGAGCATTTCGATCTGATCAGAAAGTACTGCGGCAGATGAATGGCGCCTGGGCAGAAAGAGCGCGGCGCGGATCGCAGGCAGTCACGACAAGGAATCCTTGCATGAAAGAAATCACCATTACCTCCCTGGAAGAAGGACAGCGTCTGGACAGGGTGCTCGAAAAGTACCTATCAAGGGCTTCCGCCGGTTTTCTGTATAAGATGCTGCGCAAGAAGAATATCACGCTGAACGGAAAGAAGGCGGACGGGAAGGAGAAGCTTTGCCGGGGAGATGTGATACGCATCTGGTTTTCAGAAGAGACCCTGGAGAAGTTTACCGCCCCCGCACAGAATACCGACTGGCCGCGCACCAGACTTTCTGTCGTCTATGAGGACGAGCAGATTCTGCTGGTCAGTAAGGACGTGGGCATGCTCACACAGAAGGCGTCCGGCACGGATGTCTCCCTGAATGAATATGTGATCGGCTATCTGCTTGACTGTGGCGCGGTGAGCGCGGAAAGTCTGCAGTCTTTCCGTCCTTCCGTATGCAACCGGCTTGACCGTAACACCAGTGGGATCGTGGCAGTCGGGAAGACGACAGCCGCGCTGCAGGAGCTGTCGAAAATGTTCCGGGAGCGGACGATCCACAAGTATTATCAGGCGCTTGTCGTCGGAGGGCTGGAGGAAGAGAAGACCATCGACGGATATCTCATCAAGGATGAGAGAAAGAATCAGGTGAAGATCTTCTCGAAGAGCGTGCAGGACGCGCAGCGGATTCTGACAAGATATGTGCCCGTCGGCCGGTCTGCAGAGAAAGACGGAAGAGAAGCCCTGACCCTCCTGGAGATTGAACTGATCACGGGGAGGAGCCATCAGATCCGTGCGCATCTGGCATCCGTCGGGCATCCGGTGGTGGGAGATCCGAAGTACGGAAACAGGGACCGGAATGCATACTTCGCCCGTACCTACGGGCTGCGCAGCCAGCTTCTTCATGCGGGAAGAATCGTGTTTCCGGCGTCAGACGGCCCGCTCGGGTATCTGAGCGGGAAAGCATTCACAGCGAAGCGGCCTGACCTGTTTGAGACGATCCTGGACAAAGAGAAGGTTATCAGGAGCCGGTAAGCGCTTGTGCAGCAGAGTCCGGCTGCGCAGTGCATCAGGCTGACAGCACAGTCCTTTGAGGAGATGTAAACATGGCAACATGGAACTCCAGAGGCCTTCGGGGCAGCACCCTGGAGGATCTGATCAACCGTACCAATGAACAGTACCGGGAGAAGAACCTCGCGTTGATTCAGAAGATTCCGACCCCGATTACACCGATCAACATCGATAAGGAATCACGGCACATCACGCTGGCGTATTTTGACCAGAAATCGACGGTCGACTATATCGGCGCCGTACAGGGCGTGCCGGTCTGCTTCGACGCCAAGGAGACGAAGAGTGACACCTTCAGCCTTCAGAATGTCCACGAACATCAGGTAGCGTTCATGCGATCCTTCGAAAAACAGAACGGGATTGCGTTTCTGCTGATCTTTTACTCCTCCCGGGACGAATTCTACTACATGCCTTTCTGCGATCTGGACCGAGCCTGGCAGCGCGCGCAGGAGGGCGGGAGAAAATCGGTTCCGTTTGATGAGATCGACACCACGCTTCGGATCTGGCCGAACAGGCACGGGATTTTGCTCCCGTATCTGGATGCACTGCAGACAGACCTGGACCGGCACCCGTGGGCGCAGGAATAGGACGAGGGCAGGCGTACCGGTACACCGGCCGGGTTGACAGAGCGAAAGAGGTTCGATAAGATAACGAAAGTTTATCGCTTTATCAGAATAAAGTGAGCGAAGGATGCGAAGGGGGACTGGTGATATGCTGACTGCCGGCCGGAATTCTGCCTGAGCGTTCAGAGAAGATCAGAAAGAACTATATACAGGGAAAACCACATGAATCAGAAGATACTGCACACCCCGGAGGGCGTCCGGGATATCTACGGAGAAGCATGCGAGCGCAGGCAGGTTCTGGAGCAGAAGCTGCATCGGGTGCTGGCCTCTTACGGGTACAGGGACATCGAGACACCGACCTTTGAGTTTTTTGACGTGTTCGGCAGCGATGTCGGGACGATTCCGACCAGGGATCTTTACAAGTTTTTTGACCGCGAGGGTAATACACTGGTGCTGCGCCCTGACTTTACGCCGTCGATCGCGCGGGCTGTCAGCCGGTATTATCCGAACGACGGAAAGCCGGTCCGCCTGAGTTATCTCGGAAGGACCTATGTCAACCATCAGGAGCACCGCGGAAGGCTGAAGGAGAATACGGAGATCGGCGCTGAGCTGGTCGGCGAGTGCGCAGCCGACGCGGACGCGGAGATTATCGCTGCCGCCACGTCCATGCTGCTTGCCGCCGGACTGAAGGACTTTCAGATCAGCATCGGCCATGTCGCTTTTTATGAGAGCCTGGTTGAGGAAGCAGGGCTGGACGATGCCACGGAGGAGAAGCTGCGCCTGCTGATCCATAATCATAACTCCTTCGGTGTGGAGCAGCTGCTTGCAGGGATGCAGATGGACCGCCGGATCCTGTCCCTTCTGACACAGCTTACTTCGCTGTACGGGGACCGCTCGATGCTGGATCGCGCATACGCCCTCACTGAAGGCCTGAAAGCAAGAGCCGCGGTCAGCCGCCTGATGGAGATCTATGATCTTCTGAAGATCTATGGCCTTGAAGACCATGTCAGCTTTGACTTCGGCATGCTGCCCACCTACATGTACTATACCGGGGTCATTTTCCGCGGGTATACCTACGGGACGGGAGACGCGGTGGTAAAGGGAGGCCGGTACGACACACTGCTGGCGCATTTCGGGAAAAATGCGCCTTCCGCGGGTTTTGTCGTTGTCCTGGACAGCCTGATGAACGCGCTGCAGCGGCAGAAGATCGCGATCGAAACCGGATCGGAGCGGGTCACGATCACATACAGACCTGAAGAACGTGAGAAGGCACATCGTGAGGCGGCGGCGCTGCGCGCAGAGGGCAGGTACGTGGAGCTGATCCTGGAAGACTGAGGTCCGAACGTCGTTGGTGTTCTTGAATCCTGTGGCCCGCTTTCGGAAAACAGACCATGCAGACAGGGAATGGAAATATGAGATATCTTACAGCGGCGCTGGCGAAAGGGCGCCTTGCAAAACAGACGATGAACCTGATGGAGAAGATCGGGATCTCCTGTGAGGAAATGCGCGATCCGGATACGCGCAAGCTGATCTTCGTGAATGAGGAATACGGGCTGAAGTTCTTCCTCGCGAAGGGACCGGACGTGCCGACGTATGTGGAGTACGGCGCGGCCGATTTCGGCGTGGTCGGGGAAGACACCATCATGGAGGAAGGCCGGAAGATCTATGAAGTGCTCGACCTCGGTTTCGGAAAGTGCCGCATGTGTGTCGCCGGTCCGGCGGACGCAGCGAAGCTTCTGAACGGGCAGGAGCAGATCCGCGTTGCCACGAAGTATCCGAAGATCGCAAGGGATTACTTCAATGATACCAAGAATCAGACGGTCGAGATCATCAAACTGAACGGCTCTATCGAACTGGCGCCGATCGTCGGCCTGGCGGAGGTGATCGTTGACATCGTGGAGACCGGTTCGACCCTGAAGGAGAACGGCCTGAAGGTGCTCGAAGAGGTCTGTCCGCTGTCCGCGCGGGTGGTGGTCAATCCGGTCAGCATGCGCATGGAAAATGAGCGGATCACGAAGCTGCTCAGTGAGATGAATGAAGCCTTGAAGGGCTGAAGAAGGGGCGGCTGTGCAGCCCGGATCCAGGCAGAACTGATATAAAAATACAAAGAGGGACAACATGAACATCATCAATCTGACAAAAGAAACCAGAGTCGACCTGTTGGAATCGCTGCTGAAGCGCAGTCCGAACCAGTACTCCGAATATGAGAAGACGGTATCCGAAATCGTTGAAACTGTCCGCCGGAAGAAGGACGAGGCGCTGCTTTCCTATACGGAGAAGTTTGATCACATCTGCCTGACGCCTGAGACGATGCGTGTGACGAAGGAAGAGATCGAGGAAGCCTACCGTGAGGTGGATCCGAGGCTGGTTGAGGTTATACGCAAGGCGCTGGTCAACATCCGTTCCTATCACGAGAAGCAGAAGCGGTATTCCTGGTTTGATTCGAAAGAAAATGGCATCCTTCTGGGCCAGAAGATTACCCCTCTGCAGAAGGTCGGTGTGTACGTTCCCGGCGGCAAGGCGGTTTATCCGTCTTCCGTTCTGATGAATGTGGTGCCGGCAAAGGTTGCGGGCGTGGGACAGATTGTCATGACGACCCCCTGCCGCGGCGGAAAGGTAAGCCCGAATACGCTGGTGGCGGCAAATGAAGCAGGCGTCGATGTGATCTTCAAGGTCGGCGGCGCGCAGGCCATCGCGGCGCTGGCGCACGGTACCGAAACGATTCCGAAGGTAGACAAGATTGTCGGTCCCGGAAATATCTTTGTCGCCCTTGCCAAGAAGGCTGTCTATGGATTCACAGGCATCGATTCGATTGCAGGACCGAGTGAGATCATGGTGCTGGCGGACGAGACAGCGAATCCGCGCTATGTCGCGGCTGACCTGCTCAGCCAGGCAGAGCATGATGAACTGGCATCGGCCATCCTGGTCACGACTTCCAGGACGCTGGCCGAAGCGGTATCGAAGGAGATCGAAGGATTCCTGAAAACACTTTCGAGAGCGGATATCATCGCAAAGTCGATGGACAATTACGGATATATCCTGCTGGTCGACTCCATGGCGGAGGGAATCAATGTCGTAGACGAGATCGCGCCGGAGCATCTCGAGATTGTCACATCGAATCCTTTCGATGCGATGACACGGGTGCACAATGCAGGCGCCATCTTCCTCGGACCATATTCCAGCGAACCGCTGGGAGACTATTTCGCGGGGCCGAACCACATCCTGCCGACCAACGGAACGGCAAGGTTCTTCAGTCCGCTGTCGGTGGATGATTTTGTTAAAAAGTCCAGTGTGATCTATTACTCGGAGGAAGCCCTTCGCGCTGTGCACAGGGAGATCGAATCATTTGCCCAGGCGGAGGAGCTGACCGCCCACGCGAATTCGATCGCGGTGCGGTTTGAGAAGGAAGACTGAAGGTTTTGTGCAGGCAGGGAGATCTGCCTGGAATACGAGAGTGATTTTATACAGGCAGGGGAACCTGTCTGGAGAATGATACTGCAGGGAACGGGAATCCCGTGAGCGGGAAAGGAGGCAGAGGACATGGCAAGAATCGCGGAGGTCGAAAGATATACTTCGGAGACAAGTATTGAGTTGCAGCTGAACCTGGACGGTTCCGGCATCACCCAGATCGATACGGGCGTCGGATTCCTGGATCACATGCTGGATGGATTCGCCCGGCACGGCCTGTTCGATCTGTCGGTAAAGTGCGACGGTGACCTTCAGGTGGACGACCATCACACGATTGAGGACATCGGCATCGTCCTGGGACAGGCGATCGCGAAGGCGGTGGGAAACAAGAAAGGCATCGCCCGCTACGGCAGCAGGATCCTCCCGATGGACGAAGCGCTGGTTCTCTGCGCTCTTGATCTGTGCGGCCGTCCGTACCTGTCCTTTGACGGTGCATTCCAGGGAGAGAAGATGGGCCAGATGTCCACGCAGATGGTGAAGGAATTCTTCTACGCGGTCAGCTACAGCGCGATGATGAACCTGCATCTGAAGGTTCTGACGCCCGGAAATGACCATCACATGTGCGAGGCGATGTTCAAGGCCTTCGGCAAGGCGCTGGACATGGCAACACAGTTTGACCCGCGCATCACGGACGTGCTTTCGACAAAAGGCGTCATCTGACGATGGCAGGATCTGAAACAGAAAGTAGAAAGGCAGAAAAAATGCTCAGGAAACTGATTACCCCGATCTACCTGCGGAACGCGCAGGCTGTGTGTTCTCTCGAAGATGCCTCAGTGTTCGGTGACGGCGACGCGGTGATGCTTGCCGCGGATTATTCCAACCGCGGTGCAGACGTTCTTCTGATCTTTGATCAGTCAGATTCGGATGAGGAACACGATGCCTCCCTGACCCTGATGCGCCGGATGGCACGTGTTGCGGATATCCCGATGTGGGGCGCAGGCAATGTCAGACGCGTCGAGGATGTCAAGAAGATCCTCTATGCCGGCTGCAGGAAGGCGGTCCTGAATTACGCGAAGTCCTCCAACATGGAAATGCTTGAAGAAGTCTCGAAGCGTTTCGGGCGGGAGAAGATCGCGGTATGCGTAAACGCGCACAAAGGCGAGAAACCTTCCACAGAAGAGCTGGAGAAGATCATGCTTTATGCAGACGGCATCGTTCTGCTTTCCGACAATTGGGAAGAGGCGAAGGCTGCAGCAGGGACAATCGGGACAAGACAGGAAGAGGCAGAGTGCCCGGCACTGAACGTGGTCATTTCCGCCGGTGATCTGTCCGAAAGCAAAGTGCTTGAGGACCTGGCATTGACATCAGTCGAAGCGGCAGGCGGAGCCTGCACACAGGCTGCGGACGCGGACCTGATGGGCATGAAGCAGAAGATGAAAGAAGCCGGACTGGAAGTTAACCTTTTCGAAAGCGCCTATTCCTGGGAAGACCTGAAACTGTCCGAGACTGGACTGATTCCGGTAGTCGTACAGGATTACCGCAATGAAGAAGTCCTGATGGTTGCTTACATGAACCGGGAAGCGTACGAGACAACCCTGCGTACCGGCGTCATGACCTACTGGTCGAGATCACGGCAGGAGCTGTGGATAAAGGGACTGACGAGCGGTCACTATCAGTACCTGAAGGAGCTAAGGATCGACTGTGACAACGATACGCTGCTAGCGCGGGTCGCACAGGTCGGCGCCGCCTGCCATACAGGAAACAGGAGCTGTTTCTACCGCACAGCCCTGAAGAAGGACGCGCCGCAGCGCAATCCCATGAAGGTGTTCGAGGACGTCTACGCGACGATCGAAGACCGCAGGCAGAACCCGAAGGAAGGCTCGTACACCAACTATCTGTTTGACAAAGGGATTGACAAGATCCTGAAGAAATGCGGCGAGGAGGCTGCGGAGATTATCATCGCCGCCAAGAACCCGAACCCGGAGGAGATCAAATATGAGGCGGCGGATTTCCTGTACCATCTGATGGTTCTGATGTCCGAGCGCGGGATCACCTGGGAAGATATCGCGCAGGAGCTGGCGAACCGGGAGTGAACCGATGATGTATCGGACAAGACCCGGTGCCGGAACGGGAGTGGCCCGATGGCGCATCGCGCGTGACCCGGTGCAGGACCGTGCCTGCCCCGAGGAGTTGACAGGGGGCGGAAAAAACAAGATAATCGGAAGATAAGGCTATATATATTACAACGGAGGTACCCGAATACTATGATGGATCATACCAAATACCAGAAGCAGTTTTTCAATCCGCCTGTGGTCAATATGAAGTGGGCGGAACAGGATTCTGTCGGCAAGGCGCCCGTGTGGTGCTCTGTTGACCTTCGCGACGGGAACCAGGCACTGATCGTGCCGATGGACCTGGAAACGAAGCTGCGTTTTTTCAAGCTTCTGGTTGAGATCGGTTTCAAGGAGATTGAAGTCGGATTTCCTGCCGCGTCCGAGACAGAATTCGAATTCCTCCGTGCGCTGATAGACCGGAACATGGTTCCGGAAGATGTCACGCTTCAGGTTCTGACCCAGTCACGTGAGCATATCATTCGCAGGACGTTCGAGGCGCTGAAAGGCTGCAGCAATGCAATCGTCCATGTGTACAATTCCACCTCTCTCGCGCAGAGAGAGCAGGTCTTCCACATGGAGAAGGAACAGATCAAGCAGATCGCTGTGGACGGCGCGAAGCTTCTGAAGCAGCTGACGGAGGAAGCAGGACAGAAGTACCGTTTTGAGTACAGCCCGGAGTCATTTACCGGAACAGAGCCGGAGTTCGCGCTTGAGGTGTGCAACGCGGTTCTGGATGTCTGGCAGCCGCAGGCGGACCGCAAGGCGATCATCAACCTGCCTTCCACGGTGCAGCTTTCCATGCCGCATGTCTATGCGAACCAGATTGAGTATCTGTCCGACAACCTGAAGTACAGGGAGAACGTGGTGCTGTCCCTCCACCCGCACAATGACCGCGGAACCGGTGTGGCGGACGCGGAGATGGGCCTACTGGCAGGCGCGGAACGGATCGAGGGTACGATCTTCGGAAACGGAGAGCGCACCGGCAACGTCGATATCGTGACGATCGCGCTGAACATGTACAGCCAGGGCATAGATCCGAAGCTGGACTTCAGCAACATGCTTGATATCGTCAATAAGTATGAGGAATACACCCGTCTTGACCTTGATCCGAGAAGCCCGTACGGCGGAGCGCTTGTATTTGCCGCATTCTCCGGATCGCATCAGGACGCGATCGCGAAGGGCATGAAGTACCGTGAAGAGCACGGACTGAAGACATGGACGGTTCCGTACATCCCGATCGACCCGACTGATATCGGGCGCAACTATGACGGTGATGTCATCCGGATCAACAGCCAGTCCGGCAAGGGCGGCGTCGCATTTATCCTCGAGCATCACTTTGGACTGCGCCTGCCCAAGCTTATGCGCGAGGCTGTCAGCTACGCGGTCAAGGCCGAGTCCGACCACGAGCACAGAGAGCTCACGCCGAATCAGATCTTCGAGCTGTTCATCGACCAGTTCGAAGACGTCAACAGACCATACAGCATCTCAGAGGTGCATTTCAAGCAGCATAACGGCATCATCGCGACGGTTACCACCCAGTACAAGGGCAAGTCGCAGGAAGTCATGGCTTCCGGCAACGGCCGTCTCGATTCCGTCGCCAATGCGCTGAAGAAGTATTACAGACTCGACTTCAACCTCGAAGTTTACGAGGAGCATGCACTTGAAAAGTCGTCCTCCTCCCGCGCGATTGCGTACGTCGGAATCCGGAACCAGAAGACAGACAAGCTCTACTGGGGCGCCGGCGTGGACGTCGATATCATCCGCGCGTCGATCAACGCTTTGCTGACAGCGGTAAACAACATGGTAACAGCAGAACAGTAACCGATTCAAGGCTGGTATGAAGATAGACACTTGCCGCTTCAAGCTTGCTTGAAAGCGCAAGTGGGTATCTTCATACCAACCCGCGAAGCGGGGACTTTCCCCACACAACCACGAACAAAAGCTGCGAGTCCTTCAGGACGAAGCAGCGACAGACACGCGAAGCGTGGATGGTTCGTGGTCTGGGTGGGAAAGGCAACCGTGAATCGCAGGAATACTTCATGGAGAACCCAATGGAAAACATCATCTACAACAGCACCCGCAGCGCGAAGATCACAGCGACTGCCTCCCAGGCGATCCTCCAGGGGCTTGCCCCGGACGGCGGCCTGTATGTACCGGGGAAGATCCCGGCTTACACAGGAAGCCTGGAGCAGCTTGCGCAGCAGACATACCAGGAAACAGCGCTTGAGATCATGTCTCTGTTTCTGACTGATTTCACGCAGGAAGAGCTGAAGCACTGCATCGACAGCGCCTATGATTCGAAGTTCGACATTCCTGAGATTACGCGTCTTCACGAAGCAGGCGGTGCCTGGTACCTGGAACTGTTCCACGGAGCGACGATCGCGTTCAAGGATATGGCGCTGTCGATCCTGCCGCACCTGATGACAACCGCGGCGAAGAAGAACCATGTCACGGATGAAATCGTGATCCTGACGGCTACCTCCGGCGATACGGGGAAAGCCGCGATGGCAGGCTTTGCCGACGTGCCGGGGACGAAGATCATCGTCTTCTACCCGAAGGGCGGTGTCAGCGTGGTGCAGGAGAAGCAGATGCTGACGCAGCGCGGGGCCAATGTGCATGTGGTCGGCATCAAGGGGAATTTTGATGACGCCCAGTCCGCGGTCAAGCGGATCTTCTCGGACGATGCGATGAAGGAACGGATGGCGAAGGGCGGCATGCGTTTTTCCAGCGCAAACTCCATTAACATCGGGCGTCTGGTGCCGCAGATTGTCTATTATTTCTATGCCTACGGACAGATGGTCAAGGCAGGGGAAGTCAAAGCCGGTGATCCTGTCAACTTTACGGTTCCCACAGGAAACTTCGGCAACATCCTCGCTGCGTACTATGCGAAGCAGATGGGGCTGCCCTGCGCGAAGCTGATCTGCGCGTCCAATGAAAACCGTGTCCTGGTTGACTTCTTCCGGGAGGGCAGGTATGACCGCAGGCGCGAATTCATATTAACCAGCTCACCGTCCATGGATATCCTGATTTCCAGCAACCTGGAGCGTCTGGTTTATCAGGCCGCGGAGGAGGATGCAGAAGCGACACGCGCCTATATGCAGCAGCTGTCGGAAGACGGTTCTTATGAGATCACCGATCTGATGAGAGTCGGGCTGAAGGATTTCTGGAGCGATTACGCTTCCGAAGAGCAGACAGCGCAGGAGATCCGCCGTCTGTATGATCAGGCAGGATATGTGATAGATCCGCATACAGCGGTTGCGTCGGAAGTATACCGCAGGTACCGGGAAGAGACAGGGGACGCGACGAAGACAGTGATCGATTCCACCGCAAGCCCGTACAAGTTCCTGCGGAGTGTGGTCACCGCCATCCAGCCGGAACTTACCGGCATGAGTGATTTTGAACTGATCGATGAACTGCACCGGATCTCAGGCGTGGAAATCCCGCAGGCCATCGAGGATATCCGTACAGCACCGCAGCTGCACAGCACGGTGACAGAGGTTGCGGATATGCCGGCAGAAGTCCTGCGCTGGCTGGGCATCTGAAGCCGCAGGAAACAATGACAATAACAGATGCTGTCGGGAAACGGCGGCGGAATGGAGCGTACAATGAATAATATGAATCAGATGTTTGCGATCGTGGATATAATCATGCTCGCAGCCGGACTGTACCTGATGTATGCCTGGTACCTTCTTCATTTCAAGAATGTCATCCGGGAAGGTGTTCTCGTACAGGCGGGAATGGCGAAGAAGTGCAAGGATCCGGAGGGCTACAGAAAGTACATGTCTCCCAGACTGCTTGTCTTCGCTCTGTGCGCAGTCGCGTCAGGCGCGATCGGCCTGTACTCTGATTTTGTAAAACCGGTCAACAGCATCCTGTACCTGGGATTCATGGTCGTCTTCTTTACTGTGCTGATTCTCTTTGTGCGGTATATCAAGAAGGCGCAGGATCTTTATTTCTGATCTGAATGACAGCGCGATGCAGGCTGTCCCGCCTGGCGGGATGCAGCCTGCGCGTATAATCAAGAACGCCGCCGGCGTTCTTTTCCATCATTATGACATCACATCGAAAAGGAATCATGACGGCCCTGTGTGCGGGAGTACTTATACTCCTGCAGACTTTCTGCGCTCTGGCAGGCCCGGTGTACGATCCGGAACGCAATCCGGAAAACACGCTGAAATCACAGACCATCGGCATGAATTCCAATGAACGCCTCTGGTGGTATCTGGAACAGACTAAGGCGGAGCCTGACGAAGCCATAGCCCTGGCGCAGGATGAAATCAGTGAGCAGTGTGCCGCGATCCTGAATGTCGGCGGTGAGATCCGGGAATATGTGACGCAGACAGACAACAATGATTTCTATCTGCACCACAATGCCGCAGGGTATGAGGACGTGAACGGGGCGGCATTCTTTGATTCCAGATGCAGCTTCTTCCCGCAGGACGATCAGATCATTATCCATGGCCACAACATGAAAGGCGGCGCCGTATTCGGGCGCCTGAACAATTACCGGGATCTTGGCTATCTTCAGAACCATCCTCTGATCACGCTCACGACGCTTGCCGGGACGGATTACTATGTCCCCTATGCAGTCACGGATGTCAATGTCGATATGGGGGCGCAGAACTATTTCCTCGAAATCGTATGGAACTTTGAACCGGAGAGTTTCGCGCAGTATACCGGTTATCTGAAAGAGAAATCCTATTATGACATACCGGTGGATGTGATGTACGGGGACAGGCTTCTGACGCTGTCTACCTGCAGCTATGTATACAGTGATTCGAGACTGGTGATCTGTGCGCGGAAGCTTCGCCCGGACGAGACATCGGAAGAAATGTGTGCGCTGGCAGCGCAAAGTACCCTGTCAGGGACGAAGCCGGATACCATCGCGCCTTACACCGGCGGCGGAGACTATGAGAACCTGAGCAGCCAGGACCTGGATGCATTAAAGTACGAAACGGAAGAGGAGATCAGCTACGTGACGAACGAGATGCCTGATCTTTTTGAAGAGTAAAACATATGCGAGCACAGATACCGGAGCTTACCCGGAAAGATATCAAGGAACTGATTCCACAGCGAACACTCAGCCTGCTCGATGAAGAGGCCGCCAGGCTGAAAGAAGAGCTTCTGGAAAAGATTCATTACGCCAGGGATATCCGCCTTGCCTGGGAGGACGGCGGGTGCACCCTGTCGAAGATTGATTCCGATGAGACGGCAAGGCTGGTCTTCGAGTACCAGCTGCAGGAAGAAAGCCTTCTGAACGGTGTATGCGGCATGAAGATCCAGTCGGGAAAGGAGTACGAATCCGTACTCCTGTTTCTCAGGCGCAAAGTCTCGAAAAAGCTGGTCGAGGAACATGAGCGGGAGTTTGTCCGCAGAGTCAGGAACCGTTATTTCCTGGAGAGCGGGACAACGTCCGCATCGGGCGGTCCGGGCAGGGCAGACAGGCAGAGAGGGCGCGGCAGAAACCGGCCTGATACCGGATTCTACTGGCCGGAAGAGTTCCAGATCGCCGGCATGTTCACCACCCGCAAGGACCTGGGACGAACGATGATTCTCGGCTATCTTGCATCCCAGATCGGACATGATACGCAGCTGCTGAGAGCCTGCGCGGCAAGGTTTACGCTGATTCCGGCCATGGAGATGCTGGAGCTGTTTGACTCCGTCGGCTTCGCAACCCCGTCGCATATTCCGGATCTGTTTCCCGCCGCCAGAAGCAGGAAGAGACACTTTATCATCCATGTGGGCGGGACCAATACGGGAAAGACGCATGATGCCATGGAGATGATGGCGCATGCGCCGTCAGGCGTCTATCTGAGTCCGCTGCGCATGCTTGCGTATGAGGGAAGAGAAGTCGTACGCTCATACGGCGTTCCGTGCTCCTTCGCTACCGGCGAGGAGAAGGAGCTGCAGATGGGCGCGAAGCACATCTCCGAAACCATTGGAATGCTGGATTATGACCGGCCGTACGACTGCGTCGTGATTGACGAATGCCAGCTGATCTCCGGCGAGGACGGTTCTCTGTATACCAATGCCATTCTCGGCGTCAACGCGAATACGGTCTGTGTATGCTGTGCCTACAGCGGCCTGGACATCACAAAACGTCTGATCGAGCTGTGCGGAGATACCTTTGAGGTGATCGAGCACCACAGGACCAGCGAGCTGAAATTTGAAGAGACGCCGTTCGAAGGACCCAGGAAAAATGACGCGTACATCGTGTTTTCCAGGCTTGGGGCCCATCAGATGGCCGAATGGCTCGAAGAAAAAGGAATGACCCCTTCCATCGTGTACGGCAAGCTGCCCTACGAAGTGAAGATGGAAGAGGCAAGGAAGTTTGAGGACGGGGAGACAAACTGCCTGGTCGCGACGGACGCGATTGCGATCGGACAGAATTATAACATTGAGCGGATCGTATTCCGCGATATCACGAAATTCATCAACCGCAGGGAGATCCGCCTGGATTCCCAGACCGTGAAGCAGGTCGCCGGAAGAGCGGGACGCTACGGCCGTTTTCCGGTGGGGTATGTCAATACCTGGAAAGAGGCGGATCGCGAAGAGATCCGCCTGAAGCTGCTCGAAGAGGATGTTCCCTCGCAGACCGCCCCCCTGGAGCTGCCTGCATTTCTGGTGGATAAAAAGCTGCCGCTCAGCCTGATCTACAGGGCATGGACCCTCTCGGAAGCAGGGGAGCCCTTTGTGAAGGCGGACACCACGATAGAACTGTTCATCTGCCGGCTGATCGAGCGCGAGTATCCGTCCATCAGCAAGCAAAATGAATACACGCTGGCGTCGCTTCCGCTGGACCTTCGTGACAAGGCGCAGCTGGACCTGCTTCGCAGCCTGCTCAGCGCATTGCTCCGGCCGACATCTGACGAAGAATGGAAAGCCCTGCTTCCCGGGGCGGAACAGATTCACCAGATGGTAAAGTTCAGGCCGCATCTGCGTGAGTGTGAGAAACTCTGCCGCGATTTGGACCTTGCTTCCAGTTTCTTCTACAAGATCCGGCGCGAAGACCTGGCAGAATATGTCGTCCATCTGAAGCCGCCGGTGACAAAGCGGATCGCGGAGATGATGGCAGAGGAAATCCCGGACCACGCACCGGGCGAAAAGCCTGTCAGGAAGGAAGAAGCGCCTGCGGAAGAGACATCTGCAAAAGAAAAACCAGAAAAAGAAGAACCCGAAGAAGATACCTCGAAATGGCCGATGGCCTACATCTATGTCAGCTCTTCCGGGCAGACCGAGCGCAACACCGGCCGCTTCCCTGCAGGGGACTGGCAGAAGCTGTATTCGAGAAAGCTGGAACAGTCCTTCGGAAATGAAGCGTCCTACATCGACTATTACTGCTACAAGAAGAAGGACCGCATACCGGAATACTGCCGCACAGATTCTTATCTCCGGTATACCGTGAAGCTGGACCCGCAGTTTATCATATCCGATAAAGGGTATTATTATCTGGCGGAGCGCTTTCTCGTTGTGAAGACGGACTACAAGGAAGCACAGTACTATTCCTCCCGTCCGAAGGGGTACCGCAACCACAGAAGAAGACGGCGCAGGTAATAGTGGTTTCCACATCTGTATAAAACTGTGCTATAATATTTTCGTCTTTTTTTATCCTGATGACAGAGTGTGCTGAGCATATGACACAATCCCTGAAACCGCCGGTACCTGAGCGGCCGGCTGCAGGCTTTCAGGACGAGGGGAAGGATCCGAACAAACATGAAAGCAATGCGCCTGGGCGATATGCTGGTTTCCCTGGATATCATCACAGAGGAACAGCTTCAGAAAGCCCTGAATGATCAGAAGGAAACGCATAAAAGGCTTGGTGAACAGCTGATTGCCGAAGGGTTTATCACGGAGGGACAGCTGATCGATACCTTGCGCGTTCAGCTCGGTATTGACTACATCGATCTTTCGAAGACAGACATCGATCCGACGATGTCACGGTATGTGCCGAAGGCGCTTGCGAAGAAGTCCCTGATCGTACCGGTCCGTGTGGCGAAGGGCAACCTGTTCCTGGCGATGGCCGATCCGCTGAACTTCTTTGCCCTTGAGGATGCGCAGAACGCTTCCAAGATGAAGATCATTCCCATGATCGCTTCCACAGCGGCAGTCGAGCATGCGATCTCTGTCCTCTACGGCAATGAAGGTGCTGCCGAGGCGATTGCCCAGATGAGGGAAGAGGCAGGCATCTCGGAAGAGCAGGTCAACACTTCGGCTGTTCCGTCGGAGGACGCGGTTGAAAGCGGTCCGACGATCCGCCTGGTGAATTCCATCATTGAGCGTGCCCATGTGGAGCATGCGTCTGATATCCATATCGAACCCACCAAGGGCGATATGGTCATCCGAATGAGAATCGACGGAACGCTTCACAAGATTCTAACCGTTCCGCGCGATATCATGGATTCTGTCATCTCCAGAATCAAAATCATGAGCCGGCTTGACATCGTCGAGAGAAGGGTTCCGCAGGACGGACGTGCCGTCCTGAAGGTCAAGGGCAATGACGTGGACATGCGTGTATCCACGCTGCCGACCATCTACGGCGAGAAGATCGTTATCCGTATTCTCGGATCCGAACGCAGCATGCTGAACCGCAGGGCGATCGGTATGCCGGAGAATGAGAACCGCAAGCTGGACCGCCTGCTTGGCTTTACCAGCGGCGTGATCATGATCGTCGGTCCCACCGGATCCGGTAAGTCTTCCACGATGTATACTCTGGTGCAGGAGCTGCTCAGTGAGGCGACCAACCTGATCACACTGGAAGACCCGGTCGAGTATAATATTGACGGTGCCACGCAGGTGCAGATCAATGAGAAGGTAGGCCTGACTTTCGCGAGCGGCCTGAGAGCCATCTTAAGACAGGACCCGGATATCATCTGTGTCGGTGAGATCCGTGACGGCGAGACAGCAGATATCGCCATGAGAGCGGCCATGACCGGACACCTGGTTATCACCACCATCCATACAGAGGACGCGGTGGCGGCGATCGACCGACTCCATGATATGGGAGTGCCGCCCTATCTGGTAGCAGGCGGCGTGCGCGGTATCATTTCCCAGAGACTGGTCAAGAGAGTCTGTAAAAACTGCAAGACGGAATATCTGCCGGCCCCTGAGATGTTCGAGATTTCAGGGCTTAAGCCCGTGATCGGACAGAAGTACTTCAAGGGCAAGGGCTGTGACATCTGCTTTGGCAGCGGATACCGCGGAAGAATCGGCGTGTTTGAAGTCCTGTGTATGAATGACCGTCTGAGAAAGTGTATTACAAGCGGCGGAGACAAGCAGGAATTCCGGTCGATCGCGCTGGAGACCGATTATGTCCCGATGCTGACCCATGCGAGCGAGCTTGTGGACGAGGGTATTACCACCGTGGAGGAGGTTGCCCGCGTGATCAATCTCGAATAACAAGGAGGAATTCAGATGAGTATCAGTGTTGAAAGTATCGTTGAGTATGCTGCGCAGCAGCGCGTGTCTGACATTCATCTTGTATATGGCCTTCCCCCGAAGGGGCGGATTGACGGCCAGCTTGAGAGCCTGACAAAACAGCCTCTGACGGATGAGGACTGTGAGCAGATCGCGAAGGATCTGGCAGGCAATGACCTGTATCCGGTCATCCGCCGCAGCGGAGAGATCGACCTGGCAAGGACCATTGCCGGAGAAAGAATCCGTATCAATCTGTTCCGTCAGCAGGGACATGTGTCTGCGGTTCTCCGTATCCTGAGCAACAAGATTCCGAAGATCGCTGACCTCGGGCTTCCGCCTGCGGTTTCAAAGTTCCCGGAATTCAATAAGGGTATCGTGCTTGTCACGGGTGAGACCGGTTCCGGTAAGTCCACCACACTGGCAGCTATCCTGGATCAGATCAATCATTCCAGGAAACAGCACATCATCACCCTGGAGGACCCGATCGAATATCTCTATAAGCCGGACAAGTGCACCATCAACCAGCGTGAGATCGGCAAGGATACCGACAGCTTCGCAGACGCACTCCGTGCGGTTCTTCGTGAAGATCCGGACATCATCCTGATCGGTGAGCTGCGAGACCTGGAGACCATCGAGACCGCGCTGACAGCGGCAGAGACCGGCCATCTGGTCTTCGCGACCCTGCACACGAATTCTGCAGTGGATTCCATCAACCGAATCGTGGGCGTATTTCCGGAAGCACGCCAGACACAGATCCGTGTGGAGCTTGCTTCCACACTGAAGGCGATTCTGTCCCAGCAGCTGCTGGTCAAGGCAGGCGGCAAGGGACGCGCCGCAGCCTGTGAGGTCATGGTTGTGACAGGCGCGATCCGCGCGCAGATCCGTGAAGGCAAGGACGCACAGATGCAGTCCTCTCTGCTGTCATCGGCGAAGGAAGGCAGCATCACGATGGACAACTGCCTCATCGATATGGTCGGCAAGGGCATCATCACACCGGAAACCGCATTTGACAACTGCGCAGACAAGGAATACATCCAGAGAAAAATGGGCTTTGGGGGAGGCTTCCGATAGGAAGAGAGCAAGCGAGAGCTGACAGGGGGAACTTATGGCAACATTCAAGTACAAGGCACTGAGCCCTGACGGGACAGAGATGAAAGGTGTCATGCAGGCACCGGATGAATACAGTGCCGTACAGCGGATACGGCAGAAGTGCCCGGTGATCCAGGAGATCACACAAGTCAAAGAGTCCGGAGATTCAAAGAACCTTCTAAGCCTTGAGATCGGATCGAAGAAGATCGACGAGAAGGCTCTCTCTGTCATGTGTTCGCAGTTTGCCATTATGCTCCGTTCCGGCCAGATGATCGGCCGAGTGATGCAGATGGTTGCGGACCAGACGGCAGACAAAAAACTGAAGAAGCTTCTGCAGGACTGCGCCGAGGACGTAGAAGAGGGAAGCTCTGTTGCCTCTGCCCTGGAGCGGCATGGCGATAAGATGCTTCCGATGACATTCATCGAGACCGTCCGTGCCGGAGAGATGGCCGGAACCCTGGAAACGTCCTTCACGAAGCTGGAGTCCTATTACGAGAAGTCCTATAAGAATAAACAGAAGGTCAAGTCGGTCATGAGCTATCCGATCTTCGTCATCGTGGTTGCGATTATCGTCCTGATCGTCATCATGGCCAAGGTCGTACCGTCTCTTGCGGCTACTTTCTCAGACCTGGGCGGAGAGCTTCCCATGATCACCCAGATCCTGATCGGTGTCTCGAAGTTCTTCCAGAGATGGTACATTCTGATGATCGTCGTGATCATCGCTCTGGTCATCGGTTCAAAAATCTACTTCGGGACAGAGAAGGGAAGGCTTGTCAAGGGCAGGCTGATGCTGACGCTGCCGGTGCTTGGAAAGATCAATATCTTTTCCGGCGCAGCACAGTTCGCGGATACGATGTCGACGATGCTGTCCTCCGGCCTGACAGTGAACCACGCGGTGGAAGTCACGGGCAAGGTCCTGGACAATGCCCTTCTGTCAGAACAGGTTGGAGCGATGATCCCGAAGATTGAAGAAGGCAGAGGCCTCGGGGAATGCATGAAGGCCTGTGAATTCTTCCCGGACAACCTCAAGGAGATGGTGGCGGTCGGCGAAGAGAGCGGATCTTTGGATGAGACGCTGACGACAATCGCGGATTATTATTACAACGAGCAGGATCATGCGACACAGCAGGCGGTTTCGAAGCTGGAGCCGACAATCATGATCTTTCTTGCTCTATTTGCCGGGTTCATCGTGCTTGCGATCTATCTGCCGATGTTCACGATGTACAACCTGATGTAAGGGGGAGCGCATGAAGGGCTGCAGAGTTAAGCTTCGGTCGAAAAGCGGGATCGGACTGATCTTTGTCATACTGATCGTGGCAATCCTTGCTGTTTGCGCCAGCATAGTCTATCTGGGCTATCAGCAGCATTTGAAAAACTCCAGACTTCTTTTTGACGAACTGACGGTTACGACCGCGGAGCGGGTCGCGAAGGAAACCTATATCCTTGATATTCGCACCAACGGTGTTACCTATTATTACGACGGCATTCACAGGGAAGTCTTTGATGCGTCCACATTCACCGGAAAGGTCGACCTTGCCGGGTATGGCCGTTGCTATAAGTCGGAAAATGCGCATGGCGAGACCGGTGCAGTCGGGATCCCGAACAAGGGAGAGAACGGTGGAGCACAGTTTCTTGCGGTCAGCGTTGAGATGGACGGCACGATCCACAGCCGGTGGCAGGGAGCGTGGCTGACCGGGGAAGATTATGAGCTGATGACGCCCGAGGAAAGAGAACGGTTGACGATTGATCAGCTGAACCAGATCGACTCGAGTCTGATCTATGAACTTGGGAAGGCAGACCAGATGACGGAGCTGGCATCCGAACCTGCCGACAGCAGTCAGGTGACGGAGCAGGAATCTGGATCCGCGCTCAGCAGTCAGATGACGGAACGTGAGAGCGGACCGGATCAGGAAGCCAGGTAACATGGAACTGACACTTTCATTCAGAATCTATCTGTGTATCCTTGCCTTCCTGTTTGGAACTGTTTTCGGCAGTTTTCTGAACTGCATGGCATGGAGGATCGTGCACAACGAGAGCGTGCTGAAAGGCAGGAGCCACTGCGCCGTGTGCGGACATACACTCGGAATCGCCGATCTGATCCCGGTTTTCAGCTGGCTGTTTCTTGGAGGAAGATGCCGTTACTGCAAGGAGAAGATATCACCGCGCTATGTCGCCGCCGAACTTGTATGCGGATGCGGTTTTGTGTTATCCTTTTTAAGATATGGCGTGTCATGGCGTACCTTGCAGGTGATTGTCCTGTTCTGTATTCTGCTGGCTCTGTCGCTGACAGACTTTGAGATCTATGAGATTCCGGACCGGTTCATTCTTGCCGGGATTATCTGGTATCTGGTCTCTTTGAAACTGATGGACAGAAGACTGAGCCTGACCGGGATGACCGTATCGATCCTTCCGGAAGGAGAATACCTGTCTCTTCCGGCATGGGGCCAGAACCTTCTGGCAGGCCTGATCGGAGGCCTTGCGATCGGCGGAGGCATGCTGTTTTTATCTCTGCTGTTTGACCACCTGCTTGGCAAGGAAAGCATGGGTGGCGGAGACATCAAACTGTTCTTTATGACAAGCCTGTACCTGGGGCTGCTGCAAGGCCTGTTCAGCCTGATCCTGTCCTGCATTGTGGGTCTGGTGATCGCGGCTGTGATGCGGCGCAAGAGAGTGCCGTTCGGACCGGCGATTTCGCTGGCAGCCTTTCTCAGTCTCCTGTACGGTGAGTCATTTGTAAACTGGTATCTGTCACTGATCATGTGACACGGGAAAGGGGCATCAGAATTGTCTGACAAAACCTGTTTGGGAATTGATATCGGAAATAACAGAGCGAAGATCGCAGTCAAGAAGGGCGGTGTCGTACGCCGTCTGCTTGTTGACACTGTTCCGGACGGACTCATGAAGGAAAACCACATCGTTTCCTATGACGCGATGGGAGATTTTCTTCGCGAGATGCTGAAGAAGAACAGGATCTCCATCAAGAAGGCGCACCTGTGCATGCCGATTCATGAGATTTACATCCGGAATGTGACACTTCCCATGATGAACGTGCAGCAGCTCAAGGTGAACCTGCCGTATGAATTCCATGATTACATCACGGAAGACATGGGAAAGTACATCTATGACTATGCCATGCTTCCGGATATGGAAGGGGACGGACAGCTTCACATGCTTGCCGTTGCCGCGAGCAAGGAGCTGATCTCATCGCATCAGCAGATGGCAAAGCGGGCACATATCAAGCTGGAATCCATCCAGCCGGCAAACGAGGCGCTGTTCCGCTTCTTGAAGAGCCGGATCAAACAGACGCCGAAAGGGGAAACACCGCAGGACTTCGCGATCCTTGATCTTGGTGATACAGCGCTGAAGATTCATTTCTTTACGAAGGGCCAGTATGAGGTCACAAGGTCCATGGACTTCGGAATCGGGGCCGCATCGGAAAGAATTGCCGAGGAGACAGGTCAGGATGTGCACATCTCCCGCGTGAATCTGGAGACGAACGGGGGCGGTGTTCTGTCTGCTCCGTATCTGGAGGACGTGTTTTCAGACCTCGCTTCCCGTATCATGCGTGTTATGAATTTCTATAATTTCAACAACCGCAACAATACGCTTGAGGAACTGTACTACTTTGGAGGCGGTGCTCTGGTGGAACCGTTCCTGAACACGATCCGCGAAGCAGTACCGCTCACGCTCAGGAGTGTATCCGAGTTGATCACGAAGAAGAATAAACTGACGGAAGAACAGATCCTGATCGGCGCGCAGGCCATCGGGATGACGATGTGACGGAGGGGACAGATGGCAGCCAAGGAAAAACAGTCTGCTCCAAAAAAACTGAAGGGAAAGATTCCCAGCAAGCAGACGCTGAATCTGGTCTACAAAAAGAAGGATACCGGCAGGCGTGTATTCGTCGTACTGGCGATCGTTCTTTTTATACTGGCGCTTGCCTGCTTCGGCTGGTTTATCGTGCGGGGACAGCTCAGCAAGGTCGCCAAGGCGAGAAACAAGTATGAGAGCCTGGAGGGTGAACTGAACACGCTTTCTTCCGTAAGGAAACGCTACGATGGCATCGAAGAGATGTACAGCCACTATGGAAGCAGCTATATGAACGCGGAAGAACTGGCGCTGCAGAACCGCATGGCGATCCTGCAGGTCATCAACAGCAAGATCAGTCTTACCCAGGGCCTGAGCCAGATACAGCTGACCGGCAATACCGCAACGGTGCAGCTGATGAGCCTCGAACTGAAGGAAGTATCGAGAATCGTAGCCGAACTGGAAAAAAGCCCGATCGTTTCTTATGTCGGTGTCGATACAGCGGCAATGGATGAACAGGGTGACCTGGCCAGAAGAAACGGAAGCCTCGTACAGGCAACCCTTACAGTCGAATTCCGGAACGGAAACGGCATGGAGACAGGGCAGGATGCAGAGGACAGTGAAACTGTGGCAGACCAGCTGGCGGCGCGGAAGGCTGCGGTAGAATCAATAGGGGAGGAATGACGTATGAAGCTGAATTACTCCTTTTCAAAACGTGAAATCGCGCTGATCCTGGTACTAGTCCTGGTACTGGTCGGCCTGTTGTATTACCGGTTTGTATATCTGAATATCAGCGGACAGATAGAGCAGTATGATACGGCTGATCTGGAGGCACAGATTCAGCTGGAACAGCTGCAGCTGATCGAGTGGGAGCAGATGCAGGACGAGATCGATGAAATCGGGAAGGTTTCGACCAGCTCCCTGGAAACCTACGACAACCAGAAGGCGGAAATCAATCTCCTGAATGACATCTTTGAGCCGGTCATCCGCTACAACTTCTCTTTCGCGAAACCTGTCGCAACTGGTGATACGGTACGGAGAGATGTCAGTGTTGACTTTACGGCAATTGACTATAAGTCAGCACTGGATATCATCACCCAGCTGCACAACAGCAGATACCGTGTCCTGCTCCATGACATCAACATCACAACCGGAGACCTGACCAATGATTATCTGGCAGCCCTTGCGATAGAAGCGTTGACCGATAAGAAAGCAATGACGCAGCTGAAAAAGCAGGTGGACGCGCTGATCGCCGCGAATCTGGAAGTGGATACATACGTCATGAAGGTCTATAACGGAGAGCCGCTGACAGAAGCGCCGGAGACAGAACCACTCACCGAAGAGATGCTTCCGGAAGGAATGGAAGGGCAGGAGATGCCGCAGGAAACGGTTCCGGAGGAAGGCGCAATCTTCGAAGATGAGAGTGGCGCAGCGGTCATGGAAGAGGGTGGAACCGTGGAAACCCTGGCAGACGGGACCATCGTAGCGCCCAGACCGGATGAGACGGAGACGGTATCCGAAACAGTTTCAGAATCAGAGACTGAGACAGAACCGCCGGTCAAGACACTTGGAAACTGCCTTGTGAATGTCTCCATGACCATGACCTTCTATGAGACAGCATACGGCGCTGATAACCTTGATGGACTGATCATCGTGGAACCGGAAAATACAGCGGCGGAAGGTGAAGCAGGCTGACACAGAAAATATTTTTTGTTTCTGCAAATGTTTCCGCAAGCCGCTGCAAGCCTGTGTGAAAAAACTTGACAAGTTTAGACAATTCAATGATAATGAGGTCAGAAATCTTCACCGCTCTGTCCGTATGTGAACAGGCGGACAGAGATGAATAACAAATCGGTTGAGTAAGAAGGAGGAAAACAAATGTTCAAAAAGATCAACAGGAAAAACAAGAAGGGCTTTACCCTTGCGGAGCTGCTCATCGTTGTTGCAATCATCGGTGTGCTGGTGGCGATTAGTATTCCGATTTTCACTAGCCAGTTAGAGAAGTCGAGAGAGGCTACTGACCTTGCTAATATTCGTTCGGCTTACGCTGAAGCATCTGTTGAAGCATTGGACAATCCTGATGGTGGTGGAGAAGCAACTACTACAAATATGACACAGCAGGCAGGATGGACTAAAGTTGATAATCATATCGCTGGTGTTACAAAGGATATTCCGAGCGTTAAGTCAGGTGACAAAGTGAAAGTCACGGTTAGTACAACTGGTGTAGTAGACTTTGAAGTTATTGCAGGTTCATAATACAGAGAATCCAACGGGAATCTTTATATAGCAATATCTTTTGTTATTGAAAAGTATACGTTATTTCTTAGGATATAATATATCCTCAGATGAATACAAAAAACCCTCTGGTTCTTATTCCAGAGGGCTTTTGTATATAGTATAACGCTTAACTAAACGATACTTCACCTGCCGTACCGTCTACTGTGACAGTAACTGTGTCACCAGCTGAGACACTCGGAATTGCTGTTGAAACGCCAGCAATATGATTATCAACGTAATCTCAACCAGCATGCTTTGCCATAGGAACCGACGTGGCTGATCCATCTGATCCATCAGTTTTCCTAAGGCATCAACTGAAGCATCCGCATAAGCCACACGAATGTTTGCAAGATCTGTTACCTCACGACTCTTCTCCAACTGCGTCGTAAAAATCAGTATCGAAATCGCTACCAATACACCTGTATGTGTTTTGCCCCATTGCTGAAATATACTGATTCTGAGTTGCTCATCTTTGTGGCTTGAATAAGTCTAAAGGTTTCCGGCTCAATCCAGATAATTTTGCCCCACAATGCATTTCTCGGAGACAGGCAGTGATTGCGTATAATTACAGTGACTGTGCAATATTCCGGCGCCAAGGAATCGTCGAATCAGTGCGGGGACATAATTACAGTCATGAGGCAGAATAGGGGAACGCGGACTAGTTCTCGTGCACAGGCCACGCCGAGAGGTAGTTTTGATGACAAAAAACATAGTGGTGAATTAGATAAGCCCGATTCTAAGGGATTCTGAGATCTATGGAAAAGACCCGCTATGCGGTAAATGGTTCGCCGTGCATGGTTGTGAATTCCTATTTCAGCATGATGCGGATGCTGTACTTGGGATCATTTTTAGCCTTCTCCCCGCCAACATATTTACCAGTGCTGATGTCTTTCCAATATATGTCAACATGTGGACGTGTTGCGTTGGGGTAAATGGCGATCATAACGACCGCGTTGGTATAATCCTCTTTGGCCGCGTATGCCCCGCGAGCATTCCCCAACGTATACTTTGTTCCTCCGTCAATCGTGGTTCCCTTTCCATAAGACACCGTTGCATCGCTGGATTTGATGGGGAGAAAGGTCCCTGTACCCAGGTCATATACACCGGCGGCGTTGTCTTGTTCTATATTCTTATTATCCCACCACTTTAGTCCGGCCTCTGATGCGCTTGCTTCGTCTGTGATCCCCGCATAATACAAATCAACCGCCGCACTTGCGGCCTGCCGCATGGTATATATATCATAAGCCTCTCGGGAGGACTCCAGCTTCCAGTTAAGAATCGGTATGGCAACGGCAACAAGAACCCCAATTATTCCAACAACAATCAAAAGCTCTCCCAAAGAAAACCCTCTGTTATTATAATTAATCTTTGACAATCGCATTGAAATAATGTCTCCTCCCTATACATCGGCTTAATCGTTCATCGCATCAGACAGTTTTTTCGGGACGATGGAGATGAAATAAATCAAAGGGTGCAGATGCCTTAAGCGCCACTTTCTTGAAAAATGCTGTGAATCACACCCTTATTTGTTCCGGCAACTCCATCTGCAAGAGTGCTGTACTATGCTTAAGAATACTGTCTGTCACATATTATATCAATATTCTTTGCTCAGCTTCTCCCTGAGTTTCTCAATTGTTTCATCGGATAGGCCGATCCGCTCCAGATATTTTGTCGCAGCCTGCTTCAGATCCGCTCCTTCAAAAGAATCCAGTTCTAAAGCAGCGGCCTGGCTATTCTCGATGTTGGATTCGGCTATCTTTTCGTACAATTCACTGCCAGGCTCTATGCCATAGTAATTATAGTAGGTGGTCATATAATCCTGGACAATCTCATCAAATTCCGCGCCCATGAAGGCTTCCAGAATCGCGGCAGCAAACCCGGCACGGTCTTTTCCTTCGGTACAGTGAATCAGGAAAGGACCATCCTGCTGCGTGATATAGGTAAGGCCTTTCGCCAGCTTCTGATCGAATTCCTCAGACTGGAAATCCAAAACCATATTCAGACAGATGATATTCTGTTTGCTGTAATAGGAATCGTCAAATCCTTCATAGGCGTACATCGCATCTTCGGAATCCGCCATGTTGATAAAGGTTCGGATTCCAGCTTTCTCAGATGCCGCATCTGCCTCATGGTTCCGGTTGATCTCCGGATTTACGGGACTGGAAGAGCGGTACAGAGCATGTCTGCCCATGCCGGTGGTTGTAATCTCCCGGAAGTTTGCGTAAGCGGCATCGTCAAGATCCGGATAATCTTCCCGCTTGTCTGAGCGCACAAGCTGATGAAGCTGCAGCTGGTCGTTATATCCGCCCTTTTCCTTCATGGTCAGCACGACAGGGATCGGATCAGGAACGCCATTATTCAGTGTCCACAAGTATCCCGGATCCTCATCTGTCTCTTCGTGCGTCGCAAGATCGGCCCACTCAGCCAGACTGCCCATGTTGATAGCCAGGACAACACAGTCAGTCTGCTCCTCCGGTTTGATCACGAGGCGGCAGAGAAATGAGCCCGCGTCTACATCTGTGTAGTTGGTGGCAACCGGCATATCATAGCTGGTGCCATTCAGTTCCACAGCTGCGATATCGCCGACATTGAATCCGACTGCCTCGGCATCGCTGGCACGAATATCCAGTACCAGATTGCCGAACTGGTCGATCTGTGACACGGAAGTCTGTATCTGCCCCGCATCGGTTTCAATGGCATCAATCTGCTCTGACTCGGTTTCGCCGCCGTAAGGACAAATCGTCTCGCCCAGTAGAAACAACATTGTCAGTATAGCGATCCACTTTTTCATTTTGTTCCTCCTGAATTTCAATTCATCCATCTCCTACGAAAGATTATAGCACGATACGCGTCAGGTGGTTGTGAAAGAAAGCGGTTGTTGAGCGGACCTTTTTTCGCATTCCCAGACGCGATTGTGGTAAAATCAATTTACGCAGGATTTCAGATGCGATGTCGTGTGAGCAGGTAAAATGCGGGCCGGCACAGCAACATGGAAATCCACTTGGCTGATCCCTCTTCTGGTATCTGTTTTACTCAATTTGACGATGGTGGAAGGACGGCGTGGGTGAGTCTGATTGTGTGCGGGATTGTCTCGTTAGATGGGGCGATGTTCCTGAAAGAGTTAAGGTGGAGACCAATATGACACTTACCTGGTTTGGTACAGCCTGTTTCGGACTGGAATACGGAGAGGATCGGATCCTGTTCGATCCCTTCCTGGAATTGAAGGGAGGTTCTTATGCAGCTGATCCACAGACTTTGCTTCAATATGACACGATATTTGTGACACACTGCCATTTTGACCATCTTTACACTGTGGCGGAATTCCTCGATTCAGAAGATGCAGACATCAGCGTGTTCTGTACAAAACAGTGCTGCGATACACTTGCGGAGTTTTCCGAGGATCAGAGCAATGTGATTCAGATTGATGCAGGACGGTCATATCAGATCGGATCAATTCTGGTTCATGTATTATCAGGACGTCATATCGAATTCCAGTGGCAGCATATCTTTGATACGATGTCCCCTTTACGTATCATCCGGTATGCAGGGAATCTTCCGTTTCTTTTCCAGGCAAACCGGTTTTTCCGGGAAGCTGGACAGAGCGTGGTGTTTGACATTAATGCGGGAGGAAAGAAGCTCCTTCTTCTTGGAAGCCTTGCTCTTGATCCGGATGAGCAGTATCCGGAAAGTGCTGATGTCCTGATCCTTTCATATCAGGGAAACAACAACCTGCCAGCCAGGGCGAGAGAAGTACTTAAGCGGCTGAATCCAAAGAGTGTGGTGCTAAGTCATTTTGATAATGCGTTTCCGCCCATGTTCCGGGATGTAGATCTGAGACCATTGCGAAAGATGATGGAGAAAGAATTTCCCGGCATTCGGGTGATAAAACCTGCAGCTGGAAAGAAGATGCAGATCAGCTTAAAACAGACAGTTAGCGGAAGAGACAAAGCCGGAAGATAATGTTAATGAAAAAGCGGATAAGTAATGTGTATTGCATTGGAGGAGATCACTATGAAGAAATACACTAAGATTTTTGTTTCTCTGACCCTGGCAGCTTTCAGCATGGCTTTTGTGGCTATGGCTGAGAGCACCGAGAGTGTTGATGCCACAGTATCCATGGAGGTGAATACTTTTGAGGATGAAGAGGTTCAGGATCGGGCGCTGAGCGACTGGGACGGCAGATGGCAATCCGCATATCCGTTCGCTCTGGATGGTTCTTTGGATGAAGCATTTGACCTTCTGGCAACATCCGGAAAAATGACTGCAAAAGAGTACAAAGAGTATTTTGAAAACGCATTAGAAACGGACATTGCTTTTATCAGCATTGATGGAGAGAACAATACGATTGAATACGAATACATGGATGGCCATACCAGTAAGAGCGAATACCAGTATGTCGGCTGTTATATCCAGGAATGGTCCGGCGGAACGAAAGCGGCCTTGTATCGGTTTGAAGCATTGGATAAAGATGCAGGCGCACCGATCTACATTGAGTTGAATGACCATATTATCAAACCGGCAAAGTCAGGGTATTTCCATTTTCGATCCAGTGACACAGGATTTGATGATATCGAGGATCCGGAAAACCGCTGGGCCAAGTTCTATCCTGCCGATCTGAATGCGGAAGAGTTACAGGAGGCATTTATCTTACATGACCACACGCTTGATTCTTCCGCGGTAACTGTGCCGGTGCCTGCTGATGAGACAGAGACAGAGCCAATAACGTAATCTGACGATTCCTCTGATTTCGTTTTACTATCAGATTGAGGAAGAATGGTGGCATTTCACTCTGGAGGATGAACCGTATACGGATACGTATTTCACCTTCCCGATGAACAGTGAGTCGCTGGCATCATGAGCATATCGTTACATCGTATGAGTGGTTCACAGTGGTATGAGATTCCGCCGCAAGCTGGATGAATCCTGAAATACACAGCTCCTTTGACCGTCCACCTGTGGGCAGAATGCCTGCGGGTGGATCTTTATCATTGGCTTTAGCCAGTTGAGCGATATGGAGTTTTTCGTGGATCCGAAAAACGAAATGAGCGAAACAGAAATCCACCCGTTATGCGGGTGGGAGTAAAAAAGTTATACAGTAAATCACCTTTCCGCCTACAATATAGGTGTTCAGGCCATATTGTTAAAGAAAGGAAAGGTGATTTAGATGGCGACAAAAGCAAATGCATTGGCGCACACAAAGTGGCTGTGCAAGTACCATATCGTCTTCACACCAAAGTATAGGCGAAAAATTATTTACAATCAATATAAGACGGATTTGGCAAAGATTTTGCATGATTTATGCGCATACAAAGGGGTTGAAATAATAGAAGGACACCTAATGCCGGATCATGTACATATGCTTGTAAGCATACCACCGAAATATAGTGTGTCGCAGTTCATGGGATATCTGAAGGGGAAGAGTGCCCTGATGATGTTCGATAGACATGCAAATTTAAAGTACAAATTCGGAAACCGACATTTCTGGTCCGAAGGGTATTATGTCAGTACAGTTGGTCTCAACGAGGCAACCATCAAGAAATATATACAGGATCAGGAGAGAGCGGACATCATTCAGGATAAACTGAGTGTAAAGGAGCCAGTAGTACGAGTGCCCCTTCAGGGGCTGCTACGGGTCAAGAGCAATAGGGCTTGAACGGAGCTGTGTGGCTGTGAGCGTGGAGCGAACAGACACACAGTGGAAAGAGAAAGCCAGCGTCTTGAGGCGCTGGCCTGGCAACAACGGCTTATAGCCGTGAGCAAACCACCCGTTTTACGGGTGGTCCTGATTTTGCCCGGAGGAATGGTATGTGCTATACATATATTTGCAAGGAGGAAAATGACCGAAGTCCTGCTCATGTGTAGCAAGAACAAGCCGGTCGGACATTCAGATCATATGGTAGTGTCAAGTGACGTATGAAAACCCTGAGCAAAAAAATAAGGCTCAGATGAACCTTGAAAAGTAGTAAATATCCCAGACTGGCATCGATTGGCGAA
>CACZJF010000009.1 GCA_902781455.1 uncultured Lachnospiraceae bacterium | reverse complement strand
GAAGGTCCTGGATGTTTTCAGCAAGTTCAAGGAGGTGTAGACCATGTCGATTTGCCCGAAGAATAAGCACAGCAAGTCAAGAAGAGATATGAAGCACGCTCAGTGGAAGATGGCGGCTCCGACTCTCGTAAAGTGCAGCAAGTGCGGCGCTCTCATGAGACCCCATACTGTCTGCAAGGCTTGCGGAAGCTACAACAAGAGGGAGATCATCAAGGTTGGCGAAGACGCATAACCTGGGATCCTTATGATCAGAAGAGGCGAAGGGATTGCCTGATGCGGGCAGTCCCTTCTTTCTTGCGTTTTTACACCCGATATAGTACACTTTGTGGGCAGAATTGATGCAGGAAGGAGCTGAAGTTTGTTTCCGAATGCGAAGCATGAGGATTACAGAGTTCGCAAGCGGAAACAGTAAGTCAGGCTTCCGGATTTGAATGAGAGAAGGAGGCGCATGCTATGGCAGGTACAATCCGGATCGCGGCAGACGCGATGGGAGGAGACAACGCACCGGAAGAGATCGTGAAGGGTGTGATTGCTGCTGTAAACAGCCTGAAGAATATTTCCGTGATTCTGGTCGGCAGACAGAAAGAGATCGAAAGCTGCCTCAGCGGCCAGTCTTATCCGGAAGGAACCATCAGCATTGTGAATGCTGACGATGTGATCAGTATGAATGATCACCCGGTGGAAGCTATCCGCCGTAAGAAGGAATCTTCGATGGTGAAGGCACTGCAGATGGTCAAAAACGGTGAAGCAGATGCATTTATCTCAGCAGGGAATTCCGGAGCGGTGGTCGTCGGCGGACAGGGAATCATCGGAAGAATTCGCGGCATTCAGAGACCTCCGTTTGCTGCAGCCATTCCCACGAAGAGCGGCTGTACGCTGCTGCTCGACAGCGGCGCGAATATAGACGCGCGGCCGGAGCATCTTGCCCAGTGGGCCAAGCTCGGTACGATCTATCTGCAGAGTGTGATGGGCATCAAGGATCCGAAGGTCGGCATCGTGAACATCGGCGCTGAGCGGGAGAAGGGAAACAGCCTGGTACAGGAAACCTTCCCGCTGCTGGAGGATCTGCATGACAAGGGCGAGATTCACTTCACCGGCAGCTGTGAGGTAAGGGATATCCCTTACGGTGTCTGTGACGTCGCCGTATGCGACGGCTTTACCGGCAATGTAGTGATCAAGATGTACGAGGGCACCGGGTCTTTGCTGCTGTCTGAGATGAAGAACGCGTTTTATGCGACATTCCTCAGCAAAATCGGCGCGCTGCTTGTGAAAAAGCCTCTGAAGGAGGCACTTGGAAAGTTTGATGCAGCCCAGTACGGCGGAGCGCCAGTCCTTGGGCTGAAGAGTCTGGTTGTGAAAATGCATGGAAGCGCGAAGGCGCAGGAGGTGACCCGCGCGGTGGAACAGTGCGTGCAGTTCTACCAGGAGGATATTGCTGCGAAGATCACCGAGTATCTGGAGAAGAGCTAACATAGAACCTGAACAAGGAGGACAATCATGGAATTCGAAAAAATGCAGCAGATCATTGCTGACGTATTGAGTGTTGACCTGGACGAGATCACGCCGGAGACAACCTTCAAGGATGACCTTGGCGCGGACAGCCTTGATGTATTCCAGATCATCATGGGTGTCGAGGAAGAGTTTAACATTGAGATCCCGACTGAAGAAGCAGAGAAGATTGTGACGGTCGGAGACGCGGTTGAGGCGATCAGGAATGCACTCAGCTGAACCGGATAAGAAGCGGAAGACAGCTTCGGCAGAAGGCGGGCAGGTTCCGGCAGTGCATGAGACAGCCGAAAAGCTGAAAGAACTGGAGCAGATCATAGGCGTTTCCTTCCATAATAAGGAACTTCTGCGCCAGGCACTCAGCCATAGTTCATATGCCAATGAACACAGGGCGCAGGACGCGCAGAACAATGAGCGTCTTGAGTTCCTGGGTGACGCTGTCCTTGAACTGATCAGCTCCAAGTTCTTATATCTTGCCTACCCACAGCAGCCGGAGGGGGATCTGACGAAGCTTCGCGCGAGTATCGTCTGTGAACCGACGCTTGCTTTGTGCGCGCGGGAGTTCCATCTTCCGGACTATCTTCTGCTCGGAAAGGGCGAGGAGCGGACCGGCGGAAGAAGAAGGAATTCGATCGTTTCAGATGCGCTCGAAGCGCTGATCGGGGCAATCTTTCTCGACAGCGGGTTTGAGCAGGCGGAGCACTTCGTTCAGAGATTTGTCCTGAATGATATCGAGCATAAGAAGCTGTTCTATGACAGCAAGACGATCCTGCAGGAAGTGGTGCAGAGAGAGTATCCGGATCAGGAACTGGTCTACCGGCTCATCAAAGAGGAAGGCCCGGATCATGACAAGCATTTTGAGACTGCTGTCCTGATCGGATCGAAGACGCTCGGAACGGGACGTGGAAGCACCAAGAAGGGCGCGGAGATGGAAGCGGCCTACAAGGCGCTGATTCAGCTGAAGAAAGAGTAACGATTCATGTATCTTAAAAGTCTGGAACTGCAGGGCTTCAAGTCCTTTACGAATAAAACCGTACTGCAGTTTCACAATGGTATTACAGGTGTGGTAGGCCCGAACGGATCGGGCAAGTCCAATGTATCAGATGCCATCCGGTGGGTTCTGGGCGAGCAGTCTGCCAAGCAGCTGCGCGGCGGATCCATGCAGGATGTAATCTTTGCCGGCACGATGCAGCGCCGGCCGATGAGTTATGCCTATGTCGCGATCACACTTGACAACGCGGATCACGCGCTTCCCATCGATTATGAGGAAGTAACAGTCGCGAGACGTCTGTACCGGTCGGGTGAATCGGAATATATGATCAATGGAACCGCGGTCCGGATGAGAGACGTCCAGGAGCTGTTCTTTGACACCGGTATCGGCAAGGAGGGATATTCCCTGATCGGCCAGGGCCAGGTGGAGAAGATCCTGAACGGAAAACCGGATGAGCGCAGAGAGCTGTTTGATGAAGCCGCCGGCATCGTCAAGTACAAGCACCGCAAGATGGCTGCTGTGAAGAAGCTTGACAACGAACAGGCGAATCTGGTCCGCGTCAATGACATCCTGAGTGAGCTGGAGCGTCAGGTCGGTCCTTTGAAACAGCAGAGTGAGACAGCGAAAATCTATCTCGCAAGGCGGGACGAGATGAAGCTGGTCGATGTCAATCTGTATCTGATCGAAAATGACCGTTTTGAGGAAAACCTGAAGAATGCACAGGTGAAGCTGGACGGCGCGAAGGCAGAGCAGGAGAAGGTCAATGAGGCACTTCAGGGCGCAAAGACGCGCTATGAAGAACTCGATGAGGAGATCCGCGGGATTGACAGTGCGATGTTCTCGGCGAATGAAGAGCTGTCCGGTGTCCGGATCCAGCGCCAGGAGCATGCGGGTGGAATCGACCTTGCCGAGGACAGGATCCGTTCCCTTGCTGCCGGCGATGAAGAGCTGAAGCTGCGCGCGGAGCGCCTGAAGACGGAGTCTGCGCAGAGAGCAGGGCAGATCCAGACGTCAAAGGAGCGGAAGGTCGCGCTGGAAAAAGAAATCGAAGACTGCGCGCAGGAAAACCAGAAAGCGCAGGAAGCGGTTCAGAAACTGAATGAGAAGATTGCCGGCATCAATGCGCGCATTGACTTAGGCAAGGAGCAAATCATCAGGATCCTGAATGAGCGTACCGATATTCAGACCGGCCGGCAGAGAGCTTCCACCATGATCGAACAGATCGCGCTCAGGGAAGCCGAGCTGAACAGCCGGGAACTTACCTTAAGGAGCGAGGAGCGTTCGCAGGATCAAAGCAGGGGGCAGCTGGGCGAGCAGAAACAGGATGTCCTGAAGGAGGCGGAATCGCTTCAGGATAGAAGTGAACGCCTGTCGGAAGAACTGGACCGGGTTCACAGGGACTTTCTGGAAGGCTCTGACGCCCTTGCAAAACTGCGCGAGGACTACCAGAGAGAGTCCTCCCGTTTTGATACCCTCCGTGCGATCACGGAACGCTATGAAGGATACGGCGGTTCGATCCGCCGGGTGATGGAACAGAAGGACCGTGTCCCGGGCATTCTCGGCGTCGTGGCGGATCTGATCCAGACTTCCAGGAAGTATGAGCTTGCTGTCGAGACCGCGCTGGGCGGAAGCATCCAGAACATAGTCACCACAGATGAGAGTACCGCCAAGAAGATGATTGCCTTCCTGAAGGAGAATCGTTTCGGACGGGCTACGTTCCTTCCGCTGACTGCCATGAAGAACAGCAGGGGACTGAAGGAGACCAGTGTTCTGGACGAAACAGGCGTCATCGGCCTTGCTTCTGATATCGTCACGTATGAGGACCGATTCAGCGATCTGGTCAAGCACCTGCTCGGCCGCACGGTTGTCGTGGAGAACATCGACCGTGCCGTAGAGATCGCCAGAAGATACCATTACAGCCTCAGGCTGGTTACTCTGGACGGTGAACTGCTCAGTCCCGGCGGGTCCATGACCGGCGGCGCATTTAAGAATAACAGCAACCTCCTGGGCAGGCGGCGTGAGATCGACGACGCGAAGAAAAAGCTTGCGCGCATGAAGAAACAGCTCGATGAGCTGACCGCGCGCGTGGAGGATGACCATACCAGAAGAAACCGTCTCAGGGACGAGATTGCTGCCGTATCAGGTCTGATTCAGAAAAATGAATTCGACCTGACTTCTCTGGATCAGAAGATGCAGGACCTGTCCGGCCGTATGCAGGAAACCAGAACTGCGCGTGACCAGATCGCCGCGGAGCGGGAGCGAATCGCTGCTGACCGCAGGAAACTGGAAGGTGAGAAGTCCCAAAGCGGGGAAGAACTGGAAAAAAGCGGAGAACAGGAGCAGGAAGAGAAAGACCGGATCGAATCGCTGCAGACGCAGCTGGAGACACTCGCCCAGGAACTGTCCCGGGAAGAGGAAGGTCTGTCTAAGATGCGCGTGAAGTCTGCCGGCCTGACGCAGGAGATGAACTTTATCTCCCAGAACCTGAACCGGCTGCAGGAAGAGATTGAGGCGAGAGAGCATGAATCGGAAGAGATCCGGGAGCGGATCGAGAGCAGCGGACTGGAGCGCGAGGAGAATCAGCGCAGGATCGAAGAGCTGAGAGAGAAGATCGCGCAGACGAAGCAGAAGGAAGAAGAGCTTGGCACGCAGCTTGTCTCGCTGAATGAGCAGAAGGAAGAAAAGCTGACGCAGCGCAATACCTTCTTCGACCGACGGGAAGAGCTGTCAGCTGAGATTTCCCGCCTGGACAAGGAAATCTTCCGTCTGGAGGAGCAGCTGAAGAAACTCGAGGAGAGCCGCGAGAAGAGCACGGAGTACCTGTGGGAGGAATATGACCTGACCCCGGTGCAGTGCAGAGACCTTCGCATGGAAGATCCCGGCTCTGTCACCTCTCTGAAGAAGCGCCTGGTTGACCTGCGCCGTGAGATCAAGTCTCTGGGCAATGTCAATGTCGGGGCGATCGAACAGTACAAAGAGGTATCCGAGCGCTATGAGTTCCTCACCGCGCAGCATGAAGACCTCGTCAAGAGCGCGGACGATCTGCGCAGGATCATCGAGCAGCTCGACGAAAATATGCGCGCCACATTCCATGAACAGTTTGAACGGATCCGCCAGGAGTTTGACCAGACCTTCCGGGAACTGTTCGGAGGAGGCAAGGGAACGCTGGAGCTTGTAGAGGGAGAGGATATCCTGGAGGCAGGCATAAGAGTCATCGCGCAGCCACCCGGAAAGAAGCTGCAGAATATGCTGCAGCTGTCCGGCGGAGAGAAGAGCCTGACTGCGATCGCGCTGCTGTTCGCGATCCAGAACCTGAAGCCGTCGCCGTTCTGCCTGCTTGACGAGATTGAATCAGCGCTGGACGAAGCCAATGTGGACCGTTTCGCGAAGTATCTGCACAAGCTGACGAACCATACGCAGTTTATCCTCATCACACACAGAAGAGGTTCCATGTCCTCCTGCGACCGCCTCTACGGCATCACCATGCAGGAGAAGGGCGTATCGGCACTTGTGTCTGTGGATCTGGTGGAAAGTGACCTGACATAACCGCGTCAGATCGCAGTTGAATTGTTTACGAAGGAGTACAGGATGGAAGAGGAAAAGAAAGAGAAAAAAGGCTTTTTCCGGCGTCTGAAAGACGGTCTCAGCAAGACGAGAAGCAGCATCATATCCGGATTCGACAATGTCTTTACGGCGTACTCCGAGATTGATGACGACTTCTACGAGGAGATCGAGGAGATCCTGATCATCGGTGATGTCGGCATCAAGGCGACGACGAATATCATCGATGACCTGAAGGAGAAGGTGAACGATCAGAGAATCAGGGATCCGCAGAAGTGCAGAGAGCTGCTCATGGAGTCCATTAAAAATGAGATGAGCGTGGGCGAAGCGGACTATGAGTTCGAGAACAGGAAGAGCGTCGTTCTGGTTGTCGGCGTCAATGGAGTCGGCAAGACCACCAGTATCGGCAAGCTTGCCGGGATTCTGAAGGACCAGGGTAAGAGCGTTATTCTTGCAGCAGCGGATACCTTCCGCGCAGCGGCGGGAGAACAGCTGACAGAATGGGCAAACCGCGCCGGTGTTCCGATCATTTCCGGACAGGAAGGATCAGATCCGGGATCCATCGTGTATGACGCGATCGCTTCTGCGAAGTCAAAAGACGCGGATGTCCTGATCATCGATACCGCAGGCCGCCTTCACAACAAGAAGAACCTGATGAATGAGCTCGGAAAGATCAACCGGATCATTGACAGGGAATATCCGGAAGCGTTCCGCGAGACACTGGTTGTTCTGGACGGTACGACAGGACAGAATGCGCTGTCGCAGGCGAGGGAATTCCAGGCTGTGACGCCTGTGTCCGGAATCATCCTCACGAAGCTGGATGGAACCGCAAAAGGCGGAATCGCAGCGGCGATTCATTCGGAGCTTGGCATTCCGGTCAAGTACATCGGTGTCGGTGAAACCATTGAAGACCTGCAGAAATTTGACGCAGATGCATTTGTAAAAGCACTGTTTGACACAGGCGAAGAGTCATGAGATATGCTGCGGTCTGACAGATCGCAGTAAGCCTGAAGACATGTCGCAGGCAACCATGCCGGCGGCATGTCTTCCTGTGTGCAGTAAGACAATAACGATTGTTCTCAGATGTGAAAAGGAACAGATTATGAGAGAAATGCTCACGCTTGAGGCGTTTGAAGAGGCCTCTGAAATTGTAAAAAAAGTCACTGCGAATACGAAGCTGATCCCCAGCGGATACTTCAGCGCGCAGTCCGGCAACAAGGTGTTTCTGAAGCCGGAGAACATGCAGGTAACCGGTGCTTATAAGATCAGGGGCGCATACTATAAGATCAGTACCATGACCGAGGAAGACCGCCGGAAAGGGCTGATCACCGCCTCTGCAGGCAATCATGCCCAGGGCGTCGCGTATGCAGCAAGCCAGTACGGGTGCAAGGCAATCATCGTGATGCCGACCACAACCCCCCTGATCAAGGTGAACCGCACCAGAGGCTACGGCGCGGAGGTGATCCTGAAAGGGGACGTCTACGACGAGTCCTGCGAATACGCGCTGCAGCTTGCGAAGGAGAAGGGCTATACCTTTGTGCACCCCTTCGACGATCCCACAGTCGCGACGGGACAGGGAACCATCATGATGGAAATCTTCCAGGACCTTCCCCTGGTGGAATACGTTCTGGTACCGGTGGGCGGAGGCGGCCTGGCGACCGGGGTCTCCACCCTTGCAAAACACCTGAATCCCGGCATCAAGGTGATCGCGGTAGAGCCGGCAGGCGCAGCCTGCCTGAGCGCGTCACTCGACGCAGGAAAGCCCGTGACACTTGATGCGGTCAGCACGATCGCAGACGGCACCGCCGTAAAGACACCCGGTGAAAAGATCTTCCCCTATCTGCAGCAGAACATTGATGAGGTTATCACAGTGAGCGACGATGAACTGATCGTCGCGTTCCTGGACATGGTTGAGAACCATAAGATGATCGTCGAGAATTCCGGCCTGCTGACCGTAGCGGCCTTGAAGCACCTGAAGGTAAAGGATAAGAGAGTCGCCTGCGTTCTGTCCGGCGGAAACATGGACGTGATCACGATGGCATCGGTCGTACAGCACGGCCTGATCCAGCGTGACCGCATCTTTACCTTCTCCGTCATGCTTCCGGACAAGCCGGGTGAACTGGTACGCGTCGCCAGCATCATTGCCGAGAACCAGGGCAATGTCATCCGTCTTGACCATAACCAGTTTGTCAGCACCGACAGAAACGCGGCCGTGAAGCTGACGATCACACTGGAAGCTTTTGGCACCGAGCACAAGCAGAAGATTCTGGACGCGATCCGGAATGCGGGATATACCATGGCGCTGGAGGAAGCGGTCCTTTGACGGACTTCTGCTTTTGTCAACAGATAGCAGCAAGAAATGGTTGAATCGCCGGTCAGGCGCTCCGGAGGGCAGCCCTCAAACACGGTCGCCTACCCTCATTTTGCTTCAGTTGCATTGCCAGCGCTCCCGGCTCCTATAGATGCGTGGTCGCCTCCGCGCTGGCAGCAATTCGCAAAACTCGGTCGTCTCCCTATTGTTTGCGTGGCTGCCCTCCGGAATCGTTTCCCGGCGGATGTGAAATTTCCTGTTCTGATCCATGTGCCTGACAGGATGTGGATTCAACCGTTACAACGTCAAGAAAAAAGTCTGTTCCTGCGTCAAGAAAAAATACTTGACATGGAAATGGACTTCGTGTATCTTAGGCAAGTATGGAAAAAATAGTGGAACAGACGCTCCTGTATGACTTCTACGGAGAGCTTCTGACAGAGCATCAGAAAGAAGTCTATGAAGACGTGGTCCTGGGTGATCTGGGCTATAGTGAAGCGGCCCAGGAATACGGTGTTTCCAGACAGGGGGTCCATGACCTGGTCAAGCGGGTTGACCGTCAGCTGATGGATTATGAGAAGAAGCTGGGACTGGTCATGCGTTTCAGGAAGATCCGGTCGGAAGTGATGCAGATCCGGGAGATGGCTCAGAAGGCTGACCTGGAAAAGGAAGACTTCAGTCAGGCTGCACAGATCTGTGACAGGATTCTGACGCAGCTGTAAGATGCCGGTTGAAACCGGAACAGAGTTTTACCTGCGCGTATAAGGACGAAGAATATGGCGTTTGAGAGTTTATCCGATAAATTTCAGAATATCTTCAAGAATATGCGCCGCAAGGGCAAGCTCACGGAAGATGATGTCAAGGCTGCGCTGAAGGAAGTCAAGATGGCGCTTCTGGAGGCGGATGTCTCCTTCAAGGTAGTCAAGACGCTCATGAAGAGCATCCAGGAGAAGGCGACGGGACAGGATGTCCTGAACGGCCTGAATCCGGGACAGATGGTCATCAAGATTGTGAATGATGAGATGACTGCGCTGATGGGCTCTGAGGCTGCCGAACTGAAGCTGAAGGGCGGAAGCGATGTCACGGTGCTGATGATGATGGGCCTTCAGGGTGCCGGTAAGACGACTACCTGTGCGAAGCTTGCGGCGAAGCTCAAAAGCAGAGGCCGCAGACCGCTGATCGCCGCGTGTGATATCTACAGGCCGGCTGCCATCAAGCAGCTGCAGGTCAGCGCGCAGAAGGTCAATATTCCTGTCTTTGAGATGGGAACGGACGTGAAGCCGCCGCAGATCGCTGAGGAAGCAGTCAGGTATGCCAGAGAGAACGGATACAATGTCCTTCTGCTGGATACCGCCGGACGTCTGCAGATCGATGAAGAGATGATGGAGGAGCTTCAGGAGATCCGCCGGAAGGTAGAGGTCGATCAGACGATCCTCGTCGTGGACGCAATGACCGGTCAGGAAGCTGTGAATGTGGCCACCGCGTTCGAAGAGAAGATCGGGATTGACGGTGTCATCTTAACCAAGCTCGACGGCGATACCAGAGGCGGCGCGGCGCTGTCTGTCAGAGCTGTGTGCGGAAAACCGATCCTGTTCGTCGGCATGGGCGAGAAGCCGGAAGATCTGGAACAGTTTTATCCGGACCGGATGAGCTCCAGGATCCTCGGCATGGGAGACGTCCTGAGCCTGATTGAGAAGGCACAGGAGAGCTTTGACGAGAACCGCGCGAAGGAGATGGAGAAGAAGCTTCGCAAGGCGTCCTTCGGGTTTGACGATTATCTGGATTCCATGTCCCAGATGAAGAAAATGGGCGGGATGAGTTCCATTCTCAAGATGCTTCCGGGGATGGGCGGCTCTCAGATGGCGCAGATCGAGGACCAGATTGATGAGAGCCAGATGGCACGGACCGAAGCGATCATCCTGTCGATGACACCGAAGGAAAGGTCGAATCCGGACCTGTTGAATCAGTCGCGGAAGATCCGCATCGCGAAGGGTGCCGGTGTGGACATCAGCGAAGTCAACAAGCTGGTCAAGCAGTTTGACCAGGCGAGAAAACTCATGAAGCAGTTCGGCGGAGGAATGCCCGGTAAGCGCAAAGGCGGGTTTAAGCTTCCCTTCGGAGGCGGCGGACTGTTCTGAGACAAAGTTGCGTTGAATCTGCCCTTTACAGGGACAGTTCATCATATGATCAATATTTTAAGTTTAAATTTCAGGAGGAATAGATTCATGGCTGTAAAGATGAGACTCAGAAGAACAGGTAAGAAGAAGGCACCGTTTTATCGCATCGTTGTTGCGGATTCCAGATCCCCGCGCGATGGACGCTGCATTGCCGAGCTTGGTTCCTATGATCCGAACCAGGATCCGAGTGTTTTCAATATCAATGAGGAAGAAGCGAAGAAGTGGCTTGCCAACGGTGCACAGCCGACCGCAGTTGTCGCGAAGCTTTTGAAGATTGCCGGCATCGAAAAATAATAAAGGGAGATCGAATGAGAGAGTTAGTTGAAACCATCGCAAAAGCTCTTGTCGAACACCCTGATGAAGTTGTAGTCACAGAGAAAGCTAGCGGGAGATCAATCCTGATCGAACTGCAGGTTGCCCCTTCGGACATGGGCAAGGTCATAGGCAAACAGGGAAGGATCGCGAAGGCGCTCCGTTCCGTGGTAAAAGCCGCCGCTTCCAGGGACGACAAGAAAGTGATCATCGATATCATTGAATGAATCATATGGCCCGCTGATGCCGGATGGACGGCATGGCGGGTCTTTCACCAGTCTGCCTTCCAATGCGCTAAGGAGAAGCAGTACGTATGGAACAGTATCTGAAAATCGGCAGCATCATATCGACACACGCGCTCAGAGGAGAGGTGAAGGTCTACCCGACCACAGAGGATGTCAGGCGCTACGATGACCTGGACACCGTCTATGCAGGGGCGGGATCCGGGAAAGAAACGCTGCATGTGGAGAGAGTGCGCTATTTCAAAAACCTTGTCATCGTGAAGTTTCGCGGCCTGGACCGGATCGAGGATGTGGAACGCCTGGTCAGACAGGATCTCTTCGTTTCCAGAGAAGATGCCATTGAGCTTGGGGAAAATGAATTCTTCATCTGTGATGTGATCGGACTGAAGACCGTGACGGACGATGGGCGGGAGCTTGGTGTTGTCAAGGATGTCATGGAAACAGGCGCGAATGATGTATACATCATAGCGAAGAAGGATGATCCGAAAGTGGAGCTGCTTCTTCCGGCAACGAAGGAAGTGATTCTGGAGATCAGCCCTCAGAAAGGAATTATGACCGTACATATGCTTCCGGGACTGGAATAAGAGGGACTGGAAGAATCAAGACTTGAATCAACAAGGCACAGATGAAGAAAGACGATAAGATCATGGAAGGGACAAAGAAGGAGAAGAAGACCGGAAGAAGGTTCGCCAGGATCTTTTTGTATGTGATTCTTACGATTTCTCTTATTCTCGGCAGAGTGCTGCAGTGGGTGATGAGCCAGGCCAGCCTGAATCTGGACGAGATTCTGTTCACGCTGTCCCATCCGGTTGACGGGACCGATGCCGGATTCTACTGGAGCATCATTCGGTTTTCCGTGATACCTGCGGCATGCGTCCTGTTTGCGCTGATTGTCCTTCAGCATTTTCTGGACGCGGGAAATGCGCAAAGCGGGGATCACGCAAAAAGAAAAGAAGCATTTTCCAGATGGCTTCTTCCGGCCGCGGCTCTCATATCGGTTGTTTTCTGCGCGGCCTGCGTCATACAGATGTGGACGAAGCTGGGGGTAGGCGAATACCTGAAAAACCGCCGGGAGACATCGACATGGATCGAAGACAACTATGTGGATCCTTCCGATGTACAGATCACATTTCCTGAGAAGAAGCGCAACCTGCTCTTCCTGTATCTGGAATCCATGGAGGTTGCCTACAGTGACAAGGCGTCCGGAGGGATCTTTGACGAAAACTATATTCCGAATCTGACAAAGCTGTCAGAGGACGTGATCGACTTCGGCGGATCTGACCGGGGAAACCGTGCAGGATCAGGTCAGGAGAACAGCTCAGCCCAGGGCGCGGAGCAGACAGACAGCAAGAATACCGCTCGTGTGATGAACGGGGCTTCATCCTGGAAGTATACCACCTGGACGATGGGCGGCATGTTTGCGGCGACAAGCGGACTGCCGCTGAAGATTCCGATTGAGACGGAAGGCGTGGATACCAACTTCATGAGCACGCAGGATTCCTTCTTCCCGAATCTCACGACGCTCGGCGATCTTCTGCAGAAGGAGGGCTATGAATCTGACCTCCTGATCGGCTCGGACGCGACATTCGGGGGAAGACGGCTGTACTTTTCCACGCATGGAGACTACAGCTTCTACGACTACCTGTATTATTCGCAGAACGGATTGCTCCCCAAAGGCTATAAGGTGTTCTGGGGATTTGAAGACAGGAAGCTGTTTGACTTCGCGAAAACGCGGCTGACGGAACTCGCGGCCTCAGACAAGCCGTTCAACCTGACGATGCTGACGGTCGATACGCATTATCCGGACGGATATATCTGCCCTCTGTGCGAGGATACCTACGACAGCTCTTACGCGAACGCGATTGCCTGCTCCGACAGGCAGGTCAGCGCATTTCTGGATTGGTGCCGGGAGCAGGACTGGTATGAGGATACCGTCATTGTCGTGTCCGGTGACCATCCGACGATGGCGTCGTTCTGCGATAAGGCGCCGAAGGATTATGTGCGGAAGGTTTACACTGCTTATCTGAATCCGGCGAAGACACCGCAAAGAGACGAATGGCGTGAATACGCAACGGTAGATCATTTTCCGACGACACTGTCCGCGATGGGAGTTGAGATCGAGGGCGGCCGGCTCGGCCTTGGCACGGACCTGTTTTCTGATCAGGATACCCTGACAGAAAAGATGGGAAGAGAAGCGATTGACCAGGAGCTGTCGAAGACATCAGAATGGATGAATCAGCAGTCCAGGGTGGAGCCTCTGACGGCGGATGTCACCTATGATCCTTATGATGAGGAGAACCACAAACTGTCCTTCACGATCCGGAATGTGTCCAGTGATAAGGTGGACGGATTCCGCTGCTGTATGAAGATGTACGGGTACGGCACACAGAAGGGGAAAGATTACATCGAGTGGGTCAGTGCGGTTGAAACGGAGAAGGGCGTCTGGCACGCGGAATGGACTGTCCCTGTCGACCATGATTACAGCGGAATCGTAAAGCTCCAGCCGACCTGCATGGTGGACGGAGCCCGGAGCAATGTGCTGGAGCTGCATTTCTATCATCTGCAGTATGATGCCGGAGGCGGTAACTGTGAATGGTACGAATGTGACAGCAGAGGAAAACCGCTGGAAGGCTGACCGGCACGCGGGAGGATAAACGATTTGAATTATCATGTGCTGACGCTTTTTCCGGAAATGATCGAGGCGGCTTTTTACACGAGCATCACAGGCAGGGCTGCCGGGAAAGGACTGCTGAGCCTGGATGCGGTAAACATCCGGGACTATGCCGAAGAAAAGCGCAAGGGAAGGATCGACGATTATTCCTACGGAGGCGGGGCCGGCATGATCATGCAGGCAGAACCTGTATGGCGTGCCTGCCAGGACGTGCTGGAGAAGATCCGTCTGAGACAGCAGACGCAAACTGCAGAGACGAACGAAACAGCTGAAACTGACCAGGTTGCAGAGACGAACGAAACAGCTGAAACTGACCAGGTTGCCGGGACGAACGAAGCAGCTGAAAACGGCCGGACTGCCGGGGCTGCGAAAAAGAAAACAAGAGTCATCTATATGTCTCCGGCGGGAAAAACCTTCGATCAGGGACTGGCCGCAGAACTTGCTGAAGAGGAAGATCTGATCTTTCTGTGCGGGCACTATGAGGGAATCGACCAGAGAGTTCTGGACGAGATCGTAACAGACGAGATCTCGATCGGTGATTATGTCCTGACGGGCGGAGAGCTTCCTGCCCTGGTGTGTATGGACACGATCGCGCGGCTGGTGGAAGGTGTCCTGAGCAACGAAGACTCTGCGCAGACGGAAAGCTTTATGGGTGACGGTCTTCTGGAATACCCGCAGTACTCCAGACCAGAGGTATGGCATGAAAAAGCTGTTCCCCCGATCCTGCTCTCAGGTGACCATGCAGCGGTAGACCGCTGGAGACGGGAACAGTCACTTCTGAGAACTGCACAGCGCCGGCCGGATCTATGTGAGCGTGCTGTACTTGACAGGAAAGACAGAAAGTTTGTTGCCGAAAACGGCCTGGAGAAGTATTATCTGTCAGAGGACACGCAGGCTGAGAATCACTGAAAGCAGACAGGCCCGGAGACCAGATTGTCCCGCGGTTATTTCCGGCCGGAAGCAGCGGCAGGAGCCACTGACGTTCGCCGGAAGAAAAGAAAGGAAGTAACACGATGCTGAAGCAGCTCAATATCTATGCTGAGAATAAAAAAGGAACCCTGGAGCATATTACAAGGATTCTTCTGGAACATGACATCAACATTCTTGGCTCCATGACAGATGACGGGGCTGAATACGGTGTAAACCGCATGGTGGTTTCTGATCCGAAGACAGCGGCTGAGTCACTGGCAAAGGCCGGCTATCAGTGTTCTGTGAAGAATGTGATCGGTGTTGAGGTAAAGGATGAGGTCGGTAATCTGCACAAACTGATGAAGACACTTCTGGACATGAATATCAATGTACAGTATGTGTATCTTTCATTTAACAGGGATTCAGGACTGCCGATCATGGTTTTCTGCACCGATGATATCTGGGAAGTTGAAGACGGACTCAAAAACAGAGGCTATCAGGTGGTCTGATCAGTCAGATAAAAACTGGTGTTTTCAGAGGAGAATCTTACGTGGCAGATCTAAGACAGGAAATCGAGAAGAGAAGGACATTTGCAATTATATCGCACCCGGACGCCGGAAAGACAACGCTGACGGAGAAGTTTCTGCTGTACGGAGGCGCCATCAACCTGGCCGGATCGGTGAAGGGCAAGGCAACCGCCAGGCATGCGGTCTCTGACTGGATGGAGATCGAGAAGGAAAGAGGAATCTCCGTCACGAGCTCCGTGCTTCAGTTCAATTACGGTGGATGCTGCATCAATATTCTGGACACGCCGGGACACCAGGACTTCTCGGAAGATACGTACCGGACCCTGATGGCGGCGGATTCCGCCGTGATGGTGATCGATGCGTCGAAGGGCGTCGAGGCACAGACCCGCAAGCTGTTCAAGGTCTGCGTCATGCGCCATATCCCGATCTTCACCTTCATCAACAAGATGGACCGTGACGCCAATGACACCTTCGATCTGCTGGACGATATCGAGAAGGAACTGGGCATCGCCACCTGTCCGATGAACTGGCCGATTGGCTCCGGCAAGGCATTCCGCGGGGTCTACGACAGAAGGCAGCAGCATGTCATCACGTATCAGGACACGCAGAAGGGAACCAAGGAAGGCATCGCGACCGAAATCGCGATCGACGATCCGGCACTGGGCAGCTTTATCGGGGAAGACGCGATGGAGACCTTGCTGTCCGAGGTGGAACTTCTGGACGGTGCGTCCGCGGAGTTTGACCAGGAGAAGGTATCAGCCGGAGAACTGTCACCGGTCTTCTTCGGATCAGCGCTCACCAATTTCGGTGTGGAGACATTCCTGAACTATTTCCTGGAAATGACCTCGACACCGCTGGCCCGCACCGCGGATACCGGGGTGATCGATCCGATTACGGAACCCTTCTCAGCATTTGTCTTCAAGATCCAGGCGAACATGAACAAGATGCATCGTGACAGGATCGCTTTCATGCGCATCTGTTCCGGCAAGTTTGAAGCGGACAAGGAAGTATACCATGTGCAGGGCGCGAGAAAAATGCGCCTGAGCCAGCCGCAGCAGATGATGGCAGAGCAGCGCCATGTCGTGTCGGAAGCCTACGCGGGCGACATCATCGGCGTATTTGATCCGGGTGTCTTCTCCATCGGCGACACAGTCTGCATGCCGGAACACAAGTTCGCGTACGAAGGCATCCCGACGTTCGCGCCGGAGCATTTTGCCCGGATCCGCCCGATGGATACCATGAAGCGGAAGCAGTTCGTCAAGGGCATGCAGCAGATCGCCCAGGAAGGCGCGATCCAGATCTTTGAAGAGCCGAACGGAAGCATGGAAGAGACGATTGTCGGCGTTGTCGGCGTCCTGCAGTTCGACGTGCTCCGGTACCGGCTTGAGAATGAATACAATGTACAGATCCGCATGGACGACCTGCCGTATGAATACATACGCTGGATCGGGAATCCGGACGAGATCAATCCGGCAGACATCCGCGGCACCTCAGATATGAAGCGGATCCAGGACCTGAAGATGCGCCCCTTGCTGCTCTTTGTCAACAGCTGGTCTGTGGGCATGGTGGAAGAGCGCAATCCCGGACTGATCCTGCAGGAATTCGCAAGGTAAAACGGGTCCCCCCCGCGGCACAAGAATCCTGCACGAAAACATGTATGGATAGATCAGATGTTGAATCCCGCCCGGGACACAGGGCTCCTGCGCGAAGACTTTTGGGGGTCAGCGCAAAGGAGCCCTGTGTCCCGGGCGGTATAATTTATCTTTCGACTTCAAAGCAGACTTCCGCGCAGCCGCTTTGCCCGCCTTGTCATTTTTGCATAATTAGGATAGAATCTTACTGGAAGTATCAGAATTCTGAATGGAGGTTATGATCAGTATGGCTGGTGAGAATACACATGTGAATACGATCCGTGCCGGAGAGATCGGAGAAGTGAGGATTGCCGATGACGTGGTCGCGATCATTGCCGGCCTTGCAGCTGCCGATGTCAAGGGTGTTGCATCGCTGTCGGGCAATGCGACGAGAGAAGTGATCGGCAAGCTTGGTATCAAGGGGCTTGGAAAGAGCATCCGCCTTACCGTAGAGGACGGAGAAGTCCATGTCTGGCTCAAGGTCAACATCCGCTACGGATACAACATTCCTGAGACGAGTGAGAAGATCCAGGACCGTGTGGCGACTGCGATCGAGACAATGACAGGCCTGAACGTAGCGGAGGTCAATGTCCGCGTGAACAGCGTCGTCATGGATAAGGCACAGGCAGAGGAAAACAATTCATAAGAGCCGCTGGTTCGGAGACCATTATGACCAGAAGAGAACTAAGAGAGCATGTTTTCATGCAGCTGTTCACCACGCAGTTTTACGCAGAGAGCGAGGACGACAGGTCCGAGCAGATGCAGCTGTATTTTTCGCATGCGGAGGGAGACGGGCTGGACTATCCGCCTGCTCTTTTGACACAAGAGGAACAGGAAGAGATTCTTGCGAAGACACAGGCGGTTCTTTCCCGTCTGGAGCAGATTGATCCTCTGATCGAAGAGACTTCGGTCGGGTGGACGCTTGAACGCATGAACCGCGCGGATCTGTCGATCCTGCGCCTTGGTGTGTACGAGCTTCTCTATGATGACACCATACCGTCCGGTGTCGCGATCAATGAAGCTGTGCTGCTTGCCCGGAAGTTCGGCGGAGAAGATTCTTACTCCTTTGTGAACGGAATCCTGGGCAGGATCCAGAAGGAGAAAGCACCGCAGAAAGAAGAAGCACTGCAGCAAGGCAGCACGGATTGAGGCAGCATAAGACTTGACGAACAGGAGCGAGAACAGATGGCGCTGACAGACATGCCAAATGTATATACAGTCACCCAGGTGAATCATCACATCAGTTCCCTGTTCCAGAATGACGCTGCCTTATCCGCCATTTTTGTGAAGGGTGAGCTGTCGAATGTCAAGTACGCTTCCAGCGGGCATCTGTACTTCTCCCTGAAGGACGAGCACAGCCAGATCAGGTGTGCCATGTGGGCTTCTGACGCAAAGAAGCTGAAGGAACGGATCAAAGACGGAGAGAGCGTGACTGCCTTCGGCCAGATTGCGGTCTACAAGGAAGGCGGTACCTATCAGCTCTATGCGAAGGCCATCCGGAAGGAAGGCAGTACCGGCATTCTGTATGAGCGGTATGAAGCACTCAGGAAGAAGCTTCTTGAGATGGGAATGTTTGATGAGCAGTACAAGAAGCCGATTCCGAAGTATGTTCAGACGCTGGGCGTTGTGACGGCGAGTACCGGTGCGGCTGTACGGGATATCATCAATGTTTCCAAACGGCGCAATCCGGGTATCCGGATTATCCTGTGCCCCGCCACAGTGCAGGGCAGCGAGGCGGCTGAATCCATCGTGAGCGCGATCGAAGCGCTTGACCGCATGCAGGAGGCGGACGTTATCATCGTCGGAAGAGGCGGCGGATCCATCGAGGACCTGTGGGCGTTCAATGAAGAGATCGTGGCAAGAGCCATCTGGAACTGTAATACCCCCGTGATCTCCGCGGTCGGCCATGAGACGGATACCACAATCGCTGACTTTGTCGCCGACCTGAGGGCGCCGACACCTTCTGCCGCGGCTGAACTTGCGGTGACGGATATGGTCGCCGCTGTCACAGCTTTGCAGGAGCGGGCCGGGAGAATGGACCGGCTGATGGAACAAAGCCTGACGAGGGTACGTCAGATTGCCAGACAGTATGGCCTGCTGCTCAGACTCAGAGGACCGGAGGGAAGGCTGCAGAGAGCGGAGCAGTTTCTGCTCAGTGCTTCAGAACGTATGGATCATGCCATGGCAGTCAGAGTGAAGGATGTCATGGTTCTCGCAGCCCGGTATCAGGATCTTCTGGACAGACAGATGGAGGATCATCTGAGACAGGCAAAGCACAGACTCGAACTTGCCGCTGGCAGGCTTGAGGCATTGTCTCCCAGGGCAAAGCTTAACGCAGGCTATGCTTATATCGAAGATGAACATCACCAGGCCGTATGCTCCGTGGATGCGGTAAAGATGGGGGATGCCCTCAGGATCCATATGCGGGATGGAAGCATACGTACCCGCGTGGAAGAAGTGACCAGGAATGAAGGAAACAGATATACCTGCGTGCAGAAGTGATCAGGGTCCGAAGAGGACGAATCATGACAGCACCGGATTTGATAAGAACCGACAGAAGCTGAGACCGGAAGACGGCGGAATGGAGAATCCAATGGCACAGGAGAATATGGAAATCAAGGAAACAGCACAGGCTGCAGAATCTGCTGATATGACGATTGAGCAGGCATTGTCCCGGATTGACGAGATCACGAAGGCGCTGGAGGATCCAAAGACCAGTCTGGAGGATTCTTTTGCACTGTATCAGGAAGGAAGCAATCTCCTCGCGATGACAAACCAGAAGATTGATCTGGTTCAGAAGCAGGTACAGATCCTGCAGCACACGCAGGAGGATCCGGAGCTGTCCGTGCTTGACGACAGCGCATGGCGTGAGTGAGGGGAATATGGACTATCCAGATGAGATGAGAGCCCGGCTTCAGCATGTAGAGGCTGTGATCAAGGACTACATGCCGGAAGAAACAGGGTTTCAGAAGACGCTTTTATCGGCGATGAATTACAGCATGGAGTCCGGCGGAAAGAGGCTCAGGCCGATTATGCTGGAGTGCACCTATCAGATGTACGGCGGAAAAGGGGCGCTTGTCGCTCCATTTATGGCCGCGATCGAGATGATACATGCTTCTTCCCTGATCCATGACGATCTGCCAGCCCTTGACAATGATGCCATGAGACGGGGGCGCAAGACGACCCACAAGGTGTACGGGGAGGCTATGGCAATCCTGGCGGGTGACGCCCTGATGAATTATGCCTATGAGACAGCCTCCGGCGCATTTTCCATAGCAAAAGAGGATCAGCTGGGCCGCGTGGCGAAGGCATTCCGGATCCTGAGTACAAAGAGCGGGATCTATGGCATGCTGGGCGGACAGTCCTGCGATGTGGAATTTGAAGGAAGGGCTTTGACGGAAGGGCAGGTTGAATTCATCAACCAGCATAAGACCGCTGCGCTGTTTGAGGCAAGCCTGATGACCGGCGCTGTCCTGGCCGGCGCGCCCGAGGAAGATGTTGCGATTCTGGAATCTGTCGGGAACAAGACAGGACTGGCGTTCCAGATCCGGGATGACATACTCGATGTGACCGGGAGTGAGGTTGAGCTTGGCAAACCGATCGGTTCTGACGTCAGAAACAAGAAGACAACTTTTGTCTCTCTGTTCGGCATCAATGCCGGCAAGGACAGGGTTGAAAGGCTGTCTGCGCAGGCACTGGACGCATTTGACCATCTGAGCGTGAAGCATGAGTTTCTGCGGCGCATGCTGGAGGAACTGGTGAAGAGGCGCAGCTGAGAGGATTCTGACATGATCCTTGAGAAGATCAATCAGCCAAATGACATTAAGAGCATTCCAAGGGAAGAGCTGCCTCTTCTTGCAGAAGAGATCCGCTCTTTCCTGATTGAAAAACTGTCTGTCACCGGCGGGCATCTTGCATCGAACCTGGGCGTGATTGAGCTCACGATGGCACTGCATCTGATCATGACACTGCCGCGGGACAAGATCGTGTGGGATGTCGGACATCAGTCTTACACGCACAAGATTCTGACCGGACGTAAGGAAGGGTTTGACACCCTGCGTAAGATCGGGGGACTGTCAGGGTTCCCAAAAAGAGAGGAGAGTGCCTGTGATGTCTTTGACACAGGCCACAGCTCAACCTCTGTCTCCGCCGCGCTCGGGATTGCCCAGGCGAGAGACCTTGCGGGTGATGACTGCTGTGTCGCGGCCGTCATCGGAGACGGCTCCTTTACCGGGGGCATGGTATATGAGGCGCTGAACAACGTCTCCAACATGAAAACCAATTTCATTATCGTCCTGAATGACAACGGGATGTCGATCTCCGAGAATGTCGGAGGTTTTTCTTCTTATCTTTCCACCATACGAACCAATGATGCCTATACCAGCCTGAAGCGGGCGGCGGAGGATGCGCTCAGACAAAAGGATGGGGGCGAAGCCGCGATCAAGAAGCTGCGCGGCATGAAGAATAACCTGAAGTCGCTTCTGCTGCCGGGTTCTTTCTTCGAACAGCTCGGAATCAAGTACTTCGGACCGATCGACGGCTACAACATCGACCGGATGGTGACAGTCTTCCAGAACGCGAAGAAGGTCAGGGGACCGGTGATTGTCCACGTGCTGACCCAGAAGGGCAAGGGATATCCTCCCGCAGAGCGCATGCCGGCCAGGTTCCACGGAACCGGCCCGTTTGCTATCGAAACCGGACTTCCCTTGAAGAAGAAGGTAAAGGCTGACTGGAGCGATATCTTCAGTACCGTCATGTGCAAGGAAGGGAAGAAGACGCCGAATCTGTGCGCTGTCACGGCAGCGATGCCGGATGGTACAGGCCTGAAGCGATTCCGCGGGATGTATCCCAGCCGCTTCTTTGATGTGGGAATCGCGGAGGAACATGCAGTGACTTTCTGCGCCGGCCTCGCGGTCGGCGGCCGGATTCCTGTGTTTGCCGTCTATTCCTCATTCCTGCAAAGAGCATTTGACCAGATCGTGCATGACGTATGTCTGCAGAACCTGCATGTCATATTCGCGATTGACCGCGGCGGACTAGTCGGCGCGGACGGAGAGACGCATCAGGGAATCTTTGATCTCTCTTACCTGTCTCTGATCCCCAACATCTGTGTCCTCGCGCCCAAGAACAAGTGGGAGCTTGCTGATATGCTGAAGTGGGCGGTCAGAAAGACCAGTTCCCCGGTGGCGATTCGGTACCCGCGCGGCAGTGCGTATGACGGACTGGAGGAATTCCGCGCTCCGATCCGGTATGGAGAGTGGGAGATTCTGTACGACGAGTCAGATATCTGCCTGCTTGCGGTGGGGAGCATGGTAGAGACCGCGCTTGAGGTCCGCTCCATGCTGAAGAAGGAGGGCGCGAACTGCAGCCTGATTAACTGCCGCTTCATCAAGCCGCTTGATGAACAGGTGCTTCAGAGGGCAGCCGGTGAGCATAACCTGCTTGTCACACTGGAGGAAAACGTCGAGACAGGCGGTTTCGGAAGCCAGGTGCTTGCCTGCCTGAATGACATGGGGATAACAGTACCGCTTGAGCGCGTCGCGCTCCCGGATGCATATATTGAGGCGGGATCCGTTGAACTCCTTCGGAAGGAAACAGCACTTGACGCAGAGAGCATCTACAAGAAGATCCGGACGCGGATGATTGGACTTTATACATGAAAGAAAGACTGGATATCTTACTTGTGCGGGGTGGATTCTTCCCCTCCAGGGAGAAGGCAAAAGCCGTCATCATGGCAGGGCAGGTCTATGTCAACGGACAGAAGGAAGACAAGGCCGGCATGAAGTTCGACACCGACGCTGAGATCGAGGTGCGCGGCAAGGCGCTGCGCTATGTCAGCCGTGGGGGACTGAAGCTGGAGAAAGCGGTTGCATGCTTTGGAATCGAGCTTGCAGGTAAGGTCTGCATGGACGTCGGGGCATCTACCGGAGGATTTACGGACTGCATGCTTCAGAGCGGGGCAGCAAGAGTGTATGCCGTGGATGTCGGTCACGGTCAGCTGGACTGGAAACTCAGGGAAGATGACAGAGTCATCTGCATGGAACGCTTCAACGCGCGGGAATTATCTCCCGCGGTCATTCCGGAGAAGATACAGCTCTGTTCGATCGACGTGTCCTTTATTTCTCTGAAACTGATCCTGCCTGCGGTGCTGTCTGTCCTGGATGAGGACGGAGAGATTGCGGCACTCATCAAGCCTCAGTTTGAAGCGGGACGCGACAAGGTCGGGAAGAAGGGGGTTGTCCGTGACCCGAAGGTACACGAGGAAGTGATCCGGAAGGTGCTGGACGAAGCGGCCGGGATCGGCCTTGCTGCGGCAGGCCTCACCTGGTCTCCGATCACCGGGCCAGAAGGTAATATCGAATACCTGGCACATTTTCTGAAAGATACTTGCGGGGAACATGCAGTTACCGATGCGGAGATTGAGAGGACGGTGCAGCTTTCTCATGAAACATTGTCTTCCGGCTGAAGCGCACAGGAAGGAAGCTGTATAAGCCGCACACGCGCCCGCAGATCTGCCGGCGGCAGGCTTGATGCATAACCTTGGAAAAAAGGAGCTGGGAGCATGAATGGCTTCTATGTGATTACAAACCGGTCAAAGAAGACCGCCGCAAAGGAAGCAGCGTTTATCAAGGAGTATCTGGAAAACAGAGGCTGCGTCTGCTACCTTCAGAGTGAATGTGCTTCTGCGCGCCCGGAAGGCATACGTTACACGGATGCATCTGCGATTCCGGCGGATGTCGAGTGTATCATCGCGCTGGGAGGCGACGGCACGCTGCTGCATGCTTCCCGTGACCTGGTGGATATGTCCCTTCCCCTGCTGGGCGTGAACCTTGGAACGCTCGGCTATCTGGCGGAGATCGAACTTGCCAATATCGCGCCGACGCTTGACAGACTGATCGCCGATGATTTCTTCATCGAGGACAGGATGATGCTGCAGGGAACCGTCGTTACTTCCGACAGGGAAAAGGTGCAGGACATCGCGCTGAACGATATTGTCATATCACGCCGGGGCAGGCTGCGTGTGGTCGACTTCAATGTCTATGTGGACGATGTGTTCCTGTGCTCTTACCGGGCAGACGGTATCATCGTATCCACACCGACCGGGTCGACCGGCTACAGTCTCTCTGCCGGCGGACCGATCGTCTCGCCGGACGCATCCCTGATCCTTCTGACAGCACTCGCGCCTCATACGCTGATCTCCAGGACAATTGTCCTTCCTGATAACGTTGTGGTGTCCGTCGAGATCGGCAATGCGCGCTCTGACAAAGAGGGCGGTGCAGAGGCGTCCTTTGACGGAGATACCTTCCTGGTCCCTGAGAACGGAGGGAGGATTGTGATCTCGAAGTCAGAGAAGAAAACCCACTTCATCCGTATGAACCATACCAGTTTTGTTGAGAACCTGAGAGAGAAGCTTGGTCCGTAACAAGACGCAGACAGCAAGGAGAGACGGGCATGACAAAGATCAAAAGACAGGCAAAGATTCTGGAACTGATTGCCAGATATGAGATCGAAACACAGGATGAGCTTGCAGGATATCTGAAGGCAGAAGGCTGCGATGTGACGCAGGCAACGGTTTCCCGCGATATTCGTGAGCTGAAGCTGATGAAGATCTCGACGGGCGGGGGGCGTCAGAGATATACGGCGATCGAATCAAGTACGGAAAGGCTTGCGGAAAAGTATCTCAGGGTATTGCGGGACGGGTTCGTGGAAATGGACCAGGCCGGCAACCTGGTTGTGATCCGGACAGTATCCGGCATGGCGATGGCAGTCGCAGCCGCGCTGGACGCGATGAACTGGCCGGAGATTGCCGGATGCATCGCCGGTGACGATACGATTTTCTGTGCGGTCCACACGCAGGAGGAAGCGGAGCGGGTCATGGAGAAGATCCGTGAGAATGTGCAATAGATGTGTAAACAGAAGCTGCCGGGCAGCGGCAGACACGCGCAGCATGGCTGGTTCGCGGACTGCAGGGGAAGCAGCCGTGAATGGTAACCGGGTTTGAAGAGAGAGTCGCTAAGGGAATGAAATGCTAAGAAGCATATATGTCAAAAATCTGGCTTTGATCGATGAAGAAGAGATTCTGCTTGAAGACGGACTGAATATCCTGACCGGAGAGACGGGCGCGGGGAAGTCCATCCTGATCGGCTCGGTCAGCGCCGCGCTGGGGACCGGATCCCTGAAGGATCTGGTACAGGAAGGTGCGGAGTCGGCAAGTGTTGAGCTGACTTTTGAGACATCGTCTGAGGAGGTGTCCCGTCTTCTTGAGGAAATGGAACTTCCTCTGATGGACGGTCTGGTGCTGATCACAAGAAGCTGGCGGAATGGGCGCAGCATCAGCCGGATCAACGGCGAGACAGCTACCGTCGCGAAGGTGAGGGAGATTGCGCAGAGGCTGATCGATATCCACGGCCAGCATGAGCATCAGTCACTTCTGTATCCGAAGTATCATCTGGAGCTGGTGGATTCCTTTGCGGATAAGGAACTCTTAAGCCGGAAGGAAGCCTGCAGGGCGCATTACAGGGACTGGAAGGAGACCGGGCGCGAGCTGGAGCAGGCACTGACAGATGAGAGAGACCGCGTCAAGCAGATCGATTTCCTGTCCTATGAGATCAGCGAGATCGACGATGCCGCGCTGACGGAAGGAGAGGACGCGGAACTCGAAGCAAGGTTCCGCAGGCTGTCAAACGCGCAGAAGATCCTGGAGACGGCCGGTGAAGCGGAACAGCTGACCGGCAGCGACAACGGCGCTCTGCGGGATCTTTCGACCGCTTCCGGCCTTCTGGCGCGGATCAGCAGCCTGGATGACGCGCTCCAGGATATGAGCACGATGCTGGTGCAGCTGGAAGATCTGTGCATGGACTTTAACAGAAGCCTGAACGCATTTCTTGATGACTTCCAGTATGATGAAAGAGAACTGGACGAGATAGCGGGCAGACTGGATCTGATCAACCGGCTGAAGATGAAGTACGGGAAGACGATTCCGGATATTCTGCAGTACCGTGGCACACAGAGCGAGGCGCTTGCAAAGCTGCAGGACTATGATGCTTACGTCGCTGGACTGAAGAGCCGTCTGCAGGAAAGTGAGAAGAAACTGCGTGAAGACTGCGCCGCCATCACTGTGCTCCGGAAAAAATCCGCCGGGGAACTGGCTGAGCAGATCCGGGAATCGCTGGAAGAGCTGAACTTCCTGGATGTGCGTTTCGAGATTGCATTTTCTCCTCTGAAGGAAATGACGGAAAACGGAGCGGACGATGTGGTCTTCCTGATTTCCACGAATCCGGGCATGGCACCCCGCCCGCTGCAGAGTGTTGCGTCCGGCGGTGAGCTCTCCAGAATCATGCTCGGCATCAAGACAGTCATGGCTGCGAAGGATTCTGTCGGTACGATGATCTTCGATGAGATCGATACCGGCATCAGCGGAAGAACCGCACAGAAGGTTTCAGAGAAGATGGCAAAGCTCGCGTCTGCCAGACAGGTCATCGCGATCACACACCTGGCGCAGATCGCATCGATGGCGGACACACATTTCCTGATTGAAAAGCAGGTGGAAGAAGGAACAACCCGCACGCATGTCAGAAAACTGAAAGAGCAGGAGATTACAGGAGAACTGGCAAGGATTCTGGGCGGCGCAAAGATCACGGATACCGTCCTGAAAAGTGCGGAAGAGATGAAGCGCCTTGCCAACGCCGGGAAACAAAGAGACCAGAATCCATAACCGGCTTCAAGCGGAAGAATCAAACATAACACGACAAGGAGGAAGGCTTGAGATGAAGATTGCAATCGGAAATGATCACAGTGCTGTGGAACTGCGTGAGGTCATCAGCGCGCATCTGAAAGAACGCGGATACGAAGTGGAGGAGGTCGGAACCTTCTCTACACAGAGCAGCAACTATCCGGAGTGGGGCGAGAAGGTGGCGAGAAAAGTCGTTGCCGGGGAAGCAGATCTGGGAATCGCGATCTGCGGCACCGGTGTCGGCATCTCCATCGCCTGCAACAAGGTGAGGGGAATCCGCGCGGTGGTCTGCAGCGAGCCCTACAGCGCAAAACTGTCCCGCCAGCATAATAATGCCAATGTCCTGTGCTTCGGAGCCCGCGTTGTCGGAACGGAACTGGCAAAGATGATCGTCGACGAGTGGCTGGACGCGGAATTCCAGGGCGGAAGGCATCAGATGCGGATCGACATGATCGCGAAGATCGAGCAGGACGGCTGAGGAAAGACGGAACAGAAAATCAGTCAGATCCGGACTGCAGAAAATCCTGTTATAGAGAAGAGCCCCGACGGCACAGTGCCGTCGGGGCTCTTGTATCAGATCGTTATCAACCCATCACAGCCGTCACAGAATACTCGGTGACGCCTTCCTCGAAGGGAACCACATTGCCGTCGATCTTACGGCCGTTGACGGTCAGTTCCTTCACGCCCTTCTGTACATGATCCGGATTCGTGATCTGGATATGATACTGCGCGCCGCGGTACTTTCTCTCGATGGAATAATCACCGAAGTTTGCCGGTACGCAGGGATCAATCCGCAGTCCGTCATAATCCGGCTGGATGCCAAGGATGAACTGTGAGATGTTCACGAACGTCCACGCTGCCGTACCTGTGAGCCAGCTGTTCTTGCCCTGGCCGAAGAACTTCGCATCCTTGCCGGCAACCATCTGGCTGTAGACATAGGGCTCAGTGCAGTGAATCTCCGAGATCTCTTCAATGTAGGCCGGGCAGGTCTTCTTATAGATCTCAAAGGCACGGTCACCATGTCCGCAGACCGTCTCGGCAATCGACACCCACGGATTGTTGTGGCAGAAGATGCCGCCATTCTCCTTGTATCCCGGCGGATAGGAGGAGATCTCACCGAGATTCAGGTAGTAATGCGTGTAGCACGGCTGCAGGATCATGATGCCGTATTTGGTATCCAGATACTTCTCGACAGAAGCGAGCGCCTGCTGGGCTTTACCTTCCTTCACGCCGATGCCGGCCAGTACGCAGAAGCCCTGCGGTTCAATGAAGATCTTTCCTTCTTCACACGCGGAAGATCCAACCTTTTCTCCGTTCGCGTCATAGGCACGGACAAACCACTCGCCGTCCCAGCCGGCGTCAAGCGCCGCCTCATACATCGCTTTTACCTCGGCCTCAGCTTCGGCGGCCTTTTCCGTCAGACCTCTGTGCAGGCACATCTGCCTGTATTCTTCTCCGTACTTGACGAACATGCCGGCAATGAATACGGATTCCGCGACCGGACCTTCGCTCGGCCCACTGGTCTGGAAGGACTCTCCGGGCGTATCGGAGAAGCAGTTCAGGTTCAGGCAGTCATTCCAGTCCGCGCGCCCGATCAGCGGCAGGTTATGCGGCCCCTTGTGGCTGACGATGTAGTCAAATGACCTGGTGAGGTGCTCGAACAGCGGTACCCTGGTAGATTCGTCATTGTCAAACGGAACCATCTCGTCAAGGATTGAGAAGTCTCCGGTCTCCTTGACATAGGCGGCAGTACCGGCGATCAGCCACAGCGGGTCATCATTGAAGCCGGAGCCGATGTCCGAATTGCCCCGCTTGGTCAGCGGCTGGTACTGATGATAGGCGCTGCCGTCCGCGAACTGCGTGGAAGCAATATCGATGATTCTCTCGCGGGCCTTCTCCGGAATCAGATGGACGAAGCCAAGCAGATCCTGGTTGGAATCACGGAAGCCCATGCCGCGGCCGATTCCTGACTCATAGTAGGAAGTTGAACGGGACATGTTGAAGGTAACCATGCACTGATACTGGTTCCAGATATTTACCATGCGGTTGACCTTCTCGTCCTCACTGTTCACGCTGTATCCGGACAGGAGAGAAGACCAGTAGGCATTCAGCGCGGCGAACTCCCTGTCAACATCTTCCTTCGTCTGATACTTCGCAAGAAGCGCATTGGCCGGCGCCTTATTGATGACATTCGCAAACTCCCACTTCTGGTCGTTCGGATTCTCAGCGTATCCAAGCACGAAGACAAAAGTCTTCTGCGCGCCGGGCGCAAGCGTCACGTCCAGCTCATGAGCAGCGATCGGATACCAGCCGCTCGCCACGGAATTGGTGCAGCCGCCATTCTCAATGGCTTCCGGATTCGAAGCAGCGCGGTATGTACCGATGAAAGCATCTCTCGATGTATCATATGCCGCTGCCTTTTCATTGACAGAGAAATAGGAATAATGGTTCCGGCGTTCTCTGTATTCTGTCTTATGATAGATGGTCGAGCCGATAATTTCGACTTCACCGGTGGAGAGATTCCTCTGGTAGTTGGTCATGTCGTCCAGCGCATTCCACAGACAGAACTCCACATAGGAATAAACCTTGAACGTCTTTTCCTGCTCACTGTCATTCTTCAGGGTCAGACAGTTGATCTCACAGGTGTCGTGAAGCGGAACGAAATTCAGAAGGTTTGCGCTCAGGCCGTTTTTGGAAGAAAGGAAACGCGTGTAACCAATGCCGTGATGACACTCATAGGAGTCGAGCTCAGTCTGTGTCGGCTGCCAGCCGGGGTTCCAGACCTGACCGCCATCGGCAATGTAATAGTACTTGCCATTGGAGTCATACGGTACGTTGTTATAGCGGTAGCGGGTGATGCGGAGCATCTTGGCGTCTTTATAGAAGCTGTAACCTCCGCAGGTGTTGGAGACAATAGAGAAGAAGTCATTGCATCCAAGATAGTTGATCCAGGGGAGTGGTGTTTTGGGTGTCGTGATGACGTACTCGCGTGCGGCATCATCAAAATAGCCGTATTTCATGGAATGGTCTCCTTTTTAGAAAACGTTTAAGTTGCACTCTGAATGCAGTATAAGCCGAAATGTGCAGAAAAGCAATCGGTTTTCCAACGGATTCACTGTGAAATATTACTAAAAATGACAGCCAAAAACTGTAGAAAACGTCAAAACAATAATATTTGTCGTTATTTTGAAGTTTAATCGGTTGCTTTTTTACGAAAATGTAAGCTATAATGGCACTACGAAAACGTTTTCATTTAAGCGAAAACAGAGGGTTTGAGTTTAAACGTTTTCGTCAAGGAGGTCCGGCTATGGTTTCGATGAAGGATATTGCCTCAAAATGCGGGGTATCTGTCGCGACGGTCAGCAAGGCGCTGAACGGGTACAGTGATATCGGAAAAAAGAAGAGAGAGGAGATTCAGGCAGTCGCGAAGGAGATGGGATACTTCCCGAATTCTTCCGCGCGGGCTTTGAAGACGAACCGGTCCTATGACCTGGGAATTCTCTTTTCTGACAATCTGCACAGCGGCCTGACGCACGATTACTTCGCAGCGATTCTGGACAGCTTTAAGGTGACCGCGGAAGAGAGCGGGTATGATATCACATTTACGTCCATGAATATGATCGCGAACCGCAGAATGAGTTATTATGAACACTGCAGGTACAGAGGACTTGACGGCGTCGTGATCGCAAACATCGACTTTACGACCCCCGAGGTGCTGGAGCTTGTGCGTTCCTCCCTTCCTGTTGTCACGATCGACTTTACCTTTGACGGAAGGATTGCGATTGTTTCCGACAATGTCAAGGGCATGAAAGACCTGGTTGATTATGTCTGCAGCCTTGGGCATACGAAGATCGCCTATATTCACGGGGACGAGAATTCAGTGACCAGAGACCGGCTTTCCAGTTTCCACAGGGCGCTGTACTACCACGGAATCACGGCTCCGGACGAATACATCCTCAAGTCAAGATACCGTGACGGAGAGACGACGATGCGTCGGATGGAAGAACTACTCTCACTGCCGGATCGTCCTACCTGTGTCTTTACGCCGGACGATTTCTCGGCAGTCGGCGCGTACCATGCAGTGCAGGAAGCCGGGCTGCGTGTCCCGGAGGATATTTCGATCGTCGGATATGACGGAATTCCCATGTCCCAGGCATTGTTCCCGAAGCTCACAACGCTGCGTCAGGATACGAAACAGATCGGAAAGAAAGCAGCCCAGGAGCTGATCTCTTTAATCGAGACGCCGAAGACAACCCTGATTGAGAAGTGCCTGATTGAAGGAGAACTGGTCGAAGGCGGGTCAGTCATGAATCTGGCATGAATATGGCTTAACCATAGTCACTTGAATATTGTATGATTTCTGATAGAATAACAGAAACTGAATCCTTGCAGCGGATCTGCATGCCGCTCCTTGCCTGGTACGGGAAAACCCATCGGGAACTGGAGTGGAGACAGCAGCCGCTGCCTTACTATGTATGGGTCAGTGAGATCATGCTTCAGCAGACGAGGGTGGAAGCGGTCAAACCGTACTTTTCCAGATTCATCAAAGCGCTCCCCACGATCCGTGACCTTGCGCTGTGTGAAGAGGACCGGCTTCTGAAGCTGTGGGAAGGCCTGGGCTATTACAGCCGTGCGCGGAACATGAAAAAGGCGGCTGAGGTGGTCCTTCAGGAATATGGCGGTGAGCTGCCGGCAGATGCCGGAGCTTTGAAGCGCCTGCCCGGCATCGGCTCCTATACAGCCGGAGCAATTGCATCGATTGCTTACGGCCTGCCGGAACCTGCGGTGGACGGCAATGTGCTCCGGGTTCTGACAAGGATCATGGCAGTGGAAGACTGCATCGATGATCCCCGCGTGAAGGCAGGATTGGAACAGCTGGTGAAGGCGTTCCTGGTGGACAGTGCAGGCGAGTCCCCTGGAGCCGGTCCGATTCAGTTTCTCCCTGGTGAATTTAATCAGGCGCTGATGGAACTGGGAGCAGTTGTGTGCCTGCCGAATGGCGTCCCGCTCTGCAGCCAGTGTCCGGTTTCCAGGCAGTGCCTTGCAAACAGGCAGAATTTAACGGATACCATTCCGGTCCGCAAAAAGAAAAAATCACGCAGGATCGAAAAGAAGACAGTGCTGGTGATCCGGGATTCGGAGCGGACCTTGATCAGGAAGAGACCAGGCCGCGGCCTGCTTGCCAGCCTGTGGGAGCTTCCCTGCTTCGAAGGACATCTGACGCAGGAAGAAGCGCTTCTGAAAGCAGAAGAGATTGGGGTGTCTCCCGTCAGGATCCGCCCGCTGTCCTCTTACAGACATATCTTCACGCATGTGGAATGGGAGATGACGGGATACCTGATTCTGGCTGAAGAGATGGAGACAGGAGCATCTGCAAAAGATCCCAGCTGCAGATCCGGAAAACCGGACCTGGAAAGGACGCAGGATGCTGAGAAAAAAACGGAGAATGCTTTTCTGACAGTAGAGATCCGGCAGATGGAAGAGGACTACCCGATTCCTTTCGCATACGCCAGATACACAGCCGTGCTTGGAGATGGAAGAAGAATCTGATGGAAGGAGCATCTGTTGAAAGAAGCTTCTGACAGAGTCGTATGATCGGTCAAAACAGCATTAAGAAGTGACAATAAAACAGTAGGAGACGAACATGAAAATTCTTTCTGTCGCGATTCCGTGCTACAACTCGGAAGCGTATATGAGAAAATCAATTGAATCCCTTCTTCCCGGCGGGGAAGACATAGAGATTCTGATTATAGACGATGGCTCGAAGAAGGATCATACGCTGGAGATCGCAAAGAATTATGAACAGCGGTATCCGGGGATTGTGCGGGCCATTCACCAGGAAAACAAGGGGCACGGCGGTGCTGTCAATACAGGAATCCGTGAGGCTTCCGGTGTGTATTTCAAGGTGGTCGATTCGGATGACTGGGTGGATTCCAGGGCTCTTCTTCGGATCATTAACCGCCTGAAAATGCTCGAGGACAGGGGTACCCCCGTCGATATGATGCTCACCAATTTTGTCTATGACAAGGAAGGCGTGTGGCATAAGAATGTCATGCAGTTCAGGCATGCATTTCCGCAGAACCGCATCATCTCATGGGATGATATGGGACACATGAAGCAGACCCAGTACATTCTCATGCACAACATTATCTACCGGCATGATGTGCTGATCCGGTCAGGCCTGCGGATGCCGCTGCATACATTTTATGTGGACAATCTGTTCTGCTTCCAGCCGCTTCCATACTGTGAGAAGCTTTACTATATGGACGTAAACTTCTATCATTATCTGATCGGGCGTGAAGACCAGAGCGTAAACGAGAAGGTGATGATCAGCAGGATTGACCAGCAGATCAGGGTCAACAAGATGATGATCGACGTCTTCACAGGGCAGAATTTCAGCGGCCTGGATAAAAATGTGCGCAAGTACATGATGAACTACCTGAATAAGATCATGACCGTGACCTCCATTCTGCTTCTGGTCGGAGGAACCGAGGAAGATTACGCCAAGAAGAGAGATATCTGGGGCTATCTCAAGAACAAGAATGAGAAGCTGTTTATCCGCCTCAGAATGTCCTTCCTTGGAATGTGGATGAATCTCCCCGTTCCGATCGCGCAGAAGACGACCGTGAAGGGGTACAAGGTGCTGAGGAAGTTTATTCATTTTAACTAAAAACCGAAAGAACAACAGGCAGTGCAGCAGGGAGTAAAAAGCATGGAGAATCAAAGCAGGAACTTTATCGAGCAGATCATAGACAAGGACCTGGAAGAGGGACGAGTGGATCACGTGATGACACGTTTCCCGCCGGAGCCGAACGGTTATCTTCACATCGGACACGCGAAGTCGATCATCCTGAATTACGGACTGGCCCAGGAATATCATGGCCTGTTCAATCTGCGGTTTGATGATACCAACCCGACAAAGGAGAAGAGTGAATTCGTTGAATCCATCGAGAATGATGTCAGATGGCTCGGCGCGGACTTTGAGGACCGGCTGTACTTTGCTTCCGACTACTTTGGACAGATGTACGAAGCTGCCGTCAAGTTGATCAAAAAAGGCAAGGCCTTTGTCTGCGACCTGACGGCGGAGGAGATCCGTTCTTACCGCGGAACGCTGAAAGAGCCGGGAAAGAATTCTCCTTACAGAGACCGCAGCATCGAGGAGAACCTGAAACTCTTTGAGGAGATGAAGGACGGCAGGTACGAGGACGGCGCGAAGGTGCTCCGCGCGAAGATCGACATGGCGTCTCCGAATATGAACATGCGCGACCCCGTCATCTACCGCATCGCGCACATATCGCATGCGAATACAGGGGACAAATGGTGCATTTACCCGATGTATGATTTCGCGCATCCGATCGAGGACGCGATCGAAGGCGTCACGCATTCCATCTGCACCCTGGAGTTCGAGGACCACAGACCGCTGTATGACTGGGTTGTCAGGGAACTGGAGTATGAGCAGCCGCCCCGCCAGATCGAGTTCGCCAAGATGTATCTGACGAATGTTGTCACCGGCAAGCGCTATATCAAGAAGCTCGTCGAAAATGGAATCGTGGACGGCTGGGATGATCCGCGGCTTGTATCCATCTCCGGACTGCGCCGCCGCGGCTACACGCCGGAGGCGATCAGGATGTTCGTCGAGCTGAGCGGCATCTCCAAGGCACAATCCTCCTCTGAGTACGCGATGCTGGAGTATTGTGTGAGAGAAGACCTGAAGCTGAAGAGAGAGCGTGTGATGGGAATTCTCCATCCGCTGAAGCTGATTATCGATAACTATCCGGAGGATCAGACGGAAGAACTGGAGGTTGAGAACAACCTGGAGAATCCGGAGCTGGGATCCAGAAAGGTACCGTTCAGCCGTGAACTGTATATCGAACAGGAAGACTTCATGGAGGTTCCGGTTCCGAAGTACAGAAGGCTGTATCCCGGCAATGAGGTTCGTCTGATGCATGCGTACTTCGTGACCTGCACAGGTGTTGACAAGGACGAAAACGGCAACGTTACGGCTGTGCACTGCACTTATGATCCCCAGACACGCGGTGGAAACGCACCGGACGGACGGAAGGTGAAGGGAACGATCCACTGGGTAGACGCGAAGAGCGCCATCCGCTGTGAAGTCCGTCTGTTTGAGAACATCGTGGATGAAGAGAAGGGTGTCTACGATGAGGAGACAGGAGAACTGAACCTGAATCCGAATTCGCTCCAGATCCTGAAGGACTGCTATGTAGAAGCTTCCCTGAAGGATGCCAAGGCGCCGGATTCCTTCCAGTTTGTCCGGACAGGATACTTCTGCGTCGATTCGAAACTGTCTGCGCCGGACCATCTGGTCTTTAACCGGATCGCGGCGTTGAAGTCGTCCTTCAAGCTGCCGGCGGCGACGTGAGCCGATCAGCGTAGAAGCGCTGCGGTTATGTAAAAAATGAAAAACGGATTACCGTTACGGCGGGGGAAAGCAAGCATCAAACCTGCTTTCCCCCGCCTGGCGTATCGGGCGTATCTGTGACGGGCATGTACCTGTGCACAGAGCGTACCTGAGCATGTTTCATATCTGAACACAAAACGGATCTGTGCATGGAGCGCATCTTTGGAGAGTGCTGATGGAGCGTAGAACAGAGAGCAGAATACAGAGCAGGACAAATGAAAGATTCTTTGACTGCATTACGGACTTCATCTTCCTGGAAGACGTCCCGGAGAAAGCGGACGTGATCTTTGTGCCCGGCGGGAATTATCCGGACAGTGCAAGGCATGCAGCCAGGCTGTACGCACAGGGATATGCACCGCTGGTTCTGCCAAGCGGAAGATATCCAAAGCCTGTCGGGACCTTTCTGGATCCTGAGGGAAAGAACCGGCGGACAGAGTGGGAATATCTGCACGATATCCTGATCGAAGCCGGTGTTCCGGAACAGGCCATCCTGAAAGAGGATCAGGCAACCTTTACCTGGGAAAACGCGATCTATTCGAAACGTCTCCTGGAGTCGATGCAGATCCATGTAAAGAAAGCGATCATCGCCTGCCAGGCTTATCATGCGAGAAGATGCAGGATGTACTATCAGGAACAGTTCCCTGACGTGGAATTACTCGTCTGTCCGATCGTGACAAAAGGAATCACAAGGGATAACTGGTATCTTGATGAACAGAAGATAGATGTCGTGCTCGGAGAGGTGGAACGGTGCGGGAACCAGTTTCATGAGATCATGAGAGCGCATAGGAAGGACGATGAGATCACAGCGAGCGCGAATGGGTGAATCGTTACTTCGTTCAGAGCGTGCAGATGGAGTTGATTACATAGTTCGAAGCATGCACAGGCTGCATGAGTTGTATCTTCCTCAGTGCATGCGTATGATCATATGACGAATAATCCCAAGCACCAGCAGATGTCCGGGATAGAAGATATAGAAGAAATAGCGCAGCCGTATCCCGCGCTTTCCGTTATAGAAGTAACACAGGATATAAGACAGAGGTGCCCAGTGTTCCCACGCAATCGCGGCAGCACCGGCGATACATTGATACAGCCTGTAGTCATGGAACAGGTACAGGATCACGATCAGAAAGACACCCTTACAGTTATAGTCCGTCATCATCGCGTTGGCCAGCCACATGGAGGAAGCAATCGCGATGAACTGGACGCAGTAGAGCCCCTGGAGATACTGCAGCATGGCAAGGCACAGAAGAGCGATCAGGAGGGTGAAGTAAACATTCTGCTTGCGCCAGTAAGGAACGCTGGCTTTCAATGCATAGTCAAAGGGGAACTCTGAGATCAGCGCAAACAGAAACATGCGCCAGCAGTATTTCCGTACGGATCTGGTATGGAAAAAACCTTCCACGATCAGAAAGCAATAGATCGGGAAGGCCAGGCGGCCGATGGAGCGCATCCACTGATACAGCGTCTGCATGTTCTGATAGGCTGCCAGATCTGTAAAGCGCAGCCGGCTGACAGACATATAGGTGGAAACGACAGACGCGCCGGTATGATCGATCAGCATGATTGCCGACGCGATCAGTTTCAGCGTGCTGCCGGAAAGGCCGTATCGGGATCCGATAAAGCCGTTCTGAGCAGAAATACTGGTTGTGTTTTCAAGTCCTCTTTCCATGCGGCAATCATATCATTGCGCCATTTTCGCGTCAACATCATCGCCTTGCATCTTCAATCACCTTATATACATCTATCATGAATGATATACGCCCCGCCGGTGAAGCCTGAATGGCTTACACTGGCGAGGCGTATCATCATACGGGGAAGGTTCCCCGATGCTTTATTCCGTTATTATCGCTGCGGAATCCCTTGTTTCTTAGCAGCCACCCTCCTCAGTTGTCTCTTTGACTTCCTCGGCCGCATCTTCAGCTGCATCAACTGCGCAGGAGCATGCATCTGCTGCTGTGTCTGCAGCTTCCTCAACAGTCTCAGCCGCCGCATCTACTACATCGTCAGCCGCGTCTTCCGCTTCTGCAGTCTTGTTCTCAACCGCTTCCTTCACTTCGTTGAACAGGCCTTCTGCCGTATTCTTCATATCTGCGAAGGTTTTCTTCGCCTTCTCCTGTGCCTGCTCGAACAGAGTCTTTGCGCTGCTTTCGGCTGATTCAGCAGCTGCCTTGACTTCAGCACCGGCAGCGTCAAAGCTGTCCTTCAGTTCGTCTTCCGTCTTCTCAGCACGCGCCTTCAGCTCTGCAGCCTCTTTCTCCGCACTGGCCTTCAGTGCTTCTGCTTCCTTCTCTGCACGGGCTTTCGCTTCGGCAGCTTCCTTCGCCATCTTTGCTTCGGCTTCTTCCATCGTCTTGCGGGAGGTTTCGATTCCCTGCTCAAGAGAAGCAACCTTATCCACCGCAGCTTTCGCAGCGTCCAGAAGCGGTTTCAGACTCTCGTCCACAGAATCCGGATTCAGCTCCGCGAACTTCCTGCCGAGCTCAGCATATGCCTTAGTGACTTCTTTCTGCGCGTTCGCGATCTGAAGCTTCAGATTGCCGGTCTCAGCCGCATTCTTCGCACGTCCTGCAACTGTCTTTCCAAGTCTTCCAAGATCATCAAATAATGCCATCTTTCAATACCTCCTCTTTGTTCCTGCTTGGCAGTTTCTTTCATCTGCCCCGACTTACCTGCCAGACCGGGGCGCACATCATGGATTCAGTGTACCACGATACAGACCGGAAAGGAATGAATTTTCTGTGTCTGCGTCAGATATGCATCAAAACAGTTTCCTGGTTCCGTTACAAGAGTGATTCTTCCCTTTTTATCTGCGAAAAAGTCATAGATTATATTTGCTGACTCGATTACTATAGCATCAGTCAATCTGAATTTATTTGCCGCGCTTTTTCCGCGGCGGAATGGAGATTACCATGGCTATAGAGATGAACAAAGACAGACTCGTCTTCACATTGAACACGAAACGCACGACTTACCAGATGCACGTAGACCGTTACGGTTATCTGCTGCATCAGTACTATGGCCGCAAGAGTGCAGGGGATATGCATTTCCTGCTGACGTTCCAGGACCGCGGCTTTTCCGGCAATCCGTATGAGGCGGAGTCGGACCGAACCTATTCGATGGATTTCCTGCCGCAGGAGTATCCGTATCTGGGCAACGGTGACTACCGTCGTGTTCAGTTGAAGGTTGCGGATGAGGACGGGACGCTGGACTGTGATCTGCGCTATGATTCCTGGCGTGTCGAAGACGGACTGTACAGCATCCCCGGCCTTCCGGCGGTTTATGCGGACGATACGAATCAGGATACGGGTGCCAATGCACAGACGCTTGTCATTACTTTGAAGGATGAGCTTCTGAAGCTGAAGGTTGACCTGTACTACGGTGTTCTGCCGAAGCTTGACATTATCACCAGGGCTGTTCGCATTGAAAACTACGGAAAGAGCGCATTTACCCTGGAAAAGGCGCAGAGCGCGTGCCTGGACTTTGTGACCGGCGACTTTGACGCTGTCACCTTCTACGGGCGCCACTGTATGGAGCGCAATGCCCAGCGCCAGAGGGTCTGCCATGGCACGATGACGATCGGCTCTACCAGAGGGACGTCCAGTCACCAGTACAGTCCGACCATGCTGCTGATTGATCACATGGCAACGGAAGATTACGGACACTGCTACGGTATGAGTTTCGTCTATTCCGGAGGCTTCAAGGGCGAGATTGAGAAGGATCAGTACAACAATGTCCGCATGCAGCTTGGTCTTCCTGATGAGCTGCTTGCGTATCCGCTCGGAGCGGGTGATGTGTTCTGGACGCCGCAGGTGGTGATGAGTTATTCCTCGAAGGGAATGGCCCGTCTGTCCCAGAATTTCCACCGCTGCGCAAGAAGACATATCTGCCGTGGCAAATGGCGTGACCAGATCAGGCCTGTTCTTCTGAACAGCTGGGAAGCATGCTACTTTAATTTCAACAGGGAGAAGCTTCTGGAACTGGCGCAGGGTGCAAAGGACCTGGGCGTTGAGATGCTTGTCATGGACGATGGGTGGTTTGGCGCGCGCAATGATGACTACCGCGGCCTGGGTGACTGGTATGTCAACGAAGAGAAGCTTGGCGGACCGCTGGGAAGCCTCGTTGAAGAGGTCAACAAGATGGGGCTGAAGTTCGGCATCTGGGTCGAGCCTGAGATGGTGAATGAGGACAGTGATCTCTACCGCGCGCATCCGGACTGGGCGATGACAATTCCGGGACGGCACCCGATTCTGGGACGGAACCAGCTGATCCTGGACTTCTCGCGGAAAGAGGTTGTGGACGCGATCTATGCGGATATCAGCAAGGTGCTGGACAGCGCCAACATTGAATATGTGAAGTGGGACTTCAACCGTTCCATCTTCAATGTCTATTCCCACAGCGGCCTGAGCCAGGGACAGGTGCTCTACAACTATGTGCTTGGCCTGTATGATTTTCTGGAACGGCTGAACCGGAATTATCCGGACATTCTGATCGAAGGCTGCTCCGGGGGCGGCGGACGCTTTGACCTCGGCATGCTGTACTACACGCCTCAGATCTGGTGCTCAGACAATACGGACGCGATTGACCGCACCCGCATCCAGTACGGGACAAGCTTTGTCTATCCTATCTCCGCGGTAGGCGCGCATGTATCTGCCGTACCGAACGAGCAGACCGGGAGATCTGTTTCTCTGGAGACAAGGGCAGCCGTCGCGATGAGTGGAACATTCGGCTACGAGCTCGACCCGAAGAAGCTCTCCGAGGAAGAGAAGGAGACAATCCGGGCGCAGATTCAGGAGTATCACAAGTACGCGAAGCTCATCAACCATGGTCTTTACTATCGCCTCAGCAATCCGCTTGAGGATCCGATCGCTGCATGGGAGATGTTCGCGGAGGATGCGAGTGAGGCTCTGATCTCGGTGGTCTGCCTCCAGATGCACGGAAACATGACTGTGAATTATGTCCGTCTCAGAGGCCTGAAAAAAGACTGCTTCTACAAAGACGAGGCAACCGGCAAGGTTTATCCGGCCAACGCGCTGATGCAGATCGGCCTTCCGGTGCCTGTGGAGATGGGCGAATACCGGAGCTACCGGTGGCACTTTGTGAAAGTCTGAAATATGTGATTACAGCGCCAAAAGCCTGACCTCCACGCAAGCTTGCCTGCAATAAGAAACGCAGCAGGAAAAAACACAAAAGATTCACCGCCTATTAGCACTCGCTTTTGCCGAGTGCTATTGACATTTCAGAACGTTGGTCATATGATTAGTTCCAGATGATTCGTTCCGGGGGTTTCCCGGAAAAAGAGTTGATTTCATAAAACAACGATCAAGAAGGAGTGATATACATGACAGAGAAACAGGGATATCTTTCGATCAACAGCGAAAACATGCTGCCGATCATCAAGAAGTGGCTGTACTCGGATCACGACATCTTTGTCCGTGAAGTGATCTCGAACGCCTGTGATGCGATCTCAAAGCTCCATAAGCTTGAGATCATGGGAGAGTACCAGTATCCGGATGACCACAAGGACGCCATCCATGTCGTCGTGGACCCGGAGGCGAAGACGGTCAGCTTCTCTGACACAGGTCTTGGCATGACAGCAGAAGAAGTCGAAGAATACATCACACAGATTGCATTTTCCGGTGCGACAGCATTCTTCGAGAAGTATAAGGACAAGGCAAACAAGGACGACATCATCGGCCACTTTGGTCTTGGCTTCTATTCTGTGTTCATGGTTTCCGAGAATGTCGAGATCGATACCCTCAGCTATCGCGAGGGCGCCGCGCCGGTGCACTGGGAGTGTGACGGATCCTCGACCTATACGATGCGTGATGGCAGCAGGCAGGAGCCCGGGACAACCATTACCCTGCATCTGAACGAAGACTGCCTTGAGTTCGCGAATGAATACCGCATGCGCGAGGTGCTGCAGCGTTACTGCAGCTTCATGCCGGTTGAAATCTTCCTGGAGAAGGCCAATGCGCCGCAGGAATTCGAGACGATTGATGAGAGTGATCTCAAGGACACCGATGTTGTGGTCGAGCGGATCCATGAGGACGCGAAGACGGAAGAGCAGGACGACGGAAACGGCGGCAAGAAGACGGTTGAGATCTCTCCTGCGCGCGACCGCGTAAAGATCAACAAAAGGCCGGTGAGCATTTCCGATATTCACCCGCTGTGGGCAAAGCATCCGAATGACTGCACCGAGGACGAGTACAAGGCTTTCTACCGCAAGGTTTTCAACGACTATCGCGAGCCGCTGTTCTGGATCCACCTGAACGCGGATTATCCGTTCAACATGAAGGGGATCCTGTATTTCCCGAAAATCAATACCGAGTATGACTCGATCGAAGGAACGATCAAGCTTTACAACAATCAGGTCTTCATCGCCGACAACATCAAGGAAGTGGTGCCGGAGTACATGATGCTGCTGAAGGGCGTGATCGACTGCCCGGAATTCCCACTGAATGTCTCCAGGTCTGCACTGCAGAACGATGGCTTTGTGAAGAAGCTGCGTGAGTACATCTCCAAGAAAGTCGCTGACAAGCTGACCGGAATGTGCAAGACCGACCGTGAAAATTATGAGAAGTACTGGGACGACATCAGCCCGTTCCTGAAGTATGGATGCCTTCGCGACGAGAAATTCTCGGATCGTCTGCAGGACTACATGCTGTTCAAGAATCTCGACGGGAAGTATTTCACCCTGAAAGAGTATCTGGAAAAGCTTTCCGGCAACGAGCCTGCGAAGGAAGATGCTGAGGCGGCTTCCGATGAAACCAAGGCTGAGAGCGGCGAGGCGAAAGCAGAAGAAATCGATCTGACAGAAGAGCCGGAAGAGGCAGCAGGAGCTGCTGATGAGAAAGCATCAGATGACGCCTCTGCCGGAGAATCTGAGAAGTCCGAAGACTCTGACAAGGAGCCGAAGGAGCCTGAGAAAACCACCGTCTTCTATGTGACAGACGAGCAGCAGCAGGGCCAGTACATCCGTATGTTCAAAGAAAATGGCATGGATGCTGTGATCATGCATCATAACATCGATTCTCCGTATCTGCAGCATCTGGAGCAGAAGAGAGAGGATCTGAAGTTTGAGCGGATCGATGCTGACGTGACCGGCTCCATGAAGTCAGAAGAAGCGGACGAAGAGAAGCTGAAGGCGGACACAGAGACGCTTGCGGAGCTCTTCAAGAAAGCAATCGGCAATGACAAGCTTACCGTTCAGGTGCAGAGCCTGAAGGATGAGAAGATCTCCTCCATGCTTACCATCCAGGAAGAAGGCCGCCGCATGCAGGATATGATGCGTATGTACAGCATGTCCGGCTCCGGTATGGATATGGATATGTTCGCGCCGGCCCAGACCCTGACCCTCAACGAGAATCATGCGCTCGTACGCTATCTGCTTGAGAACAAAGACGGAGAGCACGCGGAGATGTTCGCGAAACAGCTGTACGATCTGGCAGCCCTGGCCAACGCGCCGCTGAAGCCGGAGGCGATGACGGAGTTCATCAATCGAAGCAATGAGATCATGATGCTGCTGGCGAAGTAAGGATGGAGCTGCAGGCGATGTGATTATGACCTCGATGTCGAAGGAATTATCATGCCGCAGGCGAAGTGATCATGATTGCATCCACGCGATTCTTGTGGTAAGATACTGAATTGTCGGGAAGATTCAGGCAGTCTTGGCGTGGTTTTTCCGGCAGATGAAAAAACGGGTATTCTACCAGGGAAATGGAGCAGGAAAAAGATGAGTCAGGCAAAGGTTGACAGAAACAAAGAACAGAAGCGTAATGTCAAGAAGATCATGGCACAGGAGAGGCGGAGCTGGATGCTGACCCAGGCCGTTCTGTATGCGATTATCGCAGCAGTTGTGATCTGGATCGCAGTTGCGCTGTATCAGGCAGTGAAGGCTCCTACATCCGATACATCATCTGTTCAGTCTGTTTCTTACACCGTTGATACTTCCGCACTTGATGATTACATCGCATCGCTGGAAGACGTATAACGTCCCGGATCCGGTATCATAGACGGCTATAATCCCCTGACCCGCAAGGATCAGGGGGTTTTTTACGGGCAGGAGATGGCCTCCTGCCCGGTGAAAATCCAATTATAATTCGATCATACGAAACGCTTGTTACAAAACGCTTCTTACAAAACCATGATTATCCCGCCGTCGTTCGAATACATCGAAGTACAGCCGCGCCCATTTTCCATGAAATAATACTTTGCGTTGGTACGCTCACGGATCGCGTCTAGCACCATCTGGCCGCGTTCCGGATTGTTGACATGAGAGACGGCAATCTCATTGTCCTGCATATTGCTCACAGAATCCGCAGCCATCTCGACCATCTTGACCAGTGCTTTGTTGATTCCACGCGCCTGTGCTACCTGCTGGATCTCGCCCTCCGGTGTAGAGGTGCAGATCGGCTTGATCTTGAGGGCAGTGGCGACAAAAGCTTTAAAGTTGGACAGACGGCCGTTCTTGCGCAGTGTCTCCAGAGACTCCAGCACAAACCATGTCACCTGGCTTGCGATATAAGCATCGACCTTCTCGATGATCTCTTCAAAGGAAAAACCAGCCTCTTCATACTCAGCGATCTTTCGTCCGATCAATGTTTCACCAATGGAAGCAGACTTGGAATTAAAGACATGAATCTTCTTGTCAGGGTGCTCTTCCAGCGCCATCGTCCTGCCGACCTCGGCGCTGTTGTATGAGCCGGACAGAGCGCCTGACAGCGTTACCGCGTACAGATGATCATAGTCCTTGTCAAAACACTCTTTGTAGTACTGGGGAGAAGGACATGCACTCCTGGGACAGTTGGGGCTCTCCCTGACACGCTTCAGGAATTCCTGCTGATCAAAGGTCTCATCATCCACAAAGTGATACTGATCTACATCCATCGTCAGCGGAGCAGACATAAAATGACCAGAAGCCTTCATGTCCGGCGTCAGCTCTCCGCAGCTGTCGATTACAACCAGATAACTCATATTTCTCACCTCACATCATGTAGTTTTGAATACTACATTAACAGTATAGCACAGAAGAATCCGGTTGAAAAGTACTGATTCACGGATTCACTGAATTTGCACAATCAAAAAGAATAAGCAGAATCCATCAATCAATTGATTGTTGACAATCACGAATCTACCAAATATTGTAAATAGAAACAGATAGAAACAGCCGCGATGAATCAGATGATTTCTTACATCGTTACGAGGAAACCGATATGCTGGCACTGGCAATCACTGATACAAAAAGCTTCATGGCGAAGCTTCTGACACAGGACACCTTCGATACATTTCTGTTTTCCGAAGGGACTGTAACGACGTTTACCACATTTACGATAGACGGAACCTGGCATCCGGAATTCTTCCAGAGCCGGGAGATGGAAGACAAGGCGCTTACCTGGAATCTCCTGCGTCCGATATTCTACAGTATCATCAAAGGCAGCCATACACCGATCCATCTGCGGATCGTTCTGAAGCTTGCGGACTACAACGTCGAGAGTCTTCTGAAAGGATCAGATCTGTCCATCACGAAAGAACAGGTGGACGGCCTGTTTCTCAATCTGACCTATGCGAAGGAGACGGTCAGCGCCACGACCGGGACATCGTTGAAGATCTTTACCCTGGACAAGTCTCTGGACCGCGTGTGGGACGATATGATACGCAGATTTTTTCAGTCACGTGGAATTGCCTTCGCTGACATATGAGATTACCTGTAATCAAAGAGATATGAAGAAATTGAAAGAAACCAACGATTGTTAATCATCTTGTAATTCCCGATTGATCCAATTTGAACCTGCATTAATTGACAGTACAGACAGAATCCCCACAGATGATTCGCTCATCTGTGGGGATTCTCTTTCAGGGATATTCTTAATATACTTTCCCGTGTCCCTGCATCTCATGCACCATTCCGCTGATTTTGTCCGTGAAGTTCGTCTTCGCGGTTTCCTGCAGCTTCATGGCGCGGACCTTCAGCGGCAGGCCGAAGAGGGTGATGAAGCCTTCCGCGTCATGATGATCATACAGATCACCGGTGGTGAAGGAAGCAAGCGATTCATTGTAGAGAGAGTAGGGACTGGTCGTTCCGTTCTTGATGATGTTGCCCTTGTAGAGTTTGAACTTCACTTCACCGGTCACAAACTGCTGGGTTGATTCGACGAATGCCTGAATCGCCTCTCGCAGCGGCGTAAACCATTTTCCTTCATATACAGTCTGCGCGAGCTGGCTGGCCAGCCTCTTCTTGGTCTCCATGGTTTCACGGTCGAGGCACAGTTCTTCAAGCTGGTCATGAGCGGCCATCAGAATCGTTCCACCGGGTGTCTCGTATACACCGCGGCTCTTCATGCCGACCACGCGGTTCTCCACGATGTCGATGATGCCGATACCGTTCTTTCCACCAAGTTCATTGAGTACGCGGATAATGTCCGCTACTTTCATAGCCTTGCCATTGATTGTCTTCGGTACGCCTTTTTCAAATGTCATGGTGACTTCGGTCATTTCGTCCGGTGCCTGCTGGGGCGTGACGGAAAGCACCAGTAAAGAGTCATAATTCGGGGCAAGTGCAGGGTCTTCCAACTCCAGCCCTTCATGGCTGATGTGCCACAGGTTACGGTCGCGGGAATAGCCCTTGCCCATCGAGAAGGGAAGATTGATTCCGTGGCTCTTGCAGTATTCGATCTCATCTTCACGGCTCTGCATCGTCCACACATCGGTCATTCTCCAGGGGGCAATGACCTTGAGGTCGGGAGCAAGTGCCTTGATACCGAGCTCAAAACGAATCTGGTCATTGCCCTTGCCAGTCGCGCCGTGGCAGACCGCAACTGCGTCTTCCTTGCGGGCGATTTCAACAAGCTTCTTGGCGATTGCCGGGCGGGCCATGGAAGTGCCGAGCAGATAAGCATGCTCATACACAGCACCTGCCTCGACACAAGGCATGATGAAGTCTTCGCAGAATTCGTCAACAATGTCTTCGATGTACAGCTTGGAAGCGCCGGAAGCAAGCGCTCTCTCTTCAAGACCGTCCAGCTCTTCTTCCTGTCCGCAGTCAACGCAGCAGCATACGACATCATAGTTAAAGTTTTCCTTCAGCCACGGAATCATGGCAGTGGTATCCAGTCCTCCGGAATAGGCGAGAATTACTTTCTCCTTGGCCATTATCAGTTCCCCTTTCAGATCAATTCATGTTTTTGATTCAAACAACATTTTCCGGCGGCGCCTGTTCCGGCGCCGCACAGACGTTATCATACCGCTGTGAGCATAAATATGCAAGCAGAAATTCGCGATTATTGATCTAAATCGTACATAGATGCATAATATACATATTAAATGCATAAAAATACAGAAAATCGCAAGAAACATCTTTACATAAAGGAAAGAATAGAGTAAGATGGACGGCATGTAGAAAACAGAAAAACGGAGAAATACAAGTATGATCAAAGTTGGAATTATCGGATCGACCGGATATGCCGGCGCTGAACTCGTACGCCTGCTTCTTCAGCATCCGAAGGCTGAGATTGTCTGGTACGGATCAAGAACCTACGCAGACCAGAAATATGCCGATGTCTATCGGAATATGTTTGAGCTGGTCGATGAGACATGCATGAATGAGAACATGGATGAGCTTGCTGACAGAGCGGACGTGATCTTCACGGCGACACCGCAGGGCCTGTGTGCTTCTTTGGTCAATGACCGGATTCTGGAGCAGACGAAGGTGATTGACCTGAGTGCTGACTTCCGTCTGAAGAGGGTTGATGTCTATGAGAAGTGGTATCAGCGCACGCATGAGGCACCTGGATATCTTCCGGAGGCTGTCTACGGCTTGTGTGAGATCAACCGCAAGGACATTGCCGGAGCGCGGATTGTCGCAAATCCGGGCTGCTATACGACAACCTCTATTCTGACCCTGTACCCGCTTGTGGCGGAGGGACTGATTGACCGGAATACCATCATCATCGATGCGAAGTCGGGCACATCAGGGGCCGGACGTGGCGCGAAGCTTCCGAATCTTTTCTGTGAGGTCAATGAGAGTATCAAGCCTTATGGTGTCGCAACGCATCGTCACACGCCTGAGATTGAGGAGCAGCTCAGCTACGCGGCAGGACTGGATTACCAGACAGGAGAGAGCCTGCTGATCAACTTTACACCTCATCTGGTGCCCATGAACCGCGGCATTCTTGCAACCTGCTACGCGTCGCTCAGAGAGGGTGTGGCCGCTGCGGATGTGCAGGGTGCATACGAGAAGTATTATAAGGAAGAATACTTTATCCGCCTGCTCGGAAAGGGCAGCTTCCCGGAGACGAGATGGGTAGAAGGGTCCAACTTCGTCGACATCGGATTCACGGTAGACGAGCGGACTGGCCGTGTCATCGCGGTTGGCGCCCTGGATAATCTCGTAAAGGGGGCAGCCGGACAGGCGGTCCAGAATATGAATATTGTGTTCGGGCTGCCGGAGAACATGGGCCTTCAGATGGTGCCGCTGTTCCCGTAACCAGGAAGAAAGTACAGCAATTTGTGGCGCGGAAACCAGGCGAGATATCAGAACGAACTGACATAAGACAGCCAAAAGCAGGCATTTGACAAAAGGAGACAATCAAAACATGCCAAATTCCATCAATCAGCAATCTTCGGCAAATATCAATCTGTACGACGGAGGTGTCACCTCGCCGCAGGGCTTCAAGGCAGCAGGCATCTGCGCCGGCATCAAGAAAGACCGCAAAGACATGGCCATGCTGTATTCCATCAGGCCATGTACACTGGCAGGAACCTTTACCCAGAATCTGGTGAAGGCTGCGCCGGTTGTATGGGACTACAACATCGTCAAGACATACCGGACAGCGCAGGCATGCGTCATGAACAGTGGCGTCGCAAATGCATGTACCGGCACGCAGGGAGCGGAGTACTGTGTGAAGACAGCCATGGCAGCCGCCGAAGCGCTCGGGCTCAATATGAAGCAGGTGCTGCTTGCGTCCACCGGTGTCATCGGCATGCAGCTTCCGATTGATACCATCTGTGAAGGGACAAAGACGCTGGCCGGGATGCTCTCAGACACCAGGGAAGCAGGATCGGCTGCCACAGAGGCGATCATGACCACGGATACGAAGCGCAAGGAGATTGCGGTTTCTTTTGAACTCGGTGGGAAGACCGTCACGATCGGCGGCATGACCAAGGGCGCCGGCATGATTCACCCAAATATGGGAACCATGCTCTGTTTCCTGACGACAGACGCGAAGATCAGTGCTGAGATGGCGCAGCAGGCACTTCTGTCCTGCGTAAAGGATTCTTTCAACATGATCTCTGTAGACGGGGACCAGTCGACCAATGACACCTGCCTGCTTCTGTGCAATGGACTGGCGGACAATCCCGAGATTGCGGAAGAAGACGCGGATTATGAAACCTTCCGCGCGGCGCTGGAGATGGTGACAAAGAATCTTGCAAGACGAATGGCAGCGGACGGTGAGGGAGCGCATGCGCTCTTTGAAGTGAAAGTCACCGGAGCTTCCACAAAGAAGCAGGCAGTCACATTAGCCAAGAGCGTGATCGAGTCGAGCCTGGTGAAAGCCGCGATCGCCGGACATGATGCCAACTGGGGCAGGATCATCTGCGCGATGGGATACTCCGGCGCGGAGTTTGACCCGAATAAAGTGAACCTGACCTTTGAGAGCAGTGCAGGATCGGTGAAGATTGCCGAGAACAGCGTGTCGACCGGATACAGTGAAGAGCTGGCGACCGAGATCCTCTCACAGGACGAGATCACAGCGATCATCGATATTCAGGAAGGTGACGCGGAGGCAACCGCCTGGGGCTGTGACCTGACGCATGAATATGTTACGATCAACGCAGACTATCGTTCGTGAAGCAGTACATATAAGGTTGAATGCGTCAGAATCAGCGCGGACTATCGTTTTTGAATGAATGTATCATAGTCATTGAAGCATAACAGGATATACAAAAATGGAGAATCACATGGAGAGCGAACTGAGCAAGAGTGAGATGGAACAATTCCTCGATAAGGCCGGAGTCCTGATCGAAGCACTTCCCTATATCCAGCATTTCCAGGGAGCAACAATCGTTGTGAAGTATGGCGGCAGCGCCATGATCGATCATGAGCTGAAGAAGAGCGTCATCAAGGACGTCGCCCTGCTGAAGCTGGTCGGCTTCCGTCCGATCATCGTGCATGGCGGCGGGAAGGAAATTACGAAGTGGCTCGGCAAAGTCGGGAAGGAAAGTGAATTTGTCAATGGCCTGCGTGTGACGGACGATGAGACGATGCATGTGGCGGAAATGGTCCTGAACCGGATCAACAAGGGTCTTGTATCCATGATGGAGAAGACCGGCGTCAAGGCATGCGGAATCTCGGGAAAAGACGGCACGATTCTTCGCGTTGCAAAGAAGATGCCGGGCGGAGCTGATATCGGATTCGTCGGGGAAGTGGTGGACGTGGATACGACACTGCTGAATACGCTGATCGATGCGGGTTTTGTTCCCGTCATCTGTCCGGTAGGATCTGACGAGGGCTACTACTCTCACAACATCAACGCGGATGACGCGGCCTGCGCGATCGCGAAGGCCATGAAGGCACAGAAGCTGGTCTTTCTGTCAGATATCAAAGGTGTTCTGGAAGATCCGGAGGATCCGGATTCCCTGATTTCGGAAATGACTGTTGCGGAGGCGAAGCAGTTCATCGAAGCAGGACATGCAGGCGGCGGTATGCTGCCGAAGCTGAACAGCTGTATTGACGCGATCGAGTCTGGCGTTCAGAGAGTCCATATTCTGGACGGCCGTATCCCGCATTCCCAGCTGCTGGAGTTTTTCACCAACAAGGGGATCGGAACAGCGATCATCGGGGATACGGAGAGAAGATTCTACGAGAAGAAACAGTCACAGCCGGCGAACTAAAAATCGGAAGGAGATGAGAGCCATGTCAGTATCCCAGCAAATCATGGAAGAAACCGAACAGTATGTCCTCCACACCTATAACCGTTTCCCCGTTGTATTTGAAAGAGGGTCAGGCGTAAGGCTCTATGACGTCGAAGGAAAAGAATATCTTGACTTTGGCGCAGGAATCGCAGTGTTTGCGCTGGGTTATGGAAACCAGGCATACAATGACGCTTTGAAGGCGCAGATTGACAACCTGGTCCATACGTCGAACCTGTTCTACCACACACCGCTTCGTGACGCGGCGAAGAAGGTGATCGCGCATACAGGAATGTCGAAGGTGTTCTTCACCAATTCCGGCGCTGAAGCGATCGAAGGCGCCATCAAGGCAGCCAGAAAGTATGCTTTTCTGCGCGATGGCAGTGACCATCCGGCTGATGAGATCATCGCCATGAATCATTCCTTCCACGGCAGAACTGTCGGTGCATTGTCTGTGACGGGGAATTCCCATTACCAGGAGCCGTTCCGTCCTCTGATGGGTGGTGTGAAGTTCGCTGACTTCAATGACTTCGAGAGTGTGAAGGCGGCGGTTACGGACAAAACCTGTGCCATTCTCCTGGAGACCGTGCAGGGAGAGGGCGGCATCTATCCGGCTGATCCGGCGTTTCTGTCGTCCGTTCGGAAGCTGTGTGATGAGAAGGACATCCTCCTGATTCTGGACGAAATTCAGTGCGGTATGGGCCGGACGGGAGAGTGGTTCGCCTGTGATCACTATGGTATCAGGCCGGATATCATGACGATGGCCAAAGCACTCGGGTGCGGAATCCCGGTCGGCGCATTTGCGCTGAATGAGAAAACCGCCGCGAAATCACTCGCGCCAGGGGATCACGGAACCACCTACGGCGGCAATCCGCTTGCCTGCGCTGCAGTATCAACCGTGTTTGATCTGTTTGAGCAGGAGAAGATCGTGGAGCATGTCCGCGAAACGGCGCCGTATCTGGAGAAGCGTCTGGATGCGCTGGTTCAGAAGTATGACTTCCTGACAGGACGCCGCGGCATGGGCTTCATGCAGGGCATCGTGGCGGAAGGAAAACCGGTCGGCGATATCGTGAAGGCAGCGCTGGGAGAAGGACTTGTGATCCTGTCCGCCGGAGGCAATGTCCTGCGGTTTGTGCCGCCTCTGGTCATTACAAAAGATGATATTGATGAAATGATTGCAAAGCTGGAGAAGGTGCTGGGCCAGATTGTCTGATTCGCAAAAACACGGTATGGTATCACGGTGAGCCGACCAAAGGATGGTAAGACAGATCATTTCAAATAGACTGAAGAAACAGAGAGAAACGCACATGATTCATTACAAGCTTTTGACACCGGGACCGCTGACGACCAGTAAGACCGTCAAGGAAGAAATGATGGTCGATCATTGTACCTGGGACAACGATTATAAGCAGATCACACAGGAGATCAGAAAGGAACTGCTTGCGCTCGCGCATGTCAGTGAAAAGGAATACACCTGTGTCCTGATGCAGGGCAGCGGGACACAGGTGTGGAGTCCGCCATTACCAGCTCTGTCGGTAAAGACGGGAAGGTTTTGATCCTGTCTAACGGTGCGTACGGTGAGCGCCAGGAAGATATCTGCCTCCATGCAGGATTGAAATACCGGATTGCGCGTTTTCATTACAATGAGGTCCCGGACGAAGAAGTGGTGAAAAAGATCCTTTCTGAGGATCCGGAGATCACACATGTCTCCATGGTGCACAGTGAGACAACGTCCGGCATTCAGAACGACATTGAGTCTGTAAGCAGGGTTGTAAAGGCAGCCGGCAAGGTATTTATCGTGGATGCCATGTCCAGTTTTGGTGGTGTGGACATTCCGGTAGCTGACTGGGGAATTGATTTTATCATCTCTTCTGCCAATAAGTGCATCCAGGGGTTCCGGGTTTCAGCTTTATTATCTGTAAGCTTGACGAACTGAAAAAGTGTGATGTGCTGCGATGTGCAGCAACCAGGAAAGTCAGCAGATGTGACAGTAGGATCGATATGGATAATACCTCTTTATATACCACACGTGGAACGAGTTATGAGTCAGCCCGTCCGGGATATCCCGACGAGTTAATGCATTATCTTTACGAAGCACTTCATTTTGACAAGGCAAATGCGATTGCGGATGTCGGATCCGGTACCGGTAAGTTTACCCGGCTGCTCCTGGAATGGGGGAGCCGGGTATATGCTGTGGAGCCGAATGCGGAAATGCGGAAGATCGCGGAGAAAAAGCTGTCTGTGTATCCCGGATTTCACTCCGTTGACGGAACTGCTTCTGACACAGGGCTTCAGGAGAAGGTCGATGTGATCACCGCCGCGCAGGCATTTCACTGGTTCGACCAGGAGGAGTTTGAAGCAGAGTGCAGGCGGATTCTCGCGCCGGGCGGCAAGGTGTGCCTGATCTGGAATCTTCGCGTGCCTGACTCGGAGATCACCTGTGCGTGCAGGGAAGCCTTTCATACATACTGCCCGCGGTTTGTGGACTTCAATATCGGCATGAAGGAAGACGCACCGCAGATCTTTGCGTTTTATGAGCACCTGGAGATGAAGTGTGAGAAGGCAGTCTTCAACAATCCGCTTCGGTATGATGAAGCGCATTTTGTAGAACGGTACCTGAGCAGCTCCTACTCCCTGTCTGAGGGGGAGGAAGGCTATGAGGCGTGCATCCGGCGTGTGCGGGAGATTTTTCAAAGGTTCAGTGTAGACGGAATTGTAACGGTGCCGAATCAGGCGATCTGTTATGCATGAGGATGGAGGAAAAGACGATGGAAGTGAATCAGTATATTATGGCGCTTGACGCCGGCACGACTAGTTCCAGATGTATCCTGTTTGATAAAAACGGCAAAATCTGTTCCGTGGCACAGAGAGAGTTTGAGCAGATCTATCCGCACCCAGGCTGGGTGGAGCATCGTCCTATGGATATCTGGTCGTCCCAGATTGGTGTGGCAGCAGAAGCGATGGGCAAGCTTGGAGCAGGCCCGGAGAACATTGCGGCAGTCGGAATTACGAACCAGAGAGAGACAACCATCGTCTGGGACAAGGCGACCGGCCAGCCGGTGTACAATGCAATTGTCTGGCAGTGCCGCCGCACGGCGGATATGATCGGGGAGCTGACTGCGGATGGCTTTGGCAATGTGATTCGCGAAAGGACAGGTTTGATTCCGGATCCTTACTTCTCTGCGACGAAGGTAAAATGGATCCTGGACCATGTCGAGGGCGCGCGGGAGCGAGCGGAGAGAGGCGAGCTGCTGTTCGGTACGGTCGATACATGGCTGATCTGGAAGATGACCGCCGGGCAGGTGCATGTGACAGACTATACAAATGCTTCCCGTACCATGCTGTACGACATTCACAATCTGTGCTGGGACCAGGAGATTCTTTCAAGACTTCAGATTCCTGCTTCCATGCTGCCGAAGGTTGTGCCGTCCAGCGCGATCTATGGCAGGACGAAGGACTGTATGATCGGGGATGGCATTCCGATCAGCGGGGCAGCCGGAGACCAGCAGTCGGCTCTGTTCGGGCAGTGCTGCTTCGGCGAGGGAGAGGTCAAAAACACGTATGGAACCGGCTGCTTCCTGCTGATGAATACAGGGGAGAAGGCCGTTCAGTCCGAGAACGGGCTGCTGACTACGATTGCAGTGGGACTGGGTCCGGATAAGGTGAAGTACGCGCTGGAAGGATCCGTATTCATTGCCGGAGCTTCGATCCAGTGGCTTCGTGATGAGCAGCGTATGATCAAGAACGCGGCAGATACAGAGGATTACTGCCTGCGGACTCCGGATACCGGCGGTGTCTATGTCGTGCCTGCATTTACAGGGCTGGGCGCGCCTTACTGGAACCCGGAGGCAAGAGGGACGATCGTCGGTCTGACCAGAGGATCCGCCAAGGAGCACCTGATCCGTGCGACAGTGGAATCGCTGGCTTATCAGACAGCGGATGTCCTGCGCTCGATGGAGAAGGATTCCGGACTGAAGATCAGGCATCTGAAGGTGGACGGCGGCGCGAGTGCCAACAACTTCCTGATGCAGTTCCAGTCGGATATCCTGGACGCTGAGGTCATCAGGCCGCAGTGTGTCGAGACAACCGCGATGGGCGCGGCGTTCCTGGCCGGACTTGCGGTAGGATACTGGGCAGATGTCGAAGACGTGAAAAGGTCGTGGGCGCTCGGACACACTTTCAGCCCGAAGATGCCGCAGGCGGAGCGGGAAGCACTGCTTGCCGGCTGGAAGAGGGCGGTAAAAGCGGCTATCGCCTGGGCAGAGGATTAATTCTCCGCCGGCATCAGCAGGGAATGTGCTTCCGGCTTTTTCCTGCACCAGGAAGGACGGGTCCATTCCTCATGAATGCCGGAGTATTTCCAGGTATTCTTTTCCTCATCATAATCTGTGACAAGAAGATACTGCCAGGAGTTCTGCGAGGAAATCGCGTCGTAGATCGTGCGAAGCGGGACCCACTGGCGATTGTGATTCGGATTGCCCGAATCACCCAGGAAGACCTTGTCAGTCTCGGGATTGTAGTGCCAGAGGTTGATATAGTGCCCCGGTGTATCCTGCCAGTAGGAATCGTCCTCTTCACTGGAGATCAGGACGATCGCCGTGAGACAGTTCTCCATTGCTTCCTGGAACGCTTTATACTTCCTGTCTTTTTTCTTCAGCCTGACAGAGAATCCCGTCTCCCGCAGCGTTTCTGCCATATATGGCCAGTCGATCGCGCCGGAGCCTCCGCCCGGTGAATAATCGGAAACCTTGCGCGCGAGCCAGTACATATCCAGAGGAGAGCACTCAAAAGGTGTCAGGGAACTGTAGATATTCGCAAGATCGCACAGCCCGCAGCCGAATACGCTGAAGAGCCCGCCGTCCAGTTCCGATTCACACCAGATGCCGGAATAAGGGGCTTTGCTTTCCCATGAAACCGGTCCCTGTAAAAAGGTGTATATGCTGTCTTCCGCATGAAGGGCCGGATCTTCGGTCTCTGACTCCGTCTGGACAGGTGCTGGTTCAGCCTCCGTCTGGACCGTTTCTGATTCGGTTTCTGACTGCCCGGTGTATCTGGGATCAAGTCGGATGCTTACATCAGATTCCTGCTCGGACTCGTGTCTTTCCGTCATCTCAAAGATATGGTCCACGCGGTCCCGGTACCGGTAAATGACAAAGAAACTGACCACGACCACAGCCAGTACAATGGCGAGTATGGAAGCAATCAGTCGGCGCATAACAATCTCCTTTTCTACTGCATGAATAGAGGTAAATGTTCAAATAAATCCATGAACACAGAGGAAAAACTCTGCCTAAGCACTATACCACTGACAGGAAGTGCATTTCAACCCTGTTTCACTGGTTTACATTTCTGTCTCTCTTATGTTACAATTCTGTTACGCATGACGGGGTGGCCCTGACAGACAGTCAGGAGTTGTGCATTGAAATCAAATTGCAAGACCAGAACCAGCCGGTTTTTTCTGCTGGCCGGCAGAATACTGATGCTGGCCGGATTGTTGTTGTCCGGCTGCAGCGGCCCGTCGCAGATTACCGTGACAGGGATTGGTACGGTACAGAGCGAAGCACCATTTCTGCCGGAGGGCAGGGCGCCGGAAGCCCCGGACACAGGTGCGCCGGCGAATGGATCTGCTGACACAGGTGTGCAGGCGAATGAAACTGCAGACGCTGATGCGTCGGCGAAGGGATCTGCAGAGACTGGTGAAATGGCGAAGGGATCGTCAGATGCCGGTGAGAATGCAAAAGATTCTGTGCCTTCCAGGATGGAGCAGATCGCTGTATATGTCTGCGGTGCCGTGAAGAAGCCGGGTGTCTGTTACCTGCCTTTCGGCGCGAGAGTCTGTGACGCGCTGGAAGCAGCGGGCGGTTTTACGGCAGACGCGGACAGCCAGTGGCTGAATCAGGCAAAGCTTCTTGCCGATGGTGAGATGCTCATCGTATATACGGCAGATGAAACGGCGCAGATGAAGGAACAGGGGGTTCTTCGGGGAGATGCAGCACCGGCTGACGTGCAAAGCAAAGCAGGTGACGTATCGAATAACGCGGTGGAAACACCTGGCTCAGGTGCCTCCGGTGAGGCGAAGATCAACCTGAATACGGCGTCGAAGGAACAGCTGATGACGCTTCCCGGAATCGGCGATGCGAAAGCGGACGCGATCATCCGTTACCGTACGGAGACGGGACTGTTTGCTTCGACCGAGGATGTGATGAACATCAGCGGAATCAAAAACAGCGTTTATGAGAAGATAAGAGACAGGGTTACGGTATAAGAAGAGAAACATCAAGAGGGATGATATGCCAAAGAAAGTACTTGTAGTAGACGACGAGAAACTGATCGTAAAGGGAATCCGCTTCAGCCTGGAGCAGGACGATATGGAAGTGGATACTGCGTATGACGGCGAGGAAGCCGTCGAGATGGCAAGGGAAGGAAACTATGACATTATCCTTCTTGATCTGATGCTGCCGAAACTGGACGGCCTGTCCGCCTGCCAGCAGATCCGGGAATTTTCTGATGTCCCGATCGTGATGCTGACAGCCAAGGGAGAGGATATGGATAAAATCCTCGGTCTGGAGTACGGAGCGGACGATTATATCACCAAGCCCTTCAACATTCTGGAGGTAAAAGCCCGCATCAAGGCAATCATGCGCAGAACGCAGAACCGCGGTACGCAGGAGCCAAGAGGCAGGATTATCGAGGTCGGCACCCTTCGCCTTGACTGCGATGCCCGCAGAGTCCAGGTATCCGGACAGGAGGTGAACCTGACCGCGAAGGAATTCGATGTGCTTGAGCTTCTGGTCATGAACCCGAATAAGGTATACAGCCGTGAGAACCTGCTGAACCTTGTCTGGGGATATGAGTATCCCGGAGATGTCCGCACGGTCGACGTCCATATCCGGAGACTGCGCGAGAAGATCGAAGAGAATCCTTCCGATCCCAAGTACGTTCATACCAAGTGGGGCGTAGGCTACTATTTCCAGCATTAACTGTCATGAGATGCAATTTGGGAATGCCGTTGGCATTCCTGCTGAGACGGCAGGTGAGGCCGTATGAGACCAAAAGAGTGAACGGCCCGGTCGTGTTCAGGCGACCGGGTTGAAATTTCTCCGGATTGAAATTTCTTTGGACTGAATGAACGCCGGATGGAAAATCTTCGTGTTAAAATACGTTCATTACTGACTGACAGAGAGGACTGCTGATCAATGAATCAAAGCGGTAGATGGATACGAATGTTCAAGAGCATGCATTTTCGCGTGCTGATTCTGCTGCTTCTGATTGGTCTTGTACCGGTCTTTCTGATGAAACGCGGCATCCTGAACGGATTTGAGGAGCAGACGGTGTCCATGCGTGCGTCCATGATCCGCAACCAGTGTTCGAGGCTGAATGCTGACATCATCGATGCAGGATATCTGACGGATGGAACCTCGGATGTTGCCGTGGATAAGGAACTGACGCAGATTGCAGACCTGTACAGCGGCAGGGTGATCCTTGTAAACAGCCTTTTTAAGATCATTCGTGATACCTATAAGCTGGACGAGGGGAAGACGGTCATTGCGCGGGAACTGATCGAGACCTTCCAGGGAAAGGACACGGATTACTATAACGCGGAAAATGACTTCATCGAGGTGGTCTGCCCGATCACAGAGGACACGACAAAGAATGTCGTGGGCGCATTTATCGTATCGATCCCGACCACGGATATTATTCTTGCGAGAAGGAACCTGTCCCGGTCCGTCCTGATTATGCAGGTGATTCTGGTTCTTCTGATTATCGTCGTCTCCTTCTATTTTTCCAGACTGCTCGTGCGCCCGTTCGGAAAGGTAACCGCCATGATGAACTCCGGAGGGACAGATTTCCTCACGGATGATATCTCGATGCCGGATTATACGGAGACCGAGCTTTTGTCAGAGGCTTATAATCAGATGCGCCACAGACTCCAGGCGCAGGAAGAATCGAGACAGATGTTTGTCTCAAACGTTTCCCATGAGCTGAAAACACCCATGACTTCCATGAAGGTTCTTTCAGATTCTCTGATCCAGCAGGCACAGGTCGGGGAGGTGCCCAATGAACTTTATCAGGAATTCATGGTTGACATCGGAGAAGAGATTGACCGTGAAAACAAGATCATTACCGACCTGCTGAATCTTGTCAAAATGGACCGGCATTCACCCGATATCCATATCGAAGAGACGAATATCAATGACCTGATCGGACTGATCATCAAGCGCCTCCGTCCGATCGCCGCGAAGCGCGGCATCGAGATCGCACTGGAGAGCTATAAGCCGATCATCGCACAGGTTGATCAGACAAAGTTCACACTTGCGATTTCAAACCTTGTGGAAAATGGAATCAAATACAATCAGGAAAATGGCTGGGTGCATATATCCCTGAACGTCGACAATACGTACTTCTTCGTCAAGGTGCAGGATTCCGGCATCGGTATTCCGGAAGAAGACCAGGGGCAGATCTTTGAACGATTCTACCGGGTAGATAAATCCCATTCCCGCGAGATCGGCGGAACAGGACTGGGCCTTGCAATCACGCGGCAGGCGGTTCTGATGCATCATGGTGCGATCCGCGTGTATTCCAGAGAAGGAGAAGGGACCACATTTACGGTTCGCATCCCTCTGCGTTATTCGGAACAGGAGCAGGCTGAGATATGAAAAGAAAAAGCAATCTTTATATCATCCTGCTGGCCTTCCTGCTGGCTTTCAGCCTGTACGGCTGTTCGTCCGCGCCTGATGACATGGCAGATGAGCAGATACCTGCAGACGGGATCTACCAGATTTATTACACGGATCTGGAAGGAACCTCTCTTGTCAGACGCGATTATCAGGCGAAAAGCGAAGACTTTGAAGGTCTGCTTGCCGAAATCCTGGAAGCATTTCAGAATCCGACCGGTTCAGATGTCCGCTCAGCTCTTCCGGAACAGGTTAAGATCAACTCCACCGTTATCGGTATCAATGAGATCGCTGTTGACTTCAATGCGGAATACCTGAGCCTTGATACCATCACGGAACTGCTTCTGCGCGGCGCCCTGGTCAAGACCCTGGTCACGCTGAAAGGCGTGGATGCCGTCCGGTTTACGGTGGATTCCCAGAACCTCGTGATCGGAGACGAAGAGATCGGCCCTATGACCAATGATACATTTATCGTTCCGGTCGGAAAGGGCATCAACTCCTACCGCAATGCGCTGGTTACCCTCTACTTCCCTGTTGAGGACGGCAGTATGACCGCAAAAGAAAGCAGAACGGTCCACTATTCTTCGAATGTCAATAAAGAGAAGATGGTCATCGAGGAGATGCTGAAAGGACCGCAGGGACCGCAGAGTGACCAGATGCTCCCGGTTGCAGTAGACGGAACACTTGTCCAGGATGTGTCTGTGAACAACGGTTATTGTATCGTTGATTTCAGCAGCGAGATGAACAGTGCGCCTCCGGGCGAAGTGATCGCGAATCCGGAGACGGTGCTGTATGCGTTCACCAACGCGATCATCGATTCCTGTCCGGAAGACAAGCTGACAGGAGTCCGATTCCGGATCGAAGGCTCTTCCGACCTCCGGTTCCGCGATCAGGTGAACCTGGACCAGGTATTTACCAGAAACGCGGATGTGATCTATAACCCGGTTGTGAAGCTGGAAGAGTCGGAGGGAGAGTGATGATACGCTCCGGCTTCACATAAACTGATATGCTGTGCTTTGCATATAATTATGTGTAGTAACAATAAATAACAGACAGGTATGAAGGCCATCAGTGCGGCAGTTTCCGTTCTTTCGCAGAAACGGAAGCTGCCGATTCTTTTTGTCGTGATTCTTCAGAGGATATGGGGTAGAGTGAGCGTGCAGCCACCGGTGGAATGGATTCTGCCGATATCATAGAAAAGAGACGAAACCATGTCATCTTCAGGAGGTCCGCCATCCGATTCTTTCTGATTCATTCTATCCAGATACATTCTGATCTGATTCGATCCTTTCTGATACGTACGTTTCTAAGACGCCCCTTCTTTCTGGCAGCCCTTGTTCTGGCAGGACTGATACTGTTCGGCGTTTTTCCGCCATCCTCTGATCCGGACGGTCAAAAGTACAGCGCTGCTGACGGGCGGCATCTCACTGTCTCCGGCACAGTGACTGCGCGGGAGATTACAGCAAGAGGGTATCGCCTGTTTCTGGACCATCTTGCTTCTCCGGAGTCCGGATCCGGTTCCGGCTCCGATTCCGTTCAGAAGACATCTGCCGTTTTTCATTCTGCTGTGCAAAGTCTGAATGCCGCGCTTGTGCCGGGGGACCGCCTGCAGGTGTTTTTGTCTGACGGAAGGTCAGAAGGAGATCAGTATGGGGAAGCAAGTCGGCCCGATGAAAGGATGACATACAACGCGAAAGAAGATCAGACAGATCTTTTCGAGTCAGTCAGAATCGGAGATACCATAACGCTCTATGGTAAATGCACCCAGCCGGAGAAGGCGACGAACCCGGGGCAGTTTGACAGCAGACGTTATTCACTGGCACGGCGGATCGTGCTGAAGATGAGCCAGCCTTGTGTGAAAGAACTGCGAAGGCCGGAGGGGAATCTGATTGCCGGAGGATACCTTGCGTACCGGAACCTGATCTGTAATATCAGAATCGGGATGCAGCAAGGCCTTCAATCAGTCTTTGGACCGGAAGACACCGCGCAGATCTCTGCATTTATTCTGGGAGACAATTCCGGCTTGAATTCTGCTGAGAAACGTCTGTTTCGGGATGGCGGGCTTTCCTGGCTTGTCTGTGTCTCCAGCCTGCACATCTCTTTGCTTGGCATGATGCTGTACCGGCTGCTGCGGTCACGGGGGATCTCCTTTCTTCTGTCTTCCGCAGGCGCCTTCGTTGTGGTAGCGAGCTATGCCCTGCTGACAGGTTTTTCCCTGTCCGCGCAAAGAGCACTGGTGACATTTACCATCTGGCTGGGGAGTCAGATCTTCGGCAGAACCAGGGATGCTTTGAGTACTCTGTCGGGTGCCGCATGTGTGATTCTGATCAGACAGCCGTATGCGCTGAAAGACAGCGCATTCCTGATGTCCATGATCTGCATTCTGTCGCTGGAGTATCTGTCACCAGCCGCTTTTCGCGTCTTCAGACCCCGGTATGCCTGGCAGAAAAAAGTATGCTCTTCTGTCTGCCTGTGGCTCGGCTCATTTCCGGCTGTCCTGTGGTTTTTCTATCAGGCAGCGCCATTTTCATCCCTGCTGTATCCGCTTTTCCTGCCTCTTTTGAGTATCCTTCTGGGATTTGGCCTGATCGGCTGTATCGGAGGCGGGCTGGGTTTGATGACAGGCAGTGCTGCACTCCTGACGATCGGAAAGACATGTGCCTGGCCCTGCAGGTTCCTGCTGAAGGGAATCCGGTTGATCTGCACTCTGGAGCAGGATCTTCCGGGCAGCGTATTGATTCTGGGAAGGCCTTCCCTGTGGCAGGTGATCGCATATTATATGGTCCTGATCGTGAGTGTGGTATGGGTGATGCACACAAGGCCAGGTGTTTTTCAAAGAAACTGTAAGAGAACTGCGGTTTTCGGAGGGATGGCTTTTCTGATTATCATGATCAGCTTTCGGGCACCTGTGGACTTTCGCTATACCTGCCTGGATATCGGGCAGGGGAGCTGTAATCTGATCGAAAACAAAGGCAGTGTCTATCTGTTTGATGCTGGCTCCAGTTCTGTAGAGAATGTCTGGGAGTACAGAATTGACAGCACCCTGAAGTATTACGGAATCCGGAGGGTTGATGTGGTTTTCCTGTCGCACGGGGATCAGGATCATGTCAATGGACTGCAGCAGATGCTTCAATGCTATCACCGGAATCTGGCCGGCCACAATGCGGGTGATGTGACGATTGGGCAGATCCTTGTTCCTGATCTTCCATGCGCTGATGAGAGGCTGTCGGAGATCCTTTCGCTTGCGGGAATTCATCAGATTAAGGCAGGAAGCGTCAGCGCAGGCGCAAAGCTGGAACAGGACGGTATGCGTCTTGACATCTTAAGTCCGTCCGCGGACCGGATCACCGGCGATGCCAATCAGGACTGTATTGTGATGCTTCTGAAGTACCATGATCTGCAGATTCTGTTTATGGGAGACCTGGAAAAAGAAGGAGAGGAGATGTTTGTCCGGGCATGGAGCAACAGTCCGTTCTTCTGTCAGAATAACTGGAAGACATCCGGCCTGGAAAGCGGAAATAAAACGATCCTGATCGCCGGACATCATGGAAGCAAGAACGCAACCTCTGCCGGGCTGCTGGAGATGGTGAAGCCGGATCTGGTGCTGATCTCCTGCGGAAAGAATAACCGGTATGGGCATCCGGCAGGAGAAATGCTCGGGCGGGTAGAGGCAGCCGGTGTGCCATACCGGAGAACAGACCTGGAAGGAGCTGTTCAGGTGAAATATCAGTGACTCTACCAGAGCAATTCCGGTTAGCAAATTACTTATTTGTACATGTACCACTTTCATGTTACAATCTCTAAAAAGGAGTGGTGCATTATGTCAGTGATGAAGCAACTGGACAGCAAGTATGAGCGGGATGATCTGACCGGCCTTCTTTCGATGGACGGGATGATTCATTATATCCAGTCGACAGCGGATGACTGGTTTCAGCATTGCTGCATGGTTTACATGACCATCCCAAAGTTTAAGACACTGAATCTGAACTATGGCTATGAGCATGGGAATCGGTTCCTTCATGCTGTTGCGGGGAAGATTCTGGAGAATTTTTCTTCCGCTTACCCGGCACGTGAGAGTTCACATCATTTTGTGATTGTGATTCCGGACATGAATCCGGACCTTATTATTGAGAATCTGGAAAAGCTGCAGGCGGAGCTGGTAAAGATTCCCCGCGGTTCCAGAATGATCCTGAAAGCCGGTATCGCGCAGTGCGACCGTATCCCGGACGTTTTTGGTGCGCTGGACCGTGCGAAGCTTGCCTGCTCTTATGCGGAAAAGAACAAAGAGTCGTTTCAGATCTACAGGGACGAGGTTTCCAAGGTTCTTGAACTACAGCAATATCTGCTGCGGAATTTTGAAAAGGCCTGTGAGAATGGTGCGATCCAGCCCTTCTATCAGGCTGAGATTCGTGTACTGACAAAGGAATGCTGTGGCTATGAGGCGCTTGCGCGTTGGATCGACCCTGTTTACGGCATCATTTCACCAGGGGTTTTCATTCCTCTGCTGGAGCAGGAGGCCCTGATTCACAAGCTTGACCTGCATATCGTCCGGACTGTCTGCAGGGATATCCGCAAGGCACTGGATTATAATTGGAAAGTGGTTCCGGTTTCTGTGAATCTGTCCCGTGTCGACTTCCGGCTGATGGACACCGTCAAAGAGATTGAGAAGTGCAGGGAAGAATATGATATTCCCAGAGAACTGCTTCATATCGAGATAACGGAAAGCGCCATTGCTCACGCTAAGTTCATGGCAGGTATTATCGATCAATTCAGGGAACTGGGATATGAGATCTGGATGGATGATTTCGGCTCAGGGTACAGTTCGTTGAATAACCTGCAGATGTATCACTTCGATGTATTGAAGATCGATATGTCATTTCTCAGACAGCTTTCCGAGAATCCGCGGACAGGGACCATTCTTGCGTCTGTGATCAACATGGCAAAGCGGCTCGGCATGGAGACACTCGCGGAAGGCGTTGAGACGCAGGAACAGTATGATTTTCTGCTGGAAGCAGGCTGCGAAAAACTGCAGGGCTTCCTGTTTTCCTGTCCTGCACAGCTTCCAAGAGATCTGAACATGGATCTGCTTCAGGAGAAATCACCACATCGTTTTGAGATAGAAAGACCATCCAGCAACCGTTATTATTCCAGGATCGGCAAGATCAATCTGCTCAGCGCGACACCGATGATTGACAAACCGCTTGAAGTGAAAAACCGTATTCCGATGACGATTATAGAAACGACAGATGCGGGCGAAATTCACTTTTTGTACGCAAATGAAGCTTATAATAAATTTCTCCATGCAGTGCAGATCAAGGATATTGATACGGCACAGGGACGTGCCAATGTTCCGACACTTGCGGAGAATACTGCTTTTCTGCGGCTTACCAGAAGAGCGGAGGCGGCCGGACGTATCAAGGGAGAGCTGCTGATCAACGGCGTCCTGTTCAATAATGAAGTGATGTTCATCAGCCGTGAAGGGGATCGCGCAGCATTTCTGGTCATTGTGATGATTCTCGGAGAATCTGCGCGTGAGATTCAGAGTGAAGGAATCCGGCTTGCGGAACAATATGTTCTGAGCTCTTTCTTCCGTGTCGACCTGTTTGACGAGGACGGCACTGTGACCAACCTGTATCTCGATGCGGACCAGGCGAAACTGACCGAACTGGATTCCGACTCCGACAAGATTGTGAGACAGTATGCCGAACGATACATAGCGCCGGAAGAGAGCGACAGCTTCTGCGAATTCTATGATATGACGACCGTCCTTGAACGCGTGAAGAAAAGCGGCGGACATCATGTCAAGAAGTATTTTCATTCCGCGATCTCCGGACAGGAGGGCAGGCTGGAAGGCTATACCATCATGCCGCTTCGGGTGATGCACAGGTGGAAATACCTGTCCTGCTGTCAGTATGCGGAACTTCCGTCCAGAGAGTTACTGGAAGAATTTCTGGGGAAGTGATATAATGCCAGCTAATGTCTGCCGGTGTAAGGCTTTGGAACACTTGGCTTCTCTGAGACTCGGCGTATGAAGCGAAAGCACACACCAGGCGGAGGAAGTGAGCAAGTGGCCCAAAACAAGGGCTGTTCAGGATAATCAGGGGAGTTACAGTAGTGACGCATCAGATCAAAGCATGCGGAAACAAAACAGCATCATTCATTCAAGACGGTATCTATCTTGCCGTTGTCTTTTGTGTAGTCTTTTTCTTTGCAATTCCCGCGTTCGCAGATCCGATTCCGAGACTTTCTGACCAGAAGTTCCAGAATGAGCTGATTGAGATGACGTCAGAATATGATAAAGATGTGACACGTCAGCAGGCAGCGAAGAACCCATATATCAATGAACGTCTGATTGTAAAATCTTATGACAGCACTCTGGATCCGGACGATTACGGTGCTGTAGATGCGATCAGAGACAGAGACGGACACTACATCATTCAGTTCGAATCTTCTTTGGCTGCGAGAAGAGCGCAGCAGAAGCTGGAGCAGGAAGCGTCTGTATTCTATGTGGAGCCGGATATCCCTGTGTTTGCGCAGGAGGAGCCTTTCAATTTTATTGCTTCTTCATCATCGACAGATAATAAGGACTGGGGAATTGAAAAGATGGGGCTCGATCTGTTTGCACAGTATCTAATTGATAGAGGGTATAATAATCGCGAGGTTAAGGTAGCGATATTGGATACAGGCATCTCATTTACACATCCATTATTAACAGATCGTCTTGCTACAGAAGATGCTGAAAGTTATGTAAAAGATGATTGTTTTTGCTCATCAGAGGAAGATAATCCTTTTAAAGAGGGTGAGATTTATGATAGTGCTGATGAATCTCTTCAGACTCCTAACTTGCGCTCTCATCATGGAACTCATGTAGCGGGGATTGTGGCACAGTGTACGTTAGGTCTGAACGTGAAAATCATTCCCATCAGGGTTCTTCGATCTGCAACAAATACAGGCTGTATATCAACTATATGTGAGGGAATAAAACACGCAAAAACACATGGGGCAGAAGTGATCAATTTAAGTTTTAATGCAAATAATACCAAGAGCGAAACACTTGAAGCAACTATTAATACTGCTGTTAATGATGGAGTTGCTGTAGTATCAAGTGCGGGAAACGGTGTCAAAGAAAACGGTGTGTCTGTACCGGTGAATATCGATAGTCAAAATGTTGCCCCTGCCTATATTACCAAATGTATTGTTGTTGGATCAGCAGACAAGGACAAGAAGATAGAAAGCTATAGTAATTTTGGGAATTCGCTGGACGTAGTTGCTCCTGGTAATTATATATATAGTTCCATTATAAATACCTCAGAGAATGATTATAATAAGTATAAATCGCTTTCCGGGACATCAATGGCCGCTCCGCATGTTACAGCTTTGGCTGCCATGTTGAAACTGATGAATAAGAATTACTCTCCTTCAGATATCGAAAACATGATCTGTAAAAACGCGGAAGATCTGGGAGCTGTTGGCAAAGATCCTTACTATGGATATGGTTTTGCGAATGCGTTTGGTTTAATCAAGTACAAGGTAACATTTGCGCCAGGAGATCATGGTGCCTTTTCTTCCGTGACAGTAACTGATGTCAGGCGTGGTTCATCAACTCCTGCTCCGCCGAAAACAACAGGAAAAAAAGGTTACCTTTTTACTGGATGGAGTCCCGAAATAAGCAGTATCGTATTGGATGATGCTAAATACACTGCGAAGTGGAAGCTGGATACTTTCCCCGCAACTGAATTGGTTGCCGGAATTAATAAACTTCCTTCTACTGTCACTCTGATAAATAAAGATACTGTTGAGTCATTGAGAGATAGTTATGATCTTCTGATTCAAGAGCAGAAGAATCTTGTTACGAATTTCAATACATTGAAAAGAGCAGAGCAACAGATTGCTGCCTTGGAAAAGGAAGTTAAGGATATCATCGATGCAATCAACAGACTGTCTTCCTCTGTCACGCTTCAGGATAAGGCAGCGGTGGAAGTCTTAATGAAGAGATATTATTCATTGTCTCCCGAACAGCAGGATCTGGTGACGAACTTCAGTAAACTGGATAAGGCCGAGCAGACGATTGCTTCGCTCAAAGAGAAGGCGGAAGAAGCCCATAAAGAGAAGTATGAATATTCCAAACCGCATGCGAATGTCACTTATCGTGTTCCGCTGAAGAAGAAGCAGACGACGAAAGCACTAAAGGTCATTGGCCTTGCTGGCGAAGACAAGGTAGTAAAGATGGTGTCTTCTGATAAGAAGAAGGCGACCGTGCGCTGGAATGAGGACGGTACCTGCGCGATCACTGCAGGAAAGAAGACCGGAAGTGTAACGATTACTGCTTCATGCGCAAGCGGAAAGAAGGTAACATTCCGGATCAAAGTCCAGAAAAAGAAGGTTAAGACAAAGAAGATTCAGATCGCTTCCAGGAAAGTGTATCTGTCTGTTGGTGATAAGCTTGCGCTGAAACCGGAACTGTATCCGGTCACCTCCGCTCAGAAGATCACGTACATTTCGAAGAACAAGAGTGTGGTGAAGGTCACAAAATCCGGAGTCCTCAAAGCAAAGAAGAAGGGCTCGGCGGTGATCGTGATAAAGAGTGGAAAGAAGAAACTGAAAGTCAAAGTGGTTGTGAATTGAGGGAGGAGATAGCATGACCTATCAGGAAGTATTGGAAAATGCGCAGGGAAACATGGGTCCTTGCAAGGCATGTCCTGTCTGTAACGGAAGAGCCTGCCGCAGCACGATGCCGGGGCCTGGCGCTAAGGGATATGGTGATACCGCGATCCGTAATTTTGAAGAGTGGAAGAAGATCCGGATCAACATGGATACCCTGTGCGAGAACTTTACCCCGGATACGAGCTTTGACTTTTTCGGTTATTCCATGAAGTATCCGATCTTTGCAGGCCCGGTCGGCGCAGTGAATCTTCATTATGGAGATCTGATGGATGACGTTGCTTACAATGACATTCTCGTTTCCGGCTGTGCAGAAGCAGGAATCCTTGCATTTACAGGAGATGGAACGAATCCGGCTGTCATGCAGGCAGCAAGCAAGGCGATCGCGAACGTTGGCGGCAAGGCTGTCCCGACTGTCAAGCCATGGGATGTGAATACGCTGGAAGAGAAGTTTGCCCTTGTCCGTGCGTCTGGCTGTTTTGCCGTGGCGATGGACGTGGACGCGGCAGGACTTCCGTTCCTGCAGAACCTGAATCCGCCCGCCGGCAGCAAGACGGTGGACGAATTGAGGGAGATTATCAAGGCATCCGGAAAACCGTTTATCGTCAAGGGCATCATGACTGTGAAAGGCGCGAAGAAGGCCTTGGAGGCAGGCGCTTCCGCGATCATTGTATCGAATCATGGCGGACGTGTTCTGGATCAGTGTCCTGCGACGGCGGAAGTTCTGCCGGAGATTGCGGACGCGGTCGGTGACCGGATGTTGATCCTGGTTGACGGCGGAATCAGGGACGGTGTCGATGTATTCAAGGCTCTGGCTCTCGGCGCTGACGGGGTTGTCTGTGCACGGCCTTATGTTACCGCGGTGTATGGCGGAAAGCAGGAGGGTGTGAAGGCTTACACACAGAAGCTTGGAAAGGAACTGGCAGACACGATGAAGATGTGCGGCACGCCGGATCTTGCCTCCATTACACGAGAGTGTGTGCGCTGAGATTTCTGTGTAATTGAGAATCATATCTCATCGGACGCCGGTCGTTTTGACACGGCGATGATGGATATAACGTTAAGAGTACTCGTTTCCGGGTACTCTTTTTGCGTCTGATGCAATTCTTTCAGCGTAATCAGGAGGAGAAGAAAAGGATATTATTTGGAAACACAAAATGGAAATATTATTGAAATAGTATGGAATTGAATCGACATAAAGGTTCTGATATGGTACGATTATGGCGTGAAGCAATGATGACAAAAGGACTTGCGGCCCTTGCGGAACAGAAGCTGTTTGCAAGTCATCGTACAAGGAGGGGGGCGTTATGACGATACAGGAGATGAAACAAAGAAAGCAGGAACTTGGATACAGCAACGAGACATTGGCGAAGCTTTCAGGATTACCACTGGGAACTGTACAGAAGGTAATGGCAGGTGTTTCAAAGGCTCCAAGACAGAAGACGCTGGAAGCACTCTCTGCAGCATTGAATGGAAAAGAAAAATATAAGACCAGGGTACCTGCCGGACAGCCTTCCGCAGTGAGGGAAACAGCGCTGGCATATGGCAGTTCAGAAGAACGAAAGTATACCATAGAAGATATCTATGCTCTTCCGGAAGGGGTAAGGGCAGAACTGATTGATGGCAGACTCTACTATCTGGCCACACCCACAAGGACACATCAGAAGATTGCGGGAGGAATGCATCTGTCTGTAGCAAATTATATCCGCTCCCAAGGTGGATCCTGTGAAGTGTATATTCCGCCGTTTGCAGTGTATCCCTTCGATGATGAAGAGACCTATCTGGAGCCGGATCTCACGGTGGTGTGTGATCTGTCAAAGCTGGATGAGAAAGGCTGTCACGGGGCGCCGGACTGGGTGGTGGAAGTACTGTCTCCAGGAACCGCCAGCAAGGATATGAGCATAAAACTGTTTAAGTATCATGCGGCCGGAGTCCGGGAATGCTGGATGATGGATCCGGGAAAGAAAATTGTAATTGCATACGATTTTACTGGACAACAGGAGTCAATGACGATCTATTCTTTTGAGGACGAGATTCCAGGTGCAATTTATCCGGATCTGCGTATCAGGCCGGCAGATTTCCTGTAAGTATCTTGATTCTGAATAACAGCTGATTCGGCAGAGGTTGACCGCCTCTGCTGTAATTATACGAAAGATGACAAATATATTTGACATAATGTAATGAATGCACTATACTGACGCCATCAGTAATAGCATCTTGCCATGCGGCTTGCGCTGTGAGGGTGAGGGTGAGGGGCTGCTTTGCAGCAGGTTGCAGCAGATTTTTTATGACAGGAGATATCACAGTAGTATGGCTGCAGCGTGGTGCGTAGTGGTTGCTGTCATGTGATGGAGGTGAAACAGCATGTCTAATCTAATCTCTTTCATACCGGTCATTTTTGTTGCAATCGTGATTGTATGTGAGAAGCTCAGGCAGAATAAGATCCGGAACGAATACGATGAGATGCAGCTGGAAATCAGGGGAAGAGGTGCGTGGTACGGCTTCTATGCGATGATTCTGTACTGGGCAGTGTGCTTCCTGCTGGAACAGGCGCTCGACGTGCATTTTCTGACGGCGGTGAATGCGGTCTTTCTGGGTGTCATGATCAGTGGGAGTGTGATTGTCGGTTACAGCATCCTGCATGATTCCTATTATGGCATGAACCGTGCCGGGTCGAGAAATGCAGCCTTCCTTGCTGTGATTGCTGTGATCGAGGTTGTTGCGGTTGTGTTTCTGATCAGGCTTTTAGCGGAAGGCGTTTTTGCTGACCTTAGAACACCATGCAGGGACGAACGAATGATGATCGTCCTTTGTATTCCGTTGTTTACGACCATTCTGACTACAACACTGATCCGGCGTATGAAGCCGGAGGAAGAGGTGGAGTGATGAAGAATTTACGGCTGAAGAGTGCGCGGGCTGCAAAGGATCTTTCCCAGGAGGAGCTGGCCAGGGAGGTCGGGGTTTCCCGACAGACCATCAGCGCGATTGAGAAGGGAGATTACAATCCGACGATTCGTCTTTGTGTGAAGATCTGTAAGAAACTGGACCGGACACTGGACGAACTGTTCTGGGAGGATGTGTAGTATGCCGCCTCATGGCGTCGTTTGAATGAAGATTATTGATGTATGCCGCCTGCGGGCGGAGGAATGGAGAGTAACATGATAACGTTAGCTGCTGCAGGTCCGATCCTGCTGTGTGTGATTCTGATGACTGTGTTTTCCTGGCCGGCGAAGAGGGCAATGCCGCTTTCGTGGCTGTTCGCCGCGATCCTTGCGGCGGCGGTCTGGAAGATGGATCTTCTGAAGATTTCATCGGAGACGGTGCTTGGTTTCCTGAGCGCTTCCGAGATTCTGATGATTATCTTCGGCGCAATCCTGCTGATGAATGTGCTTCGCATGTCGGGTGCCATGGCAGCCATTAACAATATGTTTTCGCATATCACCATGGACGCGCGGATCCAGTGTGTCCTGGTTGGTTTCGTTTTTGCGGGTTTCATCGAGGGAACGGCGGGCTTCGGTACACCGGCGGCGCTTGCGGCCCCGATCCTGATCGGTCTGGGATTCCCGCCGCTGGCAGCCGCGACGGTCTGCCTGATCTATAATTCCTGGCCGGTTGAGCCGGGCCCGGTCGGCGTTCCGCTTCTGACTGCTTCCGCGACGGTGCGTGACGCGGTCATTGCCAGAGGAGGAGATCCGGATACATTTACGAGGGCTCTGACAAAGTGGGTGGTGATTCCGCATTGTATCGGCGGAACCCTGATCGTTTTTATCGGTGTGATGGTTCTGTGCAAGGTATTCGGGAAGAGGCACAGTTTCAAGGATGCGTTTGAAGCGCTTCCGTTCTGCCTGTTTACCGGTCTTGTGGTCTCGGCGATCTATCTGGTGATGGGAATCTTCGCAGGGCCGGATCTGACAAGCATGATTGCATTTATCGGAGCACTGCCGATCCTGATTTTTGCAGTGAAGAAGGGCCTGTTTGTTCCAAAAAGAGTTTGGTCTTTCGAAGGCTATGAAGCATGGGGAGAGGAATACTGGGGAACAGGCGGCACGAAGAACAAAGTCCAGGATACCGGGCTGAGTCCCTTCAAGGCGTGGATGCCTTATGTGATCATCGGAATTCTTCTGGTATTGACACGTGTTGACATATTTGGGATCAAGGCGATCCTGAATTCGGATCCGCTGATCCTGCATGTGCACAATATTCTGGGAACCGAGAGTGTAAACTGGGATTTTAAGTTTTTGTACAATCCGGGGATTTTCCCGTTCCTGCCGATCGCGCTTGTCACGGTGTTTTTCCATGGTATGCACGCGGGAGATGCCGGCAGGGCGCTGAAGAAAACTGCGAAGCAGATTTCCGGGGCGGCGATCGCGCTGCTGTTCGGTGTGGCGATGGTCAACCTCTACCGCTATACAGGAACCGATGCAAATGACTCCATGCTGTATACGCTTTCCAATGCAATGGCCGTTCTTTTCTCAGGTGCGTATTTCCTGGCAGCTCCGCTGATCGGTGTGCTGGGCGCATTTATGTCTGGCTCCAACACGGTTTCGAATACGCTGTTTGCCTCGATCCAGTTTGAGACGGCCTCAATTCTCGGGCTGTCGCAGGTTCTGATCGTTGCGCTTCAGGCGATGGGCGGCGCGATCGGCAACATGATTTGTGTCCACAATATTGTCGCGGTCTGCGCGACGACCGGGACAAACGGCAATGAGGGCAGGCTGATCCGGACGAACATCATTCCGTGCCTGATCTATGCGCTGGTCGTTGCGGTGCTTGTCGGGATCTTCCTGAAAGCGGGCGTCAATCCGATGCCGGAGTTGCTTGGGTAAGCAGCGTCCAGCGGCAAAGTGACAGCCTCCGGCAGACTTGCAATCGAAATTGGCGTTTGTTACAATAACTTGTGCAGACAAAACTGTGGATACACAGTGCGGCAGAAGGGAAGATAGATGGATAAAGGGAGTGAAAAATGAGAAGAAGACATTATTTGTTATTGGCCGTTATTATGATGCTTATGCTTCTTCAAGTGTCGGTTCCTGTTTTTGCATCTCCAAAACTGTCAAAAAAGAAAGTATCACTGAAAGTGGGAGAATCCTGCACATTGAGGCTGAAAGGAAACAAAAAGAAGCCCAAATGGAAGACCAACAATAGAAAGGTCGTTTCCATTTCGAAACAGACGAAACACACGGTTCGTCTGACAGCCCGTAAGGCAGGAAAAGCTGTCATTACGGTCAGGAGTGGGAAGAAGACGTATCGCTGTAAGGTGACAGTAAAGAAGAAAAAGTCATCAGAAGAGTGGTATGAAGAAAAAGAAAAGAAGATTGATGGAGTTAAGTTTTGCTGGTATCAGGGAGAAGAAGATCCAAGTATTTACTCAAATAACAAGAAGGCGTTGAAACAGATCAAAGTAAAGTTCAATACCGGCTCTTGCGATCTGGGACCTGGTCCGGATCAGGTTTTGAATGTTTACGTTCCCTCGGATTGGAAGAATTTTGTAGCAGAGGTTACTGCAACGATTGAGGAAACAAATCCGCTATTCGGTAGTGTCAAGTGACGTATGAAAACCCTGAGCAAAAAAATAAGGCTCAGATGAACCTTGAAAAGTAGTAAATATCCCAGACTGGCATCGATTGGCGAA